>DASXVC010000088.1:0-22753 GCA_036504495.1 Geothrix sp.
ATGCCGTCGGATTCAAGTACAAGCAGGTGGGCGACGACTTCGTCCACGCCGCCGCCATCATCTTCATCAGTCCCCAGGGCAAGGTGACGCGCTACATGTACGGCGTCACGTACCTGCCAGCGGACCTCCAGCTGGCCGCCCAGGAGGCCGTCCGGGGCGAGGCCCAGCCCACCATCAACAAGTTCCTGAAGTTCTGCTTCAGCTATGACCCGGCGGGCCGCAAGTACGTCCTGAACACCACCAGCATCGGGGCCACCGTGATCATCCTGGCGGCCCTGGTCTTCGCGGTGACCCTCGTCCGCCGGGGCCGCAAGTCCAAGCCAGAGGAGACCGAATGACCACCCACGCTGCCACCGCACAGCCGAGCTACCTGGTGGACACCGGCAAGCGCAAGGGCCTTCTGGCCTGGCTCACCACCACCGACCACAAGCGCATCGGGGTGCTCTACCTCTTCTCGATGATCAGCTTCTTCCTGGTCGCCATGGGCGTCGGCTTCGTCATGCGCCTGGTGCAGCTGACCACCTTCCAGAAGCTCATCACGGCCCAGACCTACAACGCCCTGTTCACGCTCCACGGCGTGATCATGATCTTCCTGTTCGTCATCCCCGGCCTGCCCGCCGTCTTCGGGAACTTCTTCCTGCCGATCCTCATCGGCGCCAAGGATGTGGCCTTCCCGCGCCTGAACCTGACCTCCTGGTACTTCTTCATGGCGGGCGCCATCCTCGCCGTCCTGTCGCTCTTCACCGGCGGTGGCGCTCCGGATACCGGCTGGTCCTTCTACGCCCCCTTCAGCCTGAAGACGGGCACCAACGTGAGCCTGGCGGTCTTCGCGGCCTTCGTGCTGGGCTTCTCGTCCATGCTGACGGGCATCAACTTCATCACCACCATCCACCGCCTGCGGGCGCCGGGCATGAAGTGGTTCCGCATGCCCCTGATGTGCTGGGCCCTGTATTCCACGTCCTGGATCCAGCTCCTGGCCACGCCCATCGTCGCCATCACCCTGGTGCTGGTGATCCTCGAGCGCTTCTTCGGCATCGGCATCTTCGATCCCGCCAAGGGCGGCGATCCCCTGCTCTACCAGCATCTCTTCTGGATCTACTCCCATCCGGCGGTCTACATCATGATCCTGCCGGCCATGGGCGCCATCACCGAGATCATCCCCACCTTCGCCAAGCGCACGATCTTCGGCTACAAGGCCATCGCCTTCTCCAGCATGGCCATCGCCGGCGTGGGCAGCCTAGTGTGGGCGCACCACATGTTCACCTCCGGCATGAGCAACCTGGCCATCATGCTGTTCTCGCTGCTGACGATGATCGTGGCCGTGCCCAGCGCCATCAAGGTCTTCAACTGGGTGGGCACCCTCTACAAGGGCAGCATCGACTTCCAGCCACCGCTGCTCTTCGCCCTGACCTTCATCTTCCTCTTCGCCATCGGCGGCCTCACGGGCGTCATGCAGGGCGCGCTGGCCATCAATGTGCACATCCACGACACCTACTTCATCGTGGGCCACTTCCACTACGTGATGTTCGGCGGCACCGGCATGGGGTTTTTCGCGGCCCTGCTCTACTGGTTCCCCAAGATGTTCGGGAAGATGTATTCCAAGAAGGCCATCTACTCATCCTGGTTCCCCATGTTCATTGGCTTCAACCTGCTCTACTTCGGCATGTTGATTCTCGGCATGATGGGCATGCCCCGCCGCTACTACGTGCACCTGCCCCAGTTCCACACCATGCATGTGGTGGCCACCGTGGGCAGCTGGCTGCTGGTCCTGGGCCTCCTGATGTTCTTCGGGGCCCTGCTCTACGCGCTCTTCAAGGGGCCCAAGGCTGAGGACAATCCCTGGGGCGGCGTGACGCTGGAATGGACCATCCCCAGCCCACCGCCCCTGGAGAACTTCGAGACCATCCCCACCATCACCCACGGCCCCTACCACTTCGAGCAGGAGTCCAAATGAGCGGACACGTGCATCGCGACGACTTCGGCGCCCGGCTCGGCATGTGGCTGTTCCTCGTGACGGAGATCGTCCTTTTCGGTGGCCTCTTCATCGCCTACTCCTACATGCGCTACCGCTACCCGGCGGAGTTCCACCACGGCGGCGCCGAACTGAACGCCACCCTCGGCGTCATCAACACCGTGGTGCTGCTCACCAGCAGCCTCACGGTGGTGCTCTCCATCGTGGCCATCCAGCGGGCCGAGAAGAAGCGGGCCATGGCCTTCCTGGGCACCACCCTGGTCCTGGGTGTCACCTTCCTGGTGATCAAGTCCTTCGAGTGGGGGGCCAAGTTCCACCATGGCCTCTACCCCAACTCCCCCCACCTGGCGACGCTGCCCCAGGGCGAGCAGGTCTTCTTCGGCCTCTACTTCACGATGACCGGCCTCCACGGCCTCCACGTCATCGCCGGCCTCTCGGTGCTGGGTGTCATGCTCTGGTGGGTGGCGACGGATCGCATCCGCCAGGACCGCTACGTGCACCTGGAGAACGGCGGCCTCTACTGGCACCTCGTGGACGTGATCTGGATCTTCCTCCTCCCGCTGTTCTACCTGGCCGCGTAAGGACATGAGCATGAGCGAACACGCCGAACATTCCACCGATCACCTGGTCGACCACACCCAGGAACACCCGGGCTATGGCACCTTCATCAAGGTCTGGGTGGCCCTGCTGATCCTCACGGGCTGCCTGGTGGGCGTCAGCCATCTGGGCCAGACCGCCGCCGTCTGGGGCCTGCTGACCTTCACCCCCCTCAAAGCCGCCCTGGTCTTCTACTTCTTCATGCACCTGAGGTACGAGGGGCCGCTCCTCAAGATCGTGGTCCTGGTGACCCTGGGCACGCTGCTGATCTTCTTCGCCCTGCTCTTTTCCGACGTCGCTTTCCGCTGAGGCTCCCATGGACTGGATGAACCAAGCCGCCATTTCGGCCCAGAAGTCCGATGCGGTCTTCTTCTACGTATTCGGCCTCTCCGTGGCGTTCCTCATCTTCATCACGGCGCTGATGATCTACTTCGTCGTGCGCTACAGCAAGAAACGCCACCCGGTGGCCGAACAGATCGAAGGCCACCTGGGCCTCGAGCTCATTTGGACCAGCATCCCCCTCGTGCTGTTCCTGTCGATCTTCTACTACGGCTGGACCAACTACGAGTACATGCGCCAGGCCCCGCGGGATGCCATGGCCGTGAACGTCACGGCCCGGCAGTGGAGCTGGTCCTTCGAATACCCCAACGGCAAGAAGAGCAAGGCGCTCTTCGCGCCCATCAACAAGCCCATGAAGGTGGAAGTCCACAGCGCCGATGTGGTGCACGGATTCTTCGTCCCGTCCTTCCGCCTCAAGATCGATGCGGTGCCGGCCCGCACCAACACCACCTGGTTCCAGGCCACCAAGCTGGGCTCCTACGACATCGAGTGCACCGTCATCTGCGGCGTGGACCACAGCCTCATGCTGAGCAAGGTCATCGTGGTGCCCGAGGATGAGTTCAAGGCCTGGTACTTCGGCGGCGAGGATGCCCCGGAGCCCGGGAAGAGCTTCCGCGCCGCGGAGGCCCACCCGGACCTCAAGGACCTGCCGCCCGGCCTCGCCGTGCTTACCGCCAAGGGCTGCCTCGCCTGCCACTCCGTGGATGGCAAGCCCAAGGTCGGGCCCACCCTGAAGGCCCTCTACGGCAAGGAGCAGCAGGTCCTCATGGCCGGGAACACCAGGACTGTCACCGTGGACGACGCCTACCTGCGCCGGGCCATCACGAACCCCATGGATCAGGTGGTGCGCGGCTATCCGCCCGCCATGCCCCAGACGCCCATGACCGAGCAGGAACTGGCCGAGGTTGTGCGCTACATCAAGACCTTGAATTAAGAAGAGCGGAACACAGAGGACGCAGAGGTCACACAGAGAACGCAGAGAAATGACCTTTATAGGAACGTCTTGCTTTCCCTCTGTGCCCCTCTGTGAGAATTCTGCGTCCTCTGTGTCCCTCTTTTTGAACCTGCCACCCGGAACATCGCGCCTTGAAGGAGCCCCATTGAGCCCAGCCGCCATGGCCCTTCCCAAACCCAGTCCGGTCTCCACCTTCCTGGAGCTGACCAAGCTGCGCATTTCTGGGGCCTCCACGTTCACGGCGGCGGCGGGCTACGTGGCCTTCCTCCGTGGCGCGGACGCCGGCCTGATCACCACCCTGATCGGCATCCTCCTGCTGGCCATGGGCAGCAGCGCCCTCAACGAAGTACAGGAACGCCACCACGATGCGGTGATGCCCCGCACCGCGGGCCGGCCCATCCCCCACGGCGACATCACCCCCGGGGCAGCCACGGTCATCGCCGTGGGTCTGGCCGTCACCGGCTTCCTGGTCCTGCTGGCGGCCCACAACCTCACCTCGGCCCTGCTGGGGGCCCTGGCCCTGGCCTGGTACAACGGCTTCTACACGCCCCTGAAGCGCCTGAGCGCCTTCGCCGTGGTGCCGGGCTCGCTGATCGGAGCCCTGCCCCCCGCCATCGGCTGGACCGCCGCAGGCGGCAGCCTGGCGGATCCCTCGGTCCTGGCGCTGGCCTTCGTCTTCTTCATCTGGCAGGTACCGCACTTCTGGCTGCTGGTGGGCCTCCACGCCGAGGGCTACGAGAAGGCGGGCTTTCCCACGCTGGTCTCGGTCTTCGGCCGGCCTCGGCTCTCACGGCTCACCTTCACCTGGACCTGCGGCACCGCCGCCGCCTGCGGCCTGCTGCCCATGTTCCGGGTGCTGGTCTCCTGGCCCGCGGAGGTCATGCTGGGCCTCGGCGCCGCCTGGCTCATCGCCGGTTCCCTGCCGCTGCTGAAGGAGGGTCAGGACGCCGCCCTCTACCGCCGCGTCTTCATGAACATCAACCTGTTCGCCCTGGTGCTCACGGCGGCCGTCATCCTGGATCCCTTCTTCAGCCGCTAGTCACGCCGGGGTACACTCTCGGCCATGCCCCCCCGCTCCGCTGAACCCGCGCGAAAGCCCTGTCCGTGGACGTGACGCGCTTCCTCGGGACCCACCGCTACACCCGGCTCATGGACCTGGGCCGGACGGAAGGCTGCGTCTGGCAGCTCCTCCGGCGGGAAATCGACGGGGCGCGGTTCCTCGTCCAGCTCTGGTCGCCGCAACCGCCGGACCGGGGGCTGGACCAGCTGCGGGACACCTTCCTGGCCCGGTTTCTGGACGCGGACCCCCTGGACCCCGTCCTCAGCCACTTCGGGTTCGATGGCGAACGGGCCTGGTACCTCCAGGCCCTCCAGGGGACGCCCCTCTCCCGCCTGTGGCCAGGGTGGGGTGAGCCCCAGCGCGAGGCCCTGGCGCGCCACCTGGCGCAGCAACTGGAGCGCGATCTCCACCCCCGGTTCCTGCATCCGGAGGCCATCACCTTCCGGCCCGGGCTCACCCAGATTCCCCGGGTCCTCGGCGCGTCGCCCTGGGACCTGCCTGGGTTGACGGCCCTTCTGCCCCGCACCGTTCCCACCCCCGCCCTATCCGAGGATCTCCCCTGGACCCATCCCCGCGATCTGTCGGAGCCCATCTCCCGGCCCCTCCGGGGGCGGAGCCAGGAGCTGCCCTATCTCAAGTCCCTGATGCTGGGCTTCAACGCGCCCATCCCCATGGAGCGCATCGTCCTCCTCCAGGGCGAAGAGGGGGTCGGAAAGGCCCACCTGGCCGCCTGGGCCTGCGCCGTGGCCGAGGGGGACGGCATCTGGGTGCACCACCTGGAGGCCTCGACGGATGAGGCCCCGGGGCGGTTCCTCGGCCGGCTCCTGGAGGCCCTCATCGCGGGCAGCGAGGCGGATTTCTACGCCCAGCGCCCCGAAGCCGCCAAGGCGCTCTCCCTCCGGATGCAGGCCTTCGCCTTCCTCACCGGCGGACGCCACCTGAACCGCCAGGAGGGGAATCCGGAACCCGAGGAACTGAAGGCGGCCTTCGAGGCCCTGGACTTCGCCCGTCTCCTCCACCCCCGCCTCATCCACCTCTCGAACCTGGAGCGGGCCACACCGGAGGTCCTGGCCCTGGTGCGGGAGCTGGTGCATGGCTCGGAGCTCCCCTGGCTGCTCTCCCTCACCACGGGCGCCCAGGGGGCGGGCCTGAAGCCCCTCATCGCCGACCTCCGGCAGGAGGCCTCGGCCTCCCTCGTGGGCGTGGACCGCCTGGAGGACGAGGCGCTCCGCGTGATCCTGGACGATCTGCTGGGCCGCCATGTCCTCCCGGCCACGTACCTGGCGGATCTGCTCACGCAAAGCCTCGGCAACCCCGGCCTGCTGCGTAATTTCCTGGAGCTGGCCCAGCAGGAGGGGGTCCTGGCCTGGGATGGGGACCAGTGGACCCTTGCCCCGGGCCGGTCGACGGCCCTGAAGGCCGAAGAAGACCTGGTGCAGCGGGTCTTCCTGGGGCGCCTCCAGCGGCTGACCCCCGCGGCGGCCACCCTCGTGCGACTGCTGGCCCTGGCGGAGCGGCCCATGCCCTCGAACGCCCTGGGCCGCCTGTTGGGTCTGGCTGGCGACGCCCTCGAAGATGCCCTCCAGGGCGCGTCCGGATCCAAGCTCATCCAGCTCCAGGCCCAGCAGGCCTTGATCCCCGACCCCCGGTGGCGGGCCCTGGTGCTCACCCACACGCCTCAGGCGGAGCTGAAGCGGCTGGCCCGGGCCCTGCTGGCTGTGATCCAGGAACAGGGCGGCCCCGTGGCCCATTCGGTCACGCTCCAGGCCCTGGCCTCCGACGAGGCCACAGCCCTCGCCGCCGTCCTGGAGGCCCTCGACCACGCCCTCCCAGCGGCCCCCCAGGAGGCCCAGCGGATGGTGGAGCAGGCCCTCCAGCTCCAGCCCCGCCCCTGGGACGAGGCCCGGCTGCACGAGCACTTGGCGGACGCCTGGGCCGCCGGGTCCCAGGCTCCTCCTGCGCAAGGCGAGACCCTGGCCCGGCCCGTGGCGGACCGGGCCCTCGAAGCCCTCGCCCGCGCCCTGGAGGCCCTGGGACGGGCCGCCTTCCACGAGGGCATCCGTCTCGCCGAGGCCCGGGTCTTCCGGAAGCGGGCCATGCTCCAGCTCCAGCTGCGGCGCCCCGCGGAGGCCCAGGAAGCCATCATGGCCGCCGCCGAGCGTCTGACGGACCACCCCCTCCATCCCGAGCAGCCCCGGCTGCGGCTGGCCCTGGGCCAGCTGCACTTGCTCCAGGGACACCTCACCAAGGGGATCCGCGCCCTGGAGGAGGGCCTCCATCCCCAGGGCGGGGGGCGACCCCAACCCCAGGACCAGGCCGCCCTGCTCACGGCCCTGGGCCGGGCCCTGGCCGCCCAGGGGCAGTTCCAGCGGTCCGCCACCCTGCTCCAGTCGGCCCAGCGGCTCCTGGAACATGGCCAGGATTTCCGCAGCCTCGTGCCGGTGCAGATCGCCCTGGCCCAGGTGCGTCTGGCCCAGGGCCAGGCGGATCCCTGCGTCAGCCTGCTGCAGGAGGCCCTCCAGACCGCCCGCATGCAGGGGGACCTCGCCCTCCAGGTCCAGGGCCACCTCGCCCTCGGCATGGTGCGAAGCCTCCAGCAGTTCCTGGGACCGGCGATCTCCCACCTGGACCGCGCCCTGGGCCAGGCCCAGCGCCTGGGGGATGTGGCCCAGGTGGCCCTGATCCAGCTCTGGCGCGCCCGGACCCTGGCGGCCATGGGTGATCCGGTGGCGGCGGAGCACGCGCAGTTCCAGGCCCTGGGCGCCCAGCCTCCCCTTCTCGCCCCGGATGAGCAGGGCGACCACACCATGCTCCAGGGCGAGGTGGCCCGGTTCTGCGGGGCCTGGCGGGACGCGGCCCGGTTCCTGAAAGCCGCCGCGGACCAGTTTGAAGCCTCCGGCATGCTCTGGCGCCAGCGTCTGGCTCAGCTCCGGCTCAGCCAGGCCCTGGCGCGGGAATCCCAGCGGACCCGGCAGGAGGCGCCGGAGCAGGGCTGGGCCATCCTCGAAAACCTGAAGGGCCCAGTGGAGGGGGCGGGATCCCGCTGGCTGGACCTGGAATGGCACCGGGCCCACGCCCTGTTGCTGTCCACGGTGCCTCCCTCCGAGACCGTGGTCGAAGAGGCCCTCGGCGCCTGGAGCGACGTGCTGGCCGCCGCCCGGGACCTGCAGTTCCCCGCCCAGGTGCTGGAGGCCAGCGCCGAGGGGGCCCTCCTGCTGCTCCAGCGGGGGGAGAAACTCGGGGCGCGGTCCCGCCTGCAGGACGCCTTCCCCAGCCTCCAGCAGCTCTGGTCCCGGCTTCCGGAAACCCATGAGACGGCCTTCCTGGGCCGGGAGGACCTGCACCGGTTCCGCCAGACCGTCGAGGCCGCCGGCCTCCGCTTCATCCTCCCCGAGCGAGCCGATCCCCTCCAGGACTGGACCCCCACCCAGCTGAACCTGCCCGCCGTGCCGGACCCCGAATGAAAAAGGCTGGGACAGGATTCACAGGATTAAAAGCTTGATTAACAAGATTTAAAGAACATTTAACCGCGAATGGCGAACGGTCATCACTCTGCCTCCGTTCACGGGCCCAGGCGGCCCATCACTGCTGCTTTCGCGCCCATTCGCGCCATTCGCGGTTTCAGCTTTTTGATCTTGAAGGGCAGCCTCACCTGAATCCTGTTCATCCTTCTTTTCAATCCCGTTAATCCTGTCCCACGCTTTTGATGGTTTCATAGAGGCCCACGGCTTCGACCTTCCAGCGGAGACCCCCATGAGCCACCTGCCCGCTGACGCGCGCACCCGCGTCACCCTTCCCCAGCTGCACGCCTGGCACCATGCGGGGCGGAAGCTCGTGATGACCACGGCCTACGACGCCGTGACCGCCCGCATCGCGGACGCCGCCGGGGTGGACATGATCCTGGTGGGCGACAGCGTGGGGAACGTCTGCCTGGGCTTCGAGAACACCCTCCCCGTCAGCATGGCCATGATGAACCACCACCTGGAGGCCGTGGCCCGCACCCATCCCACGGCCATGCTCATGGCCGACATGCCCTACCTGAGCTTCCACCTCAGCGTGGAGGACACCCTGCGGAACGCCGGGGGCTTCCTCCAGCGGGGGGCCCAGGCCGTGAAACTGGAGGGCGGGGCCAAGCGCCTGCCCATGGTCCATGCCCTCATCGACGCGGAGATCCCCGTCATGGGCCACCTGGGCCTCACCCCCCAGAGCGTGAACCTCATGGGCGGCTTCAAGGTGCAGGGCAAGCAGAAGGGCGATGCCATCCGCCTGCTGGAGGACGCCCAGAAGCTGCAGGATGCCGGATGTTTCAGCATCCTGCTGGAGGGCATTCCCGCCGACTTGGCCGCCAAGGTGACGGAGACCCTGGAGGTCCCCACCATCGGCATCGGGGCCGGTCCCCAGTGCTCGGGCCAGGTGCTGGTCATCCACGATGTGCTGGGTCTGCTGCCGGGGACTTCGCCGAAATTCGTGCGCCGCTATGCCGAAGGATTCCAAGACCTGCGAGACGCACTGGCCCTCTGGGCCGAGGATGTGCGGACGGGAGGGTTCCCCGATGGCCGGGAATCCTATACTCTTCCAGAAGTCGTTCGTCCGGTTCTGACCCAGTGGCACCCCTGATCGCGCCCTAGGTAAGCTGACAGGCGCTTTCTGAAGGATCCCGTTTTTGTCCATGCGAGTTGTCCGAACCATTGCTGATCTCCGTGCCCTTCTCAGACCCCTTCGGGAAGAAGGCAAACGCATTGGCTTCGTCCCCACCATGGGGTTCCTGCACGAGGGCCACGGATCCCTGATCCGCCAGAGTGCCGCCCGCTGCGACGCCACTGTTGTTTCCATTTTCGTGAATCCAAACCAGTTCGGCCCTGGTGAAGACCTGGCCAACTACCCCCGGGACCTGGAGCGGGATCAAAACCTCTGCCTGGAGACCGGCGCCACCGTGCTCTTCCTTCCCGAGGTGGCCGAGATCTACCCCACGGGCTTCCAAACCCACGTGGAACCCGGCCGCCTGGCCGAGCCCCTCTGTGGCCGCTTCCGCCCGGGCCATTTCCGGGGCGTCGCCACCGTGGTGGCCAAGCTCTTCAACATCGTCCAGCCCGACCTGGCCTTCTTCGGCCAGAAGGATTTCCAGCAGACGGTGGTGATCCGCCGCATGGTCCGCGACCTGAACATGCCCGTGGACGTGGTGGTCGTGCCCACCACCCGCGAAGCGGACGGCCTCGCCCTGAGCAGCCGCAACACCTACCTGGATGAGGACGCCCGGCGCCGGGCCCTGAGCCTCAGCCAGGGCCTCCTGGCCGCCAAGGCCGCCTTTGATGCCGGGGAGCGACAGCCCGCCAAGCTGCTGGAGATCGCCCGGGCCCTGATGACCGGGGCGGATTCCATCCAGTACCTCGATCTGGTGGACGCCCAGAACCTGGAATCCCTCCAGGGCCCGGTGGACCGCACCGTCGCCCTGTGCGTGGCCGCCTACGTGGGCAGCACCCGGCTCATCGACAACGTGGTGCTGGCGCCATCTCCGGATGAAGCGGGCCTGAATGTGAGCTTGAGCCCCCAAAACAGCTAGGGGCTGCCTCAGACCCTTGGTTTGCAGCACCTTGCATGGCCATGGAGCCATTCGATAGTCCTTTCGATGCATGGACGCCTCGGGCCAGAGGGCCTAGCCTGGAACCGGACCCTCCAGGAGGCCCCATGCTCGTGCCGACCCTTCTCATCCTCGCGACCCTGGCGATGCCCCAGGGGCGTGGCCACGACCACGGCGGCCCTCCGGGCCTCGCCAAAAAGGGTGGGGTGCCTCCCGGCCTGGCCAAGAAGGGGGGCCTTCCCCCAGGGCTGGCCAAGAAGTTCGGCCCCCGGGTCCCCGAGCGACCCTATGTTGCCGTGGATCCGCGCTATCAGGACCGCGCCTACTTCCTGATCGACGGCCGCTGGGAGCTTCGCAAGGGTCTCACCGTGGATGTCCAGGCAGAGCTCCGCGACGTCCTCCGCATGCCCATGGCCCCGCCACCGGTGCCGCTGCCCCGGGTGGGCGTCGACCTCCATGTGGTGCTCTTCAACTGAAACTGAACAGGGAGGTTCTATGTTTCGCCGTTTGCTGAGTGCCGGCCTCTTGGCCGCCTTTGTCCTATCAGCCCTGCCCACCACCGCGCGTCCCGACGACGAACGCCGGGGCCAGCGTGGGGAGCGTGACGACCGACGGGACGACCGTCGCGATGACCGCCGGGACGATGGCAAATACTGGAAGGAACGCGACAAGGCCGAGCGCAAGTACTGGAAGGAGAGAGATAAGGAAGCCAGGAAGCACGAGCGGCATCGCTATGAGGATGACGACCAGGGTGATGACCGGGGCCGGGGCCGCCATTACCGGGCCCCCGCCTGGATGGACGGCTACTGGCGCCAGGGCGAGTCGCGCCGCTACGTGGCTCTGGTGCCCGGCGACCCCTCCCGCTGCTACGTCTTTATTGAAGGCCGCTGGGTCCTCCGCCAGATCCGCGATCCCCGGGCCCGCCTGGACCTCGAGGGGGCCTTCCGGCTGCCCGTGGCCCCGCCTCCGGTGGCACCCCCCCGGCTCGGCGTGGACCTCCACGTGGTGCTGTTCAACTAGGCTGGGTTAAAATCGAGGATGGACCTGGGGGTAATCCTGGGTCCATCCTTATGCGTTGGCCGGGACTCCGGACGGAGCCTGGACCGGAGGATGCATGCTGCGCCACTTCCTGCTCGGTAAGATCCATCGCGCCACCGTGACGAGGGCCGATCTGGACTACGTGGGATCGATCACGCTCGATCCGCTCCTCATCGAGGCCGCCGGCTTCATGGAGAACGAGAAGATCGATATCTACGACGTGACCAACGGGTCGCGCCTGTCCACCTATGTGATCCCGGGGGTGCCGGGATCGGGTGAGGTGGGCATCAACGGCGCCGCTGCCCACCTGGTGAAGGCCGGAGACCTCGTCATCATCGCCGCCTACGGCTGGATGACCGCCGAGGAGGCCGAGACCGTAGCCCCCAGGGTGGTCTTCGTGGACGAGCGCAACCGCATCACCGAGCGCCGCCGCCAGGAGCGCACGCCCCTCTGCGAGGCGGCCTTCACGGATTGACCGGGCCCCGATTCGCCCCCTCTTTTTTTCTAGGCAAGAAATAAATGCCGATTGCGGAACCTCCAGGTGTTGGCGCGGCATCCTAGGATCATGGTAGAAAAGAGTCACCCTCCGGCCTGGTACGGCCCCGGGGCCCGCGGTGGGGGCAAGGCGCCTTCCTGCACAGTTCTGAAAGGTTGGTTCCATGGAAGTCCGCAAGTCCCTGGTGGTCAATTCGACCCCCCTGGAGACGCGCATCGCTCTGCTTGAGAATGGTCAGCTCTGTGAGCTGTTTCTCGACCGGACGATGAACCGAAGCCAGGTGGGAGATGTGTACAAGGGCCGGGTGGCCAAGCTGCTCCCCGGCATGCAGAGCGCTTTCGTGGGCATCGGGGGCGCCAAAGATGGCTTCCTCTACCTGGACGACCCCGTGGCCCAGCGCCTGGGGGCCGACCTGTCCGCCGAGGAGGAGGGCGAGGAATCCGTCGCCGACGACCTGCCACCCCCCCCGCCGCCCTTGCCCCCTCTCAAGGAGGGCGAGGAGACCCTGGTCCAGGTGGTGAAGGACCCCATTGGCTCCAAGGGGCCCCGGCTCTCCCGCCACCTGAGCTTTCCCGGCCGCTTCCTGGTCTTCATGCCGGGCATCGACCACATCGGCATCTCCCGCAAGATCACGGACCCTGAAGAGCGGGAGCGCCTCCGCGACCTGATCCGCAGCCACGCCCAACCCGGCGAGGGCTTCATCGTCCGCACGGCCGCCATCGGCGAAAAGGACGAGGATCTGGTGGGCGACGTGGCCTTCCTCCGCCAGATGTGGCAGGAGATCCAGGCCAAGGCGGCCACGGTGCCCGCGCCGGGCCTGGTGTGGCAGGACCTGCGCCTGCTCCAGAAGGTGCTGCGCGACATCTTCCGCGAAGAGGTCTCCAGCTTCTGGGTGGACGATCCCGACGCCCACCGCGAGGTCCTGGCTTTCGTAGAGAAGCTGCATCCCGAGTGGGCCAACCGGGTGAAGCACTTCACCTCGGACCTGCCCATCTTCGAGGCTTTCGGCATCGAGGCGGAAATCGACTCGGCCCGGCAGCCCAAGGTCTTCCTCAAGCACGGGGGCTCCATCGTGCTGAACCAGACCGAGGCCCTGGTCAGCGTGGATGTGAACACCGGCAAGTTCGTGGGCAAGAAGGACTTGGAGGAGACGGTCTACCTCACCAACCTGGAGGCCATCCCCGAGATCGTGCGCCAGCTGCGCCTGCGCAACCTGGGCGGCATCGTGGTCATCGACTTCATCGACATGGTGGATTCGGCCCACCGCGACGAGGTGCTGGCGCGGCTCCAGGAGGAGCTCCGGCGGGACCGCAACCATGCCCGGGCCGGGGGCATCTCCGAATTCGGCCTGGTGGAACTCACCCGCAAGCGCACGGGCCCCTCCCTGGAACGCCAGCTCACCCAGCCCTGCCCCGCCTGCAACGGCGCGGGCCGGACCCAGAGCCCGGAGACCTCCCTGCTCAAGGCCTACCGCGAGCTGGTGCGCCTGGGGGATCGGCTGCGGGGCGCGGACGTGCGCCTGACCATCCACCCGGAATTGTCTGGCGCCCTGCACCAGGAAGCCCGCGAAGGCCTCCTGCAGCTGGCCCGGCTCCTGGGCGCCCGCGTCCAGTGGCTCGAGCGCCAGGACACACCACGCCATGCGGTGGTCATGGACGTGCAGATGGTGGGCTCCGATTCCGCCAGCGCCTAGCCAGATTATCCGAGACAGGTCGGACAGCGCATGCCGGCCTGGAGGTTCTCGATGAGCTCGGGCACGCGGTCGAGGCTGCGCACTTCGTAGAGGGGTGCGTCGGGGTCGTGATCGGGGCGGGGTTTGGCCTCCCGGTTCACCCAGATGGCGGTCCAGCCCGCGGCGAGGGCGCCTTCCACATCGTCCGTCCAGCTGTCGCCCACCATGGCCAGGTTGCCCGGGAACAGGCCCAGCCGCCGCTGCACCGCCTCGTAGGCCGCGGCCTCAGGCTTGAGGGCGCCCAGCTCGGCGCTCCAGTGCTGGAGGCGGATCCGCTCGGAGATGCCCAGCCGGTCCAGTAGCTCCAGCCCGAAACTCTGGGTATTGGACAGCAGGGCCACCCGCGCCAGATCGCGCACCGCGGCCACAGCCTCCGGTGCGCCATGAAAACACTGGGCCTGATCCCCGGCTTCCCGGAAGGCCTGGACCATGGCGGCCATCTGTTCGTCGTCCAGGCTTGCGGGACCACGCCAGACCTCCAGGAAGACCTCCACCGAGTCGTACGGCCGGATCATGCCGTCCCGCATGAGGGCGGCATGCAGAGCCTGCTGCTCCGGCCTCAGCAGGCCCTTCAACCGCTGGAAGGGGCTGCCCGCCGGGCTGAAGACCAGCGTGTTCCAGAGGTCGAAGACGACGGCCCGGATCATCTAGCAGCCCGTCAGGAGGCGCTGGGGGCCCTGCTTCATCGCCCGCTCTCTTTCCGAGTGCGGAAGGGTACCCCGAATTCGATGCCCATCACCTCGAAGCGGGCCTCCCCAGCCAGGTTCCAGGTCGCGGGCTCATGGCGCAACACCGCGCCAGACAAGGGGCCCCAGGCGGTTTTGAGATCGTTGTAGCCGAGCAGCACGTCCACCTTGAGGGTGCTGCGCCCCTGGGGGGCCAGATCCGCACCTTCCGGGAAGCTCACGGAGCCGATGGCGTGCTCCCCGCCCTGGGCGCTCAACCGCAGGTCGCCACTCACGCGGCGCGTCCGCAGGCGCTGGTCCGAGGGGTTGTCCACGCCCACTTCCAGGCGCAGCCGCACCCGCGATTGTTCCAGGGGAAAGGCCAGTTCCACCCTGGGCTCCACCCGGTCCAGTGAAAACCGCAGCTGGCGGGCGGCCCCCTCGTATCGCAGGGCGGGATTGATCGCATCGCAACCGATCAGCAGGAGCAGGGCGGGGAGGACCAGAAGACGCCGCATCTCAGACTCCCCGGTAGATCACGCAATTGTCGGTGGTTTCGTAGACCTCGATCTGGCAGAGCTGCGGCAGCGAAGGCTTGAGCTGCTCCCAGATCCACACGGAGATGTTCTCGGCCGTGGAAAGGGGGATCAGGTCATTGAGGAAGCGGTGGTCCAGCTTCGAGATCACCTGCTCCACCACCACCTTGGAGAGATCGTCGAAGTCGATGATCATGCCCGTCTCGGGATTCACCGTGCCTTCCAGCAGCACGAAGAGCTTGTAGCTGTGGCCGTGGAGGTTCCGGCACTTGCCCGGATGGTTGTAGATGAAATGGGCGGCTTCGAACCAGTATTCTTTGCGCAGGATCATGGCACTCACGATGAAAAGGCCCCGCGCTGGCGGGGCCTTTCATTGTAGCGGATCCAAACATGATCCCTATCCCCGTATGGTCTGGGGAGGCATCACGTCAATACCTAGACGATGGAATGTGCGCACCTTACTTTGTTCGACGGCAGGTTGATCGAAGGGATCCACACCCATGGCCATGCCTGTAAGCCCCACGACCACCTGCCAGGCCATCATGAGTTCCCCCATCAATCGTTCATCCAGAGAATGCAGGGCCCAGTGAACGGTTGGAATTCCTGCGGCTTCCAGTGCATCCCGGGTTCCCTCGGCTTGGGCACTTAGAATCTGATGGCCCTGCAGGTCGTTCAATTGGGGATAGGGACAGTCCCCTGGTACAGTCAGGCGATCGATCTCTAACTCATGCGAGTCCACCGTCAGCACAATGACCCCCAGGTTCCGGGGGCCAGCCATCCATCGCTGAAGTTGGCTGTGTTGATCGATGGGTCCAACCGCACGAATGGGTGTGATTCCATGTGGTTTTCCGTCAATGGACGCTTTCCCGAGGCTCTCAGCCACGAGTTGAACCCACCAAGCGGAGAATGATTCCATTCGCAGGCAATAGGGCACCATCACCCATTCGGTTACACCCTCGATGTATTTCTGGTGCAGGGTTCTCACCATGCCGGTGATCCGCTTGCCCCATAAGCTCATTGGGTCTTCCAGATCTCGAACGACGGAGCGTCCGCCCTCCAGAAATCGCTCCGGTTCCAATTTCATCCAGGACAACGGCAATGTACCGACTGGTGTGAAGGCCGAGTAGCGTCCACCCACATTCACGGGTATGGGCAAAATCGGGAACCCTTCGGATCGAGCCCAACGCGCCAGGGGGTTGTCATCATCCTGACTGATCACAATTGGCGCTTTATCTAATTTCGACCATTCCCGCATGGATCGGAGGCGGCCGATCCATGTCCACAACTCAAGGGTTTTGCCACTCTTGGAGGCGAACACCAATTGATCGCCAGATCCGAGCTTCAAGCATTGGGGCTCAGGCGAGGCCAAGGGAATCCATGCCGCTTGAAAATCCACTGGTCCCAAAGCTCGAACCAGGGTTTCAGACGGCAGCAGTGAGCCACCAATTCCGCACCAAACCAAGCGAGATTCAGAGATGCCATCTGGAGATGTGCTGGATTCAGGATTCAGCCAACCCGACATGGCATGACGCTTAAGAGGCGCCACGACCAATTGATTATCCATTTCTCGCTCCTACTTCACCGCATTCAAGATCAGGGCGAGCGGCGTCAGGGCCTGGAGGTTCTCCTGCCAGCTGGTGTCGCGGCGGAAGCGCTGGGGCACCAGCACGGTGTCACCGGGGTCCACAGCCTTGCCGCTCACCCAGGAATCCAGGATGCGGCCGTCGGCCTTGAGCAGGCGGATGTTCGAGGTGTCGGCATTGCGCGTGGTGCCACCGGCCAGCTTCAGCAGGTCAGACACCTTCATGCCCTTCTGCACCTTGTAGGTGGCGAAGGGACTGGCGGTTTCGCCCACCACATAAGCAGCTTCTGTAGCCCGGGGGATGATGACCTCGTCTCCGTCCTGCAGTTCCACATCCGCCAAGGCATCGCCCTTCAGGGCCCTGCCGAAGTCCACCACCATGCGGTTCAGACTGCCCGCGAGCAGGCCATGGAGCAGGGGATTCTTCAGCAGCTGGCCCGTGGCGGGCTGACGCTTGGTTTCGTTCAGGCGCTCAAGGATTTCGTTGATGCCCTTGGCCGTGGGATCCTTGCCCGCCAAACCGGATTCCTCCGCCGCCCGCTGCAGGGAGGCATCCTGGGTGCTCATGCGCCGCAGGAAGATGCCCGCCTGGGGCATGGCCTCCGGCGTGAGCCCACCTGCCCGCTTGATCACGTCGGAGAGCTTGGGACGATCCGAATCCAGGGTGTAGGCTCCAGGCCGGGCCACCTGGCCCGTCACGCGCACGGTCCGGTGGACCTTGTAATCCGGCTTCTCGAACAGGCTCAGCTGGTCGTCCACCTGGATGCGGGGGTTTACGGCCTCATCCAGCAGGGCGATGGGACTGGCGGCTTCGGTGGACAGCAGCTTCGCCAGGTCGAGGCGGATCACCTCGCTGGCCTTGCCTTCCCTGGAACGGGCCAGCTCGGCCACCAGACGGTCGGCGGATTTCTCCGGCACACCAGCCCGGAAGATCAGGTCCGAGGCGCGCATGCCTTCGTGGAAAGCGTAAGTTCCGGGCCGAGCCACAGGCCCCAGCACCGTGACCAGCCGGGGCAGGCGCAGCTCCTCCAGGCGGAACAGCTCGACGCGATCCCGGTCCTCCAGCAGCAGGTTGTGGACGGCATCGCCCGCCAGGGCACGATCCACATCGAAGGCGAGGAACCGCGTGGTGCCATCCACAGCCGTCCGCACCACCTCGCCCCGGGCCCGGTAGGTATCCGGCAGCACCTGCGAGTCCCGGCGCAGCAGGTCGCCCACCCTCAGGCCCTCGGTGCGGGCGAAGCTGCCAGGCACCCGCGTCCAACCGGAAATCTGGACCACGGGCCCGGTGCGCTCCCTGCGGGGCAGGGCCGACAACATGTCCCCGCGCTGCAAGGGGAGCTGCGCCGCAGCCTCCAGGGGCACGTCCTGGCCGCTGAGGACCCCCGCGGCATCCCGGCGCCGGAGGGCGAGGGTGCCAGGACCAGCCTCAGGTGCGAAGCCTCCGGCAAAGCGCAGGGCCTCCGCCACGGTTTCGCCCGTCCGGAGCTCGAACTGCATGCGGGGCGCGGTTCCGGTCTGCTCCCAGCGGCGCAGCCAATCGGGCTTCGCGCCATCGGCATCCACCAGAATGACCGGAAGGTTCGTCTCCGGATTGATCCGCACCCGGTGATCCCCCACCGGTGCCTCCTTGAGGGCCACCATCTGCCGTTTCAGAAAGAAGAGGCGGTCCTCCAGGGCCGCACGTTCCGTCAGGCTGAGGGCAACAGGAACCTGAGGCGCACGGGCGGCCGGAATTTCGCGGCCATCCCGCCCTGCAGGTTCCTGGCCCGTCGCTGGTTCCTGATTTGTCCCCAGCTGGGCCTCGATGGCCTTCAGTTCACGCTGCAGCCGATCCCGCTGGTCCTTCAGAGGATCCAGGTCCAGATCCTCCGCCAGGGGCTGGTCGCCCTTCTTCGGTGCTTCCACCGGAGCCACCACCACACGCTGGAAGGCCCCTTCCAGCATCACCTGGTTCTGGGCCAGGGGCACGAAGACGGTGTCGCCATTCTGCAGGGCCACGTTGGGATTCCCCAGCCCCTCGGCCCGGAGCGGGTACAGATCCAGACTGGCCACCTTCTGGCCCCCACGCATCACCCGGATGTCGCGGTAGCTGCCCACGGCCGTGGGGCCGCCAGCCAGGCTGAGCACATTCACCAGGGAACTGAGGCTCGATACGAGGTAGCTGCCGGGACGGTAGACCTCACCCATGACGAAGACCCGCACTTCGCGGAGCTTGATCACCTGCAGGTCTACCGAAGAGCGGGAGAAGTTGCGGCCCACCAGGCCCTGCACCACCGTCTTGGCCCTGCCCAGGGTCAGACCGCCCACCTTGGCAGTGCCCACCTTGGGGATCACGATCTCGCCGCGACCATCCACCTGCACCGGCAGGTCGAAGGTGGCGCTGCCAAACACGTTCAGGTTCAATCGATCGCCCGTGCCCAGCACATAGTCCTCGGCGATGCCGCCTTCCGTGGCCGCAGATCCGCGCTGGCGCACCTGGAACAAGTCGGCGCCGAAACGGCGAGGTCCCTTCTCCCGGCGCTTCAGGGTCCGGATCTCCTCGTCCAATTTCTCGTCCTCCGTGCGCTGGCGGGCCGCCTCCTCCGGCGTGGCCGCAGCGGCGAGCGCTCCTGTGGGCCGAGTCGGCACCACCTCCGCAGCACCACCCATGCCCTGGGCACCCGCGGCTTGCTTCAGGGCCTGGAGGTCCAGTCCCTGGGGCAGCTGGGCGAAGAGACTCGCCGCCAAGAACCACCCGCTCCACAGCTTGATGACGCGCATAGCCACTCCGATGTCACTCTAGTTCCACTGATAAGGCACAAATATGTAGGTTATCATGACGACTTTGACGCACCGTTCCACATCCAGGTGAGGGGAGCCACTCAGCGCCCCGGCCCTTCCAGAAGACCTGCCCTGATGAACCCTCCACCATCCACCACTTCCAATCACAGGCTCACCCTGTTGGATCACCCCCTCCTGCGCCGGGTGGTCAAGCTGGTGCTTGATACCCTGCTGGCCGGCACGGCGTGGGTGGTCAGCGCCCATCTCTTCTCGACCGACTACCATCTGGCCCGCCACGTCTGGGAATGGATGGTCTTGGCCCTGGTCGTGAATCTGGTTCTCCAGCTTACGCGGCAGCACTATCGGCTCATTGGATTCAAGGATGCCGTGCGCATCCTGGGTGCCACGGTCTCAATGCTGCTGGCCGGTCTCGTCCTCGGGCGGCTGTCACCTCTGCTTCATGCAGCTTTCGACCTGGAAACGGTCATCACCGCCAGCCTCAGCACAGGCGGCCTATGGGCGCTCCTCCGGGGGGCAGTACGGGCTCGGCATGACCACCTGCTGGATGCGGATGCTCCAGGCGAGGGACGGGCCCGCCGCCGTACTCTGATCGTGGGCGCCGGGCGGGCTGGCCTGCTGGTGGCCCAGGAACTGAAGCGGCACCGGGAACTGGGGTCCCGCATCATCGGCTTCATCGACGACGCCAAGGACAAGCAGGGGATTCACATCCAGGGCATCCCCGTCCTGGGCACCTCCGAAATCCTAGAGCAGGTCATCCAGGACGAAGACATCACCCAAGTGGTGCTGGCCATTCCCAGCGCTTCTGGATCCGTGATCCGGCGTTTCACCGAAGCCGTCCGGTCCGCAGGGGTCGAAATCAAGACCGTGCCGGGCATTTTCGATCTCCTGGGCCCCAAGACCTGGAAACCCGAGTTGCGCGACATCTCCATCGAAGATCTCCTCCGGCGGGAACCCGTCCAGCTGGACCAGAGCTCCCTCAGCCTGGTGCTCGAGGATGCCGTGGTGCTCATCACCGGGGGCGGTGGTTCCATCGGCAGTGAGCTGGCAAGGCAGGCTGCGGCCTTCCGGCCCAGCCGCATCGTGCTCCTGGGCCGTGGCGAGAACAGCCTGTGGGAAGCGGAACGCTCCCTCCGGACCCTGTTCCCCAACCAGAGCCTTTCCCTGGAACTCTGCGACATCCGGAATGTGGCCCGCCTGAACCAGGTGTTCAAGCGGTGGCGCCCTCAGGTGGTTCTCCACGCCGCGGCCCACAAGCATGTGCCCTACCTCGAAGCCCACCCCGGGGAGGCGGTCGAGAACAACATTCTCGGCACCCTGAACCTCGTGAGGGCGGCCGCGGCCTCGGGCTCTCACACCTTCGTGAACATCTCCACGGACAAGGCCGTGAACCCCACGAACGTCCTGGGCGCCACCAAGCGCATTGCCGAATACCTGGTCATGCGGGAGGCGGCCCTGGCCCCCGAGGGATGCCGGTACGTGAGCGTCCGTTTCGGCAACGTCCTGGGCAGCCGCGGCAGCGTGATCCCCATCTTCAGCGAGCAGATCCGGAACGGGGGGCCCATCACCGTGACCCACCCCGAGATGACCCGGTATTTCATGACCATCCCCGAAGCCAGCCAGCTGGTGCTCCAGGCCGGCATCCTGGGCGAGAACGCCCGGGTCTATGTGCTGGACATGGGGGAGCCCGTGCGAATCCTGGATCTCGCCACGGACATGGCGCGCCTGTCGGGCCTCATACCCGGACAGGATCTGGAAATCACCTTCAGCGGCATCCGCCCCGGAGAGAAGCTGTTCGAGGAACTCTTCTCCGCGGAGGAAGAGTCCCTATCGGACATTCATCCCAAAGTGTTCAATGCCGTGCCAGATGAAGTCGATGGCGCGCTATTGGAGGAAGGCCTCATCGCCCTGGAACATGCTTCCCAGTTGGGCGATGGACTGCGGCAGGTGGAGATTCTGCGCTGGCTCAAGCGATTGGTACCGACCTACGCGCCTTCGCCCACTGGCTTGGGGTTGTACGGCGAGGGTGTCAGGGCCCGCCGGGGGGCGTCCGGGAGCCACGCGGTCTTTCTCCCCCTCTCGGGAAGCTGAAGGAAAGGGGCGAAAGCTGCCCGTCCTGCCCCACCCCTGATAGAATGGAATTTGCCGATTTCCACCTGCTCCCCTTCGGCGGCGACCTCTGCAGGAAGCCCACCTCCCCCTCCTGGTTCAGGATTCGGCGGACGGGTTTCATGGAGCGATCGCGGGAGACCCGGACGCGTGAGCCGGTCTCAGGGGAGCCCATTGGGCCCGAGGGCCCAGGAGCTTGCATGAACGCATTGAAATTCAACCCCACGACCGTATCGGTGGATCTGGGCGGCACGCCCATCAGCATCGAGACCGGCCGCATCGCCAAGCAGGCCCACGGCGCCGTCGTCGTCCGCCAGGGCGACACCATGGTGCTCGTGGCCGTGTGCTACGGCACCCCCCGTGAAGGCATCGACTTCTTCCCCCTGACCGTGGACTACCGCGAGCCCGTGCTGGCGGCCGGCAAGATCCCCGGCGGCTGGTTCAAGCGCGAGGGCCGCCCCACCACCAAGGAAACCCTCACCAGCCGCCTCATCGACCGTCCCCTGCGGCCCCTCTTCGAAGAGGGCTACAACGGCGACACCATGGTCACCGCCCAGGTGCTCAGCTACGACGGCCAGCACGCCCCTGAAGTGCTCGCCATGGTGGGTGCCTCCGCGGCCCTCATCATCAGCGAGATCCCCTTCGTGAACCCCGTGGGAGGCGTCCGCGTGGGCCGCGTCAACGGCCAGCTGGTGGTGAACCCCACCGTCGAGCAGCGCGCCGACAGCGACATCGACCTCCTGGTGGCCGGCACCGCCGACGCCCTGGTGATGGTGGAGTGTGGCGCCAAGGAAGTCCTGGAAGCCGACATGGTCAAGGCCCTGGCCTTCGGCCACGGGCAGATCCAGATCCTCGTCAAGCTCCAGAAGGACCTGCAGGCCAAGGTGGGCAAGCCCAAGGTCGCCGCTGCCAAGGCCGCGCGCAACGAGGAGCTGTACGGCCAGGTGGCCGCCGCTTTCGCCGAGAAGCTCTTCGCCGCTCTCACCATGAAGGTGAAGATCGAGAGCTACAAGACCATCGACCTCCTCAAGAAAGAGGCCGTCGCCCAGTTCTGCACCGACAAGCCCGAGCTGAAGAAGGACCTGGTCGCCTGCTTCGACGAACTGAAGGAGACCCTCTTCCGCAACGCCATCCTCAAGCAGGGCGTGCGTCTGGATGGCCGCAAGTTCGACCAGATCCGCCCCCTGAACATCGAGATCGGCGTCCTGCCCGCGGCCCACGGCAGCTGTCTCTTCACCCGCGGCGAAACCCAGGCCCTGGTCACCACCACCCTGGGCACCATCAACAACACCCAGATCATCGACGGGCTGGAG
>DASXVC010000089.1:0-11640 GCA_036504495.1 Geothrix sp.
CTGCCGCACCGTGGGCATCGACATCCCGCACTACTGCTACCACCCGGCACTGACGCCCGTGGCCACCTGCCGCATGTGCCTCGTGGAGATCAAGGGCCAGCCCAAGCTCGCCACCAGCTGCACCACCACGGTGCCGCCCGCGCCCAAGGACAATCCGGACGCCGTGGTGATGGAGGTCTTCACCAACACGCCCGCCGTGGCCGACGCCCGGGCCGGCGTGATGGAGTTCCTGCTCATCAACCACCCGCTGGACTGCCCCATCTGCGATCAGGCCGGCGAGTGCAAGCTCCAGGATTACTCGTACCACTACGGCAGCGGCGACTCCCGCATGGCCGAGGTGAAGCGGCGCTACCGCTACGAGGACCTGGGCGCCAAGATCGTCATCGACAAGAACCGCTGCATCCACTGCACCCGCTGCGTCCGCTTCACCCGCGAGATCAGCGGCGGCGGCGAGCTCATCGTGGCCCAGCGCGGCGCCCACCTGGAAGTCACCACCTACACCGGCAAGTCCATGGACCAGAACCCCTTCGCCGGCAACGTGGTGGACCTCTGCCCCGTGGGCGCCCTCACCAGCCGCGACTTCCGCTTCAAGAAGCGCGTCTGGTACCTCAAGAGCACACCCTCCATCAGCCGCCACTCGGCCCTGGGCAGCCCCATCTGGATCGACCACGAGGGCAACCAGATCCACCGCTTCCGCCCCCGGCCCCTGGAAGGCAAGGACACCACGCACTTCATCAGTGACGCGGAGCGTTACGCCTACACCCACTACAACCGCGCGGACCAGGCTCCGGCCCCCAGCTTGAAGGGCGCTCCTGCTTCCCCGGATGCCATCCGCGAAGCCCTGCAGGCCGCCGGTCCCGCGGCCGTCATCGGCCAGGGCACCTTCGGCTGTGATGCCGCCCAGCGTCTGGGAGAACTGGCCGCCTCCGCCGACCTGCGCTACGGCAGCGGCGACAAGACCATCCCCGTGGTGCTGCCCAAGTACCAGACCAGCGCCGACGGCATCCTGAACCGCCGGGGCTTCACGGAGCGGGGCTATCGCTTCAGTGCCCTGGAGGAGCTGCTGGCCAAGGTCCAGAAGGGCGAGGTCAAGGCAGTGGTGCTGCTGCACGATGCCGCCTTCACCAGCGAGAAGGAAGCCGAGCTGCTGGGGCAGATCCTCAAGGCCGCGGCCTTCAGCCTGGCGCTCGAAGTGGAGGCCTCGGCCCTGGGCCGCGCCGCCAGCGCCTGGCTGCCCATCACCAGCCTCGCCGAAGAGAGCGATTTCATCGTCAACCATGACGGCGAGCTCCGCCGCTACCAGAAGGCCCTGCAGGCGCCCAAGGGCGTCCGCACCGTGCCCGCCTGGGTGAAGGAGCTGGCCGCCGTTCCCGTGCCCGCCTGACGGAGAACAGGAGGGACCCATGTTCCTCCATGACGCGCTGACCCGCGGGCTGGTGCGCTACCTCACGGCCGAACTGCCCAGCTACCAGCGGCGCGTGCCCAACGACGTGGACCGGCTCCGGGCCGAGCTCCGCCCCGGTGACGTGGTGCTGGTGGAGGGCAAGTCCCGCATCAGCCGCATGATCATGACGCTCAGCCAGAGCTCCTGGAGCCACGCGGGGATGTACATCGGCGACGCCCTGCTGCGGTGGGGCGGGCCCCGCGCGGAGGAGGCGCTGGAGCAGTTCGGCGTTGAAGCTGCGCACCTGGTCCTGGAGAGCGACATGGCCGAGGGCGTGCGCGTGAAGCCCGTGGCCTGGTACGCGGACCACAACCTGCGGGTGTGCCGTCCGCAGGGCCTATCTTCCGGGGACCTGGAGCGGGTGGTGGCCGAGATGATGCGGCACCTGGGGCTCCGCTACGACCAGCGGAACATCTTCGACCTGGGGCGCTACCTCACGCCTGTCCATCTGCTGCCGGCCCGCTGGCGGCGGCGCCCCCTGTACCTGGGCAGCTCCAGCAGCCGGGAGGTCATCTGCTCGGCCCTCATCGCCAAGGCATTCTACCGGGTGGGCTTTCCCGTGCAGCCCCTGGTGAGCGGGACGGGCAGCCCGGGTTCCCATCCTGTGATTGCCCGGCATCCGAGCTACATCATGCCCAGGGACTTCGACCTCAGCGCCAACTTCGAGGTGTTGAAGATCAACCTGGCCCCGGCCAAAAAAGCGGGCGCCTGGAGGCGCCCGCAACCTGAAGGCTGAAGCCCGGGGCTACTTCTTCTGCACCTTGGCATCCTCGACGAGGACCTGGTAGGAATAGCCCGATCCGAAATCCTTGTCGGTCCGCACCACGCCCTTGATGGTGATGATGTCGCCCTTGGCGGTGGCGTCATTGCTGGTGACGGTGATGTCGTGGGTGCCGGTCTTCGCATCCCCGCTGCCGTCCTGCAGGTGGATCCAGTTCTTGCCCATGATGCCCGCGCTGTACTTCACCACCGTGCCGCGCACGCTGACGGTCTTGTCCTTGAGGGCGCCCTTCTGGGCCCAGACCTCAGCCACCGTGCGGGCATCCGCCCCACTGGCCTTCTCGACTTTGCCAATGGCGGCCGGGGCGGCCGAGCCGTGCGGGTTCGCCGCCGGGGCCGGGGCCGCGGTGGCTCCGCCCGCGGGGGCCAGGGTCCCGAAGTAGACCTCGGCAAAGGTCCGCTTCAGGGTCTTGGATTCGAAATCCCTCATGATCATGGCCCCGGCCACCGTGACCTCGGTGCCCTTCTCGACCTTGGTCTCCGGAACGGCGGCCCAGACCTCGCCGCTGGCGGTCTTGATCTTGAGGTAGCAGTAGGGGGAGGCATCGATGCGCTCCAGGAGTTTTCCGGTGATCGACAGACCGGCCGCAGGGGCCTGGGCCTGGGGGGCTGGCGCGCCCTGGACCGGTGCGGCGACCACGGGGGCCTGGGACTTGTTCGAATTGCAGCCAATGGCGGCTGCGGCGATGAGAAGCAGGGACAGGGTGCCGCGCATGGGTTGAACTCCTTGTGGGAACCGGGACCGGACCCCGGAACCCAGAAGCTTAAGCCGAAATCCCTATGACGGGCGACACGGGCAGGTCACGCCTGGGTTTTTTCCCGGGCGGGGTCGTCCCAGAAGGGGTAGAAACAGTACCACTGGCTGGGATGCTGGCGGATGAGGGCTTCCAGATCGGCCACATAGGCGCGCATCCCGGTCTCGATGGCCGCCATCCGCTCGCCGCGCCCGCCTTGGATGCGGATGGGTTCACTGAGCCGGGCATGGAAGCGGCGGTCCGCGTCGGTGTAGAAGAAGCTGGTGACGATGGGGGCGCCGGTCATGGCCGCCAGCTCCCAGGGCCCCCGGGGGAAGGGCACGTTCCGCCCGAAGAAGGGCATGGACACGCCGTTCAGGCTGAAGTCCCGGTCCCCTTGCATGCCCACCAGCCGCCCTTCCCGGAGGATCTTCACCAGGGGCAGGGTTGAGAACCCCACGCCATCTACCGCGAGGCCCACCACCCCGCCCTGGGCCCGCAGGCGCTCCCGCAGGCGCTCCACCGCCTCGAAGCGGTCGGGCTTGTAGACCGCGTGGACCTTCAGGTTCCGGGCCCGCAGCAGCAGGCCGCCCAGCTCGTAGTTGCCGGCGTGGGCCGTGAGGAGGATGACGCCCTGGCCCTCGGCCATGGCCGCGTCCATATGCTCCAGGCCTTCGATGCTCGCGAATTGGGCCAGGGCCTCTTCCACAGGCCGTTGGCCGTAGAAGAAGAAATCCACCCAGGCCCGGGCATGCTGCCGCACCATCTCCCGCGCCGCGCGGTCCACGTCCGGATGGGAGGACCGCAGCCCCAGCACCCGCGCCGTGTTGTCGAGGATCGCCTCCAGATACTTGGGTCGGAGCTCCATGAAGGCGTTGGCGATCTGGTCCGCGATCTCATGGCCCCGCTCTCGGCGGGCGAAGGATCGTGCCGCGAAGAAGAAGAGGGGGAACAACGTGCCGAAGACGGCCCCGTAGACGAGGCCAAGGAGGCGGGAGTCGGACTGCATGCGATCCTGCATCGTCGCCGCCTAGCGCCACACGTTCTGGTTCGGGTTGCGGTCTTCCATTTCCAGCCACAGGCGCTGGAGGCTCTGCAGGCGCTCGGGGTAGTCGAGGCCGAGGCGGTCGAGGGTTTCCTCGTCGTTGGGATCGAGGGCGGAGGGATCCTCCAGGACCTCGGCAGGGAACTCCGGAAAGACGCTGCCCAGCAGGGCGCGGTCAAAGCCACGGACGCTGAGGGTGCGGATCCCGGGAGTGTCCACCAGGGTGCCGCCGGTGGCGAGGGCCAGCCAGCGGGCGGCGGTGGTGGTCTGCTTGCCCGTGCCGAACCGTGTGAGGCCGCCGGTCTTCAGGGCCATCTCCGGGTGGAGGGCGTTCACCAGGGTGCTCTTGCCCACGCCGCTGTGGCCCACCAGCACCACCACCTTGCCGTGCAGGAGGCTGCGCAGGGGCTCGATGCCCTCGCCCTTCAGGGCCGAGGTCTCGTGGATGGCCACACCCTGCTCACGCAGGGGATCCAGCTCGGGCAGGGTGTCCTTCTTCGAAGCCCGGTCGCGCTTGGTGATGAGGATGCGGAAGGTGAGCCCGGCATCCAGCGCCAGCACCTGGGCCCGCTCCAGCAGGCCGGGGCGCAGGGGGGGATCCACCACCGCCGCGCAGATCCAGAGTTCGTCCGCATTGGCGCAGATGAGCTGCCAGGGTTCCCGGTCATCGCTGCCGCCCCGCTTGAGCAGGGTTTTCCGCGGCATCACCGCCACCACCTGGGCCTCGGGGGATCCCCCGTCGCCCCGCACAGGCAGGGGGGTGGGAAGCCCTGGGTCATCGGGCTCGACGGGAACGGCCGAATAGCGCACCCGGTCGCCGCAGACGAGGCGCACGCCCTTGAGCTTGCCCCCCAGGGTGGCCCGCATCACGGTGCGATCCGCCAGCTCCAGATCCACCCACTGGCTGTGCCGCTGGATGAGGGTGGCTTCGGGGAGGTGCATCCAGGGAGAGGGATCCGGCAACCGGAGCAGGGCCTCGGCGTCGTGGGATTCGATACCGGTCTCCAGGCGTTCGGCATGGCGCTGGCGCCGCTTGCTGTCCGCGGTCCGCTCGCCCGAATAGGCCTCCCGGTGGTCCAGATCCTGGGCCTCCCGGCTCTGGCCGAGGCGGAACTTGCGGCTCATGCGGCAGCTCTCGGCATCAGGCCCTTCCAGCGAAGTCGCCGGTCTCGGTGCTCACCTTCACCTTTTCGCCCTCCTTGATGAAGAGGGGCACCTTGATCTCGATGCCTGTCTCCAGCTTGGCGGGCTTGGTGACGTTGCCGCTGGCCGTGTCGCCGCGGGCGCCGGGCTCCGTGTAGGTGACGGCCAGCTCCACCTGGGTGGGCATCTGGAGGCCGATGGGATTGCCGTTGAACTTCTGGATCTGCACGATGAGACCCTCGGTGAGGTAGTCGAGGGCATCGCCCATGAGGCTCTCGCCCAGGGTGTGGGTCTCGTAGGTCTCCTGGTCCATGAAATGGGACCCCTCGCCGTCGCTGTACAGGTAGCTGGCGGGGGCGAGGACGAGGTCGGGCTCCTTGAACTTGTCGCCGGCCTTGAAGGTCTTGTCGAAGACGGCGCGGGTGAGGAGGTTCCGCATCTTGATGCGCACCAGGGTCTGGCCACCCCGGGCCGTAGGCGTGGAAATCTCCACGTCCAGGCAGTGAAAAGGCGTCTCTTCGAGTTCGAAGAACATCTTGCGTTTGATTTCGATGGCTTCGAGAAGGGCGGCCATGGGGACTCCAGAATGTCGAATCCTCCATTCTAGCCCGTCTTTGGAAGGGGATCCCGAGGTTAGAATGGCGGTTCCTATGGCAGATCCACGCACCATCGGCAGATATCAGATCCAGCGGCCCATTGGACAGGGTGGCATGGGGACCGTCTACCTGGCGGAGGACCCGCTGCTCAAGCGGCGGGTGGCCATCAAGGTGGTGCGCGTCACCGGTGCGGCGCGGCACCAGGCCACGCTGCGGTTCCGCCGTGAAGCCGAGATCAGCGCCCAGCTCAACCATCCGAACCTGGTGACGATCTTCGATGTGGGCGTGGAGGAGGACCTGGGGCCCTTCCTGGCCATGGAATACGTGGAAGGCAAGAGCCTCGGCCGGCACATCAAGGACCGGGATCTGGACACGGAGGCCAGCGCCCGGGTGCTGATCCAGGCCATGCGGGCCCTGCGGGCCGCCCATCGCCGCGCCATCGTGCACCGCGACGTGAATCCGGACAACATCCTGCTCAGCGAGGAGGGCCGGGCCAAGCTCATGGATTTCGGCATCGCCCGGACCATGGGCCACATGAGCCTGAATTCCGAGCAACCCCTGGACCCGGCAGTCATGGAAGAGGGCGGGGAGGCTCTCGCCCAGACCCTGGCCCTCCGGCTGACGGCCGTGGGCGACTTCCTGGGGTCTCCGGCCTACGCGCCACCGGAAGTGCTGAGGGGCAGCGAGGGGACCCCAGCCTCGGATCGCTACAGCTTCGCCGCCACGGCGTTCGAGCTGCTCACGGGCAAGCTCCCCCACCCGGGATCCGGCCTCACGGAAATCATCCTCCACATCCTCCAGGAGCCCGTGGCCATTCCCGCGGACCTGTCCCCGCGCCTGGCCGCCGTGTTCCAGCGGGCCCTGGCCCCGGATCCGGAGGACCGCCACACGACGCTGCCCGAGTTCATGGAGGAGCTGATCGACGCTCTGCCCGGGCCCGTCAGCATGCGCGCCCGCCTGTTCACCTTCCTGGCCCAGGACGAGGATGGCGGCGGCAGCATCTCGGCGGTCCGGTACCGGCCGGCCAGCCCTGCGCCCGAAGAGGGTTCTGGCAGCCCCAGCAGCACCCTCCGCCAAAGTGGCGCCACCCGGATCACCCTGGCCGAGGATCCCGTGGAGACCTACCTCTCCACCCGGCGGCACATGCGCCATGAGCGCCGGCCGGCCGGCTCCACGAATTGGGGCCAGGTCCTGAAATGGGTGGCCGTGGCCTTCCTGGTGCTCCAGCTCTTCTGGTGGCTGGCGCCCGCGCTGTCGAGGCTGGACTTCAAACCCTGAGGACGATCAGGCGAAGGCCCGCATCAGCAGGAAGATCGATCCGTTCCAGCAGGCGTGGACCAGGAGGGCGGGCCAGAGGCTTCCGGTCTGACGGACGGCGAGGCCCATGACAAGGCCCAGGGTGCCGAGGGTGGGGAGCCCGGCGGGTTGCAGGTGGATGGCCCCGAAGAGCAGGGCCGAGGCCAGCAAGGCCAGGGTGACGCGGCCCTGGCGGGCCAGCACCGGGAACAGGAACCCCCGGAACAGCAGCTCCTCGAAGAAGGGGGCCAGGCCAGCCACCACGGCGAACATCGCCAGTCCCGGGCCCCAGCCGGACAGGCCCCGCAGCAGCTCCTGCAGATCCCGCTGGGGGCTCTGATCGGGTTTGGCCACGAGGCTCGTGGCCAGGGCCACGCCCATGACCAGTAGCACCGCCAGGGAGAGGAAGGCTGCGCCCCAGCCCAGGTTCCGCTTGGCGGGGCCCGGCGCGACCCGGCGCCACAACTCGCGGAAGGAGAGGCCCTCCGCCCAGCAGATCAGGCGCACCCCGATGCTGGCGTGGAAGAGGGTGCCCAGGGGCACGATGGCCCAGCGCAGGGAGGGCCAGGGGAGCAGCACCAGGGAGAGGAGGTTCCCCGCGGCGAAGAAGGCCATGAACCACCCGAGGAAGACCAGGATGGCGGCGCGGCCCGACAGGCCCCAGGCGGGCAGGGGCCTCGGGGGCGGTTGCCGGCGGGTGATCCAGAGGTAGAGGCCCACGGCCAGGCCGCCGGCCGCGAAGGCCATCACCACCAAGCCCAGGCCCCCCAGGGCCGCCAGGCGGACCAGCAGGGCGGTCCGGGCCCGGGCCCGCAAGGCATCCCCCGAGCTGGCCCCGCCCTCCCGGTCCTGAAGGCGGGCCTCCAGCAGGGCGGCTCCATACCCGTTGCCGAGCCGCTTCCGCACGTCCTCCCGGGTGGCCGGGTCCGGCACGGGGCCGTCTTCGTAGGCGGCCCCGAAGGCCCGGTGGAACCGGGCGCCCCCGACTCCGGCGGGAATGGCCTCTGCCACGAGGCCACGGGCCTCGGCCGGGTCGCCCAGTTCCGCCATGAGGACCGCGAGCAGGGCCCGGTCCCAGGGATCCGACAGCTGGGTCCGCGCCTTGGCCCACTCGCGGGGGGGGATCTTGGCGCTGGTCAGCAGGCGGGGACCCGCCAGGGCCGCTTCCAGCATCTGCCCCTGGAGGCTGGTGCGTCCCGAGGGCCGCTGGGCCGAGCCCTGGCGGGCACGGAGCGTGTAGCCCGCAGCCAGCAGGGCGATGAGGGCCAACAGGGCGATGAGGGGATCCGCCCAGCGGCGGTCGGGGTGCCAGGGGCTCGGGGGGACGGATTCCATGACCCCAGGCTACGCGAAGGGTGGCCGCCCAGTGCGGCGGAAGCGCCAGGCCGCCCAGCGGAGGTAGAGCCGGTTCAGCAGGCCGGGCAGGCCGGGCAGGGCCAGGATGGGCGCCCCCCACCGCCAGCCGGGGAGGCGCTGGGCGATGGGCCGGAGGAGGTCCGGCCCGGCCCAGAGCTGCCGCGTGCCCAGGTCGAGGCCGTGGATCTCCTTCTCCAGGGGCCGCCCCGCCAGCTCGGGAGCCAGGGCCACCAGGTCGGGATCGCGCAGGGAAACGATGTGGAGCAGCCCTCGCCGGTCGCGGCGGGCCAGCCAGAGGGCCATGCGGCAGCAGAGGATGCAGGCCGGGTCGTAGGCGATGAGGAGAGGTGCAGGCATCGTGGCGCATGATGCCACGGGAACCGGGTATGTTGGGGGGATCGGAGGTCCCATGCCCTTCTCCCATCCCATCGAGGTGCGGTTCAGCGACCTGGACGCCATGGGCCATGTGAACAACGCCGTGGTGGTGAGCTTCATGGAGCAGGGCCGGTTCCAGTGGTGGCGCGCCTTCCTGGGAGGGCGGAAGTTCCAGGAGGAGGGCTTCCTCATCGCCCGCGCCGAGGTGGACTACCGCATGCCCATCCTCCTGGGCGACGACGTGCGGGTGGAGCTGCACTGCACGAAGGTGGGCAACAGCTCCTTCGAGCTGACCTACCGGCTCACCAAGGGGCTGGATGGCGAGGTGTTCGCCGAGGGCAAGACGGTCCAGGTCATGCTGGACTTCGCCACCAACCGCCCCAAACCCCTGGCCCCCGCCACCCGCGAGTGGCTGGAAGCGCAGAGCTGATCGGGTGTTGCTGGGCACCGCCACCTGGTTCGAGGGCCCCGTGGAACGCCGGGCCCTGGTGGCCCGCCTGGCCTCGGGGCGCATCGCCGACCTGAACCGCATCGAGGCCATCCGGCTGCGCAAACTGGGTGAAGGCGATCCCGAGCGCCTGGCGGAGGTGCTCGTCCCCTCCAGCCTGCGGCGGGCCCTGGAGGGCGGGACGCGGGCCCTGGCCCGCCTGCGCCAGACCCTGGCCTACGCGGAAAAATGGGAGCGCCGGGGCACCCTGCCGGAGACCCTGGCCCCGCTGCCGGAATCCGTGGACCTGCTGCCCTGCCTGCCCCGCCCCGCGACCCTGCGGACCTTGGACGGACGCACCCTCGACCGCCTGGCCGTGCGCGGGCCCGGGGCCGAACTCAGCGAGCCGCCCCATCCCGGTCTGGCGGCCCTGGGCCTGGCGGGCGGCGGCATCGCCGGGTTCTGCCTGGCGCTGGAGGCCTCCGGCAGCGCCATCCTGGGGGCCTGGATGGTGGACGCCTGGCCCGAAGGCAGCCTGGAGCTGCGGGTGGGCGCCACCCGCCGCAGCACGCCCATCAAGACCTGGGAGGGCCTGGAACTGCCCCCCCTGCATCCCGGCGAAGCGCTCCTGCTGCCCCTGCCCCGCCTGAAGGCCCTGCCGGACCTGCTGCCCGGCGCCGAAGTCCGCGTGGGCGCCGCCTTCGACACCCTGGTCCTGCGCCTCGGGCCCGAGGGCGTGCATCCGACGGTGCAGTAGGGCGGGGCGATCCGACCCCAGGTTGGGCAGCGGTCACAAATGGGCTGGGATTGCCGAGTGAGTCGGGGGTAGACTCTCGGCATCGTCTTATTCTTTTTCGGATTCATCTAAATGAAAGCCCCTTAAAGGCCGTCTTGGTTCTTCTAAATCAAAATTAGGCACCCATCCCACCGGAAGATCATCATGGAGCCCCCCAATGGAAGATGACTTCATTCCGAAATTAATATTCGATTTTTTGTTTTTAGGGAGAGAAAGATTAATTTCAACTCGTGCATTTAAAAAGCGAAAGCATAATGACGATCTTGTTCCATCAATAAATGGGAAAATCAATTCTATTCTTGATTTTTTCAACCGATATCGAAAAATTGGATACGACATACAAGGTATTAGAGATCACGGCATCGATGTACTATTAAGTTACGAAATTGACGGACAAAAGCGTTTAATCGGTTTTCAAGTCAAATCATATGATGATCTTGAGGTCGACGGCTGGTTAACCAAGCTAAAAGCACAACAAATTGATGTTCAATCATACAATACAGATTCCATGCTGATTGATTATTATGTTCTATTTTGCACAGATGGTGTTCAGCATCGCGATAAGATAAGAAATGCCACAGCAGATTTAGTTAAGAATTCCTATTTTAGAACTCATGTGGTCGCCCCAGAGCATTGCCTTCACTTCCTGAATCTTCCAGACTCTAGGATTGGCGCATTCATTAAAAACAAACTTTCTGGCGACGATATTATTGTTCGCAATGCTAAAGATGATTTTAATGATTTTTCCTTGGCCCAAGCCGCATTTATTATTGAAACAGTTGTTGATATTGTGGTAGAAAATAAAATTCACTCCCCCGAAATAATATCAAAATCTCAATTTGCAGATTATATATACTCCACGTTTCCAAATCTTCCATCGTATTTTTTTGATGGAACTAGTACAGAGCTAGATTCAGAGGATCTTGAAGAGAATCGAATTGAAGACCTCCAAACGGTCATCGATAGCTCTTTTTTTACTGTCGATGAGCATTCGAACAACATTACATTCGACATGATAAATAACGTCTCATTGACATCACTTTTGTTTGAAGCTATAGCTAGATATGAGTATTCATCGCATGACCTTAAATTATATCTTTTCCACACACTTTTAGCTTCCCAAATTGAATCAGCAATTCGGTTCACATCCGTAGAAACGAGCGCCTAATCCTCCGCTCAACTCGGACCCCGCCTGCATGAGCTTTCGCTCTCACCCAACACCTCGCTTCCCCGGCTTCGACCAGCGCTTCGGTGCAGGCGGGGCCGGTTGGCCTCACTCGCTAGGTCAAACACAAGGATCATAGCATGACTTTAAGAGTAATTCCGCCTCTTTACAAATATATTAATTCACAACGTCTTTTTAAATTACTTGAATCACCTTCAATTCGCTTTACACAGCCCGATTGTCTTAACGATCCCTATGAATGCCATCTTACCTTGGATGGAAAGGCATTAATAGACGACTATAGAGAATTCAGAAAATCCAAAACCCCAGATATAAGCGAGGAGGATCTAACCAATAGTATCGAAATGGCCAAAGATCAATTGATAATTGACGCCTTACTTCACTATCGAGAAAGGCGAAATAGCTTTGGCGTAATCTCCCTAACAGAAAATCCGCTTAATTTGCTTATGTGGGCACACTATG
>DASXVC010000090.1:0-81159 GCA_036504495.1 Geothrix sp.
AGCTGGTCCTTCATCTGCCCCAGGCCCGGCAGCATGCCGATGATCTTGTTCATGGAGCCCAGTTTCTGCACCTGCTGGAACTGCTTCCGCATGTCCTCCAGGGTGAACTGGTTCTTGGCCATGCGCTTGGCCATGACCTCGGCTTCCTTCTCGTCGATCTTGTCCTTGGCGTGCTCGATGAGGCTCAGCACGTCACCCATGCCCAGGATGCGCTGAGCCATGCGATCGGGATGGAAGCGCTGGAAGTCCTCCAGCTTCTCGCCCTCGCCCACGAACTTCAGGGGCTGGCCCGTGGCCTGCTTGATGCTGAAGGCCGCGCCGCCGCGGGTGTCGCCGTCGGTCTTGGTGAGCACCACGCCCGTGATGCCCAGCTTCTCATGGAAGGCCGTGGCGCTGCGGACGGCGTCCTGGCCTGTCATGGCGTCGGCCACGAAGAGGATCTCATCGGGGGAGGTGGCGGCCTTGATGCGGGCCAGCTCTTCCATGAGCGCTTCGTCGAGGTGCAGGCGGCCGGCGGTATCCAGCACCACCACGTCCCAGCCCTTGAGCTTCGCTTCGGCCACGGCCGCGGCGCAGATGGCCACGGGGTCCTTCTCCTCCGTGCGGAAGGAGGGCACACCGGCGCCCTTGGCCACCACGTGCAGCTGCTCGATGGCGGCAGGGCGGTAGACGTCCGCGGGCACCAGCAGGGGGGAACGGCCCAGCTTCTTGAGGAAGACCGCCAGCTTGCCGCAGGTGGTGGTCTTGCCGGCGCCCTGGAGGCCCACCATCATCACCACCGTCGGCGGCTTGGCGGCGAAGGTGAGGGGATGTTCGGGGGCCTGGCCGCCCATGATCTCCACCAGCTCGCGGTGGACGATGTCGATGAAGGCCTGGGCCGGGTTGAGCCCCTGCATGACCTCGGCGCCGAGGGCCTTCTCCTTCACCCGCTGGAGGAAGGTGCGGGCCACGCTCACGTGGACGTCGGCCTCCAGGAGGGCCATGCGCACTTCGCGCAGCACGGCTTCGAGGTTGGCTTCCGTCAGCTTGGACTGGCCCCGGAGGGCCTTCATGGCCTGGCTGAGCTTCTGGGTGAGACTGTCGAACATGGGACCCCGGATCGGCACGAAAGATCCATTCTACCGGCCGGGAAGGGCTTTCTCCTGTCGGGAAAGGCAACCTGGAGCATAATCCTGACCAACGGAGTCGGATATGTCCAACCGCCTGGCCGGAAGTCTCAGCCCCTACCTGCTCCAGCACGCCCACAACCCCGTGGATTGGCATCCCTGGGGGGAGGAGGCCCTGGCGAAGGCGAAGGCTGAGCAGAAGCCCATCTTCCTCAGCATCGGCTACAGCGCCTGCCACTGGTGCCACGTCATGGAGCGGGAGAGCTTCGAGACGCAGGCCGTGGCTGATGTGCTCAATGCCCATTTCGTCAGCATCAAGGTGGACCGCGAGGAGCGGCCCGACCTGGATGATCTCTACATGGACGCCGTGCAGACGCTCACGGGGCGGGGCGGCTGGCCCATGAGCGTGTGGCTGACGCCGGAGCTGGAGCCCTTCTACGGCGGCACCTACTTCCCGCCGGAACCCCGGGGGGGCATGCCGGGCTTCATCCCTCTGCTCACCCGCATCGCCGAGGTGTGGCGGGAGGATCGGGGCGGGGTGGTGACCCAGGCCGGCAACCTGGCCGCGGAACTCCAGCACCAGGCGGCGGTGGAACCGGGCGACGGCCTGCCGGACGCTGTGGTGTTTGATGCCGCCCTCCAGCAGCTCCGCCAGGGCTTCGATGCCCGCTGGGGCGGGTTCGGCCCCGCGCCCAAATTCCCGCAGTCCATGGCCGTCGAGCTGATCCTGGCCCGGGGCGGGCCGGAGGACCGGGCCATGGCGCTCCGCACCCTGGACGCCATGTGGGAAGGCGGCATGTACGACCACCTGGGCGGCGGTTTCGCCCGCTACAGCGTGGATGGCCAGTGGCTGGTGCCCCACTTCGAGAAGATGCTCTACGACAACGCCCAGCTGGCCGGTTGCTACCTCACGGCCTTCCAGGCCACCGGGGAACCCCGGTACGCCCAGGTGGCGCGGGAGACGCTGGACTACCTGCTGCGGGATCTGCGCGATCCCAGCGGCGGCTTCCATTCCAGCGAGGATGCGGACAGCGAAGGTGAGGAGGGGAAGTTCTACGTCTTCACACCCGCCGAGGTCCGCGAAGCCCTGGGCGAGGCCGACGGCGCGCGGTTCTGCCTGGCCTACGGCATCACCGAGGGCGGGAACTTCGAGCATGGGAACAGCGTGGTTCACCGCTTTTCATGTGCTCGGGAAGCTTCGCTTCCCGAGCATGAAGATCCAATGCTGCGGGAGCGGCTGCGGCTCTGGCGGGACCGCCGCGTGCGGCCGGGCAAGGACGACAAGGTGCTGGCCGCCTGGAACGGGCTCGCCCTATCGGCCCTGGCCCGGGGCTTCCAGGTGCTGGGCGATCCCCGCTACCGGGAGGCGGCCCAGGACTGTGCGTCCTTCCTGCGGCGCGAGATGTGGCGGGATGGCCGGCTGCTGCGGGTCTGGCGGCAGGGGCAGGCCCACACTCAGGGCTTCCTGGAGGATAGTGCGGCCGTGGTGGAAGGTTTGGTGGACCTCTACGAAGCGGTCTTCGACCCGGCCTGGCTGCGCTGGGCGGAGGCTCTGGCCGAAGGGCTGCTGGTCCGCTTCCAGGATCCCGCCGAAGGGGGCTTCTTCAGCACAGAGGCGGATCAGGCGGACCTGCTCTTCCGGCAGAAGCCGGGTTTCGATAACGCCCTTCCAGGGGGCAATACCCTCGCGGCCCAGGCCCTGCTGCGCCTGTCGCGGCACCTCCAGCGGGAGGATTTCCGGCGGGCCGCCGAGGGGGTTCTCCAGTGCTTCGGGCCCTGGATGCAGCGGGCCCCCAGGGCCTTCCTGGGAATGCTGCGGGTGATGGATCTGGTCTTGCGCGAGCCGGTGGAGGTGGCCATCTCCGGCGATCCGGACAGCCCCGTGGTCCAGGCCCTGCTGGCGGAGGTCCACCGGCGGCACCTGCCGGGGCGGGTGGTCTCGGCTTCGGCGGACCAACTCCTCCCGCTCCACGAGGACCGCCCTCCCTCGGAAAATGGCCCCTTCGCCTTCGTCTGCCGGGGCCATACCTGCGCCGCCGCCGTGACCACACCCGGCGAACTGGCCTCGCTGCTCGCCTGACGGCGCTTGACGCCTCTGGGCAGGGGGATGTGACCCGGTCCCAGGACCGGCGGGGATACACTGGCAACGTACCGCATGGACAAGCGCGGGTTCTGCGGCGTGTCCGCGCGGCCTTGGGAAAAGGGGCTGCCATGAAGACCTTCGGGCTGAAGATCGACCCACTGACGGGCGAGGAATACTACGACGTCTACGTCCGGGGCCGGCAGCTGCTGAACGACGCCCATCTGAACAAGGCCTCGGCCTTCACCAAAGAGGAGCGCCTGAGCCTCGGCCTGGATGGCATGCTCCGGCCCGGCGTTTCGAGCCTGGAATCCCAGCTGGACCGGACCTACGAGGCCTTCCTGCGCAAGTCTGACGACCTTGAGCGCTACATCTACCTCGCGGGCCTCCAGGACCGGAACGAGGTGCTCTTCTACCAGCTCCTGATCGACCACCTGGACGAGATGGTGCCCATCGTCTACACGCCCACCGTGGGCCAGGCCTGCATGCAGATGAGCCACATCCAGCGGCGCTACCGGGGGATCTACATCACGCCCGAGAACATCGGCAACATCGACCAGATCTTCCAGGGCCTCTCCCAGCCCCAGGTGAGCCTCATCGTGGTCACGGATGGCGAGCGCATCCTCGGCCTCGGGGATCTCGGCTCCGACGGCATGGGCATTCCCGTGGGCAAGGTGAGCCTCTACGTGGCCGCCGGGGGCGTGCATCCCGCGGTCTGCCTGCCCGTCAGCCTGGACGTGGGCACGAACAACCCCCGCCTGCTCGAAGACCCCCTGTACCTGGGCATCCGCAAGCCCCGGCTCCGCGGGGTGGAGTACGAGGATCTGGTGGAGAAGTTCATCCTCGGCGTGAAGCGCAACTTCCCCGGCGCGCTGCTCCAGTGGGAGGACTTCGCCAAGCACACGGCCTTCAAGAACCTCGACCGGTACCGGGAGCGCATCCTCTCCTTCAATGACGACATCCAGGGCACGGGCTCCACCGCGCTGGCGGCGCTGATGACGGCCATGCGCATCAAGAAGAGCCGCTTCCAGGACGAGCGCTACGTCATCGTGGGCATGGGCCAGGCGGGCACGGGCATCGCCATGAACATCCGCGCCGCGCTGAAGGAGGAAGGGCTTTCCGACGAGGAGGCGCGCAAGCGCATCTTCGCCGTGGACATGCAGGGCCTGCTCATCGAGGGTGATCCGCTGCTGGAAGGCCCGCAGATGCCGCTGGCCCAGTGCCGGTCCGCCGTGGAGGGCTGGAAGCTGGACGATCCCTCCCGCATCGGCCTCCACGATGTGGTGCGCAACGCGCATCCCACGGTGCTCATCGGCGTCACGGCCCAGCCGAACCTCTTCGATGAGGCCATCCTGGCGGAGACCGCCAAGCACTCGGAGCGGCCCATCGTGCTGGCCCTCTCGAACCCCACCCACAAGTGCGAGTGCTCGCCCGAGGCGGTCTGGAAGGCCACCAACGGCAAGGGCCTGGTGGCCACCGGCAGTCCTTTCGCGCCCGTGGACTGGAAGGGCCGCATGCTCCAGGCCTCCCAGTGCAACAACATGTACATCTTCCCCGGCGTGGGCCTCGGCGCGCTGGTGTGCAAAGCCACCCGGATCACGGACGGCATGTTCCTGGCGGCCAGCAAGGCCATCAGCGCCTTTGTCACGCCCGAGCAGGAGGCCACGGGCCTGCTGCTGCCGGAAATGAAGGACATCCGCCAGGTATCGGTGGCCGTGGCTGTGGCCGTGGGCAAGGAAGCGCGCAATGCCGGACTCGGACGGCTGCTGGATGACCGGCAGCTGGAGGCCATCGTCGTCAAGGCCCAGTGGGAACCGCACTACACCGCCTACCGGCCCGGCACGCCGCGCCAGACGGACTGACGGGATCGTTTTTCCCCTTGAGGGGTGTGGACCAAGGCCTAGCCTGGAGGTGGGAAGAGAACCTCCTTCCTCCCACGGGGCGACCGTTTACGCCAGCCCCTTCCGGCCCATGATCCAAGCGGCCGAGACACTTGGGCACCCTTCGGGGTGCCCTTTTGCTGTCCGGGGGTCCCTCGCTGCGCGAACACCCCCGGACCCCCGCGTGCAAACCCGGCGGAGCCGGGTTTGCACTTTCTCTGGCCCGTCGGCGTTCCATCTCCGGGGGCCTCTTGACAATCGGGCGGATCTACACAAAATTGTCTACACCATCTTGTGTAGGACTCCCATGAAACGCCCCCTCAAGCCGACCGACGTGGAGCTCAAGTTCCTGCGCATCCTCTGGGACCTGGGTCCTTCCACGGTGAAGGAGGTCCATGCCTGCCTGAACCTCAGGGAGGACTACGCCTACACGGGCGTGCTGCGGATGCTCCAGGTGATGCTCGACAAGGGCCTGGTGACCCGCGACGAGCGGCAGCGCAGCCACGTCTATGCCCCGGCACACAGCCGCTCCGCCATGGAAGGTGGCCTGGTGGCGGACCTGACCGAGCGTCTCTTCGGGGGCTCCGCCGCGGCGCTGGTGCTCGCGGCCCTCCGGTCCGGAGAGGTCAGCCCCGAAGAAAAGGCCCGCATCCGCGAGATGCTGGGAAGGGAGGAGTGATGGCTGCCCTCGTCCAGATCCTCGGCTGGGCCCTCGTTCACGCGCTCTGGCAGGGCTGCCTGCTCGCTGTGTTGGCGGCCTTGGGTGGCGCTGTCCTCTGCGGCCGGGCCCGGCACCGGTTGAATGGTCTGATCCTGCTCCTCTGTCTGGTGATGCCCGTCGTCACGGGCTGGCGCTTCCATCGTCCCGCGCCGCAAGGGCACGGGCAGACCGGCATCGCGGACATCGCCCAGGTGCGCTCCCCCGCCACCCAGCCTCAGGTGAATCCACCTTCCAGGCCGCTGCTGGCGCGGCTGGAGGCCGCCCTGCAGCCTCGCCTGCCGCTCCTGGTGGTCCTCTGGGCCCTGGGGGCCGGTCTCATGGCCCTGCGCCTCGCCGGGGGGTATGCCCTCAGCCTGCGATGGCGGCGGCGGGCGATCCCTGCCTCCAGCGAGTGGCAGGAGGTGCTGGATGCACTCGCCAGGCGGATGGGGATCCCGCGGACGGTCCGTCTGCTCCTGGCGGGGCAGGGCGACACGCCCATGGTCCTCGGGCTGTGGAAACCCGTGGTGCTGGTTCCGGTGGCCCTGCTCAGCAGCCTGCCCCTTGACTACCTGGAGGCGCTCCTGGCCCACGAACTTGCCCATGTGCGCCGCCTGGACCCTCTGTACAGCCTGCTCCAGGGCATCGCCGAGACCCTCCTCTTCTTCCACCCGACTGTCTGGTGGCTCTCGGCCAGGATCCGGGCCGGGCGCGAAGAACTCGCCGATGATCTGGCGGCCCAGGGCCTGGGTGATCCACGGCGTCTGGCCCTGGCCCTCAATGCGCTGGATGATCTCCAGCCCACCCTTCCCCACCCGTTGTTCCCGGCCCTCGCGGCCCGAGGAGGACACTTGCTCACGCGCATCGAACGTCTGCTCTCTCCCAATCCTGCCGGCGGACCCACCTGGGGCCTCCTGACCCTCCTGTTGGCCCCATGCATGGTCCTGGCCCTGCGGGCGGCGGCCCCGGAGCAACCTCCCATCGGCGCCCCCGCCGAGGTGGTGGCGAAGCTGGACGCGCTGGCGGCCAAGGAGGGGCTTGATCCCCAGCTGCTCCGAAGCATGGCCTGGGTGGAAAGTGGCTTCAACGCCAAGGCCAAGAGCCCCAGGGGCGCCACAGGGCTGCTCCAGGTCATGCCTGAGACGGCCCGGAAATACGGTGCGATGGATCTGGACGATCCCGCCCAGGTGATGGCGGCAGGCGCGAAATACCTGCGCGTTCTCCTGGACCGTTATCAGGGAGATGTGCCCAAGGCCGTGGCTGCCTACAACTGCGGCGAGAAGGCCCTGGAGGAAGGGCGCATCACCGAGGAGGCGACCCGCTACCGGGAGATGGTGTTGGGCGTGCTGGCGGTGAAGGCCGTGCAGCCGGAAACACCGCTGGCGGAGGGGGAAGTGCAGGGGGTGCTCCGGCGGGGAAGCGGCGGCCAGATCACGCTCCAACTCCGCGCGAGCAGTCGCGGCAACCTGAAGCTAGACCTGCTGCCTGCGGAAGGCGCCGGGGCGTTGGGTACCGTCCAGATCGGGGAGAAGCGCCAGGATGGGAGCTACACCGTGGGGCCTTGGATGGAGTTCAGGCCCAGGATCCTGCTGGATGCCTCGAAGGCCGGTGCGAGCCTGCTGATCCGTGGCGAGGATCCCGGCATCGGCTGGCGTGGCGAGACCCGAGTGCCGCTGGGTGCCCCATGGAAGACGTTCGCCTTCCGGATGGAGAAACCGAAGCCCTAGATAGGGCGGTCCGTACGCAGAAAGGCCCGGCATCGCCGGGCCTTTCTGCGCATTGGGAATGGAATCAGGCGGCGTGGACGCGGCGGCCGCGGTGGGCCACTTCGGCTTCGAGCTCGGCCTCCAGGGCCTGGACCTGACGGAGGACGGCGAGGCCGCTCGGTGAGGCGCTCATCTGGCGTTCCAGCTGGCTGAACACCTCGTGGAGCCGCTCGGCGGTGGTCCAGAAGGCGGGGTTGTGCTGTCGAACGCTGGTATCCATGTGCATGGCCACTCCAGTTGCTTCCTGGACATCATCATCGTCTTTGATGATTAGCAATGCTAGTGATTGACATCACAAGAAATGTCACGAGTTACGCATCTTTTTGTCATGGATCGCGTGACACTTTGGCAAGCACTTGAAAAACATGACATTCAGGTCGTGATCGGCCTGTTGCGACCGGCCCCAGGGGCGGGTGACAGGCCCCTCGTGGCCAGGAGGTGGCCGATGGCCACGGCGGCCGCGTCGGCCGCATCCGAGGCCAGCGGTTCCTTCAAGTTCAGCAGCGTCATCACCATCTTCCCCACCTGGCTCTTGTCGGCCCAGCCGTAGCCACTGACCGCCTTCTTCACCTGCATGGGGTTGTAGTCGCCCACGGGCAGTCCGTGGAGGGCCCCCGTGAGCAGGATGCCGCCACGGATCTGGCCCAGTTTCAGGGCCGTGGCGGCGTTCTTCTCCACGAAGGGGGATTCCACGGCCATGAATCCAGGGGCATGGGTGGCGATGGCCTCCGCCAGCCGCTCATGGATGCGGAGGATCCGCTGGTCGAAATCCGCCCCCCGGGGGCTGCGGATGACGCCGGCCTCCACCAGAGTCATGCGAGACCCGAAGCGCTCCACCACGGCCCAGCCACAGGCGAGGGAGCCGGGGTCCACACCCAGGCAGCGGACGGGCGACGGCGCGACGATCACCGGCCCTTCCGCTTGCCGGTGCCCCGGACGCTGCCCTTGGGTGGCCTGGGACTGGCCTCGCGGTTCTTCCCGCCCGGTACGCGGGCCTTCTTGGGGGGGCGGCTCGGAGTGTCACGCCTCGCCCGGGGTTCGCCTCCCTGGGATCGGCCTCCCCGCCGCGGCTTTTCCAGGTCACCCTCCCGGAGCATCGCAGGCGCGGCGAGCGCGGGCACGAACTGGAACGCTTTGCCGTGGGCATCCTGGGCCTTCGCTTCTGTGACCCAGGCGCTGACGCGGCGCAGGTCCTCGTCCACGGCGGTGATCTCCACGTCCACGGCATCGCCGATGGAAAGCACCACGGTGCCCCGCAGGCCCGTGGCCTTGGTGCGGTGCTCATCGATCCAGAAGTTGCCGCCCAGGGCCGCCAAGGGCACGCCCACCTCCACAAAGGGGGAATCGAGCGTGATGAAGAGGACCTTGGCCGAGAAACCCTGGATCCGGCCCTTGAACCGCTGGCCCAGGCGGGATTTCATCACCAGGCAGGCCTTCCACTTGTCGTTTTCGCGCTCGGCTTCCGTGGCCTTCTGTTCGGCATCGCTGGCGCCCTTGGCCAGCACGGCCAGGTGGCTGTGGAGCCCCTCGGGCAGGGGCTGGCCGCGCAGCACCTTGCGCAGCAGGCGGTGGACGACGAGATCCGGATAGCGGCGGATGGGGCTGGTGAAGTGCAGGTAGTCCTGGAGGGCCAGGCCGGAGTGCCCGATGTTGTCGGCGCTGTACTCGGCGCGCTTCAGGCTGCGCAGCAGCAGGGTGTTGATCATGGCCTCCAGGGGCCCGCCGCGGACCTTGTCGAGCATGGCGTTGAGGTGCTCGGGGGTGGGGGTCTCCCTGGGCTTGAGCAATCCGAAGCTGCGGGCCACCTCGGCAAAGACCTCCAGCTTCAGCGGGTCGGGCTCGTCGTGGATGCGGTAGATGGAGGGAATCTTCTTGCGCGTGAAGAACCGCGCCACGGTTTCGTTCGCCAGCAGCATGAACTCCTCGATCATGCGGTGGGCGTCGTGGCGCGGATAGCGGCGGGCATCCACAGGACGGCCCTCGGCGTCGAAGATGAACTCGGCCTCCTCCGTGTCCAGGTTCATGGCGCCACGGCCCAGGCGGATCTCCGTGAGGCGGCGCGACAGCACCAGCGACTCATCCAGCAGGGCGCAGAGGCCTTCACCCAGCTCGGCGCGCTTCCGCGTGGAGAGGTCGATGCAGGCCTCCTTCACCTCGTCGTAGGTGAGGCGCTTGGCGCTGCGGATGACGCTTTCGGACAGCCGCGTCTCCACCACTTCGAAATCAGGCGAGATCGTCATCCAGGCGGTCATGGTGAGGCGGTCCACCCCTTCGCGGAGGCTGCACAGATCGCCACTGAGGCGGTCCGGGATCATGGGGATGGCCTCATCCGGGAAGTAGACGGAGGTGCCGCGCAGGCGGGCCTCCTCGTCCAGGGGGCCACCCTCGGCCACGTAGTGGCTCACGTCCGCGATGTGGACGCCCAGGAGCCAGCCGCCGCCTTCGGACTTGGGCAGCGCTTCCAGGCTGATGGCGTCGTCGAAATCCTTGGCGGTGGGCGGATCCACGGTGCAGGTGAGCGTCTCGCGGAGATCCTCTCTTTTTTGAAGCCATTCGATGGGAATGGAGGTGGGGAAGGGGGCCAGCTCCTGCATGACGGCATCGGGAAAGGCCACGCGCAGGTTGAAGAGGGCCGCCGTGAGCTTGTTCTCGATCTTCAGGTCGGTCTTCTTGCCCAGCCGGGCCACCACGGTGCCGCGCAGCTGCTTGGCCTCGATATCGGCTTCGAGCTTCACGCTGACCAGTTCGCCCTCCTCGGCCAGGTCCGTGGGCGGCACGGCGATGATCTGCGGCAGGCGGGGTTCGAGGGGCACCACCCTCCATCCCCAGGGCTGCTTCTGGAGCGTTCCGGGCAGGGGGATCTCGCCGCGTCCCTTGATCTCGATGACCCGGGCCTTGATCCGGCCGTCCCAGCCTTCGCCGCACACCTCGGCCACCACGCGGTCGCCGTGGATGGCCCCGTGGGCGTCCCGCCAATCCACCAGCAGGTCCATGCCAGGCCCCTTGCGCGCGCCCGCCAGCCTCAGGAAACCGCCGGCGCCTTCCGGGTGGCCCAGGAAGGTGGCCTCGAAGGTCTCGAACGGACGGGGCCCCGGGGCCTGGGCTTTGGCAGCCTGGGACCTCGGGGCTCGGGAGCCGTCCTTCCGGTCAGGGGTCTGGGCCGAAGGGCGGACAGGGATGCGGGGGGCGGCGCGGCGGGGCATGTCCTCAGGGTACAGCCTTCCGCACCTGGGTCCGGGTGATCAGCCCTTCTTGGCCTTGGTGGGCTTGGCAGGCTTGACGGGAGCCGGAGCGGCCTTCCCGTTCAGGATGTCCAGCTGCTTCTGGACCTTCTTGCTTTCGGGATCCAGGACCGCCAGGCGGTACAGGAAGCGGGCCTTGCCGGCCTTGTCGCCCTGCGCCTCGAGGTAGGCGGGGCTGGACACCACAGCTTCGACCCACTTGAGCTTGTCGCCCTTGCCAGCCTTGTAATCGGCCACCTGATCGGCCTCGCTCTTGAGCTTGTCTTCCATCACCTTCACGAGCGGGTCGTAGGCCTCGGACTCGCGCTTGGTGACATCCAGGTAGGTCTGGAAGAACTTCACCCACTTGGCGCAGTCGGTCACTTCCTTTTCCACGCCGAGGGCCAGATCGAGTTCCTGGCGCTCACCGGGATCAAGGACGCTCTTGCCCTTCAGCTCCTTGATGCGGGCGTCGTTCTCCTCCAGCACCTGCTTGGCCCGGGCCCCAGCCTGGGTGTAATAGGTGACGGTCTGGGTGAAGGGCTCCTTCACGCCGGCATAGCTCTCGACGCTCAGGGCCTTGGCGGCCTTGGCGTATTCCAGGGCCTTCTCCCAGGCCCCGGCGGCGTCGGCGGTTTCCACGGCCAGCCGGTAGGCCTGGCCGAGGTCCATGTAGGCCGCGGAGCTCTGCACCAGGGTCTGGTTGTCAGTCTTGACGAAGGCTGGCTTCACGGGGGGGAGCAGGGCCTCGGCCCGCTTCAGGGCCTCGGGGTATTTCAGTTCCGCCAGCAGCTGCTCGACCGCAGGCCGTTCGGCCTTCACGCGGTCGCCCAGCGACTGGGCCGTGGCCTGGGCAACCAGGGCCGCGGAGACAAGAAGAGCTGGAAGGAGGGCAAGTGTGCGCATCAGGTTGACCCAAAGATGAAGGGGGTAGGCCCCAGGGGGAAACCTCCATTGTTCCTTGATCCGCCAGCCATGACTAGTCCCAGGACGAAAAGTCGCAATTATCCCAGGGCTTCGGACATGCCCCGGATTTCAGCCTTGATCCTCTCCATTTCCTCACGCTCGATGCGCCGCGCAGGGACGCCGCCCCGCGAACCCCACCGGGTGATGGAGCAGGCTCCGGGGGAGCCTGCGGAGTCGGGACCCGGTGAGGATGAGCATAAGAGACCGTAGGCGGCGTCACCCCAAGGCTTCGGACATGCCCCGGATTTCCGCCTTGATCTTCTCCATCTCCTCACGCTCGATGCGCCGCGCCGGGACGCCGCCCCAGGTCTCCCCCGCCCCCACCCGGCTCCCCGGAAGCACCACGCTCTCCGGCAGGATGGTGGCGTCGTCCCCGATGACCACGTCGCCCATGACACAGCAGGCCAGGCCCAGGGTGGCGCGGTTCCCCACGACGACCGGGGCGATGACCAGGTTCCCGCTCCCGCCGTAGTGGGCGAAGATGCGCACACTGCCGCCCAGGGCCGCATCCTCACCGATGGTGATCATCTGGGGGTCGCTGATGTACTCGGTGTTGATGAAGGCGTGGCGGCCGATCTTCATGCCCATGGCCTTCAGGAACCAGACGCCGAAGGGGGTGAGTGTCACGAAGGGCAGGAAGGTGAACCGCACCAGGTAGAAGAGCCCGTTGTGGAGGAACCAGGGCAGGGCATGGAGGGTGTAGTAGCCGCCCTTGAAGGGTTTGACGCGGGTCGGCAGCACCCAGTTGTAGAGAGGGATCACGATCAGCAGGGTGAGCCCGAAGAGGAAGAAGCAGAGGGCCAGGGCGAAGCCGGACAGGATCCAGGGAAGGGGCCCCGGAAGCCCGGTGGTCCAGCGGTGGAAGAGAGGCCAGATCCACAGAGCCGGCGCCAAGGCCAGCCCCAGCGCCGTGGAGGCCAGGGTGTACATGAGCAGCACGGCGGTCCCGTAGGCGAACCGGGAGAACCGGCGCAGAAGGCGATCCAGCAAGTTCGTGGGCGGCGGATTCTTGGACTGGTCCTTGGCAAAAGGCTTCATGCCACCAGACTAGCGAAAGCCGCAGGTAGCATGGGGGCATGGATCTGGTCCTCCTCCGTCTATCCGCCCTTGGCGACATCCTCCGCGTCCTGCCTGCCTGGGCGAACCTGCGGGAGGCCTTTCCCGGGGCCCGGTTCCGGGCCGTGGTGGAGGACCGCCACGCCTTCCTGCTGGAGCCCCTGCCCTGGCTGGAGCCGGTGCTCGTGCGGCGGAAACGCCTCTCCAATCCTCTGACGGCCCTTCCCGAGCTGAAGCGGGTGGCAGGGTTGATCCAGGATGCCGACGCCAGCCTGGACTTCCACGGCATCCTCAAGGCCGCCCTCATTCCGCGACTGGCGGCCGTACCCGAACGTTGGGGGGACGGCGTGACCAAGGAGTTCGCTGGATCGCTCCAGACCCATCCGCTGGCCTTCCGGCCCCAGACCCGTTACAGCCAGGCCCTGGGACTTACCGAGGCCTTCGGGCGCAGCCGGGGGGTGGAGGGCCTGGGCCGGTTCCGCCCCATGCTGAAGGGGGTCGATCTTCCGGATCCCGGCGAAGTCTGGCTCCAGGAGGTGAAACCTCGCGCGGTATTGGTTCCCGGTGCGTCGCGGCGCGGCGCCATCAAGCGCTGGCCCCTGCATCACTGGATCACCCTCTCCCGGATGCTGAAAGACCGCTGGGATCTGCGCTGGTCCCTGGGCCCCGAAGAAGAGGACCTGCGCAGCTGGCTGCCTGACACCACCGGCGTGTCGGCGCTTCCACGGCTGGGCTTCTGGCAGCTGGCTTCGGCCCTCCGCCAGGCCGACCAGGTGGTGGCGCCGGACACCGGATTGCTGCATCTGGCGGTGGTGCTGGGCGTTCCGGCCCTCGGCCTCTATGGTTCCAGCGATCCCGTGGTGGCGGGGCTGCCGCCAGGCGCGGGACGGATCCTCCGCACAGGCATCAGTTGCGCTCCCTGCCGGGAGCGTGCCTGCCAGCGGCGGCAGTGCATGGAGGAACTGATGCCGGAACAGGTGGTGGCTGCCCTCTGATTGAACGCGGGAGGGCTTCGAGATCCTCGAGGCCTCCGATGGGGCGCTGTGCCTGCAGACCCTGCGCGCCTCCCCAGGCCAGATCCGGCTGGTGCTCATGGATCTCACCATGCCGGGGATGGATGGGGTGGAGACCTACCAGGCTTTGCGGGTCCTGGACCCCGAGGTCCGGGTCCTGCTCACCAGCGGGTACAACGAGCAGGAATCCATCAACCACTTCGTGCAGGGAGGCCTGGCGGGGTTCGTCCAGAAACCTTTCAGTGCGAGCGAGTTGGCGCGGGTGGTCCGGCGGGCCCTGACCGGGGTCTCCGTGCCAATCGCAGGCCGACCCAACCCAAGCGTCGAAAGCTGCAATAAACCCTAGTGAATCTTGAACTTGAACTTGCCCTCGTGGCATTCAAGGCACTTCACCACCGGGGGCTGATGCTGCCGGTGGCATTCGGTGCAGGCCACCTCCCCCAGGTGGGAGTCGTGGGGATTGGGCTTTGCGTCCTTCGTCAGGGCCTTCATCGCGGGGTAGTCGCCGTGGCAGGTCATGCACGATTCAGAGGCCACCGCCTTCTTGGTGGGCTTCTCCTCCTGATGGCAGTCGAAACAGTGGACCCCGGCCTTCGAATGATGTGCGGGCAGCTTGTGGCTATTGGATTCCTGGGCCAGGGCTGAGGCCGTCAAGAGGAGGCCGCAAAGCAGGCTGGCGACGCAACGGACAGGTGTCATGGGGGTCCCTCGAAGGCCCGGAGCGGGGCCGCCGGGTTCCTGAGCAGTCTACAAGAGGCTGAGGCTCGGTCTTGAAGGTGGGGGCCTCCCGAGGAAGCCCCAGATGTAGACCTGGAGGGCATCTTTGGCGGGGGCGTGATCTGAATCACGTTTCAGGACAGACAAGCAGACACCCCAGGATCGGGTGTACGATCATGACCAACAGGGCATTTATGGCAGCATCTTTCCAGTTCATTGCTAGTTAACCAAAAGAACTTTCAGGGGACCGACACGGGGGACATCCCGGCCTGCTTCCTGATTCAACAAGGGGTCCATATGAGAGGGAACCGCACCCACCTGGCCACGGGTTTGGCCGTGGTGTTGGGAATGTCCTATTTCGGGGGGCTTCAGGCTCAAACGGCCCAGACCCGGGCAAAGGTACCCTCCGCGATTCCCCGCTACCAGCCGCAGGCCGCGGTGAAAGGCCCCATCGATCTGCCCGGTGCGGATGAGCTCATGGACCTCGGAGACGAGTGGTCCAGTGGCTTCAAGAAGTTCCACCCGGAAGCGAACCTGATCTACCGGTCGAAGCTCACCAAGGATGCCGTGAAGGATTTCCAGGAGGGGTCCGCCCTCCTCATCCTCGCGGACCGGGAACTCACCACGGATGAAGCCAAGGCCTTCCAGGCCAAGTTCGGCTATCTGCCAATGCGCATCCCCGTCTGCCTGGACGCCAACATCGTCTTCGTCAACAAGGCCAATCCGATCACCTCCATCTCCATGGAACAGCTGGATGCGATCTATTCCAAGACGCGCCTCGGCGGAAGCAAAACGCCCGCGATGGTGTGGGGCGACCTCGGGGCCAAGGGTGAGTGGGCCAAACTCCCCATCACCGCCTATGCGCGGGCCGAGGGCACGAACACCCGCACCTCGTTCGCGGCCCAGGCCATGCTCAAGGGCGAGTACCGCGCCGGCATCCAGGAACGGGATGATTCCTCGGCCCTGGCGGAATCCGTCATGACTGACCGGGCGGGCATCGCCTTCGGCACCATGGCCTCCTGGTACTTCGCGAACAAAGTGCTCCCCGTGGTGCCCTACCACATCGAGGATGCCCGCTTCCCGAACCAGGATGCCGTCACCACGAGCAAGTACCCCATGCCCCGCCTGTTCTACGCCTACCTGAACCGCACGCCGGGCAAGCCGCTTCCCACGCCCATCAACGAGGTCATCCACTTCCTCCTGATGCAGGAAGGGCAGAATGCCGTCGCGGATTCCGGCCTGCTCCCAGGCCCCCCGGAATTCATCCAGATCGCCCTGAAGCGCCTCAGCCGGTAGGTCCCGTCGCGCAGAAAGGCCCTCGTGCCCAGGCACGAGGGCCTTTCTGCGCGGTGAAAAAGATCAGCCTCGCCGCCAGCCCACGGTGCCGTCCTTGCGGTCCTCCAGCACGATGCCCATGGCCTTGAGCTGGTCGCGGACGCGGTCGGCTGCGGGCCAGTCCTTGGCAGCCTTGGCGGCGCGGCGGGCCTCGATGAGGGCCTCCACCTCGGCATCGAGGCTGGCCTCCTCGTGGGGCCAGGCGGCGAAGATGGCATCGGCCTCGTCCAGGAAGGCCAGCACAGCGTCCCGCTCTTCGCGGGTGAGCGCCACGTGGTCATCCTGGGCGTTCAGATCGCTGATGAGCGTGAAGATCGCCGCCAGGGCCTCGGGGGTGTTCAGGTCGTCGGCCATGGCCGTCCAGAAGGCTTCCCGGGCCTGGTCCAGGCGGGCGGCGGGGTCGACGGCTTCGGCCCAGGGACCGCCGCCAGCCTGGCCCTCGCCCTCCATGCGCTTGCGGAAGGCCCGGATGCGCTTCAGGGAGTTCTCGGCGGCCCGCAGACCCTCGAAGCTGAAGTTCAGCACCTTGCGGTAGTGGTTGCTCTGGATGGCGTAGCGGAGGGCGATGGGATCCACCCCCCTGTCGATGAGGTCCCGCAGGGTGAAGAAGTTCCCCAGGCTCTTGGCCATCTTCTGGCCTTCGACCATGAGGAACTCGCCGTGGACCCAGTGGTTCACCCAGCGGTGGCCGAGGCAGCCTTCGCTCTGGGCGATCTCGTTCTCGTGGTGGGGGAAGATCAGATCCACGCCGCCGCTGTGGATGTCCACGCGCTCGCCCAGCAGCTCCATGCCCATGGCCGAGCACTCGATGTGCCAGCCGGGGCGCCCGGGGCCCCAGGGGCTGTCCCACCAGGGCTCACCGGGTTTGGCGGCCTTCCACAGCACGAAGTCGGTGACGGAATCGCGCTCGTACTCATCCGCGTCCACGGAGGTTCCACCCTGCATGCCCTCGCGGTCCAGGTGGGCCAGGCAGCCGTATTGGGGCAGGCCGGCGATGCGGTAGTACACACTGCCCTCGCGGACATAGGCCAGCCCCTTGGTTTCCAACGCCTGCACCAGGCGGATCATCTCGGGGATATAGGCCGTGGCGCGGGGGAGGAAGTTCGCCTGCTGAATGCCCAGCGTGTCCAGATCCTCCAGGAAGACCGCCGTGAAGCGCTCGGTGAGGGCCTTCATCGCTCCGTGGCGGGCCTCGTTGCCGGCGTCAGAGGGCAGGGCCCCCTGGGAGTCACGGATGATCTTGTCCTCCACGTCCGTGATGTTCATGCAGTGCCGCACCTGGTGCCCGGCGGTCTGGAAGGCGCGCTTGAGCAAGTCCTGGAAAAGGAATGTGCGTAAATTTCCAATATGTGCGTAGTTGTAGACGGTGGGTCCGCAGGTGTACAACGAAATACACCCCGGCACCAAGGGCACCACAGGCTCGATCCTGCGGGTCAGGGTGTTGAACAGAGAGATCTGCCGCTGCATCTTCATGGCTCTAGGTAACCACCTTTGGCCGCGCTTCTAAAGTCCTCGGGTGTCCTCATGGGTCTCTTCGGTGGAAAATCCAGGGACGAAACGCTGATTGGGCGGGATGACCGCCTGCGCCAGCTTGAGGAAGTGAACCGGACCCTCCAGAGCCGCCTGGAGGGGACTCAGGAACTGGTGCGCCACCTGGATGAAGATCGGGACCTCCTCCTGGGGGCGTTGGAGCGTCTCCGCCCGGGAGTCTCCCCCAGGGAATTGGGGGAGACCCTTCTGGAGGTCTGCTTCAAGCCCCTGGGTCTGGCCTGTTTCTTCCTGGCCCTGGCGGACTGGGACCGGGACCAGCTGGAATTCGTGCTCTACCACGAGGGCGGACGGACCCGGCTGCACCCATCCCGGCGTCTGTCCGAGCGGGCCGGCCTCTCCGAGCGTGTCCTTTCCGGCCGACGGCCCCTCTACATCCGGACTCTGGAGGAGGGCCATGCGGCCGGCAGCCTCCTGACCGCCGCAGAACAGGCCACGGGCCTCATTCCCCATTCCTGGTACGGCGTGCCGCTGGCCGGGGGAACCCGACCTGCAGGGTTGGTGAGCTTCCAGAGCTTCCAGACCGATGCCTTCAGCGAAAGCCGGCGGCGGGTCATGGATGCCCTGGCTGGCTTACTGTCCACCTGCATGGGCCCATCATCAGGACCTACAGCAGTGCCGCCGCGGGAATAATCAGGCGCCGCGGACCAGGGCCAGCAGATCGTCCGGAAGCACCCGCGCGCGGTTGCCGGAGTCCGCCACCAGGTGGACGCTTTCGCCCTCGGCCAGCAGGGTGCCGTCACGCTCGATGCGGTAGCCGAACACGATGCGGCGGCGGCCCGTCTCCTGGAGGCTGGTCCGCACCTGCACCAGTTCGTCATAGCGCGCGGGCGACCGGAAGCGCACCCGGATCTCGTTCACCACGAGCCGTACGCCCCGGGCCTCCCAGTCCGCGTAGCTCTGGCCCAGCTCCCGCAGGAAATCGCTGCGGCCCAGTTCCATCCAGACCGGGTAGGTCGCGTGGTGGACGATGCCCATGGCGTCGGTTTCGGCATAGCGCACTCGGAGTTCGGTGATGGATTCCATGGTTCCAGCGTACACAAAGAAGCCCCGCCGAAGCGGGGCTTGTGTTGCGCGGACCGGGCTCCCGGCTACTCGATGGTGACGCGGATGTGATCGCCCTTGTCCGTGGTGACTTCCAGGAGCAGGTCGCCCGGCTTGGCGCCGGCCAGCAGCTTCTGGAGCTGTTCGGGCTTGAGGCCCTTCTTCGACTCGCCGTTGACCTTGATCTCGCTGTCGCCCGCCATGTCCAGCACGGCGTTGGCAAGGCTGATGGGGAGGCGGACATGGACTTCGGTCGGACCATCCATGTCCTTGTGCCTGGCATGCTTGTGGAAAGACTTGGAGACGACGTCCACCTTGAGGAACCGCGCGCTCTGCGCGGCCAGAGGAAGGGTGAGGCTGGCCGCGAGGGCCAGCGGGATCATGATGGCGCGCATGGGCGGCCTCCTTGGAAGGGATGGGTTCGGCACTCGCCGTGTCGAATGAGATTACGGGCCGCTGATCTCCCGGATTAGCCGGGTATTCTGGAAGCTGGAACGGAAGCCTGCCAGCCTCCATCCAATGTCACTGTGCGGTCCGTCCGCCCTCTTCCCGGAGTCCCAGCATGAAGTCCCTCGCCGCCCTCCTGCTCATCGCCGCGCCCCTGGTGGCTCAGGGACCCGCCAAGTGGGAGCACGACTACCAGGCCGCCCTCAAGCGCGCCAAGGCTGAAAAGAAAGTCATCTTCATGGATCTGTGGGCCGAGTGGTGCGGCCCCTGCCAGTACCTCCAGAAGAACGTCTTCCCCAGCCCCGAGGGCCAGGCCGCCCTCGCCAAGGTGGTGCCCTTCTCCTCCCTGGTGCAGAAGCGTGACGGCACCCCCCTGCCCGAGGGCACCAAGCTGGCCGAGAAGTTCAATCTGAACGCGTACCCCACCCTCGTGATTCTTGATACCGATGGCAAGGAGATCCGCCGCCAGGTGGGTGCCTTCCGGACCGGCGCCGAGTTCGCGGCCTGGCTGGGAAGCAAGTAGCTTTCGGAGACCGGCTATCGGCTGTCACCCAGCAGCCAAAGAAATGGCGGCCTTCGGGCCGCCGTTTCTTTGGCTGACAGCGATTACAGATCCTTCACCCCTCCCGCGGTCTTCGGCGGTTTCGGCAGGCGCTGCTTGAGGCCCTCCAGTTCGTCCTGCTGGGCGCCCATGCTGGGGCGGGGGGGTGGAGGCGGTGGGGGCTTCTTGGGGTCCGGCGGCGGGGGCGGGGCCGCATCCTTCACGAGGGTCTGCAGGTCATGGATGGCGTCGCGCTGGCCCGGCTGCTCCAGCAGCAGGCGCTCCAGCAGGGTGCGGGCCTCGGCGGGACGCTTGGCATCCAGGTGTGCGCGGGCAGCCAGGAGCAGGGCCGGGGCGCGCCAGGAGGGCAGGGGCCGGGGAGCGCCCTGGCCCACCAGGGGCGAGAGGGTCTTCAGGGCGTCGTCGGGAAATCCCGTGCGCAGGTCGATCTGGGCGGCCAGGAGGACATGCGAGGGTTTGACGTCGCCGGGGCGCCACCGGCGGGCGCCGGGCAGGTCGCCATCCTCAAGGGCCCGCTGGGCGAACCAGGCCTTTACGCTGGGAGGCGCCCAGATCTTCCCGGCCTGGGCGCGGAGGGGAGCCGCGGCGCCCAGCAGCAGGAGCAGCAAGGGCCGCCAGCGGGCCATGGGCTTCCCCGCGAAGGCGAGCCAGAGGGTGAGCCCTGCCAGGGCCAGCCAGGCACCCACTTCGGGGTGGGCCGGCTGGAGGGAGCGGCGGGCGGGCAGGGGCAGCTTGCCGGCGGCCAGGGCCTGGAGCCCGGCGATGGTGGCCTCGCTGTTCGCGAAGACCTGGCCCCCCGTGGCCTCGGCAAGGCGGGTGAGGAAGCCCGGCCGGGCAGTGCTCACGGCCGGTTCCGCCGCGGAGGGCTGGCCCTCGGGGCCGGGTTTCGCCGGAACGGCATGGGGCTGGCCATCCCCGAACGCCATCACGCAGACGGGCAGGCGGGACTGCTTCAGGGCCGTGGACGCCCGCTCCAGGGCCGCCTCGGGCGTCTCCCAGGTCTCTTCGCCGTCGCTGAGCAGCAGGATCACCGCGGGGGCGTCCCGGTCGGCCTGGGCGGCCACCTGAGGCAGACCCCGGCCCAGGCTCGTGCCGGGGGATCCCACCTCGCCCGGGACCACCGCGCGCAGCGACTCGCGCAGCAGGGTGCGGTCCTCCCCCGGCGGCTGCACGGGGATGGCATCGCCGGTCAGCAGGTCCAGGCTCCAGCGGAGACCGGACTGCGGCTGGGACCAGATGCGGTCCAGGGCCGTCACCGCCGCATCCCACCGTGTGCGGCCCCCGGCATCGGGGACGGCCATGGACCGGCTGGCATCCAGCACCACGTGCACCGTGAGCCGGGGGAATTCCGGCAGGCCCCAGCGGGGCTCTGCCAGGCCGATGCCCAGACCGACCAGCATCAGTGCCATGCCCAGGCCCTGCCAGAGCGGACGCTGGCCCACCACCTGCACGCCGAGGCCTGGCCGGAGGTGGGCCCAGATCGCCAGGGCCAGCGCGGCCACCGCCGCGACGAGGAAAGGAACCAGCAGCCAGGGATGGGTGAAGGGCAGGGTCATGGTCCCTCCACCCAGGCCGGCCGGGGCCGGCCGCGCTTGAACGCGAGGTCGATGGCCAGGGGCAGGGCGAACAAGGCCGCGGCCAGGAGGCACCAGCGGGCCAGGGGTTCGCCCTCAGTGGGGGGATCCACGGGCAGGAGGGTCTTCTCCAGCTGATCCACGGCGGAGAGGCTGCGGGCCAGGCCGCTGGGATCGCTGGCGCTGAAGGATTCGCCGCCCGTGAGGTGGGCCACTTCTTTCAGCACGGCGTGATCCACCTCCACGTGGAGCCGCGCAAAGCCGCCACCTTCCAGGGGGACCAGGCTTTCACCCTCGTTTCCGATGGCCACGGAATGGACCCGGATGCCATTGCGGTGGGCCTCCTCGGCGGCTTCCAGAGGGGTGACGCGGCCCCGGTTCTGCACGCCGTCCGTGATGAGCAGGATCACGCGGCTGCGGGCCGGGCTGTCCTCCAGGCGCCGCACGGCGGTCATGAGGGCGGAGCCGATGGCGGTGCCGTCATCGCGGCTGTCGAGGTCGAGGCGGGCCAGCATGCGGAGCAGGCGCGTGTGGTCCGAGGTGAGGGGGCTCAGGGTCACGGGATGGGCGCTGAAGAGCACCAGGGCGAAGCGGTCGTCCGGCCGCCGCAGGACGAACTGGGCCAACAGCCTGCGGGCCGCATGCCAGCGGTCTTCGCCGGGCTGGTCGAGGATTTTCATGCTGCTGCTGCCGTCCAGCACCACGGCGAAGTCCACCACGGGCGCCACGCCGCGCAGAGGGCTGCGCCATTCCGGACCCGCCGCCGCGAGGGCGAGGGCCAAGGCCAGCAGCGGCGGCATCCAATGGGAGCTGAGGCGGGCCAGATGCCCCGAGGGCCGCGAGGAGGGAATGCCCCAGCGGTAGATCACCCGCCAGGCCCAGATCAGGAGCGGCACTGCCAGCAGCAGCAACAGGGGATGGCGCAGCGTGATCATGCGCGGCCCTTCCCATCGCCACGGGCGTCGAGGGCGGCCACCAGGGCCTCCGGGGCCGGGAAGGGCGGTTCCGTGCGGCCGAAGCGGGCGGCGTCGAGGCTCTTCGTCCATTGGTCCCAGGGGCCGAGGTTCCGGGCCTGGAACTCGGCGAGTCCCCAGGCCCGGGCATCCTCACCGAACCGGGCGGCCAGCAGGTCGCGGCCCAAGGCATGGGCGGCATCAAGGACGGCACGGTCCCGGTGGGCCGGGGGCCAGTGCCGCCGGAACGTCCGGGTCACGTGGTGCAGGTGGCGCGTGGCGGAGGCCTTCCGCCACCGGCGGACGAGCCAGGCGACGAGGCCCAGGGGTGGCAGCAGCAGCAGGCTGGCCCAGGCCCAGGGGAAGGGGATGGCGGGCAGCTGGTCCTCGTTCCCGCCGCCGAACCCCACCCAGGGACCGCCGAAGGGGATTGTGCGGGGCACCTCGATGCGCAGCTCGGGGCTCCGTTGGCCGTTGCCCAGGTCCAGCGCCGGAATCACGGCCGGGCCCGGTTCCAGGGCCTGCACCTGGAACCGCCAGCCCCGCCCGTCTGGCAGCGGCTCCATGGATCGCAGCCGCAGCGGCCCCAGGCGATCCTCCACCGTGGGCCGCGGTGGGGCGGGCTTCAAAGGATCTTCCTCCCGCAACTCGATCACCTGGAGTTCACCCAATTTCAACGGGCCTGCCGCCTTCCATGTGGGCGCGGCCCCGGCCAACAGGCCTGCCGCCATCAGGCAGGCCGTCTTTCCATGCCCCGGAATTCGCCTGCAAATTCCGGGCAAGGAAAGGCGATGGAGGGAATCACCCACCCCCACCATCACGCGCCCCCCGCTCGGAGCCAGGCGTTCAGCTTCACCACGGGATCATCGAGCTGATCCCACCGCTGCCGCTCGATGGCCGAAGAGAAGCCGGGATCGGGCCAGGTCATGGCCCGGGGGCCTTCGCGCGACTCCGGCTGGAACCACACCACGCGGTGCCGCGTGGCCAGGGGCTTCAGCAGTGGCGCCAGACCCTGGAGCCCGGCCCCATTGCTAAAGAGCCAGAGGCGGTGGCCCTTGCCGTGCTGGCCCCAGTGGCCCAGAGCTTCGCGCCAAGCTGCCTCCGTGGGGATGGACGGTCCCCGCTCCGCCAACGTCTCGAGGATGCGCAGGCCGTGGATGCGCCCGCGTTTGGGGGCGATGCGCAGGGCCGGTGTGCGGCCATCTCCCGGAACGATGAGGCCCAGCCGGTCGCCGGTGGCCTGGAGCGTGGCGAAGGCCGCGCCGCAGAGCTCCATGGCCCACCGCAGGGGCGACACGGGATCCCCCAGGAACATGGAGGGAGAGGGATCCACCACCAGCCACAGCACCAGGTCGCGGCTGCTTTCGAAGCGCTTGAGAATGGGCTCGCCAGCCCTGGCGGTCAGGGGCCAGTTGATGAAGCGCGGATCATCTCCTGGCACGTAGGGCCGGTTCTCCACGAACGTGAGCCCGGCCCCCTTGAACTTGGAGGGATGCAGCCCTTCCGTGCCTCCGGCCAGGCGTCCACGCAAGCGCAGCGGAAGGCGTCGCAGGCGGGCTAGGAAGCGGGCAGGAAGGGGCATGGGGATTCAGTATGGCGGAATTCAGTCTTCAGTCTTCAGTCCTCAGTCTTCAGGTACTGCTTTCTGTTGCGGCACTTCGCGCCGCGCCAATTTTTTTACTTTGGCGTCGCCCCATTCATCGGAGTGGTCTCGCCCTAAGGCAAATAAAGGCGTGGCCGCAGGCCACCTCAGGGATCCTCTCTGAAGACTGAAGACTGAAGACTGAAGACTGAAGACTGAAGACTGAAGACTGCCCCTACCACTTCACCCTGACCCGGTATGTCAGGGTGGTGGTCCCATCGGCGGGCACCGTCACCTTGAACCGTGCGGTGCCGGCGGCCTCTTTGGTGTGCGGATGGCTGCTCTGGAGCAGTTCCCAGTCGCCGGGCATGGGCTCCAGCACGCTGACGGTGACGGCTTCCTTCTTGGCGTTCTTGAGCTCGATCTCGAAGGCGCTTTCGTGGACGCTCCCGAACTTCCCCTGGCGGCCCAGGCTCTTGTAGTCGGTCTGCTTGCGCTTGGCGGTCACGTCGAAGGCCTCGCCCAGCTTCAAGCGCACCAGCTCGTTCTTGGGTGTGTGGTCCACGCTGTCTTCACCCACGAACTGGGCGCGGCCCGTGCTGTCGCGCTTGTAGACGCGGATGGTGCCCTTGGGGAGGGGCATGCCCAGGTGGCTCGACTCCCTGTTGTCGAACTCCACGAACACGCCCACCTTCTGCTTCTCGCCCAGGTTGCCGTAGCTGCCGGAGTAGTAGTAGCCCTGGCCCTGGAGCAGATACTCCTTGCGGACGGGCACGGCGCTGGCACTCAGCAGCGCCACCTGCTTGGTCTGGTTCACGGCCAGGGTGGTGGGGCGATCCAGGGTGTAGAGGTGGTATTCGAAGAGGCCTTCCTCTTTCATCTCTGGCGCTGCGGCTTTGGCTCTGGCCAGCCCTTCCATCACAGCGTAGGCCCGCTCCGGGCGCTGCTTCGCCCGGTTCACATCCCCCGCCACCAGTTGCAGGGTGGCGTTGGGATAGGCGGCGCCGCTCTGGTTGGTGAGCGTCACCCAGCCGCTGAGATCGAGGGTCTTGTCATCCGGCGACAGGTTGGCCACATAGTCGGCACGCCAGGACAGCCCGCCCGTGAGGTAGCTCAGTTCCAGCTGCTGCGCCCGGTCGGCGGCGCTGTTCAGGTTTATGACGAGGGTGGGGCGGGCCCGCAGGTTGCCAGGCACCTTGGGGAACACGATCCGGCCCGGGATGCTGGTCTCGATGCGGTCGGCGAATTGGAGCACCGTGCCGTTGTTGGTGGCCAGCACCGTGGCCTCCTCGCGGACCTCCTCGGTGCCCGCGCCGTTCGCCTTCGGCCGGCTGGAGATCACCGTCACCTTCTCGCCCACGTATTTCTCCAGCAGCTTCTGGGGCGTGAGCAGGTCGAAATCGAAGTTCTGTTCGGCCACCCAGAAACCCTGGGGGGCTGTGAGGTTCCGCAGCAGGGCCGTCTCGGGCCGGATCTGCGCGGAGACCTCCTGGAAGGCCAGCCGCGCTTCACCCTTTGGAAGGCGCACCTCCCGCTGATCCTTCACCAGGGCCAGGTTGTCGTTGTAGATCGTCACCGCCAGGGCCTTCTGGTCCTTGAGCGTGGTGACCGTCTCTTGCGCGATCAGGAGTGAAGGCAGGGCGGCGAGGAGCAGGGCGGAACGCATGGGACCTCCAGGGCGCGGGCGAGTGCCCGGTATAGGGTCATGCCGGGATCGGGGACATCCTTTCACGAAAGGAAAAGAAATGAAGGACACGGAGGGAAGCGGAGGAGCTGAGGAGAGCGGAGAAGGAAAGCCTTGCCTGGATGTATTCTCCGCTTTCCTCCGTCCCTCTGCTCTCCTCCGCTTATTCCATTCCTTGAACCTTCAGATCTGCCCGGCCCCCGCCAGTTCCTGAATGCGGGTGAGGCCGCTGTCGAGCTGGCCCTGGAGCAGCTTCTCGGCGCCCATCATGGCCATCATCATGGGGATGTCGGCCTCGTCCACCAGGCGCAGGGTGCATCCTTCGCCAGCGGCGGTGATCTCGAAGCGCAGCTCGTGGTCGAACAGCTTCTTCGCGCCGGGCACCAGGCTCACGAGCTGGCCGGGGACCCGGGACTTGGCCACCAGCTCCTGGGGGACCTTCATGCCCATCAGCTCGATGACGTAGCTATGCCGGTCGGCGTCGCCCTGGAAGTTCATGGCGGCGGGCTCGAGGAAGGCCCGGTGCTTTGAAAGATCGGCGAGGAAGGTGTACAGGGCGTCCGCAGAAACAGGCAGCGAGGCGGTGGCGGTCTGGATGGTGGTCATCAGGGCTCCGGGGGGAAAGAGCCATCGAACCACGAAGCGGTTCGGATCGCGAGGCCCTACCTCCAGGAAGGCGCCTTCAGTACACGCGTTCCCCGAAGAACGCGGTGCCGATGCGGATCTGGTCGGAACCAGCCTTCACGGCGGCCTCCAGGTCCCCGCTCATGCCCATGCTGAGGCGCAGGGCCTGTCCCAGATCCTGCTGGAGCCGGTCGCGCAGGGCGGCCAGCTGGCTGAAGGCGGCAGCATTCTCGGGTGGCGGGATGGCCATGAGGCCGCGGAGAGGCAGGCGTTGGTCGCCGCCCAGGGCGGCCAACAGCGCGGGCAGAGCGGCTTCCGTGCAGCCACCCAGCTTGGTGGCCTCGTCCCAGAGATCCACCTGGATCCAGACGGGGCGCACCACATCCAGTGCCTCGGCCAGGTGGCGCAAGCGCTCCGCCAGCTCGGGCCGGTCCAGGCTCTGGATCTCCGCGAAATGCTGCAGGGCGGGCTTGGCCTTGTTGCGCTGAAGGGGGCCGAGCAGCACGAAGGCCAGGTCCAGCGCGGCAGCGGCCTTGTCGGCGCCTTCCTGCACGTAGTTCTCGCCGAAGCGGGTGAAGCCGAGCGCCGCTGCCTCCTGGATCAATGCCAGGGGTTGTTTCTTCGACACCGGCAGCAGTTCGACGCACTCCGGATCGCGATTCGCGGACTCGCAGGCGCGGTGGATGCGGGCCCGCAGGCCCTCGATGCGGCCGGCCAGGTTCACGGCAGGAACAGGATCCGCTGGCAGGACTCGCACACCAGGGCCCCCTTGGCTTCCTTCAACTGGAAGAGGAAAGGGCCGCGAAGCTTTACGTGGCATCCGGAGCAGGCGCCATTCTCCACGGCGACCACCACGCGGCCCTGGCGGGCGACGGCCAGGCGATGGAAGCGCGCCACTTCGTTGGCGGCCAGCTTGGCCTCCAGCGCGGCCTGCTTGGTTTTGAGTTGTTTCCGGCCTTCCACCTGGTTGGCGTGTTCCTCCAGGAAAACGGCATGGAGTTCGTCGAACTGGGCCTTGAGGGTGACCCGCTCGGACTCCAGGGCCGCCAGGGCCTGTTCGAGGGCCAGGGCCTCTGTTTCCAGGGCCTTCAGGGGCCGGGCGATCTGCACCCGCAGGCGCTCCTTCTCGTCCAGTTCGCGGATGGCAGCGGTGTACTGGACCTTCTGGCTGGTGCTCTTGACCGCGGCGCGGGCGTGGTCCTCATCCTTCTGGGCCTGGGCCAGTTCCTTGGACTTGATCTGAATGTAGTTGCGAGCCGTTTCCAGGGCCTTCGTCTTATCCGTGGTCTGTTTCTCGATGGTCTTGAGCCGGGCATCGAGGGCTGCAAGATCCGGGGGCAGGGCCGACAGGTCACGCTCAATGGTCCGAAGGTAGTCCAGGGTGGCTTGCAGGTCGCGCAGGGTGGCCAAATGTTCCATAGAATCGAGGCTACACCCGTGAGGCGCCATCGAACCGGGTTCGAATATGTGACATTATCAGGAAGAAAATATGATCTTATTAAACTAAGATATTTGTTCGATTTGAAATATCCGGCTTGACCGGGCTTGGAGAGGGTGGCAAGCTTGGCACTCACTGTTGGCGAGTGCTAACAGCCCTATCTGTCCCCCCAACACTCTCTATTGAGGAGGTTCCATGGCCATCCAGCCGCTGTCCGACCGCGTGGTGCTGAAGCGCGTCGACGCCGCCGAAACCGTCAAGGGCGGCATCATCATCCCCGACACCGCCAAGGAAAAGCCCATGGAGGCTGAAGTGGTGGCCGTCGGCGAGGGCAAGATCAACGAGAACGGCACCCGCAATCCCATGTCCGTGAAGGCCGGCCAGAAGGTGCTGATCGGCAAGTACAGCGGCACTGAGGTGAAGATCGACGGCATCGACCACGTCATCGTGCGCGAAGACGAGATCCTGGCGATCGTGGGCTGAGGCCAGTCCTCGGTCTTCAGTCCTCAGGCTGGCACTGACCCACTCAAGCCGCCTGGTCGCCACTGAAGACTGAGGACAGAAGACTGAAGCCCGTCGCTCGAAGCCCCTTTCCCTACACCCATCCGAAACCAACTGGAGATTGAAATGGCCAAGTCCATCATTTATGCCGAAGATGCCCGCCAGGCGATCCTGCGTGGCGTGAACAAGCTTGCCGACGCGGTGCAGGTCACCCTCGGCCCCAAAGGCCGCAACGTCCTCATCGAGAAGAAGTTCGGCTCCCCGCTCATGACCAAGGACGGCGTCACCGTCGCCAAGGAGATCGAGCTCAAGGACAAGCACGAGAACATGGGCGCGCAGCTGGTGCGTGAGGTCGCTTCCAAGACCTCCGACATCGCCGGCGACGGCACCACCACCGCCACCGTGCTGGCCCGCGCCATCTACCGCGAGGGCATCAAGGCCGTCGTGAGCGGCGCCAACACCATGGAGATCAAGAAGGGCATCGACCTCGCCGTCGATACCGTCGTGGCCGCCATCGATGAGATCAAGAAGCCCGTCGAGGGCAACGCCATCGCCCAGGTCGGCACCATCTCCGCCAACGGCGACGCCGAGATCGGCAAGATCATCGCCGAGGCCATGGCCAAGGTCGGCAAGGACGGCGTCATCACGGTGGAAGAGGCCAAGGGCCGCGACACCGAGCTGACCGTGGTCGAGGGCATGCAGTTCGACCGTGGCTACCTCAGCCCCTACTTCGTGACCAACCCCGACCAGATGAAGGTCGAGCTGGAGAACCCCTACATTCTCGCCTACGAGAAGAAGGTCTCCAACATGCGCGACCTCCTGCCCCTGCTGGAGCAGGTCGTCAACAGCCGCCGCCCCCTGCTGATCATCGCCGAGGACGTGGACGGCGAGGCGCTGGCCACCCTCGTGGTGAACAAGATCCGCGGCACCCTGAACGTGGCCGCCGTGAAGGCCCCCGGCTTCGGCGACCGCCGCAAGGCCATGCTGGAAGACATCGCCGTCCTGACCGGCGGCAAAGCCATCAGCGAGGACCTCGGCCTCAAGCTCGAGAACCTCACTCTGGCTGACCTCGGCAGCGCCAAGAAGATCGTCATCGACAAGGAGAACACCACCATCGTCGAGGGCGCCGGCGCCAGCGAGGCCATCCAGGGTCGCGTGAAGCAGATCCGCGCCCAGGTCGAGACCTCCACCAGCGACTACGACAAGGAGAAGCTGCAGGAGCGTCTGGCCAAGCTCGTGGGCGGCGTCGCCGTCATCAAGGTGGGCGCGGCTTCCGAGACTGAGATGAAGGAGAAGAAGGCCCGTGTTGAAGACGCCATGCATGCCACCAAGGCCGCCGTCGAGGACGGCATTGTGGCCGGCGGCGGCGTCGCGCTGCTCCGCAGCCTGACCAAGCTCGCCGCGCTGAAGCTCACCGGCGACCAGGCCACCGGCGTGGACATCGTCCGCAAGTCCCTGGAGGAGCCCCTCCGCCAGATCGCCAACAACGCTGGCGTGGAAGGTTCCGTGGTCGTCAACGCCGTCCGCGAGGGCAAGGACAACTACGGCTACAACGCTGCCACCAACGAGTACGGCGACATGGTGAAGTTCGGCGTGGTCGATCCCGCCAAGGTGACCAAGTCCGCCCTGCGGAACGCCGCTTCCGTGGCTTCCATGATGCTGACCACCGAAGCCATCATCACCGAGCTCCCCGAGCCCAAGTCCGCTGCTCCTGCGGGCCCCGGCATGGGCGGCATGGAAGACATGTATTAATCAGCCGCGACTGCGGTTCGTGGAAAGGCCCCGCGATTGCGGGGCCTTTTTTGTGATGCGCTGGAGGGAAGAGCTTGGGGGTGCTTCTCTGGCGGTCGTCCTATCGCTGTAAGGCGACCTTGACATCCCGAGAGGGCGTTGCGAAGTGATAAATAACCACCGGCAGGGGGGCTGAGGCTCGGGAGAGGAAAACCGGCCTCGATGGGGCGGGATGGCGGGAAGATCGGAAAGGCCCAACCCGCGCCGTACCTGGGAAGTGCCTTGCACAAGTAAGGCTTTTTTATTATACAAGACAACATAGTCATTTTTAATTGCTACCAAAGGGTTGACTATGATTTCGGCCGAATGGATGCTTCTGTCGAACCCTCGGGAATGCTTCCCGGGGACCTTGAAAAGGCAGGGGAACCCATGGGCATGGGCCTTCTCTTCGACGCCACGCGCTGCATCGGTTGCGGCGCCTGCAGCTCCGCGTGCAAGGAGCAGAACAAGCTACCGGGCAAGGTAGAGGAGGTGTTGACGGCTTATACCTGGACCACGGTCCAGGAAAAGGAAGGCCTCAACGTCCGGCGCCTGTGCATGCACTGCGAGGTGCCCACCTGCGCTTCCGTCTGCCCCGTGGCGGCGCTCAAGAAGACGCCGGAAGGTCCCGTGGTCTACGATGCCGAGCGTTGCATGGGCTGCCGCTATTGCATGATGGCCTGCCCCTTCGAGATCCCGAAATACCAGTGGGACCGCCCGGTGCCCGTGGTCGGCAAGTGCATCATGTGCGCGGGCCGCCTCAAGGAGGGGAAGCCCACCGCCTGCGCGGCGGCCTGCCCGGCGGAAGCCACCACCTTCGGAAAGAAGGAGGACCTGATCTGGGAGGCCCGGACCCGCATCCGCCAGAAACCAGGGGCCTATGTGGATCACATCTATGGGCTGACCGAAGCCGGCGGTACCTCGGTGCTGATGATCTCCAATGTGCCCTTCGACAAGCTGGGACTGAAGTCCAACCTGCCTGCGGAGCCGCCGGCCATGCGCACCTGGCAGGTGCTGTCCAACATCCCTGATTTCGTCGCCGTGTGGGGCGTCTTCCTCTATGGGGTCCACTGGATCACGGCCCGCCGCGAGGATGTGGCGAATGCCGGATCCAACGGCAACAGGCACGGCAACGGACGGGAGAACCGCTCATGAATACCCTCGCGACCCTCGCTCCCCGCCGGTTCCGCCCCGGCTTCTGGACCGCCATCTTCGTCATCCTCTTCCTGGCCTTCTGCTCCGTCACTGTGATCCGCTTCACCAAGGGGCTGGGCGCGGTCACGAACTTGAGCGACCAGTTCCCCTGGGGCCTCTGGATCGGCTTCGACCTGCTCTGCGGGGTGGGCCTGGCCGCCGGAGCATTCACCCTCACGGCCGTCGTCCACCTCTTCAACCTCAAGCGGTTCGAGCCCATCGTGCGTCCGACGATCCTCACCGGATTCCTCGGCTACGCCTTCGTGATCGTGGCCCTGCTGCTGGACCTGGGCCAGCCCTGGCGCATCTGGCACGCCATCGTCTACTGGAACACCCACTCCGTCATGTTCGAGGTGGCCTGGTGCGTGATGCTCTACACCACGGTGCTGGCGGTGGAATTCTCCCCCGTGGTCTTCGAGCGGTTCGGCTTCCACGCCCCGTCCCGGCTCATCCACCGGCTCATCACGCCGCTGGTGATCCTCGGCGTGATCCTTTCGACGCTGCATCAATCATCGCTGGGTTCGCTCTACCTCATCGTGCCCAGCAAGCTCCATCCGCTCTGGTACTCCCCCATGCTGCCGCTCCACTTCTACATCTCCGCCATCGGCGCGGGGATCGGCATGGTGATCCTGGAGTCCTACCTCAGCAAGCGGGCCTTCCACCGCCATCTGGAGATGGATCTGCTGGAGCCCCTGGCCCGGGGCATGGTGGTGGCCCTGGGCATCTACGGCCTCATGCGCCTGCAGGCCATCGCCCGCAACCACGCCTTCGGCAGCCTCTTCAACAGCTACGAAGGGCGGATGTTCCTCGTGGAGTTCCTGCTGGGAGTCGTGCTGCCCGTGGCCCTGATGTCTTTCCGGCGCCTGCGCACCAACCCGGACTGGCTGGTGGGCGGCGCCTTCCTGGCGGTGCTGGGATTCGTCATGAACCGCCTGAATGTCAGCATCACCGGCATGGAAGCGGCCTCCGGAACGCGGTACATCCCCTCGGCCATGGAGATCATCGTGTCGGTGGGCCTGGTGGCCACGGGCATGGCGGTCTTCGCCTTCGCGGTCCACCTCTTCCCCATTTTCCCTGAAGGTCCGGTGGCCGGCGCCAAGGAACAGTCTGGGGGAGCCTGAGCCATGCGGACCCGCATCGGCACCCGCCTGATCCTCGGCGCCGGCCTCGCGACGGCGCTGGTGATCGGCGGCATGGCCGTGGTGATCCTCCGGTCGCACACGGCCCAGCTCCTTGGGGAGCGCACCCGCAGCGCGGACCAGCTGAGTGAGACGATCAAGAGCGCCACCCACTTCGACATGCTGGAGAACCGCCGGGAGAACCTGCACCGCCAGATCCGGGCCGTGGGTGGGCTCCAGGATGAAGGCATCCGCAAGGTCCGGGTGTTCAACAAGGAGGGGCGGATCATGTTCTCCTCCGGGGACGAGGAGATCGGCACCAGCCTCGACACCCGGGGGGAGGCCTGCTTCGCCTGCCACGCGGAGGGGCGCCCCCTCGAACGCCTGGAGATCCAGGCGCGCGCACGGACCTTCCGGGGGCCGGACGGCACCCGCATCCTGGGCCTGATCAACCCCATCCCCAACGAACCCTCCTGTTGGACCGCGGCCTGCCATGCCCACAGCCCCAAGCAGAGTCTCCTGGGGGTGCTGGATGTGAATGTGTCCTTGGCTGAAGTGGACCGGGAAATCGCCCACAGCCGGATGCTGATCACAGCCTCGGCGGTCCTGGCCATCCTGGCGGGGAGCCTGATCCTCTGGTGGCTCAACCGGCGTTTGGTGGTGCGTCCCGTGGCGGCTCTGGTATCCGGCGCCCGGCGGGTGGGCGAAGGGGACCTCGGCACCACCATCCCCGTGAGCGGCAATCATGAGCTGGGCGAGCTGGCCCGGGCCTTCAACACCATGACCCAGCGCCTGGCGGAGACCCAGGGCCAGCTGGCCCAGGCGGACAAGCTGGCCTCCGTGGGCCGCCTGGCCGCAGGTGTCGCCCACGAGATCAACAACCCCCTCACCGGGGTGCTCAGCTATGCCTCCCTGCTCCGCAAGCGGCTGGACGGGGACACGGAATCCTGTGACGACCTGGATGTGATCGTGCGGGAGACCGTGCGCTGCCGGGGGATCATCCGGGGCCTCCTGGATTTTGCCCGGCCCACTCCGCCCGCCCGCAAAGCCATGGATCTGAACGAGGTGGTCCGGCGGGCCGTGTCCGTCGTGATGACCCAGCTCTCGCTCAACCAGGTGGACCTGTCGCTGGACCTGGCCGCGGAGCTTCCCTCCGTTCATGCCGACGCCAACCAGATCCAGCAGGTGGCCGTGAACCTTCTCCTCAATGCCGGAGATGCCATCGGCACCGATGGCGGGACCATCCGCGCCACCACCCGGCTCGGGGCGGGCGGCTCGGTGGAATTGCTGGTCAAGGACAGCGGGCGCGGCATCCCGGCGGAGGACCTGCCCCGGATTTTCGAACCTTTCTACACCACCAAGGGCAGCCACGGCACGGGCCTCGGCCTGGCGGTCAGCTGGGGCATTGTCGAAGCCCATGGCGGTGTCCTGGAGGTCCAGAGCGAGGCCGGCCAGGGGACCTGCTTCACCCTTCGCATTCCAGCAGCCGCCCGCCCCGGCGAGGGCGCAGACAGCGGTCCATCCCCCATTCCCACCACCACCTAGGAGGTTTCCATGACCGCCCTGTTGATCCTTTTCATGTTCGTTGCCTTTGTGGGCGTCGATTTCCTGGTGCGTACGACCCTCCGGCGCATGAAGGAGAACCGCGAGCGGCAAGCCCGCGAAGCCGTGCTGAACACCGCCATCCACCTGGATTTCACCCATGAGGCCAAGAGCCTCAAGCGTGTCGAGGTGCCGAACCCAAAGGCCCGCATCCTGGCCGTGGACGACGAGCCGGTGGTGCTCGATTCCTTCCGCCGCATCCTCGTCCTCGAAGGCTTCAGCGTGGATACCGTCGAGCATGGCCCAGAGGCCCTGGGCCTGATCCAGCGGCACGATTACGACTTCCTCTTCACCGACCTCAAGATGCCGGACATGGATGGCGTCGAGGTGGTGAAGGCGGCCAAGCACCTGCGGCCCGACGTGGACGTGGTCGTGATCACCGGCTATGGCAGCATCGAGACCGCCGTGCAGACCCTTCAGCACGGCGCCTGCGAGTACATCCAGAAACCCTTCACGGCCGACGAGCTGGCGGAGTTCGCCCAGAAGCTGCTCATCAAGCGCGAGGCCCGCATCGAAGCCCAGCGGCGGCCCAACGTGCGCGTGGTGGCGCCCGAGATGGCCGAAGTGGTATCTGCCAGCGAGTTCTGCGTGCCGGGCGGCGCCTTCCTGTCCACGGGCCATGCCTGGGTGAGGATCGAGCCGGAAGGCCAGGTCCGCGTGGGCATCGACGACTTCGTGCGCAAGGCCCTTGGCAGTGTGAAGAGCGTGGTGTTGCCGGAGCGTGGGAAGACCTTCAAACAGGGCGAGACCCTGTTCACCCTGAAGAGCGCCGCCGGCGAAGTGCATGTGGCCGCGCCTCTCAGCGGCCGCATCGAGCATGACAACGCGGGCCTGTTGACCGATCCAGCCGAGCTTGTCCACAGCCCCTATGATCGTGGCTGGGTCTGCCTGATGACGCCCTCGGACCTTGCCGGTGAGCTCCCCGCGCTGAAGATCGGCCAGCCCGTCATCGACTGGTACCAGGAGGAGATCACCCGCCTGCGCACCGGGGAGGCGCCGCAACCCGCGGGCGTCGGCACCATGGACTGGTCCGCCTTCGAACGCCAGTTCCTGGGCCAGGGCGAGCACGCCAAGGCCTGAAGGCTTGGCTGTTTACAAGAGAGTTTCGAGGGCGATCAGCCCTCGAAACTCTCTTTGGCATGGTAGCTGGAACGCACCAGCGGCGCGGATTCCACACGCTGGAACCCCATCTCGATGCCCTTCTGGCGATACATATCGAATTCGGCGGGCTCCACGAAGCGATGGAGGGGCAGGTGCAGGTCCGAGGGCGGAAGATATTGGCCGATGGTGGCGATGTCCACGCGGGACGTGCGCCAGTCGGCCATGAGGGCCAGCACCTGCTCCGGCGTTTCCCCCAGGCCCACCATGATGCCGCTCTTCACGCGCAGGGTGGGTGCGTGGGCGTCGCGCCACTCCGCGGTCCGGCGCAGGACTCCGAGGCTTTGCGCGTAGTCGGCATCCGGCCGCACCCGCTTGTACAGGTGGGGCACGGTCTCGACGTTGTGGTTCAGCACCTCGGGCCGGGCTTCAAGCACCGTGAGCAGGGCGGATTCATTGCCGCGGAAATCCGGGATGAGCACCTCGATGCCGCAGTGGGGCAACAGGGTGCGGATCCACTGGATGGTGGCCGCGAAGTGCGCCGAGCCTCCGTCCGGCAGATCATCCCGGTTCACGGAGGTCACCACGGCGAACTTGAGGCCCAGGCGGGCCACCCCTTCCGCCACCCGCTGGGGTTCACCGGGATCCAGATCACCGGGGCGGCCCTTGCCCACATTGCAGAAGCCGCAGTGGCGCGTGCAGATGTCACCCATGAGCATGAAGGTGGCCGTCCGGTGGACGCCCCAGCATTCGTGCAGGTTGGGGCAGCGGGCCTCCTCGCAGACCGTCACCAGGCGCTGCTCCCGGATGAGGCTCTCCACCTCCGCCACCACCTCCGGCGCCGGCACGCGGATCTTCAGCCAATCGGGACGGGGACCGGGGAGGACGGGGGGGCGGGCCATAGCCCTCCATTGTGGATGATTGGCCACGGATGAACACAACGTAAGATCCCTGCCAACGCCTGCATTGGCGGGGGGATGAACACGGATAAGCCGGAATGACGGCTGCCCATCTTGCTATCCCATCTGTGTTTATCGGTGTTCATCTGTGGCTGAAACTTGTCTTGTCTGGGACGGAAAACCCTGGCTTTCGGCTAGAATGAATGCATGTCCGATATCCCCCAGGAAATTCCGGAATCAGTGGCTGAGGTTCCGCCCGCGCCGGAGGCTTCGAAGACCTTCGAGCCGCCCAAGGGCTTCGAGACGAAGTTCCGGGGCTTGGCCCTGCACCTGTCCGCATTCGACGGGCCCCTTGACCTGCTGCTGCACCTCATCCACGAGCAGAAGCTGGACATCCTGAACCTGCCCATGGCCGAGGTCACGCGGCAGTACATGGACTACCTGAAGCTCATGGAGGAGCTGAACCTGGAGATCGCGGCGGAGTTTGTGGCCATGGCGGCCCAGCTGCTGCAGATCAAGTCGCGGCTCATGCTCCCCCGCCCGCCCCAGGAGACCGGTGAGGAGGATCCCCGCGAGGCCCTGGTGCAGCGCCTGCTGGACTACCAGCAGATGAAGGCCGCGGCCCATGTGCTGTCGGGTCGCGAATCCGACTGGCAGAAGATCGCCTTCGCGCCGGGGCTGGACCTTGACGACCACAAGCGCGTCGAGGAGGAACCCATCCGCGCCACGCTCTTTGATCTGCTGGGCGCCTACCGGGAGGCCCTGCGGCGCCTTCTGCCTCCGCCCCCCGTGGAGGTGCGCACCCAGCCCAAGACGTTGGAGCAGCGGGTGATGGAAGTGCTGCGTGATCTCCAGGACGGCCTGTGGAAGCCCTTCCAGGGCCTTCTCGGCCAGGCCCGCAGCCGCGAGGAACTGGTGCTCACCTTCCTGGCCCTGCTGGAGCTGGTCCGCACGGGCCGCATCGCGCTGGTCCAGGGCGAGACCTTCGGCGAGATCCGGGTCAAGGCCGCCGAGGCTGCGTGAGCGACTCGTCTGAGTCCATGCGTGCGGCCTACCGCATGGCCCGGCTGGTGGGGGTTGCGCTGTGTCTGGGCACGCCCGCCCTCCTGGGCGGCCTGATTCTTTCCGGCCTTGTGTCGCCCGGAGAACAGCTGCCAGAGGGTGCCTACCTCCAACTGGGCCACATCTTCACGGGCCTGGTCTTCCTGTCGGGGGCCTGGGTGCTCTGGCGCCGTGGGTCCGTGTTGCGCGGTTTCAGGGGAGTTCCAGAGCCCCGCCGCCCCGCGGTGATCCTGCGCGAGACCCTGCTGTACGCGGCGTTGTTCGAACTGAGCAGTTTCTATGGTCTTGCCTATTGGATCCTGGTGGGGCGGCACGCGGCGCGCCATGTCTTCGGCTTCATCATCCTGGCCCCCATCCTGTTCCTGGCCCTGACCCCCCGGCTGGAGCACTGGCTGAAGGCGGCGGAAGCCGGTCCGGGCGAGGCCCCATGAGCCCGCTGAGGTATCCTTGAGGTTCCTGTCCGAGACCCCAGGGGGGCCCATGCATGACGAATCCGAGACACCACACCCAGGCCAGGAAGGCACTCCGGACCAGACCCAGAAGCTGACCCTTCCCCTGACCCCCGAACCGCCACTCCGCACCCAGAAGATCTCCCTTCCTGCCGGAACGGCTGGCCAGACCCAGGCGCCGCCTCCTCCTGCCAAGTCCTCCCGGCGGGCTGGATGGAAGGTGCCCGTGGCCCTTGGAGTCGCCATCCTTCTCGGGGGAGCGATCTACCTGCTGTTCACCCGGAGTTCCCTGGTGCGGTCTCCGGCGGCTGCGGTGGCAGCCCCTGAAGCGGTGGCTCCCGGCGCCCAGACCTACCTGGATCAGGCCAAGACGGGTGACGCCCACGCCATGCGGATGCTCGGGGTGATGTACTACTACGGCCTGAATGTGCCGCAGGACCGCGAGAAGGGCCTCTACTGGTACCGGAAGGCCGCCGCCACGGGGAGCGACGCGGCCCGGGCCGAGCTCAGCCGGTTGGAGGCCGCCGCGAAGTAGGGATCAGCCCTTGGCTTCCCGCCAGGTGAGCACCTTGGCGGCCCCCGCCTTGCCGATGGCTTCGATCAGGGCGGCCGCTCCAGCCTCGCGCACCTGGGCGGCGCTGCCGAAGGCCTGGAGCAGCTTCTTCGCGGTGGTGGGGCCGATGCCGGGAATCTGGGTCAATTCGGTCTGGAGGGTCCGCTTGGCGCGCAGGGCGCGGTGGTAGGTGATGGCGAAGCGGTGGGCCTCGTCCCGGATGCGCTGGAGCAGCTGCAGCACTGGCGAGGACTTCGGAATCTTCAGCGGCTCGCTGGATCCCGGGCGGAAGACCAGTTCCTCCTTCTTGGCCAGGCTGCCCAGTTCCAGCTGGTCGATGCCCAGGTCCTTCAAGGCGGCCTCCGCCGCATGCAACTGGCCGAGGCCGCCGTCGATCAGCACCAGATCGGGGAACTCCTGTTTTTCATCCCGGACGCGCCGGTAACGGCGCGTCACCGCTTCGTGCATGTTGGCGAAATCGTCATTCTGCTCGTTGGCCATTTTGAACCGGCGGTAGCGGGCCTTGTCGGGCACGCCATCGCTGAACACCACGCAGCTGGCCACCACCTCGCGGCCCTGGCCATGGCTGATGTCGAAGCATTCGAGCCGCCGGGGCAGATGGCTGAGGCCCAGGAAGGCCTGGAGCCCTTCCAGCACAGCCTCGTTCAGGCGCGCCGGCTCGAACTTGCGCTCCAGGGCCAGGCGCGCGTTCTCCTGGGCCATGGCCAGCAGGTCGACCTTCTCACCCTTCTGGGGGACGTGGATGCGGACCTTGGTGCCCCGCAGGCTCGAGAGCCAGTCCCGGAGCAGGTCGCCATCTTCGGGCTCGACCTCCGCGAGGATCTTGGCCGGCGCCGGATCGGCACTGTACACGCGCTGGAGCACCTGGGCCAACACAGTGCCATCGAAGGCCTCCACGTCGTCCAGCAGGTATTCCTGACGCCCCACCATGCGGCCTTCGCGCAGCAGCAGGCGGTGCACGCAGGCCTGGCCGTCCAGCACGGCGCTGCCGTAGACATCCGTGTCATCCAGGTCCGAGCTGGCGGCCTTCTGGCGGGTGAACCAGGCATCCACCTGCTGGAGGGCGTCCCGGTGCTGGGCGGCCTGCTCGAAGGCGGCGGCCTCGGCGGCCTTCCACATGGCGGCCTCCAGCCGGGCCTTCAACTCGTCGCGCTTGCCCTCCAGGAATAGCCTGGCCTCCTTGGCCTGCTCCCGGTAGGCTTCCTGGCCCACGGCGGCGATGCAGGGGGCCGTGCAGCGGTGCAGCTGGTACTTCATGCAGGCCCGGCCCCGCTTGCCGTCGATGTCGATGTCGCAGTCGCGGATCTGGAAGAAGCGGTAGACCAGTTCCACCGTGCGGTAGGCGGTGCTGGCCGGAAAGAAGGGGCCGAAGTACAGGCTGCCGTCCTTGCGCACCTTGCGGGTCACGTAGGCCTTGGGGAACGACTCCTTCCAGGTGAGCTTCACGTAGGGATAGCTCTTGTCGTCCCGCAGCAGGATGTTGAAGGGGGGCAGGTGCTCCTTGATGAGGTTGTTCTCGAGGATGAGGGCCTCGAGTTCCGTCTCGCAGACGATGAGCTCCACATCCCAGATCCGGGCCACGAGCCGCCGGGTCTTGGCATCCAGCCGCTTCTGCTGGAAGTAGGACTTCACGCGGTTCCGCAGCACCTTGGCCTTGCCCACGTAGAGCAGGTTCCCGCCTTCATCCCGGTAGAGGTAGCAGCCTGGGCGCAAAGGCAGGTCCGCCAGCTTGCGCTTCAGGGCGGGGGACTTGTCGAGGTTGGTTCGGACGGCGGCCACGGGTCAAGTGTAGCTATCGAGGTGGCCGGGATTTGGGACAATGGGGCATGCTGAACCTCGAAACCTTCCCTGTGGGCCCCCTGGGCTGCAACTGTTCGCTGCTGTGGGATCCGGCCACCGCACAAGGCGTGGTGGTGGATCCAGGCGGGGATGGCGCGAAGATCCGCCGCCGGGTGGAGGCTCTGGGGTTCACGGTGACGGCCCTGCTGCACACCCATGCCCACTTCGACCACGTGGGCGCCACCCGCGAGCTGCAGGACCTCTGGCAGTGTCCGGCGCACCTGCACGGGGAGGACGGCTTCCTCATCGCGGCCCTGGCCCAGCAGACCTCAGCTTTCGGTATGCCAGCCATCCCGCAGCCGGAGATGACCCCCCTGAACGCCGGGGACCGCCACTTGGATCTGGGCACCCTGCACACGCCGGGCCACACGCCCGGTTCCTGCTGCTTCCACGGTGCCTTCGAAAAGGGGCAGGTGCTGCTCGCCGGCGACACCCTCTTCCGCGGCGGCGTGGGCCGCACGGACCTTTGGGGCGGCAGCCGGGAGCAGCTGGAGCAAAGCATCAGGCGCGAGTTGTACGCCCTTGATGGCGCCACGCTGGTCATCCCCGGGCACGGTCCCGCCACGACCATCGGTGAAGAAGCGGCCGGGAATCCGTTCGTGAAGGCATAAAAGCTTGATCGAAGGCGTTCGGGCGTAGACTGTGGCCATCATTCCCTGGAGGTCCTCAATGCCTGACCTGTTTGCCACATCCTTCGGCTGCTTCGGCCCCGTCGCGATCTTCCTGCTGATCTACCTGTTCTCCTGCCTGAAGGTGGTGAACGAGTATGAGCGGCTGGTGGTCTTCACGCTTGGCAAGGTGGAGGACAAGCCTAAGGGCCCCGGCCTCTGCTTCGTGTGGCGGCCCTTCCAGACTGCCATCACCGTGAGCCTGCGCACCACGGTGCTGGAAGTCCCCAGCCAGGATGTGATCACCCGCGACAACGTGAGCCTGAAGGTGAGCGCCGTCGTCTACTCCCGGGTACTGGATCCCAAGCAGGCCATCATCGGTGTGGAGAACTACTACTACGCCACCAGCCAGATCGCCCAGACCACGTTGCGTTCCATCCTGGGAGAAGTGAGCCTGGATGAGCTGCTGGCCGACCGTGAAAAACTCAGCGCCCGCCTGCGGGAGATCATCGACCGCTCCACCGAGCCCTGGGGCGTGGAGGTGAACAGCGTCGAACTGAAGAGCGTGGATCTGCCCGAGCAGATCCAGCGCGCCATGGGCAAGCAGGCCGAAGCCGAGCGTGAGAAGCGGGCCAAGATCATCGCCGCCGAAGGCGAACTGATGGCCAGCCAGCAGCTGCTGGAGGCCGCCAACAAGATCAGCCAGAACCCCACGGCCATCCAGATGCGCTACCTGCAGACCCTCACCGAGATCGCCGTGGAGAAGAACAGCACCATCGTCTTCCCCCTGCCCATGGAATTCATGAAGGCCTTCGAGAAGTTCGTCAAATAGGGCTTTTCCAGCCCCGCCAGGCCGCAGCCTCCGCCTTCGCCAGGGCAGAGGCTGCGTCGTTCCGGCCGCCGTAGGCTTCGGCATCCACCACGTTCGCAAGTTCCTCCAGGAAAGGCCCCCGCTCGGGCCGGAGGACCGTCAGACGCAACAGCCAGGTCCGGGCCGTCTCGCCGGCCACAGGGGCGGCCACGTGCCGTGTCTGGGCCAGCAGGGGGCGCAGGGCGCGGATCCGTCCGGGCCCTGGAGAGACAGGCCGCCAGAGGCTCCGGGTGCGCCAGCCGATCCAGACCGCCGCGAGCAGGGCCAGCGCCCAGGACAAGGAGGCCGGGGGAGCTTTCCAGCGCCACTCCCAGCCTTGGTACTGGGTCTGGAGCCAGGTGAACCCCGCCAGCTGGTCCTGGTCGGAGAAGCGCACCACATGGCGATCCCACTGGTAGCTGAGGGTGTCGAGCCAGCGCGAAAGGGTGTCCAGCGCGTAGCGATTGGCCTGGGCGCCCGCTCCGGTGGCGGGAGTGGGGTCCGCCCGGTGCCAGCGGCCCTGGTCCCAATATTCCACCCAGCTGTGGGCCTGATCCTGGCTCACGCGGAAGTAGCCACCCTCGGGGATCCACGGACCCAGGCGGAAGCCGTTCACCACGCGGGCGGGTACCCCGCGGGCGCGCAACATCAGGGCCATGGCCGAGGCGAAGTACTCGCAGTGGCCCGCCTGGGTGCGTTCCAGAAAGTCCTCCAGGGGGTTCGCCGCCCGCCCCGAGGGGTTGTCCAGGGTGTAGCGGAACCCACGGAGGGCCCGTTCCAGGGCCCGCGCCAAGTCCTGGGTGGGCAGGATCCCTGGGGCCAGGCGCAGGCTCCAGCGCCGGGCGGCCTCATGTTCCGGGCTCAATTCCAGAAGCTGATCCAGCCGCCGGGACGAGAGCCAGGATTCCACAGGATCCTGATCTCCCAGGCTCCAGGACACGCTCAGGGGCACGGGGCGGTTTCGGGGGAAGCGCCACCGGAGGCTGCCTCCGCTGCCCCGGCGCAGAGGCAGGTCCGGAGGCGCCAGGTTGATGGTCCCGTAGGGCAGGGTCAGGATGCCCTGGGCGCTGGGGGAGAACAGGAATTCGGCCTGTTGGAGTGCCGTGGCGCGGTGCGAGGCACGGAAGGCATCACCAGGCGTGAGGTCAGAGGGCGCCCAGCGCATGCCCTCGACGGATTCCAGGGCCACCCCATGCAACAGGTCCAGCCCCTGGAGCAAGGCGGGATCTGTGCCCGGCGGCGGGGCGATGCGCAGGATGACCTCGGGGTTGGGCTGGATGGGACCACCGCCGGCGAGGTCCACCTGGTCACCAAGACCCGCCTGGGCCGCGGCTGCACCCGTGGTGCCCAGGAAGGCCGCGGGCCGGAACCCGGTGTTCAGGCGGGGCAGGACCAGGAAGAACCCCGATCCCACCAGCAGGGCCGCCCCGATCCAGGCCGGAACGCGGGCGTAGGGCGGGCGGGAGAGAACCCCCCGGCGAAGGCTGGCGGAGGCTTCCCAGCTCTGCTGGAGAAGGGCGGTGGCCGCTGCGCCGATCCAGACCAGTGCCCAGAACAGGAACACCAGGTCCGTGGTGCTGACGGCCGTGGTGAGGAAGAGGAGGAACCCCATGAGCACCAGCTGGCGGCGCTGGGATAGCTCCCGGGGCAGGGCCAGCCGCAGTCCGGCCAGCACGAAGAGGGTGTGGATGGCCACGGGGAAGATGCCACGGCCCCGGGCCAGGTCCGCCAGGAAGAAGGCCAGGGCGCCCACTTCCAGCCAGCGGTGGTGGCGCCCGAGGTCCCAGCGGAGGATCTCCACTCCGGCGGCGGCGGCCAGGGGGAGGGCCATCACCGCCAGTTCCCCGGGCTCGTAGATCCCCGTGGAAAGGGCCGCCCCGAGGGCCACCCAGAGGGGCAGGTGGTCAATCCAGCGCGCCCACCTCACGGCCAGACCCAGCTCCCGAGCGCGACGGGCCGCGCCGCGCCGGTCACCTCGGGGAGGTTCCCGGGCAGGCCCAGGGCGCTGGCGGCGCCGAGCAGGGCCCAGCTCACGGCCTCCCGCGCGCCGGAGGGGAAGACCGTGTCCTCCTCCAGGGGCAGCGGCAGGCGCGAGGCCAGTTCCGCGCGGAGGCGCCTGTGCAGGGCCCCGCCGCCGCTCACCAGGGCGCGGGTGTCCGGGGCCAGCGGGCCGAGGCGGACAGCCTCTCGCGCCACGGCTTCGGCGCTGAAGGCCGCCAACGTGGCGAGGCGGTCCCCGACGGGAAGCATCTCCAGTGCGGCCGTTTCCCCGTGGAGCCAAGCCTCACCGAATACTTCGCGGCCTGTGGACTTGGGAGGCGCCTGGCGGAAATAGGGGTGCCGCATCCACCGCACCAGCAGGCCGGAATGGACAGATCCCGACGCCGCCGCGCCGCTGGGATCGAAGGCCAGGCCCAGCCAGCGCCGGGCGGCGAGGTCCAGCAGAGACATGCCGGGGCCCGTATCCCAGGCCCGGAGGCGGCTGCCATCCCAGGCGGCCAGGTTGGCGATGCCCCCCAGGTTCAGGGCCAGCCAGGGCTCCAGACCCCGCAGCCAGCGTTCGGGCAAGGGCACCAGGGGCGCGCCCTGGCCGCCCAGGGCCAGGTCGCGGCGGCGGAGGTCCCACACCACCGGGCAACCCACGGCCTCGGCCAGCACGTAGGGGTCCGCCAGCTGGAGGCTGGCACCCTCGGCGGGGTGGTGCTGGACGGTCTGTCCGTGCAAAGAGGCCAGGTCGGGCTTCAGCGAGAGGGCGGAGCACAGCTCCGTGGCGGCACGGGCGTGGTGGTCCCCCAGGCGCCGCTGGAGGATGCAGAGGCCCGCGGGGTCCAGGCGGTTCGAAGCGGCCGCGAGAACCTCGGCCTTCAAGGCTTCGGGATAGGGCGCCGCATGGTGGCCGAGCAGGGACCGGAAGGGCCGTCCGTCCGGGAAGGCTGCCGGATCCACCTCCACCGCCGCCACGTCCACGCCATCGGCGCTGGTGCCGGACATGAGGCCCAGCACACGCCAGGGGCGGTCTTCCGGGAGCGGGATGCGGGAGCGCATGACGCTGATGATGCCAGCAAGGCGCTGGTTTCCGGATACCCTGGATGCCCCTGGGGGTTCCCATGTTCTGGATCATTCTCATCGCCGGCATCGTCCTTTTCTTCGTCCTGCGCGGGAAGAAGGACCGGGCCGAGCAGCTCGGCGCCTCGCGCCGCGCCCTGCCCACGGGGCCGCTGGAGCCCCATGCCTTCGCCTGCCCCTATCCCAAGTGCCCCACCTGCGCGGCCTCGGGCGACAAGATGAAGCAGGACTGGGACGGCCTGCGCGCGGTGAAGTGGACCTGCGGCTACTGCGGCGCCTTGGCGGGCGTGCAGACGCTCAAGGATGAGGAGCTTCCCCCCTCCGCGCGGCGGAGGCTGGGTTTGGACGCGCCAATGCAGGGCTCTGTCCCCATGCAGCAGGGCGGTTATGGCCAGCCCGGTGGAGGCATGGGCGGCCTGCTCACCGGCATGATGATCGGCAGCATGATGGGCGGAGGTCATCACCATCAGGACGGCCAGGCCAACGGGGATGGCTGGGGTGGCGGATCCTCGGATGGTTCCTCCAGCGATTGGGGCGAATCCAGCTCCGATTCCAGCGACTGGGGTGATTCCGGTGGCGGGGACTCTGGCGGTGGGGACTCCGGCGGGGACTGGTAGATCCTGAGGACCCGCAATGGAGTTGCCTGCTGGCGTCATTTCCAGCTGAATCAAGAGGATGGCTTCAGGGAGAGGAATGGCGATAACCATGTCGCCATTGGGCTTATTGGAAATTTTCCTTGATCCTGGCAATAACGTGTCCATGATTGGGCCACTTTCCCTTTGATCCTGGCCATTCGATGGTGGCCATTTCTTTTTGGAGCGGCCGTGGCTTGCCGACGCATGCGTTATCTCACCCTGATCCTCGCCTCTGGGGCCATCCTTTCGGCCCAGACCACGGGCGCCCTCCAGGGGCGAGTGCTGGACCCGAAGGGACGCCCGGTGGCCGGTGCAAATGTGACTGTCAGCGGCGCGGGAGTCCAGGGCGGACGTTCCACCACCACCGATGAGTCCGGCACCTACCGCCTCGGCCTGCTTCCGCCGGGGCTCTGCACCATCACTGCCACCAAGGAAGGCCTGAACCCCGCCAAGGCCCAGATCCAGGTCGGCCTGGACCGGACCGCCACCGTCGACCTGACGTTGAAATCCGTGGCTACGGCGACCGTGGAGGTCACGGATGCCAGCACTGCGATGGACCTGAAGGCGGCCTCGGTGGGAAGCAACTACACCAGCGAAACCATCCTGAAGCTGCCCACCTCCCGTGACTTTGCCAACATCGCCCTGCTGGCTCCCGGCGTGTCCCAGGACAACGTGGGCTTCAAGGTCTACGGTTCCTCCGGTGCGGAGAACAACTTCGTGGTGGACGGCATCAACACCACCAACGTGGAGTTTGGAACCCAGGGCAAGAAGATCCCCCAGGAATTCGTCCAGGAATTCCAGGTCAAGACCGGCGGCTATGAGGCTGAATTCGGCAAGGCCACGGGCGGCATCATCAACGTCATCACCAAGTCCGGTGGCAACGAATTTTCGGGGGATCTCTTCGCCTATACCGAAGGGACCTTCCTGAAGAGCGCCAACAAGCATGTGGATGACGCCAACCTGCGCACGAAGCCCCTCCTGGTCGAGAACAAGACTTCGGAATTCGGGTTCGATGTGGGCGGCCCCATCATCAAGGACAAGCTGTGGTTCTTTGCCGCCTATGACCGGCGTTCCAACAGCCAGGAGTACCAGATCCGCGTGCCGGGACCGGATCTCGGCCTGAAGGCACCCACCGACTCGACCCGTGACCTCTATGCCGTGAAGCTCACCTGGCGGCTTGCCGAGAACCAGACCCTCATCGCCTCCATCCTGGGCGATCCCGAGAAGGTCACGGGCGCGGTCCGGGATCCCCAGGGCGCTGCCACCACCTGGGATGGTGTCCGCAAGATCGGCGGCACGGACCTCAGCCTGCGCTATGAGCTTACGGGCAATTCATGGTTCTTCCAGCTTCAGGGCAGCCAGCACAAGGAGAAGAATTCCGTCCTTCCCGGAGCCGATGGCGCCAACCTCATCCGGACCATCGACAACACGACTCAGCGGGCCAGCGGCGGCTTCGGGCGCTACGACGACAAGGATTTCACCCGCACCAATTTCACCGGGTCCTTCACCTATTACCTCGGACCACACGAACTGAAAGCCGGCTTCGACTTCCAGACCGACAAGGCTTCCATCCGCCGTGGCTACACCGGCGGCCAGGAGGTCACGGACTACGGGGACGGCAGCTACTCGCACTACTACTGGACCGTGGCCGGATCCGATGTGAACAATGCCCCCAGCATCATCTTCACGGCCTCCCCGAAGCACGAGAGCGCGGGTTATTTCATCCAGGACAAGTGGTCGGTGAGCAGCGCCCTCACTCTGAACCTCGGGGTGCGCCTCGATACGACCGACGTGAAGGACCAGCACGGCACCACACGTCTGTCGTTGAAGGATCAGTGGGCGCCCAGGCTCGGCCTCGTCTGGGATTGGGCCGGGAAGGGGCAGGACAAGGTCTACATGAGCCTGTCGCGGTTCTACGAGCAGGTGCCCCTCGACCTCGTCATCCGCTCCTTCAGTGACGAAAGCAATCCGACCATCTTCAACTACAGTCCCACCAGCACGGTTCCCAATCCGGCCGCCGGCACCAGTTCCATCGTCGGCTCCTACATCGAGCCGGTGGATCCCGACCTCAAGGGGCACTACTCCGACGAATTCATCCTCGGCGCTGAAACCACCGTGGCGGGCAAGTACATCCTCGGAGCCAAGTACATCCGCCGCTACGTGGGCCGCGCCATCGAGGATTCCCTCGATGTGAACAGCCCGCTCGGCGATTACTTCATCATGAACCCAGGGTTCAGCCAGACCGGCAAGCAGTATCCCCGGGCTGTCCGCGACTACAAGGGCGTGGAAGTCAGCGTGCAGAAGAAGTTCGCAGATCACTACACCTGGCAGGCCTCGTACCTCTGGAGCAAGCTCGACGGGAACTACGAAGGCGCCTATCAGGGCGTGGGCGGGGCGGATGGCACTGGCCAGCTGGATCCCAACATCAACTCGGCCTTCGACGAGCCCGCCTTCATCGTGAACAGCTGGGGCCGGTTGAGTGGCGATCGCACGCATCAGGTGAAGGCCAACGGGTACTACGAGTGGGATTTCGGTCTCAGCCTCGGCGCCTCCTTCACCTACGCCACGGGCACGCCGGTCAACCGCCTCGGGTTCGCGGATCAGGTGCTTCCCTTCGCCTACACCCGGTATGAACTCTTCCTGACCCCTCGCGGCTCTGAAGGGCGCACACCCGACACCACCCGCCTGGATCTGAACCTGGGCTATGGGTACAAGCTGGCGGGTGCGAAGCAGGTGCGCCTGATGCTCGACATCACGAACCTCTTCAACAGCCAGAGCGCCGTGGCGCTCGACCAGCGCTACAACTTCAGCGGCCTGGATGCAGGGCAGACCAACACCTACTTCAAGTCCCCCACGGCCTTCCAGGCCCCCCGGTCCGTCCGCTTCGGGGTGCGCTTCAGCTTCTGATGACAGCAGGAATCCACACAGGCGGCTCCTTCGGGAGCCGCTTTGTTTGGCGCCCTACAACACCTTGGGCACGACGAAATGCCCCCGGTCCTGCTCCGGCGCATTGGCCAGCGCCTGGGCCTGGGTGAAGGTATCGTGCGGTTCGTCCTCCCGGCGGGGCAGGGGGCGGTCCAGGCCTGCGAGCCTGGGCTCCACCTGGTCCAGGTCGAGTTCATCCAGGCTCGCCGCGTGGGTGAGCATGCGGGTCATGGCCGTGCGCATAGGTTCGACCTCGTCCTCTCGCAGGCTCAAATGGGCCAGGGCGGCGCAGCGCAGCACATCCTCGCGGGTGACATCCATATCAGGCTCCGAGTTTGAGGTCCGCGTCGGCGTTTTGGATCCAAGGCTCCGCGTCCGCCGGCAGCAGGGCACCGGCCGCGGCGATCATGGCGCCGTTGTCCGTGCAGAGGCGCGGCTCTGGAATGGCCAGGATCAGGCCTTCCCGGGCGGCCATGCAGGCGGCTTCGGCCCGCAGCTTCGAGTTGCAGGCCACGCCGCCGCTGATGACCAGGCTGCGGGCGCCGTGCTCCTGCGCCAGCGCGGGTAAGGGTTTCAGGAGCCAGGCGCTGATGGCCTCCTGAAGGCTGCGGCAGAGGCCCTGCACCTCGGGATCCGAGGCTCCCGCGGTGGCCAGGCGGGGCGTGCGCTCGATGCGGAGCTTCACGCCGGTCTTCAGTCCCGAGAAGCTCCAGGAGGCCTTGCCGTCACGGAATTTCGGGGGCGTGAACGCATCGGCGGCCCTGGGCGCGGCCTGGGCGCAGGCGTCCACCACCGGGCCGCCCGGATAGCCCAGGTTGAGCATGCGGGCCGTCTTGTCGAAGGCTTCGCCCGCAGCGTCGTCGCGGGTCTTCTGGAGCAGGTGGAGGGAGGTCCAATCCTTCGCCAGGTAGAGATGGGTGTGGCCGCCGGAGACCAGCAGCACCAGGGCGGGGAAGGGCAGGTCCGGCATGGCGAAGCGGGCGGCGTTGAGGTGCCCCAGCAGGTGATGGACGCCCACCCAGGGCAGCCCCTCGCGCCAGGCCACGGCCTTGCTGGCGCTGAAGGTGGCCAGCAGGCTGCCCACCAGTCCGGGGCCACGGGTGACGGCGATGCGGTCCAGGTCGGTAAGGCCGACGCCCGCCTCTGCCAGGGCGCCGGCCATGACCGCACGCACCTGCAGCAGATGTTCCCGGGCCGCCAGTTCCGGCACTACACCGCCGAAGGGACCGTGGATGGCGTCCTGGCTTTCCCGCGCCAGGGAGCGCAGGACCGGGCCTGTGGCCGTCTCCTCCACCACGGCGGCGGAGCAGTCGTCGCAGGAGGATTCCAGACCGAGGACAAGCATCCGGATAGTGTAACTTGGCACCTGGAGCCCTCCCCATGCGCAGTCCGATGCTATTGCTGCTGCCTGCCATTCTGCTGGCCCAGCGTCCGCAGGCATCCCCCATCGACGCCTTCAACCGTGAGTTGAAGCGCAACAGGTTTGGCACCTGGCTGGTCCTGGAAGACGAGGGTGCCGCCTGGGGTGCGGCCATGCGGTCGGCCCTGGACGAGGAACCGGCGGTGCTCCTGAACCTCCCCTTGAAGGTGGTCGCAGGGGGACAAAAGGGTGATGGTTTGGCACCCACCCTCCGGGAACGTTTCGGATGGTCCAAGGGCGCCCATTGGGCCCTGGTGGATGCGAAGGGCAGGATACGGGCGGAGGGGGCCGAGACCCCGACGCCATCGGCCGTGGGCCGGGCAGCGGAACAGGCGGGGACCTCTTCGCGGAAGCAGGAACTGGAGGCCTTCCTCCGGGAGAATCCGGATCGTCTGGACGCACAGATGGCCCTGCTCCAGGAACAGCTCACGGTGGCGAGCCGGCGAACGCAGAAGCTCCTGAGTACCGCCGGGGCAAAGCCAGCGGCGCACCCGGATCAGGCCCCCGTGAAGCAGCTCGACCCCGAGGTGGATCTGAAACTCTGGGCTGCGGCGGCCCAGCAGCTGGATCGCGTCCTCCGCGACACCGGGGGCTCCTCCGGTGACTCCCTGGGGTTCCTGTTGAGCCTCCGCCTCCGCAGATCCGCGGCAGAGCACTCCCCGTCCATGGCTGCGGTGCTGGCGCGGCACAAGGGGGCCATGGAGGAGGCGCTCCGTCGGCAGCCGGAGCATTTCGAGGCCTGGCAACTCTGGATTGCCGCCTCTCAGAAGTGCGGCGGGTGGCCTCTCCAGCCCCTGCTCGCGACCATTCCGGCCTTGCCTGGAACTCCGCCGGGGTCATGGCCGCCCCCGGGCATCTTCGGGGAGTATCTGAAGGACGCGAAATCCCGGAGCGACTGGACGACGATCCGGGAGGTCCTGGAACCCCGCTGGAGTGACCTCCGGGACTCCGTCCTGGATGGGCAGATGCACTTGGGGAACAACGCCATCTCCTGGGAGTGGAGCCTTGGTCCCTTGCTGGAAGCGCAGGTTTCCCAGGGAGACATCGGGGCCGCGGATCAGGTGCTGAACGAAGCGGCTGAGGTGGTGGGCTGGCCCGGTCTGCCGGCCAAGGCCCGGGACCTGGCCACGCGCCTGAACCGCCCCGATCTCGCGGCCCGCTGGGGCGCCCTCACACCGAAGGGCCGATGAGCCTGGTCCCCACCCGCATCCAGCTGAACCGTCCGCTGCCACCCCTCACCTACCTGGCGCCGGAGGGGCTGCCCGCAGGCGTCCGGGTCCGGGTCCGGGTCCGGAACAGCCTGGCGGTGGGGCTGGCCATGGGGCCCGACCTCACGCCACCTGCGGCGAAGCTGCGGCCCGTGGATGCGGTCATCGATCCGTTTCCCCTGCTGCCGCCGAAGCTGCGGGAGCTGCAGGCCTTCGCCGCCCGATACTACGGCTGCCTGGAGGCCCATCTGCTGCCCCTGAGCCTGCCTCAGGCCATGTTGCCGCATTGGGAAGCGGATGAGGATGGACAGCGGCTGTCCTTCCACCGTGATCGCGGGGCCTGGGATGTGCTGGCGGAGCTGGGCGAGGCCTGGCACCGCGATCCCTCCCTCCTGCCCACGCTGCTGCACCGGACGGCCATGCGAGGGGCTGGGTTCACGGAGGTCCGCCTCACGGGCGCGCCCCATCCGCCCCGGGTGACCCCCTCCCAGGCCAAGGTGTTGCTGGCGCTTGAGGATGCGGGCGGGGCCTTGATGGAGTCCGAGCTGCTGGAAGCCGCGGGCGTAGGTGCCTCGGTGCTGGGCACCCTGGAGAAACGGGGGCTCATCGAACGGATGAAGCGGGTGGACCTGCTGGGCCAGCGCCGCGAGGCGGGGGTGGATCGCACGGTCGTTCTGACGGAAGAGCAGCGGACAGCCCTGGAGGCGGTGTCGCTCGGAACCTTTGGCGTCCACCTTCTCCAGGGCGTCACGGGATCCGGCAAGACCGAGGTGTATCTGGAGTTGGCGGAACGGGTGCTGGCCGCCGGGCGGCGGGTGCTCTGGCTGGTGCCGGAAATTGGTCTCACGGCTCGGTTGTTGGACCGTCTGGAGGCGCGCTTCCCCGGCCGCATCGCCGTGGGCCACGCCGGGCTCAATGTGGGGGAGAAGCATGGCGATGTGGTCCGTCTGCTGTTCAACGGGGCCGATCTCTTTGTGGGCGTCCGGAACGCCGTGCTGGCACCCCTTCGCGACATCGGCCTCATCATCGTGGATGAGGAGCACGAAGGTTCCTACAAGTCCGAGGAACATCCGCGCATCCACGCCCGGGACCTGGCCATCAAGCGCGCCCAGCTCGAAGCCTGCCCCATCGTGTTGGGCAGCGCCACCCCCAGTCTGGAAAGCTGGCAGGCGGCTCAGAGTGGCCGCTACCGGTTGCTGCGGCTGCGGCAGCGCCCCGCGGGCGTCACGCTGCCGAAGGTCGAGATCGTGGACCTGCGCGATGCCTACCGCCAGTTGCGGCGGAAGGTGATCCTCACGCCGGCGTTGATGCAGGCGCTGTCGGACACACTGGCCCGGCGGGAGCAGGCGCTCCTGCTGCTGAACCGCCGGGGCTACGAGAATTTCTGGATGTGCCGGGCCTGCGGCAAGACGCTGGGCTGTCCGCACTGCGCCATTTCACTCACCTACCACCGGGGCGACTACCGCCTGCGCTGCCACCTCTGCGGCCATGAGACCGTGCCGCCGGAGGCCTGCCCGGATTGCGGCGCGGATCATCTGCGGGGCGTGGGCGAGGGCACCGAGCAGGTGGAGGAACATCTCAACCAGCTCTTCCCCACCGCCCGCATCCTGCGCCTGGACCGGGACACCACGCGGCGCCGGGGTTCCTTCGAGGCCGGCCTGCTGGCCGCCGAAGCCGGGGAGGTGGACATCCTGGTGGGGACCCAGATGCTGGCCAAGGGCCACACCTTCCCAAAACTCACGCTGGTGGGCGTGCTCAATGCCGATCAGGGCTTGAAGGTGGCGGATTTCCGGGCCTCGGAGCGCACCTTCCAGTTGCTGACCCAGGTCGCGGGCCGGGCGGGCCGAGCCGAGCTGTCCGGCCGCGTGATCCTCCAGACGTATTCACCGGAGCATCCGGCCATCACCTTCGCCCTGGCCCAGGATTTCGAGGGTTTCGCGGCCTCGGAGTTGCCCTTTCGCGAAGGTCTGGGCTACCCACCCTTCACGGCGCTTTCCCTCTACCGCGCCGAGGCCGACACCCTGCAGGAGGCCCGCGAGGCCCTGGACATCTTCCGGCAGCGGCTGTCCGTTCCAGGTCTGCGTGTGCTCGGGCCCCTGGAGGCGCCGGTGCCGAGGGTGCGCGACCGCTGGCGCATGCACCTCCTGCTCAAGGGCGCCCGCGGGGCCCTCGGTGAAGTCCTCGCCCGCCACCCCCTCCCGCCCGCAGGTCCCATCAGCCTGGACCGCGATCCCATCCAGTTCGGATAAAAAAGGGCCCCCGAAGGGGCCCATGGAAATGGCGGTAGGAAGGAGCTACCGGACGATGCGCCAGGAACGGATCCTGAACCCCTTGCGACTAAATGGCCAGGGATCCACGTCAAGGTGGGGCTTGCTGGGTGCATCCTTCTGGCTTCCGAAGGGGGTTCCCGAATCGGTCCGGGCTCCGCCCTGCATGATCTGGTTCCCAGCATCCACCAGTTGGCTTGAAAGGGACTGGAAGTAGAACACCATGCCGGTGCAGCTGTCCTGGTCTCGCTGGAGCCCGCTGATTTGCCCGGTGGTGGTGTTGGTCTGGGTATCTATCCGGAGCGGGCGCGTGATGTCGCACTGCCGGAAGGTCCTGGTGAAGGCGTTCGAGGAACAATCGAAACCGCTGTTATTGGCCACATTGAAAATGGAGTAGTAGAGGACGCCTTCCTTGATCAGCGGACTCACCATGATCTTGTCGTGGGTGAGGCCGGACACGGCATCGTTCAGCGCACCGTTCTTCAAGGGGATGGTGTACCCGTAGTTATCCCGCCAGAAGAATTTGGGGTTCGAGGGGGTCAGCTCATCACCGGAATAGGTGGTGGGCCAGCTGCTGCTGGCATCTACTACGGCCAGCTTGGCGTCAGGGATGCCCTTGGTATCCACGTTGGTCAAAACCTTGCTGTCCTGACGGTCGGCGAAGACGAACAAGCCGTTCTGGACCACAGGCTTCAAGTCGGGGGTGATGGTGCTCGTGGACTGGAGGACGACCGTGGGGTTGCTGGGATTGACGATGGAGAAGTTCTCCGTCCGGTCTGTCGGGTTGTTCCGATCGCCTGAACCGATGGCGATGAGGACCGTCAGGGGGTTGTAGCCATCGCTGTTGGATACTGGGAAGCCACCCGGGAGACGGAAAGCGTCGGGTCGGGTGGAGAAACGGACGACGCTGTTTCCGGTGCGGTTTTCGGAGCTCATGTAAATGGGACGGGGAGTCGTGATCCACTCGGAAATGAGGGGAGAATCTAATCGGTAGTCGCCGCTGTAATTATTGGCGTTGATGCACCATAAATTGCCCTTTACGTCGGCGAAGTACAGGCGCTGGACGAGACCGACCTGGAACACGCGGAGCGGGGTGACACCTTCTGATATGGCTCCCATGCCACTGGGCGAGGTCTGGAAGTTCCAAAGCCGAAGCTTGGCTCCCGTCTTGGGGTCCACGGCTAGGACCAGCTTTCCGAGCCCGTTGTCCCAGAGGTGGGTGACCGAGGCGGCCGCCTTGGCGCTTCCATCGGCATTGTGCGTGTCCCAGTACACGTACTGGGCATCCACCTGCTCGTTGCTGTATCCGCCTGAGAGGAAGAGGGCATCCTGGGGGGTGGGAGCGCTGGAGGAACCCGTCAGCACCGAACTGAAGGCAGGGATGGCTGTACTCATCCCCATGGCCTGGATGGCCTTCTTGTCATCGTCCGTATAGGTGGCTCCGATGGAAGGGAGGGTTGAAATATCGAGGGGATCGATCTTCCATGCGAAGGCGGGGGAGGCGGATGAGATCGTGCTTTCGGAACTGAGGCTGCTGGAGAGCTTGATGGCGTTGTAGGTGCGGGCTCCCTTCCGGTTGCCGAAGACGACGACAGCATCTTCCCCGGCGGTGACGCGGGTGTCGGGGATACCGCCGACTGAGGGCACCTTATCGACGTGGTAGAGCACCGGGTCGCCATCCACCATGTAGAGGTGATCGGCATCCTGGACATCCTTATTCACATAGAGGTTCCAGAGGGCCTGAAGGAATTCCGGAGGCACATAGGCCCAGAGTTCGGTGGCTTTGGAATTGACGAATTTATAGGGGGTGCCGGCGGCATCCACAGTGGCGCCGGTCACGGGGTCGGCCATGGTTTTGCTGCCGGCGACCTCTCCAAAGCAGTGCAGCATGCCAGTGTTGGTGCCCACCATGATGAGTCGGGCGTGGGGATTGGAGTAGGGGCTTGCCTTGTAGGTGGCCAGGGGCGTTTGCAGGACCGAGGGGACGCTGGCGTTGTCGAGGCTGAGTTCAACGGCAAGGGGGGCTGAGTTGATGATGTCCCCCATGAGGTTGACGCGGTTATACAGCGAGTTATCCCCGTTGGTCGGATTCGCGGCGTCGTAGGCCCCACGGATCCAGCGGATAAGTGTCTTCGCCTGGGCTTCAGTGATATTGGCGCCTGTAGAGGTCTTTATCTTCCCTGCCATCCAAGTGAACAAGGCATTGGACGATTCGGTGCCCACCGGGAGCGGGACCAGAGCCCCATCCTTCAGGGTGTAGATTGTTCGCGTGGACCATAGGATGGGGCTGCCGATCACGCCATCGGCGACCGGGGCCACACCACCAAGGTAGTCGATGGCCTTGTAACGGCCGAAGATGTCGTAGGCAGACCACAGGTGGACGGAATCAAACTTGGATACACCGCTGGCGTCAGTGGCCGAGGCTCCATCAATGCCGTAGAAAGAAAAGCGTTCGTAGGTCCCCTTGGTGTGGTCCGTGGGGTCCTTCCACAGAAATTCGTCCTTGATCCCGATTCCGTACAGGTTGCCGGACCAGAGGGGGAAACGGCGGCTCTTGAAGGTTCCGAAGTACGCCTGGGTGGTGGATCGAACGCCGGTGGAGGGGGTGGCCGGGGCCGAGAGGGCCGCGCGAGCCGTCACGATATAGCCGATGGCATCCAGGATGGCTGCCTCCACGTCCCGGGGGCTGGTGCCGGCATAGTAGAAGACCTGTCCACCATCGAGCTTGGACTTGTCGGGGGTGCCGCCATTGATGCTGAACCAGGCGGAACGGTTCGGGTCGCCCCACTGGGCCACCTGGAACAACTTTTCGTGCGGCACGCTCTTGCCGGAATTCCCGCCCTTCCACAGGTAGGTTCCCGGAACGCCGACACTGATGACCATGGTCTGGATGTGCTTGGACTCTCCAGCTCGGGTCACGAGCCAGGGGGCACCCCAATTGCCCAACGTGGACGCCGGGGCGTGGGCGGCTACGGAGGCGAGGGCGGAGGGGGCGAACTTCCTGTAGCTGGGCAGCAATTGGGTATAGTCGGTGCCTAGGGTGTAATTGTTGTTGTTCTCCGTGGCACCCTGCCCGAAGAGCTTGTAGGCATCCTGTGCGGCGACGTCGAAGGAGTCGCGCTGGGAGTCGTTGGGCCCCTGCGAGGGAAAGGCGATGACGAAGGATTCGGTGCAGGTCTGGGTGGTGTCGAAGACCGTGGCATTCACCATCTGCCGGTAGGTGTTGGCCAGGTTGTAGGCCAGGGGCATCGGGGAATTTGGATCGGGGCAACCCGTGTCGTAGGCGTTGAAGTTTTTGTTGGAACTGGAGATATAGGGACTGGTCCCCATGTAGGACATGTCGCGGGGGCCGTTCGCCTGGAGGTAGCTGGTTCCGGCCTTGAGGTCGGTTTCCGTGAGCAGCCGGAGTTGCCGCAATGCGGTGTTGCTGCCGCTGGAGGATTCGCTGCTGACCTGTCTCAACTCCTCGGAGTTACTGTCATTGGCATAGGCGCCATCTACGAAGCGATAGGCCCACTGGAGCTTCCGGTAGGACTTGGCGTCGAAGAAGACGCGGACGGTGGAGAATTTCAACGCTTGGAACCGGGTCATCACCGGAAGGCCGTTGTCCCAGCCCTGTTTACCATCATCGTAGGCGCTGTCGGGAACCGGGGAAACCGAGGACGGTACGGCGAAGCTGTTCAAATAGCCATAGATGTTTGAAGCATTGGTGTAGTCGGTTCCGTCCGTCCAGGTCCAGCGGATCTTGGTTCCGCCGAAGATCCAGGTCAGGTAGTCCGGGCTGTAGAAGAATTGTCCCATGAGGGCGAAGTCTCGCGCGTTGGTGCCGGTTCCCACTGTCAGAAGGCCGTAGCTCGGGTTGGCGAGTGACCATGGATCCACCGTGACGGCAGAACCGTCAGGGGTGGTCACCGACTCCCGCTGGTAGGTGCACTTGGCGAAGGCCTGGTACTGGGACTTGTAGGTCGCCGCGTCCGTTGTGGTGGCGGTGGGGTCCGGGGGCGTCCCCTTGGGGGGATCAACCGCTGGGATGGTGGCTGGACTGCTCCAGATGCGCGAGGGGCAGGGCAGATCGATGGTGCGGGGCTTGGAGTTGGTCCCGAGGTAGATGGTGAATCGGACGTGGGTGGTCTGATTGATGACGTCCGTGGCAGTGGCGGTGGCAGGCCAAAGCACCTCGGCCATGACGCCTGTCAGAGAATTGGTGGAGAGGGGGATGCCGACGACCTCCTGCCCGCCGTGGTTGGAGTCTGTGAGGACGGTCTTGGTGGTGGGCCACCAGATCATTCGCACCTCGGCCTTTCCGGTGATCGCGTTCCGGCTGAGCCCGAACACCGCCCCAAAATCGAGATCGGTCTTGCTGCGGCTGAAGATGGCGATGGCCTGGCGATCGGTACCACCGGCGGCCTGGCCGGTGTTGGAGAGGAAGCCGATGCGGCCACCTGTGGTGAGGTAGTCCCGCGGTTCGAACATGCCCCGGCTGGGTGGCGTGAAGTCGTAGATGGCGATGACTTCGGGTTTCCCCTCGGAACGGCGGTACACGTCCGCAAGGTCAGTGGCCGTTTTCAGCTGGGGCTCGATCTGCGCTGAGAGAATCGTTCCAACACACGCGGCGATCATCAGGATTCGCTTGAAGGGCATGAGATGCTCCTGTCTTGCAAGGGCTTCTTACAAACTTCCGGGAATGTACTCGGCAATGGCGTCACGTTGGGCGATGAAGGCTTGGCCCGTGGTTCCGACATCCGCTCGGCCCATGGACCGGACCAGGAAGTAGTACCGCTTGTTTGCGGCCTGCTGGTCCTTGAGTTGGGTGATCGCGCCGCTGGTGGAGACAGGGACGGAACCCAAGTAGCGGATTTCAAGATCGAAAGCCTGCTGGACCACGGTGTCCTGCGTATAGCCCGTTTTCGAGAGCAGGAGGTCGCTGCTGCTTGTGTCGTGATAGAGGTAGATCCGCTGGTATCCGGCCGGACTGGTATTCTTCGTTCCCTTCACGTTCGGTGTGGCGTCAACGCCCACTTCCCGCAACTCCACCCGGTCGATGGAATCGATGAGGGTCAGGAAGGCGTTCCGGATGGTCTGCTGATCGGTGCTGCTGCCGTTGCTGTAGGCCCAGGTGATGGTCCAGTCGATGCCGGACGTGGCGGCTTCCGAGGCCTTCCGGCCAACGCTCTCATTGCCGGTGATGGTGAGTTCCCGGAGGACCTCCCGGTTGATCGTGAAGGCCATGGCACCCATCACGACCACCAGGGAAAGGGCCACGAGGATAGTGATTCCGCCTTGCTCCTTGATGCGTGTCACGGGAAAGCCTCAGTAGGGGGCGCCAAGCGCGAAATTCCGGGGGGAGACCATCAGGACCTCTTTCCGTGTGCGGAAAGCGACGGTGGTCCCAGTGGCCGAATACTCAGTTCGGGAGCTCTGGGTGGGTGTCTCGACCTGGAGCCTCAGGAGGACCGGGACGTAATTGAACCAACAGAGGTCTTTGGGGTTCTTGATGCCCCCGATCTGCTTAGCGATTGGGCTCGGGAGCGAGGCGATTTGAGTGTCGAGCGCGTCGTAGATCTCCGTGGACCAAGCCTGACCGAGGGCAGACCTGAGGAAGGTCTTCCCGCCATCGAGGCTGATATCCACCCGGAATCCGGCCACACCTTCAGAAAGGATCTGCTCCTCCGAGCCCACGGGAGCCGCATAATCTGGCGCCAAACCGCCCGCCAGGATGGCTCCGGCGGAAAGCGGGGCGACCTGCCGGACCAGGCAGGGAATCTTCTTGGTGGCGTCCGAGGGATCCAGGCTTCGCGGCACGACGGTGTAGCGCACCACCTGATCGGGACGGATGAAGGTGAGGGGTGAATCGGCTTTGTGGGCCTGGGAGAAAGCGCCCAGGATGACCATCCCGGAACCTTCCTTCTCGGCACCCTGGGCATTCAGCTCTGGCTGGAATCCACCGTAGTTCGCGGTTTCAAACTTGATGTTGTAGGTGGGGCCGTTGCCGACAATGGTCTTGATCTTGAGAAGTTCGAGCTTGTTCGAATAGCTTGAGTCCAGCATAAAGAGGACATCGCCGGGTTTGATGAGGCCGCCACCGTAGTTGATGGTCACGTCCACTTCGGAGGCACCGGCCACCACGCCCGACTTGAGCTTGGCATCCACATCCATCGGGAGGTCCATGACGAACTGGAGTTCGTCCACCTTGGGGAAGGTGATCGCCGTGCCCAGGGCGTCAATGAGGCTGGGGGCATAGGCCGTCTGCTGGAAGAGGAGCGGGGCCTGGGCCGTGGCGCTGGCCTGAAGCTGAGCGGAGAGGAAGTGCATGGGGAAGAGATACCCCGCCTGGAGCACGTCGTCCTGGAGACGGTTCAGGGCCCACCGGCTGGCTCTCTGCACGCCCACAGTCTCGGCGGTCGTATGGAAGTTGGACACCGAGGCGGCGAACACCCGCATCATGCCCACCATTAGGATGGACATGAACGCGAGCGCCACCAGGAGCTCGACCAGGGAGAACCCCTTCTGGGGGCGGGTTTGGCTAGATGCGGACATAGCGGCTCACCGACAAGGCTTTGGTCAGGGTTGCATTGCCTTTCCCGGATTCCTTCCAGGAGACGTTCACCACGAATTCCTGGGTGACCACCTTGGCTCCGGGGGTGATGGTCGCCGCCCGGCTCAGCCAGTTCACGAGAATCACTGCGTCCGTTGCGTTATCCGGGAGCGGATTCCCTTGAATGTCAAACTTTAGAGTCGCAGCATCGGCCTTGGCCGTGCCATCGGCAGCTCCGATGAACACCCATCCGGTGGTGGCGACGACTCCGCTATCCCATCGTTCTAGGCGGGTGACGCTAGCCTCGGCTTCAATCCGGTCGAAGATGGAGTGGGCCAGGAAGGATGCCGTGCCACGGAGGCGACCTCCGGTCCCCTGGGAAAGCGAGGCACCCTGGAGTGCGGCCAGACCTAGCAGGCCGATGCCCATAATGAAGGCCGCCAGGAGGAACTCCACCATACTGAAGCCCGCCAAATAAGAGCGGGAGGGAATCTTGCGGGGGAAACCGCGGCGGGTTGTCAATCGAGGCGCTGCCATTTCATCTCCTTGGGACTGCTGGCATCTTCAAGCCCTGCATCTGCCTTGTAATATGCCGAAACCGTCGCATTGGAAGTGATCACCACCACCCCGTAGGGCGCGCCTTTCTGGTTGATGCCATTTCCCACGACGCCGATCCAGGTGCCGGTGAGCAGGGGCGATCGCGCGCCTGTGGTGTTGTCGATGACTTGGGGGAGGCTTGAGGAGGAGAACCCATAGCGCTGGGTAGATGAAATCAGGGCGGAATTAGCTGTGGTCCAAGTGGAGGCCGCCATTCCTGCGTTCTGGATGGCCGCGGTCACCGAACTGGGCAGGCTGGCGGGCAATGAACCATAAGTGGCGACCAGGGACGCATTCCGCTTCCACGCATCCCCCAGGATCACATCCATCAGGGGGATGGCCCCTGCCACCGGGGCACCGGTGGCCGGGGTGACATCACCGGAGACGTAAACCTTGATGGTGAGGTTCCCCCCCGACGGCGTGAGGATGAGGTCCACATCCTTACCACCCGAGAGGGCCAGCTGCCTCGCCTGTTGGATGGCGCCGCGAATATCGATCAAGGCCGATCGGACTGCCCTGGGGGACTTGGGGCCGAATGAATAAAACCCTACCGCCCCGAGAATTCCAATGATGGCCAGCACCACCAGCAGTTCGATCAGGGTATAACCGGCGGTCCGGGCGGGCGGGCGCAAGGTTGCCATGGGAATCTCCACGCCTAAGGATTGGCGGAAGATGGAAGGATAAAATAAATTTTTAAGTGCTTGTAAATAAATATTTGAATCATTTTCAGAGATGAATGCCCTCCAGTTGATGTGGATGTGACTAATAAGTATGCATCTTGTTATGGGTGATTACGAACATCGGATGGAAGGGGCTGGACCTGATAGAGTTCCATGTGTCTTTAGAACCGCCCCACCGAATGCTTCGGCCGAAGAAGGCCTTCGGCCAGAACTTCCTGGTGAACGAGGGGGCCATTGCCACCATTGTGCGGTCTGCCTTGGCTTCTGAGGCGCCGCGGATCCTGGAGATCGGTCCCGGTCCTGGGGTGCTCACGGAGCGTCTGTTGGCGGATGGGCGGGCTCTCTGGGCGGTGGACCTGGATCCTGAGGCTTGTGCATTGTTGCGGGAGCGGTTTGGGCCCATGGCCCACTTCCATCTGCTGGAAGGCGACGCGGTTCGGATGCCCCTGCCCGGGGGGGAGCCCTGGTCGGTGGTGGGGAACCTGCCCTACAACGCCGCCACGCCCATCCTGGCGAGGCTGCTCACCGAGGGAATCCTCTGGGACCGCATGGTGCTGATGTTCCAGCTGGAAGTGGCCCAGAAGCTCATGGGCCTGCCCGGCACGAAGGCCTATGGGCCGCTGTCGGTGCTGGCCCAGCTTTGCGCCCGGCTGACCCGGCTCGTGAAACTGGGGCCCGGCTCCTTCCGGCCCGCCCCCAAGGTCGATTCCGCGGTGGTCCAGTTCGAACCCAGGGAGGATGCTCCCAGCCTGGCCGAACGGAAGGCGCTGCTCTTGGTGCTGCACCGCTCCTTCGCCCATCGCCGCAAGACCCTGGCCAACAACTGGCAGGGAGGTCTGTCGGCGGAGGCTTTCATGGCCGCCGGCCTGTCGCCGGAGCTTCGTGCGGAAGTGATCGCGCCCGGGGCCTGGCTTTCGGCCACCCGTAACCTGTTGATCCAACATCCCGAGGTGTTCCCATCGTGATTTCCGTGGTGCCCGAATTCGAAACCTGGACGGACGCTCCCGCCGCCGATGAGTTGCGGCTGATCCCCATCGGAGGGCTTGGCGAATTCGGCATGAATGCCCTGGTGGTGCACAGCGCCCGCAGCCTCTTCCTGGTGGACTGTGGCCAGCTCTTCCCTTCGGACGACCAGCCGGGCATCGATTCCATCGTGCCGGACTTCGCCTACCTGGAGCCCTTCGCGGACCGTCTCCAGGCGGTGCTGCTCACCCATGGCCATGAGGACCACATCGGCGCATTGCCCTACTTCCTGCGCCGCTGGCCAGTTCCGGTGTACGGAACGGCATTCACCCTGGGTCTGGTGGAGGGCAAGCTCCGCGAGCATGGTCTGGACGTGGGCCTGCTGCACACCGTGCCGGACTACGGCCGGGTGAAGGTCGGCCAGGGCGAAGGTGGCGGTGAGATCGAGGCCGAGTGGATCCCGGTGACCCACAGCATCCCGGATGCCTGCGCCCTGGCACTGCACACGCCCCAAGGGGTCATCGTCCATTCGGGCGACTTCAAGATCGATCCCGAGCCCCCGGACGGGCGCTTCACCGGGCTGGACCGGCTGAAGGCCCTGGGCGATGCGGGGGTGCGGCTGCTCATGGCGGATTCCACCAATGTGGGCCGGCCCGGCCGGTCGCCCTCGGAGTCCGTGTGCCGGGATGGGTTGGAGGCCGCCTTCGAGCAGACCAAGGGCCGGCTCTTCGTGACCACTTTCAGCTCCAACATCCACCGGCTCCAGACCCTGGTGGACCTGGCCTACGAGTTCCGCCGCCGCGTGGTGCTGCTGGGGCGCAGCCTGGACCGCAACCTGGCCCTGGCCCGGTCACTCAAGCGACTGGACTTGCCGGACGACATTCTGACCGACGTCAAAGATGCCCAGCTCTTCGATCCCGATGAACTGCTCGTGCTCTGCACCGGCAGCCAGGGGGAGCCCATGAGCGGGCTCGCACGGTTGCTCCGCCGGGAGGTGAAGGGCCTCCGCATGGAACCCGGCGACCGGCTGGTGGTGAGCGCCCGGTCCATTCCCGGCAACGAGGTGGCCATCTCGCGCATGTTGGACGCCGCGGAACGGCTGGGTGCGGAGACATCACTGGAAGGGCTTGGCCCCGTCCACGCTTCGGGCCACGGCAGCCGTGACGAGCTGGCGGACCTCATCAAGGCCGTGCGTCCGGCCCAGATGGTGCCGGTGCACGGTACTTTCCGGAACCTGCGCGCTCACGGAGCCCTGGCGGCATCGTTAGGCTGGGCGCCTGATCACATCTCCTTGCTGGACGGAGGCCTGTGTCTTCGGCTCTTCGTGGATGGCCGGGTGGACATGCCGGGGGTCGTGCCCGTGGGCAAGTGCTTCGTGCACGAGGGGGTGGACCACATGGTGGATGCCCGCGTGGTGAAGGACCGCCTCATCCTCCAGGAGGATGGCGTGGTGTTCGCCACGTTGCTGGTGGATCCCGAGACACGGGACCTCGTGGCGGATCCCACGATCCTGAGCCGCGGCTTTGTGATGCTGTCCGATGACGAGGCCTATGCCGAACTGCTGTCGAGCGTGGCCCGCAAGGCCTACGAGGAGGCACCGCCGGAGGTCCGCAAGGATGGGGATGCCCTGCGGGATACTTTGCGCCTGGCGCTGCGCCGGATCATCCGCAAAACCACGCAGAGCCGGCCCCTGGTCATCCCGGTGATTCTGGACGCCCCGCAGGTCTGACCATCCTAGCGGCCGCCGCGGCGGATCCCTCCGCCGAGGCCGGGGCGCATGGATCCGCCGGGCCGGTTGCCGACCCCGCCCTGCCGCAGGGCCTCCAGCATGCGCCGCTGCATCTCCTCCACATGGGTGATGAGACGCACCTGCTGGGCCGGGCTCAGGCGGGCCCGGATGTCCTCTTCGAATTTGAATTTGAGCTCTGCCTGCTGGCGGCGAAGCTCCACAAACTGCTCCAGCAGGGGCCGGACCTTGGCGTTCTTCTCCTCCTCGGAGCCGGGGCCCATCAGGATGTCGTTGAAGCGGCGCCGGATCTGCTGGATCTGCTGGGTCTTGTCGAACTGCTCCCGGTCGTAGCGGGACCAGCGCTCCACCACGACGCGAGCCTGCTCCTCGGGAAGGCCCACGGTCTGCTGGAGCTGGTCCATGCGGAAGCGCACCAAGGGGCGCTCGTCTTCCGCCTGGGCGCGGCCAGGCAAAGCGAGGAGCAGGAGGAGCATCGGGAGGATCGGGCGGAACATGGGTCTCACCTCGTCGCGGGCGGAGTTGCGTCCAGGCGCTTCAGGAGCGCTTTCATGTCCTCGGGGCTGAGGGCCTGGACCTGGGCCGCTTCTTCTTCATGGTTGTGGAAAGGCGTGTCGGAAGTGGACGTCTCGAGGATACCGGGCTGGCGGGGAAGGGTCGCCTCCACGTAGGGCGTCCGATTCGCACGGCCCGCCAGGAAGGCGCCCGTGCCCACGGCCATGAGCACAGCCGCAGCGGCGGCCCAGGCGAGGGGGCCCATGCGGTGATGCAGGGCGGGACGGGCGGGCAGCTTCCGGAGGATGCGGCCGGGCAGGCGGTCGAAATACCCGGCGGGAGCCAGGGCCTCGGGGCTGTCCTCCTGGGCCAGGAAGAACACCCGGGCCTCGGAACAGGCGGTGCAGATCTTCATATGCGCCTCGGCCCCGGGACCGGGATCCAGGGGGTCAGCCTCGACCGCCGCAAGGGCGCCGACGCAGGCATCAGGGAGCTGGAGGGGCTCGGCATTCATGCTCGGCCTCCTTTGACATGGCGGGTGAGGTTCTTGATGGCGTGGAAGATGTGGGCCTTCACGCTGCCCACGGAGGTGCCCATCTGCGCTGCGATCTGCTCGTACTTCCAATCGTGCTGCAGCTTCAGGGTGAGGGCCTCTTTCTGGCGGCGCGGCAGCTTGGGGAGCGCCTCGTGCAGGAGGCGCCGGGCCTCCTGGTCCAGCAGCGAGGACACCTGGGTTTCGTCGATCCGCAAGGCCGGGTGTTCCAGGGTGCCGTCCGGCCCATCGAGGCTTTCGTGCTCCCGGGCCATGCGTTCCCGGAAATTCAATGCCTGGCGGGTGGCGATGGTGATGAGCCAGGTGCGGAAGGAGGATTCGAAACGGAAGCCGGGCAGGGCGCGGAAGACCCGGATGAAGGTCTCCTGCACGACGTCGTCGGCGTCCTGGTGGTTCTTGACGATGGAGAAGGCCTTGCCGTAGACGTCCCGGGAGAACAGGCGCACCAGGTTGGCAAAGGCGGCCTGATCCCCTCCTTGTGCCGCCTCAACCCAGGCCAGCACTTCGGGGGTGTGGTACGGCGAGGCCGGATCGGGGATCCGGTCGGCGGCGTGGGGCGCCGTGTGGGGCAGCAGGGGCTCGGTCAAGGTGGCTTCCGCCATCATCTTAGTCTCCGGCGCAGAGGAACTGTGGAAGGACGCCGTCATCGGATGGACCCGGGAAGCCCTTCTGGGGTTGAATGGAAATGAGACAAGTCTTCAGCCTTCGCCCTCAGTCTTCAGGAGTCTTCATGCGCGACCGCATCACCCCGCTGCTCACGGAAGCGCAGATCCGGGTCCGGGTTCAGGAACTGGGCGCCCAGCTGTCCAGGGACTACGCAGGCCAGGATCTCGTCGTGGTGGGCCTCCTGAACGGCGTGTTCCCCTTCTTTGCCGATCTGGTCCGGGCCATGAGCCTGGACATCGATGTGAGCTTCATGCAGGTATCCAGCTACGGCGCGGGCACGGAAAGCACCGGCGAAGTCCACATCCTCAAAGATCTGGACCGCTCCATCCAGGGACGCCACGCCCTGGTGGTCGAAGACATCGTGGATACGGGGCTCACCCTGTTCAAGGTCCGCAACCTGCTCAAGGACCGGGAACCCCTGAGCCTGAAGATCTGCACACTGCTCGACAAGCCCAGCCGCCGGAAGGTGGAGGTGCCCGTGGACTACATCGGGTTCACCATCGAGGACCACTTCGTGGTGGGCTACGGCCTCGATTTCGACGGCAAGCTCCGCAACCTGCCCTATGTGGGTGTCTATCACCCATGACGGAAAACGCTGGACACGGAATACACGGAAAAAGACCGGAAGACACAGAACAAGATCTTTCCGGGGGTCTATGGACCGGGGGGCTCCATGCTGAATTGACGGAGGCCGTGATTGGCGCCGCGATTCGTGTCCAACACACCCTTGGGCCAGGGTTATTGGAATCCGCGTATGAAGCCTGCTTGGCCCATGAGTTGTGTCTGGAAGGGCATCGGGTGGAACGTCAGGTCGAACTCGGCCTGGCCTACCGTGGCCTTTTAATTCCGCAGGCCTTCCGACTGGATCTCCTGGTGGACGATCTGGTGGTTGTAGAGTTGAAAGTGGCCCAGGCGTTCACGGATGCCCACAAGGCTCAAATTCTCAGTTATCTACGATTTTCGAATAAACCTGTCGGTCTGCTTCTCAACTTCGGGGTCTACCCCATGGCCAATCACGGTATCCGGCGCTTCGTCCTCTGATGGGAGTCCTTTTCCGTGGTTTCCCGCCTTTTTCTGTGTCTTCTGTGACCAGGTCTTTTGCCTTATTTATGCTAGGGATGTCCACCCTGGCCTGCGGGTACCACCGTCTGGACCGGCAGCCACGGTCCGCGGCATGGGCCAAGCAGGGGGAGACCATCCGGCTGGCCCGGTTCCGCAACCTGACCCCCCGGTTGGGGCTGGAGGACCGTTTCACCAAGGCCCTGGAAAACCGTGTGGTCGCGGCCAGCCCCTGGCGCCTGGTGGGGGCCGGCGAACCTTCGCGCTGGGTGCTCCAGGGGACTTTGGAAACGTACACGTCCCGGCCCTTGGGACTGTCGCAGGGCAATGACCGCTTGAAGGCCAGCGCCGGATCGGCCTCCCGGGTGGAAGTGGCGGTGGTGGCCAGCGTGGAGCTGCTGGACGGGCAGACCGGGGCCGTGGTGTTGTCCCGCCGGGGCCTGACCTTCTCCAACCAGTACCGGGTGGATCAGAATTTCGCCAGCTTCGACAGCCGGGAATTGCAGGTGCTGGAGAGCCTCGCCGACGACTTTGCGGAGAGCTTCCTCACACAGCTGCTGGAAGGCACAGACTGATGGCCACCCCGTCCACGTGGCTGGACCACACCTTCGTCCTGGTCCATGGCGAGGATGGCGACGGACGCCGGCAGGCCGTGGCGGATTGGACGCAGCGGCACGTGGATGCGGAATGGGCGGATTTCTCTTTGACGGTCTGCACCGAGGGCTGTCCCTGGCCCGAAGTCATGGCCGCCCTCCAGGAGGCAGCGCCCCTGGGAGCCGAGGTGCGCACGGTGATCGTGCCCGCTGCCGACAACCTGTTCACCCGCGCCAAGGAACTGCCGGGGGCGGTGAAGGCCCTCCTGGAGAAGCCGCCGCAGGGGGTGAACCTGCTGCTGGTGGCCTGGAACACCCTGCCGTCGGCCCCTGGAAAGGCCCTGGGGGCCAAGCCCTGGACTGACTGGACCAAGGCGGGCCGGATCCTCAAGGTGGGGGCCCTGGAGCCCGCGGAGATCCCTTATTTCATCGAGGCCGAGGCCAAACGGCTGGGCCTGTCCCTCCAGGGCGCGGCGGCTACCCTGCTGGCCCAGCGTCAAGGGGGGCACCCGGGCCTCATCAAACGGGCCCTGGAGGTGCTGGACCTGCTGTCGGAGGATCGCCGCGTCAGCGAGGCCATGGTGGACCAGGTGACCTTCCGGCTGGCGGAGCAGAAGGCCTTCGCCTGGTCCGGCGCCTGGCAGAAAGGGGACGCCGCCGGGGCCCTGAGGGCCCTGCGTATGGCCATTGAGGATGGGGATGAGCCCCTGATGCTGCTGGGTCAGGCCCGGCGCGAAGTGGATCGTCTGTTGCGGTACGCCGAGGCGCAGGCCGCGGGGCTCAAGGGGCCGGAGCTGACCTCCGCCTTGGGGCTCTCGCCCAAGCAGGCCTTTCTCCTGGATGGGTATCGCGGCGCCTTCGACAAGCTGAAGCCCAGGGGTGTGAGGGCCCTGCTGGGGCGGCTGAACCAGTGCGAACGGGACATCAAGGGCATGGCCCTGTCCCGGAGCGAAACGCCCCTCCTGGACCTGACGCTCACCCTTTGCCGGGCCTGGGGGCGCTAGCTTCCTGGATCGCCTTGGCAACCTTCAGCACCTCGCCCAGGCAGCAGGACCCGGAGGGGTTCAGCTGATCGCAGCGGCAGCGGCCTTCCTTCACGGCAGCCCGGATGGCCTCCACCGAATCGAGACGGCCGGTGGCCTCCCACTCCGCCTGCAGGCTTTCCACACTGTGGCCGAAGCAGTAGCAGAGGGGCCGGGGCGCCTCGATTTCCTTGATCCCCACGCGCACCGTGAGCTGGTGCTTGAGGAATGTCTGGCCCATGTCGAGGTTGAAATAGACCACCTCGCAGTCAGGGCTTTCGCAGAACCGCCATGTGCCCTCGATCAGCGTGGCGCCTGCTCTGGGATCCAGCAGAGCCCTCATGGTTGTGGCTTGAACCGGCTTCCCGGCCCTTCCGCAGGCTGGGCAGGTGCCCTTGGGCGCGGAGGCCTCGGATTCGCCGCAGCAGGAGCAGGGGCGTGGCCCACCAGTGGCATTCATGGGGTCCTCCCTAGAAGACCAGCACCTGATCCGCCCACAGCGTCCAGTCGGTCAGGGCCTCGAGGGTGGTGCGGTTGCAATCCTCGGCCAGCTCGGCTTCGGTGATGCCCCGGGCGTCCATGCAGGTGCCGCACACACCTACTTGGCCGTGGCGGTTGGTGACGGCCTTCAGCATGCGCTCCAGGTTGTAGTAGCCATTGGGTGTGGTCTGGCCCTTCTTGGCGCAGGCCGCAGCATCGCCCATGAGGAACACGCGCACCTCCACGCCCTCCCGCTTGGCCGTGGCTCCAGCGAGGCGCAGCCCGTTGTAGCTGCGCTCTGTGCCGTAGGGCGGATCGTTGAGGATGAACAGGATTTTGCTCATGGGAACCTCGCTGGTCGAAGTTCCAGGATAGCTCGACGCTGATTCCACCCTGGTGGCAGAGCCCTGGGTTCAGGGCGTCGTGATCCAGGTGGCCACGAGCCGATAGGTACCGGAGTCGTTGAAGAGGAGCCCGCGAACCATCACGTCGTTGGTGTTGGCCACGGAGGCGAGGCCGCGGAGCTGGGTACCCGCCTGCTGGTAGACCTTCACGGTGGTTTGCCCCGTGAGGGTGGTGAAGGCGGAGTCTGCGGGCAGGGTCAGGGTGAAGGTGGCCTGGAGCCCGCTGGAGGCGTAGCCGGACACCACTCCGTGCAATCCCTGCTGTTCCAGTCGCACTTGGCTGGCGGTGAGGGAGCCGGAGCCGCCCATCATGCCGCCACTCATCATGCCGCTGCCACTCACCACTTCCACCCGTTGTCCCTTGGTGAGGCTCGTCGGGCCGAAGGTGGGTGTGAAGGGCAGGGCCGCGAGGTCCACGCCATTCGAATCGTAGGTGTAGGGCGTCGCGGCGGGAACGGACACGGTGAGGGTTCCGGCGATGGAGGAGGCCATCATTCCGCCGCCCTGTCCGGCACTTGCCACCATCGTGAGCTGGGTGGGCGGGTTGCCGGTGATGGCGGTGACCAGGCCGCCGCCCATCATGCCGCCGGTCCCCGCACCCATGGACTCCACACGCTGGGCCAGGTAGGTTCCGTCCGGCTGCAAGGCCGCGTCCACACCCACCATCATGCTGGTCATCATCGAACCCATGCCGGTGAACCCCGTCCCCACGAACTGGGTGCTGGCGTTCGTCGTGAACGTGGTGGTCTGCATCCCCATCATCGATCCCATGGTGAACTGGGATCCCGAGATGCTGGAGAGGGTGCCGATCCTGTGCTGCATGGTGCCCTGCCAAGGGTTCGTGCCCGTTCCGAGGGCCGACGCCGTGGTGGCGGTCATCATCGGTGTGAGGCTGACGTTACCCGATCCATCCATGGATACGGATGCTCCCATCTTCATGTCGAAGTTCAGCGCCATGGGTGAGGCGCCCACGGTCATGGCGGGGCTGAAGGGCACGGTGGCGGTGAACGGGCCCGCAAGGGTTTTTGGGGTGTAGGCGTGCGACACGGGGTCCATGTACCCCATGGAGACCGCCGAGAACGTGACTGTGGCCTGGGTGTAGGTGCCCTGAGGCACGGCCATGGAAGCGAGGGGCTGCACCGTGGCCATTGACTGCATCATTTCCATGGGGGAGGCGGTGGAGAGCACGCTCACCGTGCTTCCGCCTGCGTTGGTGAGCGAGATCGAGTTGACGGTCATGCCGAAGGCCATGATCCAGTCCGCCGGCGCGTCACCCAGGCTGATCTGCACCGGCGTCGAGCCCGCAGGGACTGCGGGAGGGTTTGTGGGGGCGGTCTGCGTGGCGATGTTCCCACCGCAACCGAGGATGGCAAGCCCTGCCGCGAGCAAGACCGCGATGGTGATTCGGTTTCCGGTTATGGCTGGCATGGGTTTCACCTCAATTGTTCAAAGCATTGTTGTCAGGAAGTATTCCAACTTGTCTAAACATACATCTGCGATTCAAGGTGGCCACGAAACTCTGCCCGCCTCTGACCGATTGTGAAAATGGTCACGATCGACGACACAATCCCTCCACCCCCCTGGCAGGGGAACCGGGCATTGATCACTTGAGCCTCAGCTTCAGCGGGCGGATCATGGGGTCTGGATTCCGGAGGGCCCATGTCTGAATGCGTCATTCCCACCCTGACCTCGAATGAGGTGGTGGCGTCCAAGTCTGTGCTGCCCGCGGGATGGAAGGCGGACCTGTCGAACTTGAAGGGTCTGGATCTCACCTTGCCCATGCTGGAACTGCTGCGGCGCTCCACCAGCCGTCTGCCCCAGGATGTGATCGACGCCCTGGTGAAGGGCCGCGACGCAGAGGAAGAGGGCAGCCGGGCCTTCAACACGCTCAATGACATGGTGCGGAACATCATCCTCGCGGACGGCCACGTGACGCCGCTCTGCCAGGACACGGGCACCATCATCGTCTGGGTGCGCCACCCCTTCGGCCTGAGCCAGCGCGCCGCCAAGCAGCAGATCCGGGCCGCCGTGGCGGAAGCCACCAAGCGGTCCTGGCTGCGCCCCAATTGCGTGGAGGCCCTCAGCGGCAAGAACACGGGCACCAACATGGATCCCTTCCATGAGGGCCACCCGGCCGTTCACTTCGAGGAGTGGGACAAGCCGGAAGTCGAGATCGCCGTCATGCAGAAGGGCGGGGGCTGCGAGAACGTGGGCGCCCAGTACCGTCTGCCGGATGCCGCCATCGGCGCGGGCCGCGATATCAAGGGTGTGCGCAAGTGCATCATCGACGCCGTGGTGAAGGCCCAGGGCCAGGGCTGCAGCCCGGGCATCCTCGGCGTGGCCATTGGCGGCGACCGCGTCTCCAGCTACGAAAAGAGCAAGGAGCTGATCCTGCGCAAGCTGGGAACCTCGAACCCCGACCCGAAGATGGACGCCTTCGAGAAGGAGATCACCAACGATCTCAACACCCTGGGCATCGGCCCCATGGGCTACGGCGGCAACACCACCGTGCTGGGCGTCATGGCGGAGGAGATGTATCGCCATCCTGCCAGCTTCTACGTATCCATCAGCTACATGTGCTGGAGCAGCCGCCGGGGCTCGATCACGCTCAAGGCCAACGGCGCAGTGTCCTTCGATTGATCGCGACGACGAGGTAGCCATGATCCATCTCACCACTCCCATCACCGAAGACCAGATCCGCCAGCTCAAGGTGGGTGACGAAGTGCTGCTCAACGGCCGCGTCGTCCTCAGCCGCGACATGGGCCACAAGTACATGAAGGAGCAGAAGCCCGAGTGGCTGAAGCCCATCCTCGAGAACATGGTCATCTACCACTGCGGCCCTGTGGTGAAGAAGAACGAGGATGGCACCTGGTCCTTCGTGGCCGCCGGGCCCACCACCTCCATCCGCGAGGAGCCCTACCAGGCCGATGTCATCGAGACCTACAAGGTCCGGGGCGTCATCGGCAAGGGCGGCATGGGCAAGAAGACCAGCGAGGGGCTCCAGAAGACCGGGGCCGTCTACCTCCACGCCACGGGCGGCGCCGGCAGCCTGCTGGCCGAGCGCTGCAAGCGCGTGGTGGACGTGAAGATGCTGGAGGAGTTCGGCAGCCCCGAGGCCTTCTGGATCATCGAGGTGGAGGACTTCCCCCTCGTCGTCACCATGGACAGCCATGGTGGCAGCCTCCATGAGATCGTGGCCCAGAAGAGCCAGGAGCGCGCCAAGGTGCTGACGGCCTGAATTCCGGGTTTTCGGGGTCCATCCCTCCCACGGTAGGCTGGAGGGATGGCCCAGACCTACCGACAACTCCGCCTCGACCTGAGCGCGGCCCTCGCCGAGTTCCTCGACCTGTCCGAGGCCCACGCCGAGAGTGTCCGCTGGTTCGAGGATGGGCTTGACCTGTCCCGAAGCTGGATGGCGGCCCACGGAGGCGACCCCGCCCCCGAGGCCATCCGCCAGCAGCTGGGTGCCTGGGTGCGCCGCCGGCGGACCGGGGAGCCCTGGGCCTACATCCTCGGCTGGACGCTGTTCCGGGACCGCCGCTTCGAGGTCACTCGCGAGACCCTGATCCCCCGCCCCGAGACCGAACTGCTGGTGGAGGCGGCCCTGGACGTGGGCCAGCGCCTGGGCGTGGACCGCTGCGTGGACGTGGGCACGGGCAGCGGCATCATCGCCGTGAGCCTGGCCCTGGAGACCGGCTGGCAGGTGACGGCCACGGATTTGAGTCCCGGGGCCCTGACCGTGGCCCAGAAGAATGCCGCCGCATTGGGAGCTGCCGTGACCTTCCTGGGGGGCAGCCTGCTGGCTCCCGTGCCGGAGCCCATGGGCCTGGTGGTGGCGAACCTGCCCTACGTGGACCCTGCGGATGAGCCGGGCCTTCAGCGGGAGCTGGCTTACGAACCGGCCTCGGCTTTGTTTGCCCCGGACCAGGGGTTGGCCCTGTCCGCGGAGTTGCTGGTCCAGGCCCGGGCCCGGCAGGCAGGAGCCTGTCTCCTGGAGATCGGGGCCGGACAGGGCGGCGAGTTGTGCCGCCGGGCCCTGGGGGCCGGATGGCGCAAAGCGATGATCCATCAGGATTTTGCTGGGCATGATCGGGTGCTGGTGGCCCTGGCCTGAGGGTTTGGCATCCTCCTCGCCCTACCTTGGCGTGGAGGTATGTCATGCGGAAAATGTTGCCCATCGCTCTGCTGCTGGCGGGGATCGGCTGCTCCATTCCCCGCCGCCACGACCCTGATCTCGTGAAGAAGCCGGCCATCCCCCTGGTGGAGGAGGCGCCGCCCACCCAGCCGCTCAGCGACGGCAGCCTCTGGCGGGACCGTCCGATGGTGGTGGACCTCCGGGCCTTCCGCATCAACGATCTGGTCACGCTCCGGATCAGTGAAAGCACCAACGCCATCAGCAAGGCCGATGTGACCACGAAGCGGGACGGCAGCAACAAGCTCAACAGCCCGACCCTTTTCGGCACCTTGGCAGGGTTCGGGATCGGCGGGGGCGGCAACAAGGACCGGACGACAGCCACCACCAACAAATATGCCGGCACCGGCACCACGGGCCGCAGCGCCACGTTCACCACCGTCGTCACCGCCCGGGTGGTCAAGGTGATCGGGAACGGCAACCTCATCGTCGAAGGCTTCCGCGACATCCAGCTGAACAACGAGACCCAGCGCCTCTACGTGGCCGGCATGGTCGACCCTAACCGCTTGGACAAGGACAACAGCATCGCCTCGGGCCAGGTGGCCGAACTGCGGATCGGCTACGGCGGCCAGGGCGTGGTCGACGAGACCCTGAAACCTGGCTACATCAGCCGCCTGCTCAACTACATCTGGCCGTTTTAGGGTCTGGTTTCAAATTGGGGCGCGGCCGCGCAAGGGGCGCCGCCCAAGCGAGACAAGGAGAACGACGATGACAATAGCGGCACTATTGGCGAGGAGTTCGACGCAGTATCGCGCCGGGCGCCGCCCCTTGCCCTTTGGGACGCGGCCAGCCGCACCCCTGGCTGCGTTGTCGGCCTTGAACGATGTCCCGCATCGCCCTGCGGCCGCCGCCTTGCCATGGGCGCGGCTGGCCACCGTCGCGGCCCACCCCCAATTCGAAACCAGACCCTAGGGAGCCCCCATGCGTGTCGCAGCCCTGTTCCTCGCGGCCATGGCCCTCTTCGGCGCCGATGCCGTCAAGCCCGAGAAGAAGATCGAAGCGCACCTGAGGGACGTGGCCCGCCTCCAGGGGGTTCGCGCCAACCAGCTGCTGGGCTACGGCGTGGTGGTGGGCCTGGACGGCTCCGGCGACAAGGACCAGACCAAGTTCACCGTGCAGTCCTTGACCAACCTCATGGCCCGCCAGGGCCTCACCGTGAACCCCGCCACCGTGAAGGTGAAGAACGTGGCTGCCGTGATGGTGACGGCGGAACTTCCGGCCTTCGCCCGCACAGGCTCCCGATTGGATGTGACCGTCTCCAGCACCGGCGATGCCAAATCCCTGGCGGGCGGCATCCTGCTGATGACCGCCCTTCAGGGGCCCGATGGCCAGACCTACGCGGTGGCCCAGGGGCCGCTGCTGGTGGGCGGCTTCAGCGCCTCCGCGGGTGGCGCCTCCGTCACGAAGAACCACCCCACCGTGGGCCGCATTCCCGAAGGTGGCCTCATCGAGCGGGAGGTCGGCGGCAATTTCAATGCCCGGGGAACCCTCCGGTACAGCCTGATGGAAGAGGACTTCACGACGGCGGTGCGGGTGGTTCACGCCATCAACGAGGAACTGGGCGAGAAGGTGGCCCAGCCCCTGGATGCCCGCACGGTCGACGTCCAGATTCCCAAGGACTACCTGGGCCGGGCGGTGGAGCTGGTGGCCCGGTTGGAGAGCCTCAACATCCAGTTGCAGTCCAAAGCGCGGGTGGTCGTGAACGAGCGCACGGGCACCGTGATCCTCGGGTCCGAGGTGCGCATCGGCGCCGTGAGCATCGTGCAGGGCGGCCTCAGCATCATGGTCACCTCCACGCCGCTGGTGAGCCAGCCGGCGCCCTTCAGCCAGGGCAAGACGGTCACGGCCACGAAGAAGGACGTAACGGCCGTGGAGGAGAAGCCCAAGACCCTCAGCATCGAGCCTGGCGTGAGTGTGGGCAAGCTGGCGGAAATGTTGAATAGCATGGGTGTGAGCCCCCGTGATCTGGTGGCCATCCTCCAGGCCATCAAGGAAGCGGGCGCCCTCCAGGCCGAGCTGAGGATCCTGTGAGCGGGCTGGCGGGACTCTCTGTCGCGGATCCGCTGGCCCAGGCTCAGGGGGCCAAGGCGCTGCCTTCCTCCAGCGACAAGACCGATCAGGCTGCCCGCCAGTTCGAAGGCCTGCTCATGGGCCTGCTCTTCCAGACCATGCGGAAGACCGTGGAACCCTCGGGCCTGCTGGGGGATTCCGGCCAGTCCCGCTCCACCTACGAGTACCTCATGGATCAGGCGGTGGTCGACCGGGCGGTCACGACGGGTCGTGGCTGGGGGCTGGCCGAGCGCCTGAAGGCAAGTTGGACACCCGTAGAAAAAAGCGGGCAAGGGAAACAAGTTCTCCCAGTGGATTGAAGATTCTGGGCAAACTGCCGATAGATCCCTTGTCGAGGTGAATATGCGTATCAGCGGCAAACCGAGTGGCGTTGGCAGCACCCAGAGCGTGACAGGACCGAAGGGTCCCGCCACCTCATCGGTCGCCCCCGTCACAGCGGCTCCGGCTTCAGACGCAGTCCAGGTGTCTTCTGCGGCCCGGCTCGTGGCCGTGGCCCATGAGGTGTTGGCCGTGACCCCGGACATTCGGTCCGAGAAGGTCGAGGCCCTCAAGAACCAGTTGGATACGGATACCTATAACCCTGACGGAGAGGCCGTGGCCGAGGGGCTCATTCATGAGCATCTGGCGAAGGGACACCGTTCCTAGCCCCGAGGTCCCTGTTGTGAGGACATGATCAGCCCCCTGGGACAGCGACAAATCCTGCAGACCTTGGCCGTGGAGACTGCCAGGCAGGCCATGGAAGGCGGTGCCCAGGTTCAGCGGGAGTTGGCCCGGCGGCAGGCTTTCGATGCGAAATTGGCTGAGGCCATGGAGGATGTGCCTGATGTGCCGGAGGCGGATGCGCTGAAGCTCTCAGAACGGGAGGGGCGGAAGAACGGCCAGGGATCTGGGACCGGCGCCTCCGATGATGAAAGCGAGGAGAGCTCGGCAGAGGGTGCCGGGCCCCATCTCGACCTCTTGGCCTGAGGTTTGCCGGGAAACCCCCAAGGAGGCCTTCCATGCTGCATGCCGTGCCCGAATTCCTGGACGCCCTTGAATCCAGGCTGGTCGCGGGGGAGGACCCCGGTGTGCTCCTGTCGAACATCCGGTGGTCCGAACTCGTGGGATGGCCCGTGGATCAGGCTGGCGCGAAGGCCCTCAAGGAGCGCGTCACCGCCCTCCAGGTCCTGCTTGCGGGCCTGCAGTCGCCCTTGCGCGCGACCCTCGTGGGGCTTTCCGCGAACCCAGGCTACGGCCGGCGCGGCATCCCCGCAGACGCCTCCGGCCTGGCGCCCCGGCTGTACGGGAAGGCGTAGGAGCTGACATGCCGGGACTCAATGCCAGCCTCTACCTTGGACTTTCGGGCCTTCAGGCCCAGCAGGCCGCCCTCAACGTGGTGGGCCACAACATCGCCAACGTCAATACGCCGGGCTATACGCGGCAGCGCGCGGACCTCACCTCCAGCCAATCGCTCATCGAAGGCCAGGTCTACTTCGGCACAGGCGTCACTCTGAACACGGTCCAGGGCATCCGGGATCGTTTCCTCGACCTCCAGATCTACCGGGAGACAGCCCGCCAGACCGGCGCCGAGGATCGGTACGCCGGCGTGGATGCGGTGTCCTCCATCGTCGGAGACACTGGAGACACAGGCATTGGGGCCCAGATCCAGGCTTTCTTCCAGGGATTCCAGGAACTTTCCGCCCGCCCCGAGGACGGAGCATTGCGAACCAACCTGATCGGCAAGGCCCAGACCATGATCGCCGGCCTGCAGACTCGCTACCGGCTGCTCGCCGATCAGCGGGACAGCGCGGATAGGGCCGTGGGAAGCCTGGTGACTGAGGTGAACACCCTCACCGCTCAGATCGCCCAGCTTAACCAGCAGATCTCCAGCGAGACCGCGCCAGGTGCCAACAACGATGCCCGGGACCAGCGGAAGGCCCTGACGGACAAGCTTGCAGGCCTGGTGGGCATCAATGTGTTCGAGGGGTCCAAGGGGGAGTACCAGATCACGCTGGACTCGGGTGCCGCGGTGCTCGTCAGCGGGAGCAACACCTACGAACTCCACACCACGATGGATGCAACCCTGGACGGCCATTTGCGGGTGGAGTCACTGGTGGGAGGGTCGACCATCGATGTCACAGCAGGCATCAAGGAAGGCCAGCTCGGCGCCAAGCTCGACCTTCGGGACACCATCCTGGTGGGTTTCCAGCGGCAGCTGGACCAGATTGCCGCGGGTGTGGCAGGACAGGTGAACAAGCTCCACCGCAGCGGATTTGGGGCCGACGGCCTGCCCATGAACACCAACAATGATTTCTTCACGACCGGCGTGGCCAATGACCCCATCACCGGGTTGCCGGTGTCGGGAGGAAACTTCTACAAGGGAATGGTGGACAACCTGGCTGTCAGTGCTTCCATCATCGCAAACCCCGGGCTGATCGCCGCCGCCGGGAGCTCGGGGGCGCAGGGTGACAACACGAATGCGTTGGCGATGGCGAAGCTGCAGTTGGCGGGCTCGACGGTGGATACCAACGGGGATGGGGCCCCGGACGCCGGGCCATTCAGCACCATGGTGGGCAGCCTCATCAGTGATGTGGGCACCCAGGCTCAGAAATGGAAGACCCAGGGCAGCACGCAGCAGAACCTGGTGTCGGCGCTCCAGACCCAGCGTGACCGGCTTTCCGGCGTGGACCTGGATGAGGAGGCCGCGAACATGATGACCTTGCAGCGGGGCTACCAGGCTTCCGGGCGTTTCCTCAGTGTGATCAACGGCCTCACCGATCAGTTGGTGAACCAGTTCGGCAAATGAATCTGAAAACAGGTGATCCATGTCCTTCCGAACGCCCAGCACCATCCAGAACCGCCAGACCCTCCTCGATCTGGGGAGGACCAAAGAGCGGCTCGCCCAGAACAGCACTCGGATTTCTTCGGGGAAACGCCTCACCAGCCCCGGGGATGACCCGGCTGCCGCTGCGTTGATCCTTGATTTCGGGACCTCCATCCAGGCCAATACCCAGTTCATCAAGCAGGCCGATTCCGCGCTCGGTTTCCTGAAGACCTCAGAGGATGTGGTATCCGCAGCGGTTGACCACAACATGCGGCTCCAGGAGTTGGCTCAGCAGGGGCTTGCGGCCTCCAATACAGCCGCGAGCCGCGCGGCCATTGTCGCGGAGGTCGACGGCATCCGTGCCAATCTGCTGGCCCTGGCGAACACCAAGGAGCAGGGGAAGTACATCTTCGCGGGGACCCAGACGCAGACGGTGCCTTTCACGGATGGGGCGCCACCGGCACCCCCCACCTGGAATGGCTCGGCAGGGGCCATCAACCTCGATGTGACCGCCAGCACCTCGGTGACCACCAATGTCAGCGGAGACTCGGTCTTCCTTGGTGTGGGCGGGGCGCCGAACGCGAGCATCTTCCAGGCGATCCAGGACCTCCGTGATGGCCTCACCGGCAACAGTGCAGCGCAGATACAAACAGCGATCGACCACCTCTCGACGGCCCTCGATCACCTGACCCAGATCAGGACCGACCTGGGCGGCCGGCAGGCCGGGTTGCTTGCCCTCCAGGGCAACCTGTCGGGATTCAACCTCACCCTGCAGGACCTTCAGAACGCCCAGCAGGATACGGACTATCCCCAGGCGGTAACGGAGTACACCAACGACACAACGATCCAGTCGGCAACCCTCAGCGCCATGGCAAAAGCCAACAAGGCCAACCTGTTCGATTACCTGGGCTGAACGGCCCTCAACGGTAGCCACCACACCCGCTCAGGGCTGCCCAGGATCCACACACCGGCTTCGGGCCGGAGGCCTCCATCGCCCGTGGGCTGGGGAATGCCGGGGGGCGGGTCCAGGGTCTTCCAGGCTTCCGCCCAGGTAAGGACCGTCATGCTCATCGCCCCGGGCTTCCATCGGTAGATCCGATCCAGACCCCGTTTGAGGTGGGCCTCCCACACTTCGCGAGGCGGGAGGGGAGCCGGAGCCGTCGGAACGGAGCTGGCCATCTCAGGCGATGGCGGAGGTGTCTGGAGGATCGGCTGGGCGGCTTCCTGAGCCACTGTCGTGGAAGGCAGGGAGGGGTACGCCAATCCAAACCACAGATATCCATCCGGGTCCTCCCCCAGCAGGCGGAGCAGGCTCGCATCCAGGCGCGCCGATTCAGGAAACAGTGCTTTCAGATCCAGTGGGTCTTGGGGTCTGCCATCGGGGCCGAGCGGGAGGAGCATTCCCGGCTCAGGCTGCCACCAGCCCCCCTTTGCGTTTCCGGCCAACCGGCCCAGTCCGGTGTTGAAACCCAGGGGCGAAGGGGATGGGGTAGGCACGTGGGTCCATTCTCCGTTCCGCCAGATGGACAGCCCCAAGGCGTGCGCCACCAGGAAGGAGCGCGCTCCGCTGGGGAGCAGGCTGGAGATCTCCTTGACCTCCGGGGGGAGGTCCACCGAGGCGGATTGGGCCTTGGCGCGGCCTGCAGCCAAGTTGAGGATGCTGACGGGAGTTCCAGGGCCGAAGAGAAACACACTGCGCCGGTCCGGGGATAATGCCAGATGCTCACCCGGGGCCCGGTGGGACCATCGGATCTGCTGGGTCTGAAGGTCCCAGGCCAGGATCAGCGAAGGTGCGCTGGGGTTTCCCGCGCCGCGGTACAGCAGCACCAATGCATCGCCTGGTGCCAGGGCCGCATCAACCAGATCTGCGAACGAAAAGAAGGCGCCGGAGACTCCCGCGGGGTCGGACAGGGTGAAGGTGGAACCAGGCTCTCCCTGGAGAAAGAGGGTCACCTGTTGCCGGCCTGTCTGAGTCAGGATCTGGGCCACCGCTGCCCCGCCAGGCAGAGGGGCGGTCCAGCGGAGGCTGCGCAGGGGCGCGGGTGGGGGTTGGAGTTCGATGAGCTGGCCTGCCCCGGCAGTCCCTGCGCGGAAGGGTTGCAGAACCTCCTCCTGAGGGGGGGCGCCGGGATTGCGGCGGGTCAGCCACCACGCACCGCTTCCGAGCGAGAAGGTAAGGACAGAAACGCCCAGGATGAGGATGGGGCGTGTCATGGCAGCCCTCCGGCCTGTTTCAGGTACTGCTCCAGCGATGCCAAAGCCCGTTCCCGGTGGATGCGCCCCTTGGCCGACCTCACGGCCCGGGTCCCCCCGGCCCGCTTGAGGCCGCGCACATCCAGGCTGTTTTCGGGGAGTGGGGGCAGCAGGCCCAGCATGGCATTGGTGGGGCAGAAATCGGTGGCCGAGGCATGAGCCAGGTAGTTCAGCAGGCTGCCCAGGACGGTGTCCGGCGGGAAGGGCAGGGGCGGCAGGTCTCGCACAGCGCGATCCGCGGCAAAGGCGGCGGCGAGCCCTCCCGCGGCGGATTCCAGGTAGCCCTCCACGCCGGAAAGCTGCCCCGCGATCCACAGGCCGGGGATAGATTTGACAGCGAGTGTCGCATCGAGAATCTTCGGCGCCTGGATGTAGGTGTTCCGGTGGATGCTGCCGAAGCGGGCGAATTCGGCCATCGCGAGGCCGGGAATCAGCCGGAAGACCTCCTTCTGCGCCCCCCATTTCAGGCGGGTCTGGAAGCCCACGAGATTGAAGTGGTCTCCGGCAAGGGTGTCCTGGCGGAGCTGGACCACCGCATGGGGCCAGCGTCCGGTGCGGGGATCGTCCAGCCCCACGGGCTTCATGGGGCCGTGGCGGAGTGTTTCGCGTCCCCGGTCCGCCATGACCTCAAGGGGCAGGCAGGCCTCGAAGTAGGGTGTGTCCACCTCGTGAAGGGGCGTCCGCTCTGCGGCCAGCAGGGCATCCAGGAATCGCTCGTACTGCTCCTTGTCGAGGGGGCAGTTAATGAAATCCGGGCCCCCCTTGTCGTAACGTGCGGCCATCCAGGCAGTGTCCATGTCAATGCTGTCGCGCTCCACGATCGGGGCGATGGCATCGTAGAAGTGGAGGCTGCCACTGCCGGTGGCCGTGGCTAGCCAGTCAGCCAGCGGCTCTGCGGTGAGGGGCCCCGTTGCAAGGATGGTTGGCGCCCCGGGGGCCGGGGCTTCGATGCGGGCCTCTTCCCAGTGGATGTTCGGATGTGCCTTCAGAGCCGTGGTGACGGCCTCTGAGAAGGCGTCCCGATCCACAGCGAGGCTGTTTCCCGCAGGCACCCTGGTCGCTTCCGCACAGCGCAGGATGAGGGAATCCATCCGCTTCATCTCGGCTTTGAGGACCCCCGTGGCGGAATCGGGGTCATCGCTCTTGAACGAATTGGAGCAGACCATCTCCGCGGCCCGGTCCGTGGTGTGGGCCGGCGTCCCCCAACGGGGCCTCATCTCGGAGATCCGGACTTCGTGGCCTCTCGCCGCCAGCTGCCAGGCGGCTTCCGAGCCGGCCAGGCCCGCCCCGATGATGTGGATCACGCATCCTCCTCAAGAGTAAGGATTCTAACGTCAGAGGCTCTTGGCCTTCCGGGCGGCCCTTTCATATGGGGGGTTCCCGCCCCTGCCGGGCGCCGGACCGCCGGAATCATTCAGTTTCAGGAGGTCTCTTGAAATTTCCTCTTGCAAGTATGCTGCACGGTGGTAGTCTGAATGTCCTGCGCAGTTGAGGCTGCGAGGTGCTGGAGGGAGCCGGAAGGCGACCTCGGACCGTGTGGAAGCATGGTGAGCGTCTTTGAAAACCGGATAGAAGATAGGAAGCCTTTGAGGGTTCTGTGGGGCGTCTAAGGATGCTGCGCAGAATTCAGAACAATTTTTCGACCAGAACATTTGACCCGAGGGAC
>DASXVC010000091.1:0-11540 GCA_036504495.1 Geothrix sp.
GCGGCAGCGTGATGATCGCGCCGGGCCTCAGCTGCGGCGTCTGCCCGGCCTGCCTGCGGGGCGACGACATGCTCTGCCCCTCGTACGGGGTGCTGGGCCATGTCTGCGACGGCACGGCGGCCACCCACGTGCTGGTGCCCGCGGCCAACCTGCTGCCCATTCCCGGCAACTGGGACTTCGAGCAGGCAGCGGCCTTCCCTCTAGTCTTCCTCACGGCCTGGGAGATGCTCGTCCACAAGGCGGCCCTGCGGCCTGGCGAGATCGTGCTGGTCTGGGGCGGAGGCAGCGGGGTGGGCAGCGCGGCCATCCAGTTAGTGAAGGCCCTGGGCGGCATGGCCATCGCCGTGGTGGGCAGCGAGGCCAAGGCCATGAAGTGCTGGGACCTGGGCGCCGAGCACGTGATCGTCCGGAGCGACCTGAAGGCCCTGACCGCCAAGGTGCGCGACCTGACCGGCAAGCGCGGCGTGGACGTGGTCTTCGAGCACACGGGCGCGGCCACGTGGACGACCAGTCTTTTGGCCTGCGCCCGGGGTGGGCGCATCGTCACCTGCGGCGCCACCACAGGCCGGGAGACCACCTTCGATCTGCGGGCCCTCTTCGCCAAGCAGATCCAGATCCGCGGCTCGTACATGGGGCGCCGGGAACACCTGTGGACGCTGCTCTCCCTGCTCAAGCGCAATTCCACCAACCCGCCCTTCCGCCCCGTGATCGACCGCATCTTCGACCTGGCCGAGTACCCCGACGCCCAACGCCACCTCGACGCTGGCCAGGGCTTCGGCAAAGTGGTCTGCCGGGTGTCCTGATGCTGCGCAACCTGCCCCTTCCGGAGGGCTCCACCTTCACCTGGGTGGATCTCGTGGATCCCAATGCCGCGGAGATGGCGGAGGTGGCCGAGCGCTATGGCCTCCACCCCGCGGCCGTGCGGGATCTCCTCAACCAGCCCCACCTGCCCAAGTACGAGCGCCTGCCGGGCCAGCAGCTGCTCATCCTCCGGGCCTACGACGAAGTGGCCAAGCGGGGCGACACCATCCAGGCCATGACCCGCCGCCTGGTGGTGCTGATGATGGAGGGCGCCATCATCACGGTCCACCGGCGGGAGCAGCCCTTCTTCGCCGAAGCCGCGCAGCGGGCGGCGGTGGGGCAGGCCCTCCGCCCGGAGCAGCTGGTGCTGGCCCTTTGCGCCAGGGCCGTGAAGTCTTTTGACGAACCCCTGAAGGAGAGCGAGGAGAAGCTCGACCAGATCGAGGCCGCCCTCTTCCACCGCAAGCTCCCGCACCAGGGCATCAAGCAGGTCTACGGGCTCAAGCGCCGCTGTGCTGTCATCAAGCGGACCCTCGGGCGGATCACCACGGCGCTGGGCCCCCTCAAGGAGCAGGTCCGGGATGACCTGGGGCTGCTGGCGGACGTGGTAGAGGAGGCGGACCGCCTGCACACCTGGGCGGACGAGCTGCTGGAAAGCGCCACCCATCTCATGAACCTGGAGATCAACCTGGCCAGCCAGCGCACCAACGAGGTCATGCGGGTGCTCACTGTCTTCAGCGCTTTCTTCTTGCCCCTGACCTTCATCGCCGGGGTCTACGGCATGAACTTCAAGCGGATGCCCGAGCTGGAGCACCGCCTCGGGTATCCCCTGGTGATCGGAGCCATGCTGCTCACGGCCCTGGCCATCTGGGCCTGGTTCCGGCGCAAGGGCTGGCTGCGCTAATCTCCAGAAGACCCGCACCTCCAAAACGGGTAGACTTGTTCGTTTGCGCAAGGAGCTCCTGTGAAAGTCCTCATTCTGGGTGTCAATGGCTTCATCGGTTCACATCTGGTGGACCGCATCATGCAGGACACGGACTGGGAGGTCTATGGCCTGGACCTGGGCACCCACAAGGTGAGCGACCACCTGGCCAACCCCCGCTTCCACTTCGTGGAGGGGGACGTGACCATCTCCAAGGAGTGGATCGAGTACCACATCAAGAAGTGCGACGTGGTGCTGCCCCTGGTGGCCATCGCCACTCCCAAGGTCTACGTCACCGACCCGCTGCGCGTCTTCGAGCTGGACTTCGAGGAGAACCTCCGCGTCGTCCGCCAGTGCGTGAAATACAAGAAGCGCGTGGTGTTTCCCAGCACGTCCGAGGTCTACGGCATGTGCCCGGACGCCGAGTTCGACGAGTACGAGTCGCCCCTGGTGACCGGCCCCATCCCCATGAACCGCTGGATCTACAGCACCAGCAAGCAGCTGCTCGACCGCGTGATCTGGGCCTACGGCTTCCAGCAGGGCCTCAAGTTCACGCTGTTCCGCCCCTTCAACTGGATGGGCCCCAAGCTCGACAGCCTGAACACCGCCAAGGAGGGCAGCAGCCGCCTGGTGACCCAGTTCAGCTGGAACCTCTTCAACGGAGAGCCCCTGCAGCTGGTGGATGGCGGCACGGCCCGCCGCTGCTTCATCGACGTGGCCGACGCCATGGATGGCCTCATGGCTGTGCTGCGCAACGAGGGCGGCAAGGCCGACGGCCAGATCTTCAACATCGGGAACCCCGCCAACGACTTCAGCGTGCGCGAGATCGCCGAGCAGATGATCGCCATCTGGAAGGACCATCCCTTCCGCATCGAGCGCGGCATCCCCGAGGGCCGCATGGTCGAGACCGGCAGTGGTGATTTCTACGGCAAGGGCTATCAGGACGTGGCCCGCCGCACGCCCAGCATCAAGCGCATGCAGACCACTTTCGGGTTCGAGCCCAAGGTCTCCATGAAGGATTCACTGAAGAAGGCCATGGACTTCTTCGTGGAAGAGCACAAGGCGCTGGAGAAGGTCGTCGAGACCGAGAACTAGCTTTTTCGGACTGCAACGGATCACCACCAAGACACCAAGACACCAAGAAAAAATGAAGTGCTTTTGCAGTTCTTGGTGCCTTGGAGTCTTGGTGGTGAGATTTATCTTCAGGGATTTCTGAAGCTCATGACGCGCCGCGAACGCACCTCCCTCCTCGTCCTCTGGTTCTTCCTCGGGCTGCTGCCGCTGCTGGTGCGACCGCTCTGGGAGCCGGACGAGGGCCGCTACGCGGAGATCCCGCGGGAGATGCTGGCTGCTGGGGATTGGCTGACGCCGCGCCTCAACGGTGTGCTCTACTTCGAGAAGCCGCCCCTCCAATACTGGCTGTCGGCCATCAGCATGAAGCTCTTCGGGGTGAACGGCGCCGCGGCGCGGCTGCCGCTGGCCCTGGCCTCGGGCCTCATGATCTGGGCCGCCTGGCGGCTGGCGAAGCGCCTGGGCGCCCGGGATCCCCTGTGGGCGCCGTTCATGGCGGCCACGGGGCTGCTCGCCTTCCTGGTGGGACAGCTCCTCACGCTCGACGCCCTCTTCAGCGCCTTCCTCGTGGCCGCGCTGGCCGCCTTCGTGGAGGCCGTGGCCCAGCGCAAGGAAGGCCGGAATGGCCTGGGCTGGACACTGACAGCCTTCGTGTTCCTGGCCGGCGCCATGCTCACCAAGGGGTTGGCCCAGGTGATCCTCATGGGCGGCATCCTGGTGTTCTCGCTGCCCTTCACCTGGAGGGACCCGGCCCTCCGCCGGGCTGTGCTGCGCACCGCTTTCGATCCGCTGGGATGGCTGCTCTACCTGGTCCTGGTCGTGCCCTGGTTCTGGGCCGTCAACCGGGCCAACCCCGGCCACGCCCAGTTCTTCTTCATCCACGAGCACTTCACCCGGTTCCTCACCCACGAGCACGCACGGCAAGGCTCTGATAACTGGCTGCTGGACAAGCTCTACTTCCTCGGGATCCTGGCCGTGGGCCTGCTGCCCTGGCTATCGGCGGTGGCCGTGGGACTGAAGCGCACCTGGACCTTCCTCAAGGGGCGGGGTCCCCAGGGCGCTGACCACCTCGGACGCTGGACCGTCGGCGTCACGGCTGTGGCCTTCCTCTGGCCGCTGGCCTTCTTCAGCCTCTCCGGCTCCAAGCTGCCCCCCTACATCCTGCCGGTCCTGGTGCCCCTGCTCACCCTGGCCTGCACCTTCGAACGCGAAGGCGAGGAACCCGCGGCCCTGCGCCGCATGGGCTGGGAGCTGATGGTGCTCGGCCTCATCTTCCTGGCGGCGGCCCCCATCTTCCACAAGGAACTGGGAGGCCCCGGATGGCTGATCGCCCTCGGCGCCGCCTTCGCAGGCCTCGGCCTGTGGGCCCGCCGGCCCAGGGGGCTGACCGGCCCGCGTCTGAGGGCGGCCATGGGCGCGGCCCTTTGGCTGCTGGTCATCGCCGGCCAGTCTGCGGCGGGCCCCGGCAAGTCCGTGGCCCGACTGGCGCGCTCCGCCCCCAAGAATGCCCAGTGGATCAGCTACGGCACCTACTTCCAGGGCCTGCCCTTCTACGCGCACACCCGGGCCGTGGTGGTGGCGGGCACAGGCGAGCTGGCCTACGGCCGCGACCACCTGGGCGCGGAGGCCCAGCGCTGGTTCAACGAGGATGCCAGGGCCCTGGGTTCCGCGGCGGACCGCATGAAGCAGGAGGACCCATCACGGCCCGTCCTGGTGATGGCCAAGGTCTCCAACTGGAAGAGCCTCGGCCCTGAGGAGAAGGCCCGCTGGGAGGAAGTGGCCCGAAGCCAGTCCGCCGTGGTGGCGCGTAGGCGGTAGGCTTCCCTACTTCACGGCCTCTTTAACCCCATGCCCGGCTTCCTTGGCGCCCTTCGCGACGCCCTTGCCGGCGGTCTTGGCACCACGGCCCACGGCCTTGCCACCCTCCTTGGCTGCGTGCCCCACGGCCTTGCCGCCCTTCTTGAAGCCCTGTCCGATCTCCTTGCCAGCCTGCTTGATGTCTTCCTTCACGCCATCGGTGGCAGCGACGGCCGGGGTGGCGAGGAGCAGGAGCGTGAGGACGGTGGAAATCATGTCCCCATTCTAACGCGCTGTGCGAGAGGGGGCTTCCAGGGGAAGATGGAGGGATGGATGAATCCACACCCCAGCCCACCCAGTCCTCCCGCCTCCTGGGCTGGCTCCGTGCCCATGCGCCCGAGCTGCTCTTCGCGGCCCTGCTGCTGGCGGTCTTCCCCATGCGCGACCTGTGGGCACCGGACGAACCGGATTTCGCCCAGTGCGTGAAGGAGATGCGCCTGCGCGGCGATTGGCTGCTGCCCTATCTGAACGGCTCGCCCTATAGCGAAAAACCCATCCTCTACTACTGGGTGATGAAGGCCTCCTCCGTACTGCTGGACGCCCTGACGGGTGGTCTCGGATTTACCCAGGGCGTGGCGGCCTGGGCCCTGCGCCTGCCCTCGGTGATCGCCGCCGTGGCCTTCCTGGCGGCCTTCCGCCGCTGGGCCGTCCGCTTCCTCGAGCCGGGCATCGCCGAGCCCGCGGCCCTGGTTCTGGCCACCATGCCGCTCTGGTTCTGGCAGAGCCAGTTCATCCAGATCGACCTGTTCTTCTCGGCCCTGCTCGCCTGGAGCTGGCTCTGCTGGCTCGGTGGCTACCTGCTGCTGCGGGGGCAGATCGGGGAGGCCCGGCCCGGCGAGCATCGCCGCTGGTTCCTGAAAGCCTACTTCTGGCTGGCCCTGGCCTTCCTGGCCAAGGGGCCCCTGGCGCCGGTGCTGTCCGTGCTGGTGCTGGCGGCCTTCCTGGCTTGGCAACGGGACTTCGCAGTACTGCGCCGGGCGGGCATCATTGCTGGCCTCTGCATCACCCTGCTGCTCGTGGCGCCCTGGTACGTGGCCGCGGGCCTGAAGGGCGGGGCGCACTACGCCTACGAGCTGATCATTTTCCAGAACGTCGAGCGCGCCACGAAGGCCTGGGACCACATCCATCCCTGGTGGAAGTACTTCGATTACATCCTAGGGGACTTCTTCCCCTGGGTGCTGCTGCTGCCCGCGCTGGCCCTGCACCTGCGGCGGGAACGGCGCCTGGATGGGCCAGCCAACCGGTTCCTCCTGCTGGCCTTCGTGGTGCCCTTCGCCTTCCTCAGCGCCGTGCAGAGCAAGCAGGGCAAGTATCTGCTCATGGGCTATCCCTTCCTGGCCCTGCTGCTGGGGGATCTGTTCAGGCGGATGGACGGCGTCCGTGCCCGGAGGCTGGGCGGCCTGCTGGTGGTGGGCCTGGCCCTGCCGTCCCTCGCTCTGGCTGCCGTGGCCCTTGGGGCAGGGGGCGCCCGGATCCAGACGCAGGTCGCGCCCTTCCTCGGTCCCATCCGCCTCATGGCCCTTCTGCTGGCGAGTGGCACCTGCTTCGTGGCGGTCCTGGCCTGGCGCAAGCAGGCTGGCAGCCTGGTTCCCGGCACGGCCCTGACCTTGGGGCTGCTCTACCTGGTGGGCGGCACCTGGGGTTTTCGGCTGCTCGACCCCGCGAAGAGCTACCGGCGCTGGACAGCCGCTGTCCAGCCCCTGATCACTGGCCGCCAGGTCTTCTACTGGCAGACCATCCGGAGCGGCGTCATGGTCTACACGGACCACCTGATGCCCGAATTGCGCCGCGCCGAGGCTCTCGACCGGCTGGATCCCGAGGCCCGGCTCGTGGCCCAGCGCGGGGAATGGGAGCAGGACGCCTGGGGCATGACCCCGGCCCTGCGCGCCCGTTTCGAGGTGCTGGCGGCCGTGCCCACGGGGGGCGGCGAGATCCTGCTGTTGAAGAAGAAAACGGAACCCGTATCGGAGCGCCCATGAGCCCCAACCTGAAAGCCATTCCCCTCATCGTGCTGGGAGTGCTGCTCAACGCTGCCGCGCAGATCTGCCTGAAGAAGGGCCTCCAGGCCGCCGGAGGCATGCAGCTGGCCGCCGGGCCGCTGTTCAGGCTCATGCTCGAACCCTGGGTGATCGCGGGACTGGCCTGCTACGCCGTGAGCGTGGTGGTGTGGATGGGCGCCCTTTCGATGGTGCAGGTGAACTACGCCTATCCCTTCCTAGCCCTGGGTTTCATCGCCAACGCCCTCATGGCCCGCGCCTTCCTGGGCGAGGCCATGACGCCCATGCGCTGGGTGGCGCTGTTCATCATCGTCATTGGCGTGGGCTTGCAGGCGTGGAGCGGGCGGGGGCAGTGAAGGGCTGATGTCCGTGGGGACCGCTACCGGAACTCCCCGAACCGCATGAGCCGCAGCACGGGCTGACGTTCCTGGCGGGAGGCGGCGAGGTCCACCTCCAGCTCCAGGGCCCAGTCGTTCAACTCGCCCGCATCCACCAGCATCTGCTGGACGATGAGGGTCCTCGGGTCGCCGGCCTTGGGCTCAAGGTAGGTGTGGCGCTGGTTGCGGCCTTCCGGGTCGAGGCGCGGGCCGTCGTGGGTGGCCGTGTAGGTGGTGAAACAGGCCTTGAGGCGCTCCCCGGTCCAGGGCTCGTCCTCGCCGTCGCTGGGCCCAGCTCCTGAATCCGCGCCAGCGGCCTCCTGGAGCACGGCCAGGGCCTCCTCCCAGTCCCCGCTGTGCAGCGCATGGAGCAGGGCGAAGAGCCGGGCACGGATGGCGGCGGCGAAGGCCTTCCGGTCGCGGGTGATGTCCCGGGCGGCCTCCTCGGCGCCGGGCATGGCGAGGGCCTCCTCCTTCCGCTCGAAGTCGGGATTCTGCATCTGCTCCCACGCATCCAGCAGGCTGGAGTCCACCTGGCGGAGCATGGCGGCGAGGTAGGCCTCCATCTCCCACACATCGGCGTTCTTGGCCGCGTCGGGCACGGTCTTGGAGAGCACCTTGAAGGTGCTGTTGATGTGGCGCAGCAGGAGCCCCTCGGCCCGCTGCAACTCGTAGGTGCGCACGTAGTCGGCGAAGCTCAGGTAGCTCTCGAACATCTCCCGCACGATGGTCTTGGGCCGGATGTTCTCCTGGCCCACCCAGGGGTGCTTGTCCGCGAATTCATTGAACGTGGCGTAGATGAAGTCGCGCAGGGGCTTGGGGTATTCGAGCTTCTCCAGTTCCTCCATGCGCTGATCGTATTCGATGCCCGCCATCTTCATCTCGGCCACGGCCAGGCCCTTCAGCTTGTGGAGCTGGCTGCGCAGGATGAAGTCGGGATTCTCGAGGATGCTCTCCACGAGGGTGATGAGGTCCAGGGCGTAGTCTGGCGATTCTGGATCCAGCTGAGGCAGGGTGTCCAGCAGGTAGAGGCTGAGGGTCTCGTCCATGCTGAAGTCGGCCTGGAGGTCGGCGTTCACGCGCAGCTTTCGCCCGCGCTCGTCCGGGGGGACGAAGGCCACGATGCCGCGCACCACCAGGGTCTTGAAGAGCTGCCAGCCACGCCGGAAGTGGGCAGCCTTCTGGTGGTCCGTCTCGTGGCTGTCGTGGATGAGGGCGCGCATGGCCTTGCATCCATCATCGGGGCGGCTGAGCACGTTGAGCAGCATCCCGTGGTTTACCTGGAAGCGGCTCACCAGCCGCTCCGGCGCCGCGGCCTGGAGGCGCTCGAAGGTGTCCTTGTCCCAGTGGGCGTAGTTGCGTTCCGGCGCCGGGCGCTTCACGAACTTCTTCCCGGGCTTCTGCGACAGGCGCATGTTCTCGATCACGTGCTCCGGCGCCTGGGCCACCACGTAGCCCACGGTATCGAAACCCTTGCGGCCCGCCCGGCCGGAGATCTGGTGGAAGTCCCGGGCGCTGAGGACGGAGGTCTTCTGGCCGCCGTACTTGCAGAGCCTGGTGAAGAGCACGGTGCGGATGGGCACGTTGATGCCCACGCCCAGGGTGTCGGTACCGCAGATGATCTTGAGCAGCCCCTTCTGGGCCAGCCGCTCCACGAGGATGCGGTACTTGGGCAGCAGGCCCGCATGGTGCAGGCCGATGCCCTGGCGCAGCCAGCGCTTGAGGTCGGGGCCGTAGGGGCTGTTGAACTTGAAGTCGCCGATTTCAGCCGCCAGGGCCGTCTTCTCGTCGCGGGTGCAGACGTTGAGGCTGGTGAAGTCCTGGGCGCTGGTGGCGGCTTCGGCCTGGGTGAAATGCACCAGGTACACGGGCCCCTTGCCCTCGGCGAGGAGGTTCTCCAGGGTGCTGGCGAGGGGCAGTTCCGCGTAGGTGAAGGCCAGCGGCACCGGCCGGTCCGTGGCCTTCACGCCCACCGTGGGCAGGCCGTTCAGGCGCGTGAGCTCGGCCTCGAAGAAGGCCGTGTCGCCCAGGGTGGCGCTCATGAGCAGGAACCGGGTCTGGGGCATGGCCAGCAGGGGCACCTGCCAGGCGAAGCCCCGCTCGCGGTCCGCGTAGTAGTGGAACTCGTCCATGACCACGTCCTGCACGTCCGCCTCGGCCCCTTCGCACAGGGCCATGTTGGCCAGGATCTCCGCGGTGCAGCAGAGGATGGGCGCGTCGCGGTTGACGGTGGCATCACCCGTGGAGAGGCCCACGTTCTCAGGCCCGAACTCCCGGCAGAGGGCCATCCATTTTTCGTTCACCAGCGCCTTGATGGGGCAGGTGTAGACGGACCGGCGCCCGGCCGCCAGCGCTCCGAAGTGCATGGCCGAGGCCACCAGCGACTTGCCCGAGCCCGTGGGGGTGTTGAGGATGACGTTCTTCCCCTCGTACAGCTCCAGGATGGCCTCCTCCTGGGCGGGATAGAGGCTCAGCCCCTTGCCCTCCGCGTAGGCCAGGAAGGCGCCGAGCAGGGCGTCGGGGCTGGCCTCCCCAGGGGCGGGCAGGTGATCGATGAGGGACAGCGGCATGCGGGCTCCAGGAGCCATCATCGCAGGGCGCCGTCCTTCATCTGCTGGGCGGTATACACACCGCGGTCCAGCACCAGGCTGGTGACGAGGTCCACGGGCGTGACGTCGAAGCTGGGGTTCCAGGCGGGCATGGCCTCAGGCGCCCAGCGCCAGGTCCCGTAGCCGCGCACTTCGGCGGGATCGCGCAGCTCGATGGGGATCGAAGCGCCATCCGGACAGGCCAGGTCCACGGTGGAGAAGGGGGCCACGGGATGGAAGGGCACACCGTGGTACCTCGCCTGCACGGCCAGGCCGTAGGTGCCCACCTTGTTGGCGAAGTCGCCGTTGGCGGCCACGCGGTCCGAGCCCACCAGCACGCGCTGCACCTTGCCGTCCCGCAGGAGCAGGGCCGCCATGCTGTCGGTGATGAGCGTCGACGGAATGCCCAGCTTGCCCAGCTCCCAGGCCGTGAGGCGGCCGCCTTGCAGCAGAGGACGCGTTTCGTCCGCGTACACGTGGATGCGCTTGCCCTGTTCGTGGGCGCGGCGGATGACGCCCAGCGCGGTGCCGATGCCCGCCGTGGCGAGGCCGCCCGTGTTGCAGTGGGTGAGGAGGGCTTCGCCATCCTGGATGAGCGCCGCGCCGTGTGTGGCCATCCCTTCGCACAACCGCACATCCTCCTGGAAGATGGCCTGCGCCTCGGCCACGGGATCGGTGGCCTCCTTCATGCGGTCCATGGCCCACATGAGGTTCACGGCCGTGGGACGGGCCGCCCGCAGGGCCGCGCAGGCGGTGGCGTACTCCGTGGCCGATGCGCCCCGGTGGGCGAAGGTGGCCAGACTCGCCGCCGCCGCCACGCCGATGAGGGGCGCGCCGCGCACGGCCAGACGCTTGATCAGACCGACCATGACCACTGGATCGCTGCCGTCCAGCCACACCTCCGCATCCGGAAGCCGCGTCTGGTCCAGCACCCAGAGGGTGTGGCCGTCGTGTCTTAGACCGAGGGAATCGAAGGGGTTCATGGAAAACCTTTAAGTTCTAACCTCAGATGATTTTCGGACCGATCTTCGCCCGCAATGCTCGCAGTTCTTTAAGCTCGGATGACGACAGCGGCTTGGCGCCACCCAGGGTCTCGGCCTTCCAGAGGATCTCAGCCACCTGCTCCAGGCGCTCCAGGCCGCCCACGGCCTCATCCAGGTGCTCGCCCCAGCAGAGGCCGCCATGGCGGGCCAGCAGCAAGAGGCGGTGCTCCGGCAGGAAGGGCAGGAGGTTCGTGCCCATGGCCTCGGTGCCGGGGATGGCCATGGGCACGATGGGGATGCGGCCTGCGGCGAGGATCACTTCCGGCAGGCCGTCGGCAGGCAGTTCCTTCAGCTCGGGCCGGGCCAGGGACCACGATATGGCCGTGGGGGGATGGGCGTGGACCACGGCCCTGGCTTCCGGCACGGCGCGGTAGATGGCCAGGTGCATGGCGCGCTCGCTGCTGGGCCGGCCCGAGAGGATCTCGCCCTCCAGGGTGAGGTAGGCCAGTTCCTCCAGCCGCACCTTGGCCTTGGGCACGCCGCTGGGCGTCATGGCGATGCGGCCATCCGGCAGACGCACGGACAGGTTCCCGTCCGAGGCCGCGAGCAGGCCGGCCGCATGCAAACGGCGGCAGCTGTCCAGGAGATCTTGGAGCAGGGAGTCGGGCATGGGAACCAGTGTAGGGTGGCCATGAGCGGGGATGGCAGTTCCTGGGTTTAGAGTGCCTAACAAAACTCCGACGAGGCCGCGAGAAAGCCAGGTGGGATGCACCGCAAGGAAGGGCCCGCGGGGCGATGCGGGACATCGTTCAAGGGACCTGACGCCGCGGGGCGCCCACCTGGCTTTCTCCCTCCGGGCGAGGGCCGGCGGGCGTCGCGATGCCGCGTCACGCTCGTCGCGCGTAGTACCCGCTACGCATCTCCTCGCGTTCCTCGCCTCGCTC
>DASXVC010000092.1:0-47995 GCA_036504495.1 Geothrix sp.
CAGGTAGAGCTCAGTGAAGTAGGAGAAGCGGTCGGACAGCGCGCCGCCGGTGTAGAGGGAGAAGCTGTGCTGCTCGAAGTTGGTGGCGGGCTTCTGGGTGGTGGCCAGGCCGGTGCGCTGGCTGTCCAGGGTGTCGCCGTAAGCGCGGCCCTTCCAGATGAAGCTGAGGTAGTTGTCCAGCTTCTGGTCCTTGGCATCCAGCTTGGTGGCTTCCATGCGGTGGCCATTCTTCAGGAAGTCCAGGCCCATGGTGGTGAGCTGCCAGGTCGGAGTGGCGTGGCAGGCATTGCAACTGGCGCCCGTCAGGCGGCTGAAGGCCGGGACGGCCATCAGCTGGACAGTGCCCAGCAGCAGCGGGGCGAGGTAGCGGAGCAATTTCATGGGAAACCTCCAGCGCGGTCGGCGCATCGTAGTTGAGTCGATCCTGACCCACGGGTAAGTTAAGTCGACCGCCTGACCCCTTAATGACGCGAACCTGATTGTTTGATCAGGTAGTGGGGAATGTGATCTTCGCCACTGTACCCACACCTTCTTCGCTCTCGATCCGGAGCGTGGCGCCATGGAGTTTGGCGATGCCACTCACGATGGCGAGGCCCAGCCCCGCCCCGCCGCGCTTCCGGCTGCGGGAGACGTCCGTGCGGACGAACCGCTGGCCCAGGCTGGAGAGAAACTGCTTGGGAATGCCCTCGCCCCGGTCCTCGACCTCCAGGACGATGCCATCCAGTCCGCGGGAGGCCCCCAGGCGAACGGTGCTATCCGGGGTGGAATGGCGGATGGCATTGGCCAGCAGGTTATGGAGGGCCCGCCGGAGCAGGGTGGCGTTTCCCCGGAGGATGAGCCCTTCAGGAGCCGATATCTCTACCGAAATATGGCTTTCATCCGCCAGGGGCACGAAGGGTTCCCGCACGGTGTCCAGCAGCTCCCTCATGTCCAGAGGGAGCATCTCGACCTGGTGCGCGGGGTCTTCAGACCGGGCCAGGAAGAGCATCTGCTCGATGAGGGCCGCCATGTGGTCCAGGGTGTCCATCATGCCCGCCAGCTGTTCCTCCACGGCCTCGGGGAGCCCGCCGCTGGCAAGGATTTGCTCGGCCTCCAGGCGGAGGGAATGGACCGGCGTCCTCAGTTCGTGGGCCACGTCGCTGTTGAGTTCCGACAGGCGCGCGAAGGCGTATTCCAGGCGGGCGATGCTGTGGTTCAGGGCTTGGGACAGCGGTGCCAGCTCCGTGGGCAGGCGGTGGGGATCGATGCGGATCCCGAGGTTGCCGGGGCGGAGGTTTTCCGCCTCGTCCTCCAGGTAGCGCAAGGGCTTGAGGCCCATCTTGACGAGCCAATAGCCAAAAGCCGCGCCGATGACGGGCGCGGTGGCCAGCAGGGCGAGCATGGATTGGAAGAACTGCCTGAGCAGGACCTCTTCAGGTTTGAGATCCCGTGAGAGCTGGATCCAGCCCCCGTGGTAGCGGACCCGGAGGGACCGGGGGGCGTGGTTCGGCGTCGAGGGGCCGCTGGTCCAGATCCAGTCTCCCGGGTCGGGGGGGGCGCACAGCTGCGGGAACTTCTTGTCCATGCCGTGGGTCTCGAGGAGGACCTTGGGTGCGGTGTCCGTCACCCGGATGAAGAAGTGCTCCCCGACATCCAGGATCTCCTTGTCCAGGGGCAGGCGGTCGTCATCCAGCTTGTGGAGCAGGAGCTTGGCGGCGTTGAGGAAGTCCCGGTTGATCTGGGCGTAGACGATGTGTTCGATGGAGGAATAGAGAAAGAGCCCGGAGGCGCCCACGAGTCCAGAGAGGGTGAGGGCGAATCCCAGGGACAGGCGGACCAGCAAAGATCGCCGGAGCAGATCAATCACACGGGCACTCGAGGATGTAGCCCACCCCGCGGCGGGTGTGGATGAGCTTGCCCTGGAAGGGATCCTCGACCTTCTTCCGCAGCCGCCGGATGGCGGCGTCCACCAGGTTGGAATCGCCGTCGAAGGCCAGCTCCCAGAGCTCTTCGGCAATGCGGGTCCGGGTGACGATGTTGCCCCGGTTCCGGGCCAGCAGATCCAGCAGGGCGTATTCCTGGTTGCTGAGATCCAGGCGCTTTCCGCTGCGGTAGACCTTCCGCTGGGCGCGGTGGATGGAGAGGTCGCCGATGATGAGGTCCTTGGTGAGCGTCTCGCCGCCCCGCTGCAGGAGGTTGTTGATCCGCAGCAGCAATTCGGAAAAGGCGAAAGGCTTGACGAGGTAGTCACCGCCGCCCACCTCCAGCCCCCGGATCCGGTCCGGCAGGGCGTCCCGGGCCGTGAGGAAGATGACCGGGGTTTCGATGCCCGCGGTGCGGAGCTCGGCCACCAGGGTGAAGCCGTCCATGCCGGGCAGCATCACATCGAGGATGAGGCAGTCGAAGGGTTCCTGCCGGGCCATGGAGAGCCCCTGCAGGCCGTCAAAGGCCGTTTCGACCAGGAAGCAGTGCTGCCGGAGGCTGCGTTCCAGCGCCTGGGCCGCCCGGGGGTCATCTTCGACGATCAGGAGTTTCATTGTGGTTTCCAATATCCTTCGCTAGATTAGCAGCCCACCCGTGCCTGTCTGCCAGGATGGGGCTGGCTCTGGAGTGCCGATGCGTCCCCTCGTTCCCCTGGTTTGCGGTCTTTTTCCCATCGTCCTGACGGCCCAGGCTACGCGCCTGGACCATGGCCGCCTCGATCCGGCCTGGTTCGGTACCGGCATCGATTTCGAGCGATCCCCACTGGTTTACTACCTTTGGAGCCGGCCTGGCCTGTCGATTCAGGGGCGCACCCTGCACCTTCGTTCCTGGGAGGCCCCGGCCTGGCTCGTGAAGCCCCGGCCCGAGCAAGATCAGGCTTTTCTGAAGCACCTGGATCCCATCCTGATCCCCTCTCTGGCGGAGGGCCTGCGCCAGGAATTCCGCGGCAGTGCGGCCGTGTCTCTGGAGGATGGGGACCTGGCCTTGACCGGCCGCGTGACCGACTGCCGGAGCAGTGGTGTGGGAGGGCTGTTCGGGGGGCTGGCCGGGATCTATTTCGATCTGAAGCTCACGGATGTCCGCACCGGGGAATGCCTCGCGGCGGTCCACCATTTCATCGAGGGCGAAACCGCCGAATCCATCCAGACAAGGTACCAGGCCTGGTGCCGTGTCTTCGGCCGGGTGCTGGCCCAGCGGGGGCTCAAGGGCCTTCCACCCGCCCCCCTGGCGCCGCTGAAGGCCGCAGCCCCGGCCGCTCCGGCCCAGCCTGCCCCGCCTGCGCCCTCTGGAACCATCACCGCCGATCTGGAAGCGGCGCTTCGGCGCCTGGAGGCGCTGCGGAAAGATGGCCTGATCACAGAGGAGGAATTCCAGACCCTCCGGAAGCAGGCCGTCGAGCGGGCTGCCCGGCGCTGAACCGTCTCAACGCCAGAGATCCAGGAAAGCCGCTGAGGCCCACTCCGGAGACTGCGCATGCTTGAAACGAGCCAGAAGCCCCGTGGCCGCGGGAGTCTCGGCCACCAGCACGGCATGGCCACCGGCATAGAGGGCGCTCCAGAGGGCCGCGCGCAGGCCGGGTTCCGCCAGGCGGGCCAGGGGAAGCTCCATGCGGGTGTCGTGATCCCAGCCAAGGCCGGTGTTCAGGCGCCGCAGGCGCACCATGAGGTCGCCGTGGGTGAGGCCCGCGCGGAAGGGCGTGGCCTCGGTGACGACCTGCTCCCGGGCATGGTAGGCCCCGCGGCCCTCCTCGGCATTGAAGCGGGGACCTCCCAGAATCTCTGATGGCACGGGTTGCCCTGCCGCATCCCAGATCAGGCCGGAGGCCGCGGCGGCCAGTTCGGCGGCCCAGTCCCAGGGCGTGCCGGTGGCGCTGCACACCGCCGGCGGGGGCGGGGAGGCCAGCAGGCCCAGGGCCACGCCCTCGGCGCGGCTGCGCAACTGGGCGTAGGTGAGCGTCCCCCATCCGGGGGCCGTCAGGGCGGGGCGGTCTTGGAGCCGTGCCGCACGCTGGATGAGGAGGTCCCGCAGGGTGGAGGCCATGGAGAAGTGTCGCAAGACGAAGGTCGCACCCGCAAAATGAATCGCCCGCAAAATGAATCAGGGTGGTCAACCCTTTTCCCTGGGCGGGGGTCAGTGGGGGTATCCGCTTTCCCATCCCATCCGGAGCCTCGCTCCGTCCCTTGGAGATTCCCATGCGTCCCATTCTCCGCACCTCCACCCTGCTGGCGCTCCCCCTGCTGCTCCCCTTGGGGCTCACGGCCCTGGCCCTCAGCGTGGCCTGCGGCGGAAGTTCCTCCGCCAGCTCCACCCCGTCCTCCACGCCCATGGGCACGGCCTCGGTCATCCTCACCGACGCGCCGTCGGACCAGTGGGCCGCCATCGAAGTGGTGGTCACCAAGGTGGCCCTGCTCAACAAGGCCGACCACACCAAGGAAGTGGTGGCCTTCCAGGGGGCCAGCGCCAAGATCAACCTCGTGGACCTCGACAGCGTGGGTGAGCTGCTGGCCTCGGCCCAGATCCCCGTGGGCACCTACGACGCGTTGCGCATCAGCATCGATCCCGCCAGCGTCAACCTCGTGAAGGCCGATGGGACCGCGGTCCCCAGCAACCAGATCCACGTCATGGGATCGACCGTGCAGGTGGGCCTCAGCGCCGACCTGGTGGTGACCGCCAACGGCAGCAATGCCGTGCAGCTGGACTTCGATCTGGCCCATCCGCTCTTCCTCGTCCAGCTGCCGGACAGCAGCTGGGCCATGAACCTCCAGGTGAAGCACCGGCCCAACGCGAACGGCATGATGGGCATGGCGCAGATGCTGTTCCGCCACCGCAGGGGCACCGTGGCGTCCGTGGGGGCCTCCAGCTTTGTGCTCCACACCGACAGCGGCAACGACCTCACGGTGAACGTGGACCCGGGCAGCTGGTTCTTCGATGCGGATGCCAGGGCCCTCGGCAGCCTCACCGGCCTGGCCGCCGGCAAGAACGCGCTGGTCTCCCTGCGCATGCAGGCCGATGGCAGCCTCTGGGCCGTGCGCGTGTGGTACGGTGCCAGCGCGCTGCCCGGTTGGACACCGGAAGGCCACATCTACAGCGTGGACCGGATCGCGAACAAGCTGATGGTCAGCACCAGCAACGGTGGCCCCCGGGCCATTCTTGTGGACGCCGACACCGCGTTCACATTCCGCACCGCGCAGAGCCTGGGCACTGGTCCCGCGGCCCTGGCCAGCCTGTGGACCGGCTTCAAAGTCCAGGTCGAGGTCAAGGATCCACTCCAGGCGACGCTCCACGCCAAGTCCGTGAATGTGCAGCGGGCCGTGGACGGCGGCCAGATCAGCGCCGCGGATGCCACCCAGTTCACCTACGCCCATCCCATCGTCGGCGACCGCACCTACGCGTACGCCAATGCCTTCTCCTGGTGGTATGTCGGGTTCCCGGCCTTGTCCTCCTCCAGCAGCAGCGCGTTCGCCGGTGCCGTCACCGGGGCCGGGGATGTGCGGGTGCAGGGCCTGAGCGATCTGGTGTGGAACGGCGGCACCAGCACCTGGAATGCCAGCAACGCCATCTTCATGCCCGTGGCCCTGCCCCAGGGCACCATCAGCAGCTCCTACAACAGTGGCCAGCTGAGCTTCACCTTCATCAATTCAGCGGGCGTCAGCGAAACGATCCCCGTCAGCCTCAACACCACCGTGGGCATGCAGCCCATGGTGCTGGAAGTGGCCAATCAGGCCGGTGTGGTGACGGTATCGCCCATTGATGTGACGGCCTGGCCCGCCAAGCTCGCCGCGCCCGCCAAGGCCCGCGTGGCCGTGGTGCCCAAGGCCGGGGGCGCCTTCGCGGCCTACGCGGTGGTGGTATTCACCGGATTCTGAGTCCCTCCACCTGCCCAAGCAAAGAAGCGGCCTTGGCGCCGCTTCTTTGCTTGGGGGCAGAGACCGGCCGGCGAATGGCCAAAGGGCCGAGGATTTCAGGGCCGCACTCATCCGTGTAATCTGGATCCGATGGCGAAACCTCGATCCATGTGCTGGAGCTGCCTCCCATGAGGCGTTGGGTGGCGGTGTTTCTGTTCTGCATGGTCGCCCTTTACCTGGGCGCCACAGGCGTGGACGCCTGCACGGACGGGCCTGATGAGGCCTGCGCGCCCATCTGCCACCTGCTTTGTTCGGATGGATGCGCCACGGCCCCGGTGCCGGAAGCTCCGGTGGCGCCGCCCGTCGACCCCCTTCCGGAACCCCGCTTCAGCACTGAGATGATCGCGGATCTCGTCAGTCTCAGCCCTGAACCGGAAAAGGATCCTCCCCGGGCCTAAGGAATCGAGCGACTGAATCCATGGCCGGGCGTCGCCCTGCCATGTCGTCCCGCGTTTCTTTCGAGGCCCCAATGCGAACCTTCCTTCTGGGGGCGATGCCCTGTCTGCTGTTGGCGCAGAGCCCGCCCCTGTCCTATACCGACATCCTTCCGCGGGCCCGCACGAGCCCCGAACAGTACCGGACGGAGGCCCTGCTGGCCGAACGGCACCGGGCCCTGGGCGGCACCCGGGGCTTCCTCCGCGAAGGCCCCTCCCTCGGCATCTCCGCCGGCCCGCGCACCAGCCCAATCGCGCCCAGGACGACCGATCAGTCGGTGGATCTGGACCTGCCCCTCTTCCTGTCACCAGGAGTCCGGCGCCGCCTGGAGGAAGCCCTGGGCCAGGCCGATCCGGTTCTGCGGGAGGCGGCCCGGATCGAGGCCATGTTCCGGCTGCGCCAGGCCTACCTGGATGCCTGGCTGGCCGAGCGCCTGCTCCAGCTTCGCGAGGCTGACCTGGCCACGGTCCAGGCCTGGCTCAAGGCTGCTCAGGCGCGCCTGGAGGCGGGGGCCGATCCCGGCTTCCAGGTGAGTCTGGTGGAAGGTGAGGCGCTTCGCGCCCAGGCGGACCTGGATGAAACCCGCAAGCAGCGGCTGAACGCCTGGGCCGGCCTCAGAGTGGTGGCCGATGTTTCCGGATCGCCGGTCCCCCTCGCGGATCCCGGGGACTTTCCCCTGCTCCGGGCCGATTCACTTCAGCCCAGGTTCGAAGCCAGTGCCATGCGGCGGGCCCTCCAGAGCCGCCTGGACCTGGAGCAGCAGACCCTGCGCCACCAGGAAGCCATGGCCACCAGCCGGTGGAGCCTCCGCGGCAGCTACGGCCGGGAGGGAGAGGAGCGTGTCAGCAAGGTGGGTCTCGCCTATCGCTTCTCCCGTCCCGGTGAAGGCCAGGCCATCCACCGGGAGACCGAGGCCGCCCTCCAGGCCACCCGCCGCGACCTGGAAATCGCCCTGCTGGAGCTGGATGCCCGCTTCCAGGCGGCGTTGACACGCTTGCAAAGCGCCCCGCCACCCGCGCCCTTCAAGGGCTTCGAGCTGTCGCTGCAGGCCGTGGGCCTGCGGCTCAGCGAGGGGAAGGAGCGCCCCTCCGAGGCCCTCCCCATCCGGCGCCAGCTCCTGGAGGCCCAGGCTGCGTCCTACCGCCGGCTCCATGCCGCCCACCTTCTTTCCGCCGAACTCCAGGCTCTCACTGAGGCCGCAGCAGGAGCGAAGGCCCGCCGAACGAAGCTCGACCCCCAGGGAGGCGCACAGGACGTGCGCCGTGACGAGGTGAACCCATGAACCATGCCATCCGGCTATCCCTGTTGGCCCTCGCCCTGGTGGGCGCTGTGGCCTGCGGCCGCAAGGCCGTCGCGCCAGGCTCAGCCACCGGACACCCCAAGGAGGAGGGCGCCCATGGCGAGGCTGAGGCCCACATCCCCCTGAAGGAGGTCCGCGGCCTCCGGTTTCTGGTGGTTCCCGAACCCCGGGCCGAGGGCGCCTGGTACCCCGCCGAGGCCATCGGCGACGAGTCCGCCCAGGCCCTGCTCAGCAGTCCCGTGAAGGGCATCGTCTCGGGGGTCCTGATCTCCCCGGGACGGCACGTTGGAACCGGCGCGGCATTGCTCACCATCCAAAGCCCCGAACTGGCCCGCCTCAAAGCAGACTGGCTGTCCACCAGCGCCAAGCGTGAGCGCGGCGAGATGGAACTGGCCCGGGAACGGCGGCTCTTCGAAGCCCAGGCCGGCTCCCGGCGCGAGCTGGAGGCCGCCCGCAGCGAAGCCACCACGGCCCGGGCCGACGAGGAAGCGGCCCGGCTTGCCCTGGAGGCCCGGGGCCTGAATCCCGAAACCGCAGGCGCGGTGCTGACCGTGAGGGCCCCGAAGGCGGGCTCCGTCACGGCCTACAAGGTCCAGCCGGGGCAGGGCGTCGAGGCTGGCCAGGAATTGGGCAGCTTCCAGGCGGCCTCTGCCGCCATCGCAAGGCTGGAGCTGCCACTCCCCGCGCCGGAGAACTGGCAGCCCGGCGCTGTCACCGAGGTTCGCAAGGGTGACGGCCAGCGCTGGAAGGCCCGGCTGGAAGGGGCGCCCATGACGCTCACGGCCGACACTCGCCGCCTGAGCTACCGCCTGCGTCTCCTGGGGGGCTCCCTGCCCATCCCGGGAACGCCCCTGGAGGTTCATGTGCCCCTGGCGAAGACGGTGGTGCTCCCCCAGAGCGCCCTGCAACAGGTGGAAGGCACCTGGGGGGTCTTTGTGAAGGAAGGCGAGGCGGGCGAGTTCCGTCCGGTGCGCCGGGGCCCTGAACTGGGTACCGACGTGATGGTGCTCGAGGGCGTGAAGCCCGGCGAGACCGTCGTGGGCGAAGGCGCCTACCTGTTGAAGTCCCTCCAGATCAAGCGCAGGAGCGGAGGGGGGGACCATGACCACTGAGCCGTTCGTTCCCGGGCACCGCTCCCTCATCCGCCGCTGGTTCGACTGGATGCTGCCGCGCAAGGGCTGGGTCTTTGCCCTGGCGCTCGCATGGGCGGCCGCCGCCGTGGCCAGCTTCGCGACCCTGAAACGGGATCTCTTCCCGGACCTCACCCTTCCAAGTCTCAACCTGCTCATCCAGAGCCCGGGCCGGGCCGCCACTGAATTGGAGCTGACCGTGGCCCAGCCTGTGGAACAGGCCCTGGGCGGCCTCCCCGGCGTGAAGCGTGTGGTGAGCACCGTGCAGGCGGAAGTTGTCCAGACCGTGGTGGCCTTCGAGGGCGACACCGATCCCTGGCGGGCCCGGCAGCTCGTGGCCGAGCGCCTTGCGGGCCTCGTGGGGAACTTCCCGGAAGGGACCCGGGCGCCCCTCATCTCCAGCGCCGCGGGCCGTCTCCAGGAAATCATGGAGATCGTTCTAGAAGGGCCCACCACCGATCCCATGAAGCTGCGGGACCACACGGAGAAGGTCCTGATCCCCCGCCTGCAGGCCGTGCCAGGTGTGGCCCGGGTGGAGCGCCTGGGTGGCGAGGAGCGCCAGCTCCAGATCGTCGTCCAGCCTGAGCGCATGCGCCTCCAGGGTGTGAGCCTGGATCAGATCCTGGAAGCCCTGGAAGGCAGCCACCAGGACAGTGCCGCGGGCGTCATGGAGATCCAGGACAAGGGCTGGTTCATCACCGTGGGCAGCCTCGCGGCTCAACCCGAAGCGGTGAAGAAGCTCAGGTTGAAGACGCCTCGCGGGGCGATTCCGCTGAGTGATGTGGCCGAAATCCGCGAGGGCGCCGCTTTCCGGCGGGGCCTCGCGCGCCACCAGGGGCACGAGGATGTGAGCCTCCGTGTGGTGCGGCAACCATCGGCGGAGACCCTGGCCGTGGCCCGGGAAACGCGAAAGGCCCTGGATGAGCTGCGCCAGAGCCTGCCCGAAGGCATGGAGCTGACCCTGATGTACGACCAGGGCCAGCTCGTCACCCACGCCCTGAGCGGCGTGACCTGGGCCCTGCTGCTGGGTGGCGTCTTTGTGGCCCTGGTGCTCGTGGCGCTGCTGGGCAACCTCCGGGGCGCCCTCATCGTCATCGCCGTGCTGCCCCTGGCCACCCTGGGGGCGGCCATCCCCCTCCAGGCTGCGGGCCTGGGCCTGAACGCCATGACCCTGGGAGGCCTCGCTATCGCCGTGGGCCTCCTGGTGGATGCCGCCGTGATCATGGTGGAGAACCTGGCCCACCGGCTGCAGGAGCGCCGGGAGCACCTGGAACCCCGGCGCGTGGCCCTCACCCGGGCCGCCGCCGAGGTGGGCGTTCCCATCCTCACAGCCGTGCTGGTCATCCTCGCGGTGTTCATTCCACTGCTGGCCATCGGGGGCCTGGCAGGCAGGCTCTACGCGCCTCTGGCGGTGGCCATCGCCTCTGCCATGACCCTCAGCCTGCTGCTGAGCTTCACGCTGGTGCCCGCCCTTGTGGAGCGGTTCCTGCCCCCGGGTTCCATGCTGGAAGAGCCCCGCCTCGTGCTGGCCTTGAAACGCGTCTACCGGCCGGCCCTGGAATGGGCCATGGACCACGGCGCCATCGTCCGCGTGCTGGCCCTGGGGCTGACGGTCCCGAGCCTCTGGCTGGCCCTGCATCTGGGGAGCAACTTTCTGCCCAGCCTGGATGAAGGGGCCCTGCTCCTCAACAGCATCCTGCCGGCGGAAACGAGCCTTGCCGCCGTGGACGAGGCCAACTTCCAGCTCGAACAGAAGCTGGTGAAGCTCCCCGGTGTCGCCTCGGTCTACCGCCGCACGGGCCGTTCGGAGCTGACCGAAGATCCCATGCCCCATACGATCTCCGATGTGCTGGTGGTGCTGGACGGCACGCGCCGGACACCCGAGGTCCAGAAGGACGTGGCGGAAATGGCGGAGGAACTGCCCTACCCGGTGGAGCTGACCACGCCCATGCAGATGCGCATCGCCGAAGGCATCGGCGGCACACCCGCGGACATCCAGGTGAAGCTCTTCCACCCGGATCTGGAGGCTCTCCAGGCCAGGCTCTCCGCCATCCAGGAGGCGTTGGCCAAGGTGCCGGGCGTGGCGTCCATCACCCCGGAGGGAGCAGGGGTCCTGCCGAAGTGGACGGTGGTGCCGGACGAGGACGCCCTGCGCCGCCTCGACGTGCCCCGGACCCTAATCGTGAAGACCCTGAAGACGGCCCTCCAGGGCACCGAGACGTCGCCCCGTTTCGATGGTCCTCAGCGCATCGAGCGGGTGGTGCGCTTTCCGGATGATGGCCGCACCAGTCCCGAAACCCTCAAGCGCCTGCCCCTGGTGCTGGACGGCGGCCGCGTGGTAGAACTGGGCCAGGTGGCCCGTTTTGCCGAGGCGAGCACCCCCAGCCTGATCCGGCGGGAGGCGGCCCAGCGGCGCCTGGCCCTGAATGTCCGCACTTCGGGCGATCTCGGCGGAACCGCGGACCGTCTGGAGAAGGCCCTTCAAGGGCTGAACCTGCCCAAGGGCACCGTGGTGAAGCTGGGTGGCAAGGTCGAGGAGGCCCGGGATACCCAGCAGCGCCTCGTGATTGCCATTGGCGCCGCCCTGGCCCTCGTGGTCGGCCTGCTCTATCTGGCCCTCGGCCGCTGGAAGGAGGTCATGGTCGTCGTGCTGACCCTGCCGGACGCTTTCGCCGGGGGCCTGCTCGCCCTCTGGCTGGCAGGAGAGACCTGGAACATCAGCTCCATCGTGGGGATGATCGGGCTCTTCGGCGTGGCGGTGCAGAACAGCCTGGTGCTCATCACCCAGGCCAAGCAGCTCGTGGCCTCGGGCCTGCCCTTCCATGAGGCTCTGAAGGAAGCCAGCCTCGGTCGCGTGCGCCCCAAGCTCATGACTGCCGGCAGCGCCATCCTCGGCCTGATGCCCATGCTGCTCGGCCTCGGCGGCAGCGAACTGGAGCGTCCCCTGGCCATCGTCATGGTGGGTGGACTGATCACCAGCACCCTCTTCACCCTGCTGGCCCTGCCCAGCTTCTACGCCTGGGTGGGTAAACCAAAGATGGAGGGCGGCGATCCGGCCTGACCCGTTCCCGGCCCAGAACACGCGGCGCAAAAGCGCCACGTGTTCTGGGGTCAGGCGAAAGCGGTCATGGCGCCCACGGTGAAGCCGGGATGGCGATCCATGAGTGGACGGGGCGGGGGAACGTGCTGGATCCGGGTGAACCCGGCGTGGCTCAGGGCCATGTCCCAGGCTTCGGGGGTGAGGAAGCCATGCCGGGGGCGCCAGCGGGGATCGAGGGTCACTTCGGTGAAGCTCTTGATGAAGCTGAAGAAGAATTCCAGGTAGAGGGGCGTGTCGAGATCGGGCTTCAGGCATTCGCCGATGACGAGGCGGCCACCTGGCTTCAGGCGGGTGCGCAGGTCGCCCAGCGTGGCTTCGAGGTCCTGGGCCACGTGCAGCACGTTGATGCCGACGATGGCATCCAGGCTGGCAGCGTCGATCCCCTGGGCTTCCAGGGGCCGGTTGATGTCCAGGGCCTGGAAGCGGAGGGGCAGGCCCGGCGCCGCCAGCTTCAAATCACGCTGCGCCCGGCGGAGGAAGGTGGGGGCCACGTCCGTGAAGCGGTACTCGGCGATGCGGTCGAGCCAGCCCTGTTCGGCACCCTGGGCGGCGACCAGCTGGGCGAAGGAGCCGGCGCCTCCCCCCAGCTCAAGCACCTGCGCGCCTTCCGGCAGCCCGTCGCGGAGGGCCAGCAGGGTGAGCAGGTTGTTGGGGAAGTAGCCCAGGTTCTCGTTGCGGAAGTAGGTCAGCCAGAGGGGGAACAGGGCCAGATCGAAGAGGAGCCCCTCGCCCGCCTTGCCCTCGGTGAAGAAGGGGCGGATGTGGGAGCGCACACCGTCCAGCAGATCGAAGTTGGCGGCGTGGCCGGGGGCCTCCGTCTCCACGGCTTCGCGGAGATCCGCCAGGTCCAGGTCGGGCTGCCCTTCGAGCCGGTACGTATCTCCCTGCTGCGTGAGCAGCCCCTCCAACACAAGGAAGGGCAGCATCCAGGCCAGGGGCTTGCGGGCCTGGCCCGGCAGGTTCTTGCAGAGGTCATCCAGGGTGACGCCACCCCGCAGCTGGCCCTCCCAGCCCAGGTCGAGCAGCAGCAGCAGGCAGATGCGGGCGGTGTACAGGCCCGAGGCGCGGTGCAGTACCAGGAAGGGCCGGGTGAAGAGGCGGGCGATTTCCGGCCCCTGGGGACCGAGCAGGTCGAGGCCCGGTGGCGCCTCGATGGGGCCGAGGCGCAGGGCCATCAGTCCATCATTTCGCTGATGCTGCGGCCGCCATGGATGCGGAGGATGGCATCACCGAAGAGGGCCGCGGTGGAAAGCACCTTGAGGTTGGGCAGGGCCTTGCCCCGTTCGGGCGACACGGGGATGCTGTCCGTGATCACCAGCTCGTCGAGCCCGGCGGAGTTGAGGGTCTCGACGGCATTTCCGGAGAGCACGCCGTGGGTGACTCCGACGCGCACGGTCCGGGCGCCGAACTCGCGGAGGATGCGGGCCGCCTCCTTGATGGAGCCGCCGGTGGCGATCTCGTCGTCGTAGATGATGGCGTCCTTCCCCTTCACGTCGCCAATGAGGGCCACGCTCTGGGCCTTCTCGGAGTCGTCGAAGCGGCGCTTGTCGATGATGGCCATGGGCACCGACAGCCGCTTGGCGAAGTGTCCTGCGAACTTGGCGGCCCCGGCGTCCGTGGCCACCACCACGGCGTTGGAGAGATTCTTGGTCTTGAAGTAGTTGGTGAGGATGGGCGTGGCCAGGAGCTGGTCCGCGGGTTTGCGGAAGAAGCCCAGGATTTGGGGCGCGTGCAGGGTCATGGTGAGCACGCGGTCGGCGCCGGCGGTCTCCAGCAGGTCGGCCACCAGGCGGGCCGTGATGGAGATGCGCGCCTCGTCCTTCTTGTCGCTGCGGGCGTAGGGGAAGTAGGGCAGCACGGCCGTGATGCGGGCGGCGGACGCGAATTTCAGCGCGTCGATGAGGATCAGCAGCTCCAGCAGGTTGTCGCTGACGGGCGGGCAGGAGGTCTGGATCACGAAGACATCCGATTCACGGACGTTCTCCTCGATCTTCACCTTGATGTTCTCGTTGGAGAACCGGGTGATCTTCAGCTTTCCGAGTGGCATGCCCATGTGCGTGGCGATGCCTTTCGCCAGATCCGGGTGGCTGCTCCCGGAAAACACCTTCATCTCGCCGAACATGGATCCCCCGATCTCGGCCCCAGTGTAGCCGACCGCCTCCGTGGAGGTTGTCACATGGGGAAAGCGGGAACACCGGTGGAGCGGGGTGGAGAGAGGCGCATTCTGCCTTGGGGCTCAGCCCTCGTCCGCACTGGGGCCGTAGAGGGACGGCACGGGCACATCCAGCAGGCGGAGGTAGACCGTGAGCTGGGCCCGGTGGTGGATGAGGTGGTTCATCACGAAGCCGCGGTACACCGCGATGCGGGGCATGGCAAACAGCACCTGGCCTTCGTTCTTGAGGCTCCAGACCACCTGGTAGTCCGCATCCGCGGCCTGGGAGAGCGCCTCCAGCGCCATCTTCACGCCCCCGTCCAGGATGTCGAGCATGCCTTCGACGGTTGTGCTGGGTTTCGGCATCTTGGCGCGGGTCTCGGGCAGGGAAAAGTCCAGCTCGAGGGTGGTCATCGTGCCGGCGGCCCAGCCCGGCACGGTGACCAGATGGTTGGCCAGCTCGCCGAGGGTGAAGGACTTGGGATGGGGGCGGTAGTCCAGGCGGTCTGCGGGGATGCGCTCGATCACCCGGCGGAGACCCGCCGTTTCATGCTTGAACTCGGGGAGGAGGGATTGGGAGATCGACACGGTGGCTCCTTGGCGCGAGGATCAATGTGGCGGATAAAAAACGAATGTCAAGACAGCAGATCGGTCTTGCGGATTCCCGGCGCCTGGTCCGGAGATGCCGTTCCGATCAGACCCGGCCGCCGCCGACGCGCTCGATGCGGGCCCCGACGCCCTGGAGCTTCTTCTCCAGGCCCGCGTAGCCACGATCGAGGTGAATCGTTCGCCGGTGCCGGAGGCAGATCCGCCTGACTTGATGTCAGGCGGATCAGGCGGACGATCCTACCACCTAGACCCGGCCGCCGCCGACGCGCTCGATGCGGGCCCCGACGCCCTGGAGCTTCTTCTCCAGACCCGCGTAGCCACGATCGAGGTGGTAGATGCGGTCCACGATGGTCTCGCCCGTGGCCACGAGGCCGGCGATGACCAGGGCGGCGCTGGCGCGGAGGTCCGTGGCCATGACCGTGCAGCCGGTCAGGTCCGCGGGCCCCGCCACGATGGCCGTGTGGCCGTCCGTGCGCAGGTTGGCGCCCAGGCGCTCCAGCTCCATGGCGTGCTGGAAGCGGTTTTCGAAAATGCCCTCGTTGATGACACTGATGCCGCTGGCCTGGGTCATGACGGCCATGAACTGCGCCTGGAGGTCCGTGGGGAAACCAGGAAAGGGCAGGGTGGTGGCGTCCTTGGAGCGGAGCTTCTGGCCGCATTCCCGCTGGATGCGCAGCTGGCGGCCATCCTGCCCCTCTCGCTCGGTGATGACGCAGCCCGAGCGCTCCAACAGATCCAGCAAGGCGCGCAGGTGCTCGGGCTCGCAGCGGTCCAGCACCACGTCCCCGCAGGCCGCGGCCACGGCGCAGAGGTAGGTGCCGGCCTCGATGCGGTCCGCGATGACCGCATGCTCACAGCCGTGGAGCCGCGCCACGCCCGTGATGGTGAGCGTTCCGGTGCCGATGCCCTCGATCTGGGCCCCCATCTTCACCAGCAGCTGGGCCAAGTCGCCGATCTCCGGCTCCAGGGCAGCGTTCCGCAGGACCGTCGTGCCCTCGGCCAGGGTGGCGGCCATGAGGATGTTTTCCGTGGCGCCCACGCTGACCTTCTCGAAGGCGTGGTCGATGCCCTTCAGCCGGCCCTTCACCGAAGCGTGGATGTAGCCGTGGCTGATCTCGATCACGGCCCCCATTCGCTCCAGGGCTTCCAGATGCAGGTTGACGGGCCGCGCGCCGATGGCGCAGCCGCCGGGCAGGCTCACCGTGGCCTTGCCGAAGCGGGCGAGAAGGGGGCCCAGCACCAGGATGGAGGCCCGCATGGTCTTCACCAGCTCGTAGGGCGCCTTGGGGTCGTCGCTGCCGGCACAGGCCAGCTTCGCCTTCAACTCGAAGCCTTCGCCTTCCGGGTCCAGGGCGGCCTCGGTGCCCAGGGCCTGGAGCACCTTCACCATGGTGCGGATGTCGGCGACCGCCGGCAGGTTGGAAAGGACCACCTGCTCCTGCGTCAGCAGGGCCGTGGCCAGGCAGGGCAAGGCCGCGTTCTTCGCTCCGGACACCCGGATGCGCCCCCGCAGGGGATGTCCACCTTGGATCACCAGTCGGTCCATCGAAACTCCAGCCCTCTAGCGTAGCCCAAGCGGGGCGTTCGGACTCCCACACCACGGCGGGGGCCGTGGTGTGGGTCATGCGCCCAGGGGCGGCCAGACCGGAGAGGACCCCTTACTTCTGGCGGGTGTAGGTGATCTCCATGGTCTTGACCTCTTTCCCGCCCCGGGTTTCGTACCACTCCATGACGTGGGAGTCGTCGCTCAGGATCTTCACGGTCTGGCGGACTTTCACTTTCGTGCCCGGCTTCATCACGTCGTCCATGTCGCCTTTGTAGGTAAAGGTCCTGGAGGCGGGGTCGTAGGTTCCCGTCATGAGCATGATGGCGGTGCCCATGTTGTCGGCCCAGGTGGCGGTGAAGTGCCTGGCCACGTTGTCATAGCCCGTGAGCCCAAGCCCCCGGAAGGCCATTCCACCAAACGTGCCCGTGTACTCCCCCTGGATGAAGCGTCCGTCCATCAAAGACGTGTAGACAGCGGAGCCCGTGGACGTCTCCGGCGGGGTTCCGGGTTCCATCCACATCCTGGTGGCGAAGGTCCATTGGCCGGTGAGCCCAGCGAGAAGCTTGTGGTTCGAGCCCGGCGCGGTGGCCTTCTGCCAGGCCTCCATCATCGCCTGCTGGGCGGCCGTGGGCGCTTTCTCCTTCGCTTCCTGGGGCAGGAGTGGCAAGGCCATGGCCATGCTGGCGGCGGCCATGATGCGCGTGAGGAGATGCTGCAGGGACATGTGAGCCTCCTACAAGATGCCCGGTACGAGCGGAGGGATACCGTACCACAATCAAGAAAAATCAAATCAATTTCGATGAGATAGCTTTTTTTTCGTAATTTATGAACCCGCGCAGCGGGTTGCGCGGGCGGGAGCGTCCTTCTCCGCCGTGGGCCGACGCTCGCTTCAGAGCACCCGCCCCCGCAGGGCTCCAGCAGGCAATGGCCCCCAGGAACGCCCGTCCTGGCTTTCGGGGCGGTTGTCGCCAAGGATGAGGTAGCCGTCCCCGCAGCCTGTCCGGCCCTGGCCGCTGCGCTCGGGGTGGACGACCCAGGGCTCGTCGAGCCGCTGGCCGTTGATCCAGAGGTCCGGGCCATGCCAGGCCACGGTGTCGCCGGGGAGGCCCAGCACGCGCTTCACGGAGGGTCCGTGGGGTCCCTCCACCAGCCAGACCTCGCCCCGCCGGGGCGCATGGCTGGCCCAGGCCCGCAGCGCCCAGCGCAGGTTGCCGTCGGCCATGGCCGGTTCCATGCTGCGGCCGGACACCCGGATGGGGTGTACCACGGCCAGGGGCGACAGGGCCAGGGCCAGGGCGGCGAGGGGGATCCAGGGTTTCATCACGCTCCCGTTTCGAGTCAGCTTTGGACCGCCATCCGCCGGCCCCGCCCATCCGTCAGGGCCACTTCCTTGAGCCGGGCGGGAGCGGGGACGAAAGGGGCCAGTTCGGCCAGCAGGCGCCGGGCCAGGGCCAGGGGCCCGTCCAGACCCAGGTCCGAGAGGAGCCGCCCCTGGATGGGGGCCAGGCAGCGGTCCAGGGCCGCCTCCAGGTCACGGAAATCCACCACCACGTCGAAGCCATCCAGGCCCTGCCGGGCGGCGATGACCTCCACCGTGTAGTCATGGCCCTCCCAGGTGTCGCCGGTCCGGAACACCACCGACAGGGGGCGGGTCACGGCGGCTTCAAACATCAGGGGGGAATCGGGACTCAAGGGGGCTCCGGAAATTGACTCCAGGTCGGGCCTTCAGTTTGTCATGGCCATGGCTACACTGTCCCTTCGACCGCATACCTGATAACCGGGTGAGACAATGGAAAGGCCCGCAGTCTCTCGCTGTGGCCCGTTCTGAACGTTGACTGCTGGGAGGGACCGCCATGAAGGCCCTGGAAATCGCGCTGTTCTGGATCATGACGCTGGCCGCGGGCGGATTCTTCGTCTGGACCATGCGCCAGCGGCTGGCCACGCTGCAGGCCGGCCTGCCGGACAACCGCTTCGACCGTCCCTGGGAGCGCCTGAAGGGCGTCTTCACCCTGGCCCTGGCCCAGAAGCGCATGGTCCGCGACAAGTACGCGGGCTTCTACCACATCCTCATCTTCTGGGGCTTCTGCGTGCTGGCCCTGCGCTCCGCGGGCCTGGTGGTGGAGGGGCTCTTCCCGGCCTTCCACATGACCGAGGTCCTGGGCCGCTTCGGTCTGGGCTATCAGACCACCAAGGACATCTTCGAGGTGCTGGTGCTCGTGGGCATCGGCCTCGCCACCTTCCGCCGCCTGGCCGCCAAGCCCTGGCGCCTGGAGAACTCCTGGGACGCCTGGGCCACCCTGAGCCTCATCGGCAGCCTCATGGTCACGGACCTGCTGGCGGATGGCGCCTTCGTGGCCCTGCACAAGCCCACCTGGGCGATGTGGTCCCCTGCGGGCGTGGCCGTGGCCGGATGGCTGAGCGGCCTGAGCCAGACTGGCCTCACCGTGGTCTACAAGACCATGTGGTGGCTGCACCTGGCGATCCTCTACTTCTTCGCCAACTTCCTGCCCTACTCCAAGCACTTCCACGTCTTCACGTCGCTCTTCAACATCTACTTCCGGGAGCTGGAGCCCCAGAAGAACCTGAAGCCCATGGACATGGAGGCCGAGCACTTCGGCATCAACAAGATCCAGGACTTCACCTGGAAGCAGATGCTCGATTTCTACACCTGCGTGGAATGCGGCCGCTGCCTGGAGAACTGCCCCACCACGCTGACCGGCAAGCCGCTGCGCCCCAAGGATTTCGGGACGGACCTGCGGGACTACCTGAAGGCCACGCCCCTGGAGCAGATGGGCCAGGACAAGTCCGTGCCCGAGGATCGCCTGCTCATCGGCGGCCCGGTGCCCGAGGGTTCCTACTGGAAGCGCGACGATGAAGTGGCGCCCTGGAGCAAGGCCCAGCTCGAAGGCTGGATCAGCCAGGACACCATCTGGGCCTGCACCAGCTGCGGCTACTGCGAGTGGGCCTGCCCCCTGCAGATCAGCTTCGTGGACAAGATCGTGGGCATGCGGCGCTACCTCACCCTGGAGGAGAGCAACTTCCCCGCCGAGGCCCAGGTGGCCTTCAAGGGCATGGAACGGCAAGGCAACCCCTGGAACCTGGCCCAGGCCGACCGCGCCAAGTGGGCCGAGGGGCTCAAGGTGCCCACCGTGGCTGAGAACCCCGACGCCGAGTACCTGTTCTGGGTGGGCTGCGCGGGCTCCTACGACGCCGCGGGCCAGAAGGTCTCCCAGGCGCTGGTGAAGCTGCTGAAGGCGGCCGATGTCTCCTTCGCCATCCTGGGCACCGAGGAGAGCTGCACCTGTGAATCCGCCCGGCGCCTGGGGAACGAGTATCTCTTCCAGTCCGCCACGGAAGCCAACATCGAGACCCTCAAGGGCCATGGCGTGAAGAAGGTCGTCACCAACTGCCCCCACTGCCTGAACACGCTGAAGAACGAGTACCCGGCCTTCGGCGGAGACTTCGATGTGGTGCATGGCACTGAGCTGGTGGCGAAGCTGATGTCCGAAGGGAAGATCAAGCTCGACCAGACCGTGGATGTGGACCTCACCTACCACGATCCCTGCTACCTCAGCCGCATCAACGGCCAGGTGGAGGCCCCCCGCGCCATCCTCGACGCCATCCCCGGCGTGAAGCTCACGGAGATGGAAAAGCACGGCGAAGCCACCATGTGCTGCGGTGCCGGCGGCGGCCGCTTCTGGCTGGAGGAGCACCTGGGCAAGCGTGTGAACCACGAGCGCTTCGAGCAGGCCATGGAGACCAAGGCCACCACCATCGCCGTGGGCTGCCCCTTCTGCAACGTCATGCTGAACAACGCCGCCGGGGAGACCAACCACGAAGGCGTGGCCACCACGGACATTCTCGAATTGGCGGCCAGGGCACTGAAATAGCCTCTTTTCCGGCTACAGCACGGGGCGCCATCGGCACCCCGTGCTGTAGCATTTGGCAACGGCCATCGAAACGCTTCCCCTGACGCCAATCATCGTGCGGTATCCCGGCAGCACAAGGACACCATGACAACGACGATTTATTCCGCCAAGAACCACGGGTATTACGCGAACAATCGTGATGACATGCTGGCTTTCATCCCGGCCGGGGTGCGGCGGATCCTTGAAATAGGATGTGGCAGCGGAGAGTTCGGCGCCGCGATCAAGCGCCGGGGCGAGGTGGAAATCGTGGGCGTCGAGCTGGTCGAATCCGCGGCGGCGATAGCCCGGCAGCGCCTGGATCAAGTCATCACAGCCGACATCCAATTCCAGGACCTCGATCTGCCAGGGCAGTCATTCGATTGTCTGGTTTGCAACGACGTTCTCGAACATCTGGTCGATCCCTGGTCAGCGCTGGCACGCCTGCGCCATTTCATCAAACCTGATGGCTGGCTGGTCACTTCGATTCCGAATGTGAGGCACCACAAAGTGGTGCGTCGGCTGCTTTGGCCCGGCGAGTGGAGATATGAAGACGAAGGCATTCTTGACCGCACCCACCTGCGGTTCTTCACCAGGGCCAGCGCTCGCGCGCTCGTAGAAGGCGCCGGGTTCGAAATCACGCACGAGGAAGGGATTCACCGCAGTGGATTTCCCTTCTGGCTGAGGGCCATCAATGCCGTCACCGGGGGAATGTTCGACGACATGCGCTACCTTCAGTTCGTCATGGTGGCCCGCCCGGTGGACTTGCCCGAAAAACAGGCCTAGAGCCCGTGTTCAAAGCGGGGTGTATCCCCGCCGCTTCGGCAGATGGTCCTTCAGCAGATTCCGGGTCTCCCGCAGCATGGCCGCCGTATCCTCCCAGCCCAGGCAGGCGTCGGTCACGGAGCAGCCGTATTTGAGGGTGGCCAGGTCCGTGGGGATGGGCTGGCTGCCTTCTTCCAGGAAACTCTCCACCATGACACCCACGATGGATCCATTGCCGCGCAGGATCTGGTGGGCGCAGTCCTGGAGGACCAGGGGCTGGAGCCGGGGGTTCTTGTGGCTGTTGGCGTGGGAGCAGTCCACCACGATGTTCTCGGGCAGGCCCGCCTTGCGCAGGGCGGCCTCCGCCAGGGCGATGCTGACGGTGTCGTAGTTGGGGCGGCCGCCCCCGCCACGCAGCACCAGGTGGCCGTGGGCATTCCCACGGGTGCGCACGATGGCCGCCGAGCCCTGGTCGTTGAGACCCAGGAAGCTGTGGGGCCGGGCGGCGGAGAGGATGGCATTCACGGCGGCGGCCAGGTCGCCGTCCGTGGCGTTCTTGAAGCCCACGGGCGTGGAGAGGCCGCTGGACATCTCGCGGTGGGTCTGGGATTCGGAGGTCCGGGCCCCGATGGCGGTCCAGGCGATGAGGTCGCCGATGTACTGGGGCGTGTTGGGATCCAGAGCCTCGGTGGCCGTGGGCAGGCCGATCTCCCCGATGCGGAGCAGAAATTCCCGGGCCTTGCGCATGCCTTCCTCGATGTGGAAGGAATCGTCCATCCGGGGGTCGTTGATGAAGCCCTTCCAGCCCGTGGAGGTGCGGGGCTTCTCGAAGTAGACCCGCATGACCAGCAGGAGCGTGTCCGCCACCTCGTCAGAGAGGGCCTTGAGCCGCCGCGCGTAGTCGAGGCCCGCCACCGGGTCGTGGATGCTGCACGGCCCCACCACCACCATGAGGCGGGGATCCTCCCGGGTCAGGATGCGCTGGAGGTCCCGGCGGCCGCCGGCCACGGTCTCGGCCACGGCGTCCGGGACGGGCAGAGCCGCGTGGACCTCCGCCGGGGAGGGCATGCGGTCGAAGGCATCGATGTTGAGGTTTTCGAGGGCCTGGTGGGTCATGGCGGGGCCTTCCGGAAGAAAAAGAAAAACCCCGATTCCTGGGAGGGATCGGGGTGGTCAGTGGGGTGTTCCAGGTTTCAGGCTGGACCCTCGCCGTGCCACGCACGATCCGTGTGCGGGAACCAATAATAGGTGTGGAGGCGGGGTGTCATGGAAGGTCCAGGGTGCTCCATCCTGGACCCGGGGGCGCGGGACCGTCAAGGCGGGCCGCTATTTACCGAGGGCTGGCGAGTTCCCGAAGGGCGCCTCGTCGTCCCTTCCTTGGTTTCCGGGCAGGGGGCGGTCTAGTATGGGGTTGCCCCCATGCCGCCCCCTGACCTCTTCCCACCCGGTTCCATGATCGGAACCTACCAGGTGATCCGCCCGCTCTCGGCCGGGGGGAACGCCCAGGTGCTCGTGGCCTGGGATGCCTCCCTCCATCGGGAGGTCGCGCTGAAGCTCCTTTCGGGGTGGGCGGTGGGGGATCCCGATCAGCTGGTCCGGATCCAGCGCGAAGCCCGTGTCCTCGCCCAGCTGAACCACCCCAACATCCTCCGTGTCATTGATCTGGTGCGCTGGCAGAGCCAGCCCGTGCTGGTCACTGAACTGCTGGAGGGCCGCACCCTGCGGGCCGTGCTGGCGGACGGGCCGCTGCTGCTGGCCACGGCCCTGGATCTGGCCATCCAGGTGACGTCGGCCCTGGACGTGGTGCACCGCAAGGGCATCATCCACCGGGACATCAAACCGGAGAACCTCTTCCTCACGGCGGACGGCTGCTGCAAGCTGCTGGACTTCGGCCTGGCCAAGGCCCTCGGCGCAGAGGAGGGCCACATCCTGGAGGAGACCTTCCAGACCACGGCGGGGCCGCTTCAGGGCACGGTGGGCTACCTCAGCCCCGAGCAGATCGGCGGGCGCCCCGTGGATGGACGGTCGGACATCTACGCCCTCGGTCTCGTGCTGTGGGAACTCGCCAAGGGCAAGCCGCCGGGCCGGGGCCGGACGGCCCTCGAGCGGCAGATCCACGTGATGAAGGACGGCCCCGGGCCGCTGGGATCGGGTTATCCCGCGGCCCTGGACACCCTGCTCCACCGCTGCCTGGAGGTGGAACCCGAGCAGCGCTATCCCGATGCGGGCGCCCTGCTGGGCGCCTTGCTGGAATTGAAGGCCGACCCAGGGGCCGGGCCGAGCGGGGTGGCGGCGGGCCCGGTGGCTGGGGCCGCCGCGAACCCCGGCGCCTGGCGCCGCCGCGCCCTACCCACAGGCCTGGTCATGGCCGGCGTCCTGTTCGGCGCGGGCGCCTGGGCCCGCCTGGAGCGGAAGCCCGAGCCGCCGGTCTTCCGCCGGCTCACCTTCCAGCGGGGCAACATCCTCCGCGCCCGGTTCGGCCCCGGCGGGAACAGTGTCTTCGCAGGGGCCGCCCTGGATGGCCAGGAACCGGGCATCTACCGCATCGGCCTGGAGGGGGGCGAGGTGCGGGCTCTGGGCCTGCGTGGCGCGGACATCCTCTCCGTGAGCCCCAGCGGGGAGTTGGCCGTGCTCATCAAAGACCGCTTCCAGGCCTCCACCTTCGGCGCCGGCACCCTCGCCCGCGTCATGCCGGGCCAGGATGCTCCGCGGCTCATCCTCGATGAAGTGACCGGGGCCGATTGGGACGCGGAAGGAAGGGACCTCGCCATCACGCGGCGGCTGCCTGATGGGGCCTATGTGCTTGAGTACCCGGTGGGCCGTGAGCTGCACCGGAGCACGATCCCCCTGGCCACGCCCCGGTTCGCGCCCGACGGGAAGACGCTGGCCTTCATGGGGACGGCCCCCTATTTCACCCTGTTCGTGCGGGAGGGCGACGGCCGGATCCGGACCCTGATGGAGCACCTCCAGGCCAGCGACCCCTTCATGGCCTGGATGCCCAACGGCCGGGAAATCCTCTTTTCGGGCAACACCCACCCCGACTGGATGCCCCCGCTGCTCGCGGTGGACCTCAAGGGCCGCAGCCGGTCCCTGGCCCGCTTCCCCCTGCGGACCCTGCTGCACGACGTGGCCGCCGATGGACGCGTGCTCTTCGAGCGGGAGGTCTTCCGGCTCGAGATGGCCTGGATCGATGGGGCCGGCGAGCGGGACTGCTCCTGGCTTGACGGCAGCCAGGTGGCGGCCCTCGATGCGGCGCGGAGAAGGGTGCTCTTCAGCGAAGTGTTCGAAGCGGTGGGGCAGCGGCCTGAGGCCTACCTCAAGGACCTGGCCACGGAGATCCCCCAGCGCCTTGGCTACGGCCTTGCGCAGGACCTGAGCCCGGACGGGGTCTGGGCGCTGGCCCTGGCGGACGATCCCGATGCCCGTTTGCGCCTCTTCCCCACCGGCAAGGGGGTGACGCGGGATGTCCCCCTGCGGGGATGGACACCCCTGGAGGCGCGGTTCCGCCCAGGCCACCCGGAGGTGCTCGTCATCGCCCGCCCGGCCACGGGTGGGCCGAGCCTGCTCCAGGTGGACCTCGCCACCGGCAAGGTGCGGGTCCTGCCCGTGGCGGATCCGGCCGCCCTTGTCCCAGCTCCCGATGGCCACCGGGTGGCCCTCCGGACCCAGGCGGGCCGCTTGAAGGTGCTGGATCTGGCGGATGGGACGCTCCAGGACGTGGGCAGCCTCCCCACCGGCACGGAACTTCTGGGCTGGACGTCCGATGGCCAGGGCCTCTACCTCGTGGAGCCCGGCCACTGGCCCATCCGTGTGGAACGGATGGCCCTCCGGGACGGGCGGCGGACCTTCGACCGGCTCATTGGGGCCAAGGGCGGGATCGCCCCGGCCCGGGTGGATCGCGTCCGCCAGAGCCCCGATGGCCAGGCGATCGGCTACTCCCTGCTCCGCGTCACCCTTTCGGACCTGCTGGTGGCCCAGGGATTGGAGTAGCAGGCAGATCTTCCGTGGAATCTGCTACTTCGATAAATATAATGCAAAATTGTCATAATCTGGCGTTGTTGGTACAATTTTGTGGAATCGCTTCTGGAGCCCCATGGCCGCCTCAGAGGATGCCCTCCACCTCTCGCCCCTGCTGGAACTGAGCCAGGCCCTGGCTTCATCGGATATCCGGGCCTCCCTGCCCCGGGTGCTGGAGATTTTGGCCGAGGCCTTCGGGGCCCTGAACGGCGCCATCCTGCTGGCGGATGAGGAGGGGGCGGCCCTCCGCATCGAGGCCGCCCGCGGCCTGTCGAGCCAGGGGGTGGCCCGGGCCCGCTACCGCGTGGGCGAAGGCATCAACGGGCGGGTGCTGGCCAGCGGCAAGGCCATCGTGGTGCCCCAGGCCAGCCAGGAGCCGCTGTTCCTGGATCGCACCGGCGTCCTGAAGGAGCAGAAGCGGAAGAAGTCGGACATGTCCTTCTTCTGCATCCCCGTGTTCCTGGACCGGAAGACGGCGGGAACGCTCTGTCTCACGGTGCCCTACGACCGGCACCGGGACTTCGACCGCGACACCAAGCTCCTCCAGATCGCGGCCTCCATGGTGGGTCTGGCCATGAAGGTGGCGAAGCTCGTGGCGGCGGACCGGCAGCGGCTGGTGGAGGAGAACCAGCAGCTGCGCCTGGAACTCCGGGAGCGCTACGACCTGCACCACCTCATCGGCCACAGCCACGCCATGCAGCGGGTCTACGAGGCCGTGGCCCAGGCGGCGCCCAGCAGCACCACCGTGCTCATCCGCGGCGAGTCCGGCACCGGCAAGGAGCTGGTGGCCCACGCCCTCCACTACAACTCGCCCCGGGCGGACAAGCCCTTCGTGAAGGTGAACTGCGGGGCCCTGCCGGAGACCCTCATCGAGTCGGAACTGTTCGGCTACGAGCCCGGCGCCTTCACGGACGCCCGCCATCTGAAGAAGGGCCGCTTCGAGCTGGCCCACGGGGGCACGCTGTTCCTGGATGAGGTGGGCGAGCTGTCCCCGGCCACCCAGGTGAAGCTGCTGCGGGTGCTCCAGGAGCGGGAGTTCGAGCGCCTGGGCGGCGTGCGGCCCGTGAAGGTGGACGTGCGGCTCCTCACCGCCACCAACCGGAACCTGGAGGCCGCCGTGAAGGCCGGCACCTTCCGGGAGGACCTCTACTACCGGCTGCACGTCTTCGAGATCTTCATGCCCCCGTTGCGGGAACGCCAGGCGGACATCCTGCTGCTGGCGGACCACTTCGTGGAGAAGATCGCCGCAGCCCAGGGCAAGGACGTCCGGCGCATCTCCACCTCGGCCATCGACATGCTGGCGGCCTACCACTGGCCCGGCAACGTGCGGGAGCTGGAGAACGCCATCGAACGGGCCATCCTCGTCTGCGAAGGCGGGGTGATCCACGCCCACCACCTGCCGCCCTCCCTCCAGACGGCCGAAGTCTCCGGCACCCTGCCGGGGGCGGCGCTGGGGGACGCCGTGGCCGCCTTCGAGCGGGACCTGCTGCAGGACGCCCTGAAGTCGGCCCGGGGGAACCGCTCCCGCGCCGCCCGGCTCCTCCAGACCACCGAGCGCATCCTGAACTACAAGGTGCAGAAGTATGGGCTGGAGCCGGAGCGGTTCCGGTCGTTCTGAGCTAAATCTTACAAATTTGTCATTCATGTGAGGTTGAGCTACATTTTTGTCAACCCGATTTGCATAAAAGCTGATGACAATTGTTTGATTAACATTAATTATTTTATTTTTTAGAAACAAATTGCGCACGAAATTTCCCATCGGCACGTTCTCTGCTCTCTCTTTCGGGCACAAGGGGCCGATGGTCGGCTCCAGGACTCAGGGAGGAACGGAACCGATCGTGGCCTGGACCGACCTAACGGATTCCCTCGGCAAAGGCCACATCGATCCCCCGCCCGAAGAAGGAGGATCTCCCATGACCCGCCGAACCCTGTGCAGGGTCCTGGCGGTGGCAGTGGCCCTCGCGGCCATCTCGCCACTGCTCATGGAGGTCGATCCCAGCGGCGGTATCCAGCAGCTCCCTTCCCGTGTCGCGGGGATTCAGGCGCCCACTCCGGAATCTTCCCTCCAGCACTGACCTCCATCTGCTTCCCGATGTCGTCCAGGGGCCGCCCAGGCCCCCAGGACAGTCCTATCCCGGCCCAGGGCCCTTCTTCCAGATCCGGCGGTGCCGCCCCTGGACCTCAACCTCTCCGGAGCGCGCCATGCATCTCTTCAGAGTCCTTCCACTGTCCGCGACGATGACAGCCCTTCTGGCGGCGCAGGGAGCGGCGGCGCCACCTGCGCCCGCCATCCTGGGGTTCGCCTTGACCGGTTCGGCCACCCTCGGCTCCCAGTACATCTTCCGCGGCCTCACCCAGACGGATGGGAAGCCCACCGTTCAGGCCGAGCTAGACCTGGTCCACCCCTCGGGGTTCTACCTCAGCACCAGCCTCAGCAACATCTCCTGGTTCACGGACCAGAACGCCGGAGTGGCCAGCGCCCCCACCGGCCTGGGATCCCCGGCTTCTGTGGGGGGACCCTACATGCCGGGCAAGCTGAACTGCGCCAGCGTGGAACTGGACCTGTTCGGCGGCTACAAATGGGGCTTCGCCAAGGACTGGACCCTGGATGTGGGCCTCTACCGCTACCTCTATCCGGGCACCTACGAGAACCTCGGCGCCTACCGGAACCCCGCCACCACCGAGGCCTACCTAGGCCTGAGCTACACCTGGGCCAGCCTGAAATACTCGCAGGTCATCAGCGCGAACACATTCGGTGTCAACAACTCCGGTGGGACGAGCTATGTCGACCTCTCCCTGGCGATCCCGCTGGGCGGGAGCGGGTGGACGGTGCTGGCCCATGGGGGTCATACCACCTACTCCGACAAGGCGAATCCCGGCTACTTCTCCAACGGGAGCTACGTGACGGGCGACAACTCCCTGTTCAGCTACTCGGACTACAAGCTGGGCATCGCCAAGGAGATCAAGGGCTACACGCTCGCCCTGGCCGGTACCTACGCCGACACGAAGTCCCGCGCGGCCGACGGCGACGTCACGGTCTACGAGAACGCCATGGGCCGGAACATCGGCAAGGGGCGCGTGACCCTGACGATCGCCAAGGCCTTCTAGGCGGGACCTCGTCCTGCCGAATTCGAAACCGCCACCTCATCCCTTATTCATGGAGCCCGACATGGCACGGATCACCCACGAGCGAGACAAGCTCTCCTTTTCCGGGAAGCTGGCCCGGCTGTCAGCCCGCCTGAGGGACCCGGAATGGCGCCGCTACGGATTCGTGGTGGCATCGGGCAAGCTGCTGGGGACGATCGCCGTGCTTGGCATGATGATCCTCATCCCGCTGCTGCTCAACGGCAGCTCGGCCCGTGCGGACGTCCCGCCCGCGAACCCGCCTGCCGCCGTGGCCACGGCTGCGCCCGTGGCGGCGGCGCCCGCTCCCGTTGTGCCCGCTCCCGCGCCTCCGGTGGTCGCGGCCAAGGACATCATCAACCCCCTCAACACGGTCTGGACGCTGATCGCGGCCTTCCTCGTGTTCGCCATGCAGGTGGGCTTCGTCATGCTGGAGGCGGGCTTCTGCCGGTCGCGGGAAACGGTGAACGTCCTGGTGGAGTGCGTCTTCGACACCTGCCTGTGCGGCATTCTCTTCTGGGCCTTCGGCTACGCGTTCATGTTCAGCGAGGGCAACGGATTCATCGGCTACCACTGGTTCTTCCTCAAGGGCGCCCCGGTGACCTACGGCACCACGGGCGTGGCCATCCTGGCCCACTGGCTCTTCCAGTTCGCCTTCGCGGATACCTGCTCCACCATCACTTCCGGCGCCATGATCGGGCGCACTGATTTCATCGGCGACATCCTCTACAGCTTCGCGGTCTCCGGGTTCATCTACCCCATCATCGGCCACTGGGCCTGGGGGCCCGACGGCTTCCTCGCCACCATGGGCAGCGCCGGCAAGTTCCTGCCTTCGCTGGGCATGAACTTCCATGATTTCGCGGGTTCCACGGTGGTCCACACCATCGGCGGCGCGGTGGCCCTCGCGGGGGCCGTGGTGCTGGGTCCCCGGCTTGGGCGCAAGTTCAAGCGGGACGGCGGCGGCCCCATGACGCCCCACGACCTCACCATCGCCGTGTGCGGCGGCCTGCTGCTCTGGTTCGGCTGGTACGGCTTCAACCCCGGCAGCACCCTGTCCGCCATGGATTTCGAAGGCATCGGCCGGGTGGCCGCCAACACGACCCTCGCGGCCTGCGCCGCGGGCCTGAGCGCCGTCATCTACATCTACTACCGCACCGGGAAGTGGGATCCGGGGTCCATCACCAACGGGTTCCTGGCGGGTCTGGTGGCCATCACGGCGCCCTGCTACTGGGTGAGCCCCTTCGGCTCGGTCATGATCGGGGCCATCGCCGGCGTCATCGTGATCCTGGGCGTGGACCTGCTAGAGTACCTGCGCATCGATGACCCCATCGGCGCCGTCCCGGTGCACATGATGAACGGCATCTGGGGCACGCTCTCCCTCGGCCTCTTCGCCAGCGGGCAGTTCTCCGCCATTGGCAGCGATCCCATCTCACCCGACCTCTCCACCAGGCTCACGGGCCTCTTCTACGGAGGCGGGTACAAGGTCCTGGCCGCCCAGGCCATCGGCAGCGCCATCGTCACCTTCGCCACGCTGGCGGTCTCCTTCGCGGTCATGTATGCCATTGACGCCAAGGGCCTCCTGCGGCTTTCGGAAGACGGCGAGCACGACGGCCTGGACATACATGAGCACGGCATCTCGGCCTATCCCGAGTACGTGATCTCGGCCCTGGCTTCACCCGCGGGCGCCCCCCTGAGGGTCCCTGTTTCCGAGAAACCATGAGTGGATCGCGAGCCCGACTTCCCCATTCCCTGTGACAGGAGCCAACCATGAAAATGATCATTGCCATCATCCGGCCGGACAAGTTCGAGGCGGTCCAGGCCGCCCTGGTGGCCAAGGAGATCTACCTGATGACCGTCTCGGATGTGCGGGGGTGCGGCACCCAGAAGGGTTTCGCGGAGCAGTTCCGGGGCAACAAGATCGGCCTCATCCGCCTGCTCCCCAAGGTCAAGCTGGAGATCGCGGTGAACGAGGAATTCGTCAAGCCCGCGGTGGAGGCCATCATGGCGGCCGCCAAGTCCGAGCCGAGCCACCTGGGGGACGGGAAGGTCTTCGTCCTGAACCTGGAGGACTGCTACCGGGTCCGGACCGGGGAAACCGGCAGCGCGGCCATCGGGCCCTGAGGCACCCCGCTTCACCCGCCCTTGGACCGGAGGCGCCTGCCGGTCGCTCCTGCCGCGGGAATTCCGATAAGCTACCCCCATGCCGCTCGACCCGCGCCTCCTCGAGATCCTCTGCTGCCCGGCCTGCCACGGCGACCTCGTGGAACAGGCCGAGGGGCTGCACTGCCAGAAGTGCGGGCTGCTCTATCCCATCGAGGATGGCATTCCCGTGATGCTTGTGGATGCCGCGAAGCAGGTGGGGAAGTGAGACTCGACCGCGCCCAGGCCGAATCGCTGCTCCGCCGCATGGATGGCCGCAAGGTGGCCGTGCTGGGCGACGTGATGCTGGACGAGTACCTGTTCGGTGAGGTCAGCCGCATCTCCCCGGAGGCGCCCGTGCCCATCGTGCGGGTGGTGCGCGAACAGGCGGTGCTGGGCGGCGCGGCTAACGTGGCGGCCAACCTCAAGGCCCTGGGGGCGGAGCCGCTGCTCATCGGAACGCTCCAGAAGGATGTGGCCGGCGACCGGCTGCTGGGCCTGCTGGGCCGCCTGGGCATCTCCATCTCGGGCCTGGTGCTGGACGCCTCGCGGCCCACGATCATCAAGACCCGCGTCATCGGCCAGCAGCAGCAGATGCTCCGCATCGACCGGGAGGAGTCCGGGCAGCCGGAGCCCGCCGTGGTGATGGGCCTCCAGGACCGCCTGGAGCGGGCCCTGGGCGAGGCCTCGGCCCTCATCGTGTCGGACTACGCCAAGGGCGTGGTGAACGGGCCCGTGATGGACGCGGTGCGATCCCTCTGCGCCAAGAAGGGCCTGCCCTGGATCGTGGATCCCAAGCCCTCGCACAAGGCCCTCTATCGGGGCGCGACGCTCATGACGCCCAACACCAAGGAAACCGCTGAGCTGGCCCAGCGCCCGGCGAAGTCCGATCCGGAAGTGGCGGAGGCGGGCCGCGCCATCCTGGCGGAGCTGGGCCTCCAGGGCCTGCTGGTGACGCGCAGCGAGCGGGGCATGGCCCTCTTCGCGCCGGATGGGGACCACGCGGCCCCCTGGATGGTGCCCACCGAGGCCCGGGAAGTCTTCGATGTGAGCGGCGCGGGCGACACGGTCATCGCCGCCTTTAGCGCCGCCATCGCCGCGGGCGCGGACTGGCGGGAGGCCGCCATGCTGGCCAACGCCGCTGCGGGTGTGGTCGTCGCCAAGGTGGGCACCGCCACCGTCACCCCCGCCGAACTGCTGGCCCACTACCACGAGCAAGAAGCGAACTGATCATCCTGGGCCGCCGAAGATCCGTTTGATGTCCTGCTTCGGCACCAGGACATGCTCGAAGTCCGGCGAGCTTGGGTAGGGGAACAGGCATTCCTCGCAGCGCAGGCGGGTCTTCACGACGGAGGCCGCGAGGCTGGCGGAGAAGCCCGCGGCCAGGACCGCCAGGCAGCGATCGCTCCAGGAGATCTGGATGGAGCCGGGGAGAAGGAAGGCCAGGCTCGCGAGGGTGGCAAGGCTGAGCATGAGAATGGGTCCCCAGGTCCGGGTCGGATGGCGGATGAGGACGTGGCTCTGGGCGAGTTCCACGGTCCGCTGGAACCGGCCCTCGCGATAGAGGCCGATGAGGGGGCCGTAGCCAGGGCGGACGAGCACTTTCGGACGCTTCCGGCGGCGGATTTCATGGACCACCAGGAAGAGCGCCAGCAACAGCGCGGCCGCGGCCAGGAGGATCTCGGAGCGCTCCAGCTTCGCAGGCTGGAAAAGGACCATCGTGGCCAGGATGGCTGAACCGAGGGCCCAGCTGGAAGGAGCCCACCCGAATGCCTCCGGAATGCGCTCCCCTTCCGGGACCGCTGCCAGATCCTGGGGAAAGCTCTGGGACGGAGCCTCCATGGACATCCTCCTTGTGGTGCCGGGTGCGTGGCTCGAAGTATCGGTGATTCCGACGTTAGAGTGCCTAACAAAACTCCCACGGGGCCGCGCGAGGGCCGCCGGGCGAGCGAGGCGAGGAACGCGAGGAGACGCGTAGCGGGTTACTACGCGCGACGAGCGTGACGCGGCATCGCGAGGGCCGCCGGCCCTCGCCCGAGGGGAGAAAGCCAGGTGGGCGCCCCGCGGCGTCAGGGCCCTTGAACGATGTCCCGAATCGCCCTGCGGGCCCTTCCTTGCGGTGCATCCCACCTGGCTTTCTCGCGGCCCCGTCAGGGTTTTGTTAGGCACTCTTATTCCAACGGCCGAGGATCGTTGTCTTGACGGGCCGTTTCCGATGGCGATGCTGGAGAAGCCGCCCCCCTCGCTTCCCGATCCACGCCCATGTCTGGGATCGCCCCGTGAACCAGATCCGTCTCGATCCGTTTCCGCATCCGCGCTCCGACCGCGGGTTCGTGCGCCATGACCTCTACATCCTCGTGGCAGCCATCCTCCTCGCGGCCGCGGTGGTCATTCCCCAGGCCCTCCGGCACGGCTTCAAGGGGGCCCTGCTGGCCACCCTGGGGGTGCTGGCCATTCTGGCCTTGCTTGCCGGGCTCTTGTTCCTGGTCACTTGGGTCATCGAGCAGGCGGCGAGTACGGGACCGGGGTGGCGGGGCTTCGCCTTCCGCGCAGTGGGCCATGGGACCCGCTTCGCCCTCTTTGGGACCATGGCGGCGGTGATTGGCGCCAGTCTGGTCCACGGACACGGCCTGTCCGGGGCCGGAGAGGACGCCACCTCTCTGGCCTCCGGCGCCCTGGGCGGCGCGGTCGGCTGCTGGTTGCGCCATCATCTCGGTCCGGCGCGGTTCTGGCCCGCTTTCGGCCGCTTCTGCCTGGCCCTGCTCGCCGCCTTGATCGGGGGCATCCTGGGGATTCTCGGACCCGGAGCCTGGGGCGTGGACCTAGGAATCCTGATCCCGCTGCTGATCTTCGCGATCCTGGCGGCCGCCGGACGCGTTGTCCCGCGCACACCGCCCGTGCCCCCGCCTTCCGCCTAGACCTGCCTTCCCGGAGCGCCCATGCCCTTTCAGCTGAAAATCCCCCTGGCCCTGATCCTGGCCGGCGCAGCCGTGACCGCGCCTGCCCAGGCACCGCCGCAGGCAGGGGAGAGGGCCACACCGGCCCAGGAATGGCGGGGCCAGTACCGCAGCCAACCGGAGCCGGGCGCCGAGGTGGTCATGGATGCCCACCGCTGGGAGCGCTTGTGGCGGAGCCTGGACCAGCGGGCCCCGGCCCTGGACTTCACGGTGCACTGTGCGGTGGTGGCCTTCGCGGGGCAGCGCCCCACGGGCGGCTTCACCCTCGAATTCCTCGAGCCCGTGCCGCAGGGGGACGATCTCCTGATCCGCTGGCGCGTTCGAAGCCCCGCTCCGGATAGCTACACGACCCAGGCCCTGGCCCAGCCCTGGAAGGTGAAGGCCTTTCCGCGCCCCAAGGGAATGGTGAAGCTGGAGCGGGTGAAGGACTGAAGGATCGGCCGGGAGATGGGTGGACCTCGACGCGCATCCACGTTATCCATTTCGTGAGGTGCCCATGGACCAGGCCAACATCAAAGGGGTGCTTGCCCCGGTCATCACTCCGTTTCAGAAGGATCTCGCCCCGGATGGCGACCGGTTTGTGGCGCACTCCAAGTGGCTGCTCGATCAGGGGGTGAGTGGCCTGGCGATCTTCGGGACCACCAGCGAAGCCAACTCGCTATCCGTGGAGGAGCGGATCGCCCTGTTCGACAGGCTGCTCTCCGAGGGCATCCCGCCGGCCCGCCTGATGCCAGGGACGGGCTGTTGCGCGCTCACCGACAGCGTCCGCCTCACCCGCCATGTGGTGGAGGCTGGCTGTGCCGGAGTGCTGATGCTGCCGCCCTTCTACTACAAGGGGGTCACTGAGGAGGGCGTATTCAGGAGCTTTGCGGAGGTCATCGAGCGGGTGGGCGATTCGCGCCTGCGCATCTACCTCTATCACATCCCCCAGGTGAGCCAGGTGCCCTTCCCGATCCCCCTGATCGAGCGGCTCCTGTCGGCCTATCCGGGCGCCATCGCCGGGATCAAGGACAGCTCCGGCGATCCCGGCCACCTGCGTGCCCTGCTCGATGCCTTTGCCGGGACCAGCTTCGACATCTTCCCCGGCTCCGAGATGCTGCTCCTGGAAGGGCTGCGGCACGGCGGCGCCGGCTGCATCACCGCGACGGGAAACGTCAATCCCGGTCCGATCGCCCACCTTTACCACCACTGGCGCTCGGCCGAGGCGGACGCACTGCAGGCCGGTCTCGATGCGGTCCGGCTGGCGATTCAGGCCTTTCCGATGATTCCGGCTGTCAAGGCCACCGTCGCCCACTTCGCGGGCGACGAGGCGTGGAGCCGGGTGCGGCCCCCACTGGTGGAGCTGGGTCCGGTCCAGAAGGCCCCGTTGATGGCGCAGCTTGAGGCCCTGGGTTTCCGGATGCCTGGAATTTCCTCGCGGCGCTAGCCTGGCGGTTCTGGAGGCTCAGTTCCTCAGTTCGATGGCCAGCAGGAAGCGGTCGCCCTTGGCGAGGCGCTCTTTCACCTGGGTGAAGTTCAGGTCGAAGGTCTCGGTTTCGCCGGGCTTGATGGTGCCGACCTTGGTGCCGCCGGAGGCCACGCCCAGCAGCTTCCCATCCTTGTCCAGCACGGCCACGGCGAAGCCGGGGACCTTCGGGTACTTGCCGGTGTTCGTTACTTCCACCTGGGCCCGGGTGCCGAACTCGGCGCCCTTGAGGAGGTTGAAGAAGCCCGGCTGCACCACGCGCCGGTTGAAGAAGATGCTGCTGACCTTGAGGCCGTCCACATTCACGGTCAGGGGGATCATGCGATCCCAGGCGAAGGGGAGGGTCTCGGCGTAGTAGGAGAGCGAGGTTTCAGAGGCCGGCGCCGGTGGTGGCGCAGGCGGTGGGGTAGAGGGGGCCTGGGCCAGGGTGAGGAGGGTGGCGAGGGCGAAGGTCTGCATGTCAGTTCTTCCCGAAGAGGCCGCCGAAGAGGCTCTTCTTGGGGGCGATCTCCAGGGCGGTGGTATCGAGAGCTGGCGCCCCGCCACTCCGTTCGCGGCGTTGGCGTTCGAAGACCGGGCGCAGGCCGGGGACCTTGTGGGCCTCCAGCCAGTTCTCGCTGTGCTGGCGTGCCACCAGGTGATGTTCCAGGATCCGTCCTTCTTCGACCCAGGCGGTCAGCTGGGCCATGGTGAGGCCCGGGTAGATCTCCTCGTCGATCTTCAGGCGCAGCTGTTCGGCACCGGGGTCCTCCGCTGCCGCCACCGGGACCCGTTCGGGAATCTGGGGGTGGGGAACGGAAGGGGCCGCCGGTTCCCGCGGTTCTTCCGGGGTGGTCCTCAGGTCGGAGGGATGGAGCGCCTCAGGGGGCACTGCCGGCGTTCCGGCCCGCAGGGCGGCCCTGAGATCCTCCTGGGTCAGGCGAACGGTGGTGGTGGAAGGTGCATGGTCCTCTTGTGGCGGGCGCCCCGAGGCGGTGGGGGTGTCCCCGTCTGGTACGGACGGGGCGGGGGGCGTGGCTCCACCCAGGGTGGCCTCCAGGGCCGACAGGGTGGCTTCCATATCCATGGCCGAGGAATCCTTGGTGGCCTTCTGGGCCGCGGCCGGCGTGCCGGCGAACAGCTTGTCGATGGCGTCCCGGGCCGACGTGTAGCCCGTCAGGGTGTTCTCGCCCGCCTCGGGCAGCAGGACGACGGGCGGCGGAGCTGGCGGAGGGACAAGGCTGGCCTCGGCCTCGGCTTTGGCTTCGGGGAGGACGAGGGGGGTATCCACCAGGGTCTTTTCCAGGATTTCGGCGTCCGCGCCCTCCAGGTCGCCCAGCGTCAGGGAGGAGGGTGGCGCCGGAGCCTCCTGCTTCCAGGCGGAGGCCAGGTCCTCCAGACCGAAGGAGGCGGTGGCGGTGAGGGACGGCGCGTCGGCCAGCAGGCGCTGCACCACGTCGCCCACCGGGAACACACCCCCGCAGGAGAAGCACCGGGCCCGGCGGATGGCGGGCCGGAGGCGGTCGGCGCGGAGGCGGTATCGGGTGGAGCAACTGGGGCAATGGATCGCTTCGGCCACCTGGAACTCCTGGAGTTTCGAGCAGGATAGCACCGCCCCGGATGGCGGCCAAACCGGCCGTCGGCTGCGGGAGGGGCGGCGCCGGGTATCCTCATCGGACGGAGGTCCGGTGCGGGGCGTGTTCATCACCATCGAAGGCGTGGAGGGTTCAGGGAAGTCCACTCAGATGCTGCGGCTTTCCGAACGGCTGCGGCACCTCGGCCTGCCCCTGGTGGTGTCGAAGGAGCCCGGCGGCACGGCTCTGGGCCGCGAACTGCGCCGCCTGCTTCTGGAACGCCACGCCAGCGGCGAGGCCTGGTGCGCGGACGCCGAGCTGCTGCTCTTCTACGCGGATCGCGCCCAGCACCTGGAGGCCGTGATCCGGCCCGCGATGGCCGAAGGGAAGGTGGTGTTGCTGGACCGCTTCGAGGATTCCACCCGGGCCTACCAGGGCGCCAGCGGCGTGCCCGAGGCGAGTCTGGATCGACTCAGCGAGCTGGTGCTGCGGGGGCTGCGCCCGAACCTCACGGTCCTGCTGGACATGGATCCTGAGGTGTCGCTCCAGCGGGTGGAAGTGCGCAACCTCTCCCTGGGGGCGGAATTCGCGGAAACCCGCTTCGACCAGGCGGCCCTGGACTTCCACCGCAAGGTCCGGAACCGCTTCCTGGTCATCGCGCAGGCCCACCCCGCCCGCGTGGCCCTGGTGCCGGCGCGCGATCCCGTGGAGCAGGTGGAGGCTGCCATCTGGGCCCGGGTGGCACCGCTGCTGCGCAGCGCCGGGTTCCGGGTGGATTGATGTTCGCGCCCGATATCGCCGGCCACCACGCCATCCGTCAGCGCCTGCTGGACCGCCTCCAGACTGGGCGGATCCGGGGTTCGCTGCTGTTCACGGGGCCCGAGGGCATCGGGAAGCGCCGCGTGGCGATGGAACTGGCCCGGCGCGAGATCTGCTTCCGCCGCACCGCCTGTGGCCAGTGCGAAGGCTGCCGCATGGTGCTGGGCGATGACCTGCCCTTCGAGTTGCCCAACCTGCTGCGCATCACGCCCGAAGGCAAGGCGGGCATCATCCGCATCGACCAGATCCGCGAAGGCCTCGATTCCACCAACCAGCCCCGGTTCAGCCGGGGCGTCATCGAATGGGCCTCTCTGGCCCCGCCCCTGGGCTGCCATCGCTGGATCCTGGTGGAGGAGGCCCATCGCCTCAACGAGTCCAGCGGCAACATCCTGCTCAAGACCCTGGAAGAACCCCCCGAGGGCACCCACTTCATCCTGGTCACCCACCGCCCCGAGGCCCTGCTCCAGACCATCCGCAGCCGCTGCGAGCGCCTCCCCTTCGCACCCCTGGCCCCGGAGGAGGCCTGGGCCGTGGCGGTGCGGAACGGCTGGGCCGAGGTTGATCGCCCCCGGTGGACGGCCCTGGGCGAAGGCAGCCTGCGCTTTCTGGAGGAGGCGGGCTTCCGCCGCGCCGAGGCCCAGGTGGAGGCCTGGCTCGGCCTGCTGGAAGGCCGGCCCTTCAGCGAGGTGGGCGAAGCCCTGCTGCCCGAAAAGGATTCGCCCCTGGCGCAGGGCGAGCAGTTGCGCCAGCCCCTGGAGCTGCTCCTGCGCCTGCTGGCGGACCTGGCGCGGATCCGCGCGGGTGAAGTTCCGGCCCTGGAGCCCTGGCGGGAGGCGATGGAGCCCCTGGCGGCCCAGCCCCGGGACCTGCGGCCTCCCCAGGAGGCGATCCTGGAATCCCTGCGCCATCTGCCCCGCAACCTCAGCCCCGAACCCCTGATGCGGGAGGTGGGGTTGGCACTTCAGGGTGCGTGATTCCAGTCACTCTGAACTGGGATAAACTGAGTTCAGGAGTCAAGACTCCTGAACCGGAGCCCGCCATGTCCGAACCCCTCTACGGCCACGACCTGCTTTCCCTGCTGCTGGAGAAGAGGGGGAGCTGCCGCCTGGAGGATCTGCGCGCCGCCTCCGCCGCCGCCCATGGCACCGCGGCCACCTACTGCAACTGCCATGGGGATTCCTTCGACTTCGACGGCGTCATCGCCTTCCTGGGCGGCAAGGGCAAGATCCAGGTGGCCGACGGCACCGTGACCCTGGGCATGGCCCCGGCCTGCCAGCACTGAGGAAGGCCGCAGTACGGGGTTCGGGTGGCCCGGGCCGGGTATTGTTAGGACCTCGGGCAGTCGTGGCCAAGTGAACCCATGGAACTCCATCCGGATACCCTCATTCCGAAATTCGCGCCCAGGCCGTTTCTGATCCGGCTGGGGGCGGGTGTCCTGATCCTCAACCTCTTCGTCATTTCCATGGCCGGCTTCTCCCTCCGGAAGAGCCGGCGGAACCACCAGGAACAGGCCATCGCCACGGCCCAGAACCTGGCCCAGGTGCTCGACCGCAATGTGGCGGACACCTTCAGCAAGGCCGACCTCGCCGTGTGGGCGGTGAAGGACGAAGTCGAGCGTGCCCTGGCGGACTCCGGGAACCGCCGCCAGGGTCTGGATGCGTTCATCCGCAGGCAGCATGAGCGGGCACCAGAGCTGGTGGCCCTCCGCACCACCAACACGCAGGGTGTGATCGAGCATGGGAGTGGCGTCGGGGTGGGGGTCTACGTCAGCGTGGCGGACCGGGATCATTTCATCCGCCTCCGGGATGTTCCAGATGCCGGCGTGGTGATCTCCAGACCCCTGGTGGGAAAGCTCACCGGCACCTGGGTGATCATCCTGGCCCGGCGGATCGAGCGTCCCGACCACAGCTTTGCCGGCATTGCCCAGGCGGTCATCGCGCTGGACCAGTTCGGCAAGGCCTTCTCGGCCCTGGATGTGGGGCCCCACGGCTCAGTGGCCCTCCGGGATCTGGACCTGGGGCTGATCGCCCGCTACCCCGAGCCCACCAGTGCGGGGACGGCCATCGGCCAGAGGGTCGTTTCCCGGGAGTTTGTGGCTTTTGCCCAGTCGGGCCGCAGCACCGGCATGTTTGAGGCCCGCACGCCCTTTGATCACATCCAGCGCACTTTCGCCATCCGCAGAGTCTCAAACCAGCCCTTCTACCTCCTGGTGGGCCTGGCCGACCAGGATTACCTGTCGGCTTGGTGGCGGGATGTGTTTCAGGAATCCCTGGAAGCGCTCCTTTTCGCCTGCCTGACCCTGGTGGCCTCCTGGGCGGTCTACCGTGCCTGGCTCCGGCAACAGGCCGCCCATGAGCATCTGACGGCCCTGCTCGCCGAGGTGAAGACCCTGGGTGGCATGCTTCCCATCTGCAGCCACTGCAAGAAAATCCGGGACGACAGGGGCTACTGGAACCAGATCGAGGCCTACCTGAACGAGCATACCGATGCCGAGTTCACCCATGGCATCTGCCCGGACTGCGCGAAGGAAGTCTTCCCCAAATCCGGAAAGCACACGGCTATTTAGACCAGCCTCCGCCCTACACTGTTCCGGGAGGCCCCATGCAACTGGTGCGCATCAACCACCTGGGCATTGCGGCGCCGGGCCTGGACGAGGCCATGGCTCGCATGGCGCGGCTCTTCGACATGGCCGCGAACCACACCGAGGAGGTGGCGGAGCAGAAGGTGAAGACGGCCTTCTTCCCCGTGGGCCAAAGCACCCTGGAGTTCCTGGAGAGCACCGATCCCGAGGGCCCCATCGGCAAGTTCCTGGCGAAGCGCGGCCCCGGCATCCACCACGTCTGCTTCGAAGTGGACGACATCGACGCCGCCGTGGCCCAGCTCCTCGCCAAGGGCGTGCGCATGATCGACCAGGCCCCGAGGAACGGCGCCCACGGCTGCCGCGTCGCCTTCATCCATCCGGCGGAGACCGGTGGGGTGCTGATGGAGTTAAGCCAGAGCTTATTATGAGACCATTGGCTTTGCTTGTGTTTTTAAAGTACACGATAAAAACTATTATCGACACCAAGAACAACTAGATGGCATTCTTTATGGTTCATTTCAAAGGGATCGCCCTTTGCAAGAAGCATTATGGACACACGACGAACAAAAGATCTAACTCTTTTCATTAAAGCAGTGCGTTCTTTCTCGTCGCTATAATAATATGTTTTAAGGTATTGATCATTAAAGCCACGACCCAAAAGATATGTCGCTGACCCGAAAGTGAGTTCTTTTTGGTATAATTGATTTATTAACGATTCATGGCGCTTGTCAACAGCCTTTAAGGTGTTATTCATGGCTTCCAGTGGAATTTTAACTTTATAGGTACGTTCCGATAAATTGTCTGGTGGCAGATCCTTTTTCCATCGACCACTCTCTAGGGAAATGGGGTCATAATCATCAATACTTGAAATAAATCTATTCATTTCCTGGCGATCAGCTATGGGTTCAGCAAACGGGTAGTATTTTTTCTCAAATCTTCTCCATAACCTCGCAGGGCGGAATTTTTCGATTTCAAACATAGCACGCTCTTCTGTGGGTATATATCCATCATAAGTTCCCACGACATAGAAGTCATTTATATGTTTGTTGTTGAAATCATTTAGAGCTTTTTGAAAATTATTTCGCGCTTCATTTGCGTAATTATTGATACCAATTAATGGGAATTGGGATTCCAATTCTGCCTTGTAGTTGGATTCAATTGATTTCCTCATACTATCTTCGAGGTTAGCTGTCTTGACCTCGAGAAGATTTTTGATTTTGAACGATCGAGATTCAATGGCACTTTTGTAAGCAGGTGAATATTTTGCTATGAGGTCGATATCCCCTTGGAATTGATTATTGAATGTTTTAGACATATTAAAATTTTGACACTCAATTAGAAGGGTGTGATATTCTGGGTCATTATCATAAAGAGAATTTTTGGCTATATTGTTAATTATTAGTTTACCTTCATTTGTGAAAACATTTTCATAGCTAAGAACCAAGTTTTGTTGTTCTGGATTGATCGATTGGTCTTTATGTCTATCACAATTTAAAGAAAATAAAATAATAGTTATTGTAATTAGAGTTTTCATTGTTGCCCCCTGAAAAGTGTGATTATTTTTGGGTCAGCTTTTGTTGTAATATTTTATAGCAATTGGCCAAAAATGGTTATTTATCCATTCTGTATTTCGGCGCAATGTGCCACGTGTGGAGAAATGGCCTACATTCACAAGAATCGATAATGGGTGCATGAATTTAATGTTCTGCTTGCTTGCGCTAATATTTAATATGTTCTGCACTTTGAAACCAAAGCATATAATTATTTCTGGCTTCAGAAGAAATAATGCATTTAGGCTTTGGGGAAGAAAATAATCAACCGTAGTTCTGTCAAGTGTCTCGAAATTGGGTGATCTAATTGGAACTAAATTTATATATGGCGTCTTTCTGATTGCGTTTTCCATAGAAATAGTTGAATCTATTTTGTTAATACCACCGAAAAATGATTGCACCGAGAGTTGATTTGGGTGCTTCCCCTGTTGATATCCATAGTAACGATCATCCAACCATGAAGAATAATGACTGTTTGAATCCCAAGCTTCTTGTTGGCGGTCTTCTTTATCTTGAATCTCCCTGTCAAGCGGGCCTGGGCCAGGATTGAGGCCAACCATAACTATTCTCTGCGGATCTTGAAAAAGCCTCTTTGAAGAGTAGTAGACCCGTCCACTGATGGGTCGATCCCTCTCGGCTCTCCATGTTTCGAGGAGAGACCGCTGCTCTTGAAGAACATCTGCAGCCGTTTGGAGGATCATGGACTGAGTCTCAAAAAAAGATATTTGTTTATTTAAATTTCAGTTTGACGGAACCTTACTGCTACCGCAATAAAAAACTACCAATTAGGTGGTAATTCAAGTATTTACTGTTAACTACCCCATCATCCCCAGATACCCCAGCCACAGCGCCCGCCCGAAGAACACCACCACGGGCGTGGCCAGGGCCAGGAAGCAGCCGAAGGGCAGCATGGTCTGGCCGCTGGAGCGGCGCATCAGGATGAGGGGCAGACCCACGGCCGTCCCCAGGCCGGCGCCCAGGAAGAGGATCCCCACCATGGGACCCCAGCCCCAGAAGGCGCCGAGCCAGGCCAGCATCTTGAAGTCGCCCATGCCCAGGCCATCGGTCTTGCGGATCCATTTGTAGATCTGGTTCAGCAGGGCGGGGGCGCCGTAGCCGATGGCCAGGCCCAGGAGGCTCGCCTGCCAGGTGACCGTGGGTTCGAAGCCGTGAAAGGCAGGCCCGGGCTGAAGGCCGTTGTGGAAGGCCAGGGCCTGGAGGAGTGTGTCTCCGCGGCCCCAGGCCTTCATCAGGGTCTCGGGCCAGGCCAGCTGGGGCAGCGCGAACAGCACCCCCAGGGCCATCAAGGGGAACTGGATCGCATCCGGCAGGATCATCTCGGTGAAGTCCGTGAAGAACAGCACCACCAGGGCATAGGCGCAGATCACGGCCTTGAGCCAGATCAGCGTCCCGAAGGGGAGGAGCCAGTGGGCGCCGCCGAGGATCAGGCCGCCCAGCAGCTCCACCAGGGGGTAGCGCAGGGGGATGCGCCAGCCGCAGGCCGCGCACTTCCCGCGCAGCCACAGCCAGCCGAAGAGGGGGACGTTGTGCCAGGGCTTGATGTTCGCCTTGCAGGACGGGCAGTGGCTGGGCTTCGTCACCACGTTGCGGTCTTCGGGCGCCTCCTGGGGCAGCCGGTGGATGAGCACGTTGGAAAAGGAACCCAGGAGCAACCCGAAGGGCGCCAGGAACAGGGTCAGGATCCAGGGGGGCAGGTCCAGGAAAGGCATGCCTCCACGATAACGGGGACTTCCGGGCCGTTCGCGGCAGAATGGAAGGGAACACCCCTGGAGTCCCCTGTGCCCCGTCTGCTGCCCTGCTTCGTCCTTGCCGTTTCCCTGGCCGCCCAGGCGCCAACCCCGGTGCCTCCCGCCCAGGCTCCCATGCCTGTGCCAGCGGCCACCCCGGCGCCCACACCCGCGCCCGTGGCCAAGCCCCGCGTGCAGCTGCTCACCAGCTACGGACCCATCGTTGTGGAGCTGGAGTCGGAGCTGGCGCCGATCACGGTGGCCAACTTCCTCCAGTACGTGAAGGACGGCCACTACAAGGGCACCATCTTCCACCGGGTCATCGAGGGCTTCATGATCCAGGGCGGCGGCCTGCTGGAGAACCTGGACGAGAAGCCCCTGCGGGCCCCCATCCTCAACGAAGCGCCCCAGACCTTCCGGGCGGGCCTGAAGAACACCCGCGGCACCATCGCCATGGCCCGCACGGGCTCACCCCACAGCGCCAGCGCCCAGTTCTACATCAACACCAAGGACAACCCCAGCCTCGACTACCGGGACATGACCGAAGAGGGCTACGGCTACTGCGCCTTTGGCCGCGTGGTCTCGGGCATGGAGGCCGTGGACAAGATCGAGAAGGTGAAGACCGAGTGGCGCAAGGGCCAGTCCGGGGTGCCCCAGTACCCCGTGCGGCTCAAGGACGCCGTGCAGCTGCCGCAGTAGGCATGCCGGGCCGCCCCTTTCTCCGCCCGATTCTGGTCTGGATCTTCGGCGCCCTGGCGCTGGCCCTGTCCGTGTGCCTCTGCTTCCTGCTGGCGCCCTTCCTGGGCGGGCGGCGGTCCTTCTGGCTGGTGGCACCCCGCTACATCCGCGGCACGGCCCGGGCCTTCGGCATTCGCCGGGAGCTGGAGGGCTGGGAGACGCTGCCGGAGGACCTGCGCAACGGGAGCCGCCCTGCGGTGTTCATCGGTAACCATACGTCGCTGTTCGATCCACCCCTGATGATCTCGACGCTGCCCTGCAACCCCGTGTTCGTGGCCAAGCGGGAACTGGCTCAGGTGCCCTTTCTGGGCTGGGTGATCTGGCTGGCGGACTTCATCTTCATTGACCGCCGCGACCGCCATGCCGCCATGGAGAGCCTGGCGGAGGCCGCGGTCCGCATCCGCGCAGGCCAGGCCATCGTGGCCTTTCCCGAGGGCACCCGGAGCCGAGATGGCCACCTGCTGCCCTTCAAGAAGGGCGCCTTCGCCCTGGCCTTCGAAGCGGGCGTCCCGGTGGTGCCCTTCGCCATCCGGGGTGGTCCGGTGATCCTCCCCAAGGGCTCCTGGCGCGTGCAGGGCGGTCCCTACCGCATCACCATGGGCGTCCCACTGGAATCCAGCGCCTTCCCCGATGTCGACGCCCTGCGCGGGGCCGCGGAAGCGGCGGTGCGGGAGCTCCTGGGAAAGATGAAAAGCATTTAACCGCAGAGAACGCAGAGGGCACAGAGGTGGCCGAGTCCGACGAGTTCGTGGGACCACTCCAGGAATTACGTCGCCTGGACGTGGCACCTACCCCGCCATCACCGGCTCTTCTCTGCGCCCTCCGCGTCCTCTGCGGTGAAAGCTTTTTTTAGTTCACGACTTTGATGCGCGGAGCTGGCCCCTGGGGGCGCCGGCGGTCCTTGGGGATGAAGATGGCCCCCAGGATGGACGCGATGACGCTGCTCACCAGGGCGCCGAAGAAGCCGGCCCAGAAGCCCGCGACGGTGAATCCGAGGCCCAGCCGCGAGGACAGGGCCCCGGCCAGCCAGAACACCAGGCCGTTGATGACCAGGCTGAAGCAGCCGAAGGAACAGGCTACGGGCACAAAAGCGATGAGCTTCAGGAAGCTGCCCACGGTGGTGTTCAGGGCGGCCAGGATCACAGCCACGATCAGCAGGTCCACGAAGGTCCCGTGCCCCAGGCCGGGGACGAAGGCGCAGGCCACCAGCAGGCCGATGGCGGAGAAGAGGAAGCGGAGCAGGCTGTTCATGCGGGCATCCCGTCCTTCTCGTTGGCCTGGGTGATGATGCTGCCCGGCGGCACGCTGCGGGTGAGCCACACGTTGCCGCCGATGGCCGAGCCCTTCCCCAGGGTGATGCGGCCCAGGACGGTGGCGTTGGAGTAGATGATGACGTCGTCCTCCACCACGGGATGGCGGGGGACGCCCTTGACCGGGTGGCCTTCGGCGTCCAGCGGGAAGCTCTTGGCGCCCAGGGTCACGCCCTGGTAGATCCGCACGTTGCGGCCGATGATGCAGGTCTCGCCGATGACCACGCCGGTGCCGTGGTCGATGAAGAACCGCTCGCCGATCTGGGCGCCGGGGTGGATGTCGATGCCCGTGAGGCTGTGGGCGTGTTCGGTGATCATGCGGGGCAGGAGGGGCACGCCCAGCTTCAGCAGCTCGTGGCCCAGGCGCTGGTTGGTGATGGCCAGCAGACCCGGGTAGCTGAACAGCACTTCGTCGGGGCTGGTGGCGGCCGGATCGCCCTCGAAGCCCGCCTGGATGTCCGTGGCCAGCAGGCGACGCACCTCGGGCAGCCGCGCCAGGAAGGCCCGGGCCAGGTCCAGGGAGCGTTCGCCGCAGTCGCCGCAGGCGGGGTCCGAGGCCATCAGCCCCCGCTGGATCTGGTCCGCCAGGCCGTGCAGCACCCGGTCCATGCGGGCGCCCAGGTGGTAGCGCAGGGTCTCGGCCTTCAGCTCGGAAGCGCCGAAGTAGCCGGGAAAGAGCAGGGCCCGCACTTCCTCCACCAGGGCCGCCAGGGCCGTGCGGGAGGGGAACTCCCGCCGCCCCAGGGGCAGCTCCGTGAGGGCTGTGGAGGCCTCGGCCAGGGCCTCGACCACGGCATGGAGATCGGAAGCAGTCACCTTGGGAAACTCGCCGGGCATGGGGGCTCCAGAATCCATCCGGACCGCGGAGGACCGGATGGACTAGGATGCCGCAGAATCAGTCGCGCACGTAGTGGCAGGTGTAGCCGCCCGGATGCTTGATCAGGTAGTCCTGGTGGTAGTCCTCGGCCTTCCACCAGGGCCCGGCGGCGGTGATCTCCGTGACGATGGGGCGCTTCCACTTGCCGCTGGCATCCACCTCGGCCTTCACGCGCTCGGCGGCCTGCCGCTGGGCTTCGCTGTGGAAGAAGATCGCGCTGCGGTACGACGTGCCCACGTCATTGCCCTGGCGGTTGAGGGTGGTGGGATCGTGCATGCGGAAGAAGAAGCGGAGCAGGGCCTCGAAGCTGGTCTTGGCGGGATCGAAGCGGATCTGCACGGCTTCGGCGTGGCCCTCGTGGTGCTCGTAGGTGGCGTCCGCCACGGTGCCCCCGGTGTAGCCCACTTCGATGGCGGTGACGCCGGGCTGCTTGCGGATCAGGTCCTCCATGCCCCAGAAACAGCCCCCCGCCAGGGTGGCGATCTCCTCCTTCGCGGGCGCCGGCTCGGCCTTGGAGGCCTTGCCGAACAGGGGCAGGAAACGCCCCAGGCCCTCCTTGTCCAGATCGTCCACGGGCACGAAGCGCAGGGAGGCGGAGTTGATGCAGTAGCGCAGGCCCCCTTTATCCCGGGGGCCGTCGTCGAAGACATGGCCCAGGTGGGAATCGGCCTCCTTGGACCGCACCTCCGTGCGGACCATGCCGTGGGACATGTCCCGGTTTTCCACGACGTCATCGGCGGCCAGGGGCTTGGTGAAGCTGGGCCAGCCACAACCGGAGTCGAACTTGTCCTTGGACGAGAACAGGGGCTTGCCGCTCACCACGTCCACGTAGATTCCGTCCCGGTGGTCGTTCCAGAAGGCGTTCTGGAAGGCGGGTTCCGTGCCGGCCTCCTGCGTGACGTGGTACTGCATGGGCGTGAGCTTCTGCTTGAGCACGTCCGGGCTGGGTTTTCCGGGGGCCGGGTTGGGATTGTCGGATGCGCTCACCTTCACCTCGCGATTGGATGGAGCTTGTGATCCCTGGTGGGGAAGGGCCAGGGCCGCGCCCGCCAGCGCCACCGCCGCGATCACCGCCAGCCAGAGCCTTCTCTTGCGCATGGGCCAGTCCTCCAGATGCAGGGTTGGATGCCTGCGGAGGCGCGGGCGTTCCCCCTGACGCCGGGAGGGGGAACAATGGAAGCCGGGAGGATCCCATGCGGTTCATCTTCGAGCAGATCCGGGTCGGGGGCGATCGCAACTTCGGGTATCTCCTGGGGGACCGGGAGGCGGGCGTGGGTGTGCTCATCGACCCGTCCTACACCCCCGAGGCCGTGGTGGAGCGGGCCCGGGCCCAGGGGCTGAAAATCACCCACATCCTCAACACCCACGGCCACGCGGATCACTCCAACGGCAATGAAGGGGCGAAGGCGCTGACCGGGGCCCTGGTGGCAGGCGGCCCGGGGCATCCCGGTCCCACCGACCTCACGCTGAAGGATGGAGACCGCATCCCCTTCGGTGCCTATTCACTCCGCGTCTGGCACGTTCCCGGCCACTACCACGACCACCTGGCCTTCCTGGTGGAGGGGGAGGACGCGGGCTTCACCGGGGACCTGCTCTTCGTGGGCAAGGTGGGCGGCACCCAGACCGAGGCCGATGGCCGCACGGAATGGGCGAGCCTCCAGCGCCTGCTGCGGGAGTGGCCGCCCCGCACGACCCTTTGGCCCGGCCACGACTACGGCGCCCGCCCCAGTTCCACCATCGATTGGGAACGGCGCTACAACCCCTTCCTGCTCTGCCCCGATGTGGAGGCTTTCCTCAAGGCCAAGGGGGAGTGGGCGGGATTCAAGGCGAAGCACGGGCTGAAATGAACCTTCCCGAAAGGACCGACCTCGTGACCTTGTTCGATACGCCCACCGAGACGCAGACCGCCGCGGTCGACGCCGCCATCACCAGCCGCCGCTCCATGCGCGCCTTCCTGCCGACGCCTGTGCCGCGTGAGATCGTGGAGGCCATCCTGCGCGTGGCCTCGCGGGCGCCCTCCGGCACCAACACCCAGCCCTGGCAGGTCCATGTGCTCACGGGCGCGGCCAAGGAGCGGCTCTGCGACCGCATCGGCGCCATCTACGCGGACCCCGCCGAGCTGGCCACGCATCAGCAGGAATACGACTACTACCCGAAGGAGTGGGCCCCGCCCTACATCGACCGCCGCCGCAAGGTCGGCTGGGACCTGTACGGGCTCCTCGGCCTCGCCAAGACCGACAAGGCGGGCATGCACGCCCAGCACGGCCGCAACTACCGGTTCTTCGACGCGCCGGTGGGCCTGATCTTCA
>DASXVC010000093.1:0-19262 GCA_036504495.1 Geothrix sp.
GATCGGCGCCTCGCTGCTGCTGGGCACGCCCTTCTTCATCTTCTTCGGCTGGCTGTCGGACAAGATCGGCCGCCTGAAGATCATCCTGGCGGGCTGCCTCATCGCCGCCCTCACGTTCTTCCCCCTGTTCAAGGCGCTGACGCACTACGTGAACCCAGCCCTCGAGACCTTCCAGAACACCACCGTCATCACTGTGGCGGGGGATCCCAAGAACGAGACGTTCAACCTCTTCGTGGGCCCCTGGAGCAAGTTCTCCGAGCTAGATCGCGTGAACGACTTCTTCGGGAAGCAGGGCCTCAATTTCAACAAAGTCACGCCCGAGGCCGGCAAGATGGTGGTCGCCACCATCCAGGGCAAGAACCCCACCACGGGGCAGGTCACCACCACCCGCGTCGAAGGCTGGAGCGCGGCTTCGGAAGGGGCCCTCAAGAAGGCCCTGAACGACCTGGGTTATCCCAAGGAAGCCGACAAGTCCAAGGTCAACTACCCCATGACCCTGCTGATCCTGTTCATCATGCTCATCTACGTGACCATGGTCTACGGGCCCATCGCGGCCTTCCTGGTGGAGCTCTTCCCGACCAACATCCGCTACACCTCCATGTCGCTGCCCTATCACATCGGCAACGGCTGGTTCGGCGGCATGCTGCCCCTCATCGCGACGGCCATCGTGGCCCTGAAGGGCAACATCTACTATGGGCTCTGGTATCCCATCATCGTGGCCCTCATCACCGTGGTGATCGGCGCCCTCTTCCTGAAGGAAACCAAGGATCGGGACATCAGCACCTACCAGCACTGAGGTAATCCTCCGGCGGTTCTGCTGCCGGAAACCAGACGGGGAGCCGGGCGAGCGGAGTCATCCATCGCCCGGCTTCTCCGGTCCCGGAACCCCCGGTTCCGGACAGGCCACTGGAAGTTCTACCGGCGGTAATGAACGCTGGACAAGGGTTTGCAGGGGCCGGAAAATGATCGCCACCCAAGCCCTCAGCCCTCTTTCACCGCCCTCCTGGACCCGCGTGGAAGTCTGACTCATACCTGCTTCCACGGCCCCATCCACCCCGTTCCATTTCCTGCACCACCTTCCTGGCACGGAGCCGACCCATGTCCGAAGACCTCTATCCCGTGAAGCCCCACATCCGGGAGCGGGCCCACATCAAGACCATGGAGGAGTACCAGCGGCTGTACCGCCTGTCGCTGGACAATCCCGAGTGGTTCTGGGGTGAGCAGGCCAAGACGCTGACGTGGTTCCACCCCTGGCAGTCCGTCTTCGATGCCGATTACAAGGAAGTGGACTTCTCCTGGTTCTCGGGCGGGCGCATCAACGCCTGCTTCAACTGTGTGGATCGCCACCTGCCGCACCTGGGGGACAAGACCGCCCTCATCTGGGCCCAGGACGAGCCGGGCGTCTACACCCACATCACCTACCGCGACCTCAAGCACCACGTGGCGCGGGTGGCCAATGTCCTCCTCCACAACGGTGTGCAAAAGGGCGACCGGGTCTGCATCTACCTCACCATGATTCCGGAGCTGGTCTACACCATGCTGGCCTGTGCCCGCATCGGCGCCGTGCATTCGGTGGTCTTTGGCGGCTTCTCGGCCGAATCCCTGCGGGACCGCATTGTGGATGCCCGCTGCAAGGTGGTGGTGACGGCCAATGAAGGCCTCCGGGGCGGGAAGAAGGTGCCCCTCAAGCGCACCGTGGACCGGGCCATCGAGGGCATGTCCCTGGTGGAGACCGTGCTCGTGGCGCGCCGGACGGATGGCGAGGTGCCCATGCAGCCCGGCCGCGACTTGTGGCTCGACGAGGAAACCGCGAAACAGCGCTCCACTTGCACCAACGAGTGGATGGGCGCAGAGGACCCGCTCTTCATCCTCTACACCTCGGGCAGCACCGGGAAGCCCAAGGGCCTGCTCCACACCACGGGCGGGTACCTCACTTATGCCGCCTTCACCCACAAGCTGGTCTTCGACTACCACCCCGAAGACATCTATTTCTGCGCCGCCGACATCGGCTGGGTCACGGGCCACAGCTACATCGTCTACGGCCCCCTGGCCAACGGGGCCACCACCGTGATCTTCGAGTCCACGCCGCTCTACCCGGATGCCGGCCGCTACTGGCAGATCGTGGACGACCTGGGTGTGAACATCCTCTACACGGCGCCCACGGCCCTGCGGGCCCTGGCCCAGGCGGGCGACAGCTGGATCAAGAAGTACAGCCGCAAATCGCTCCGGATCCTGGGCACCGTGGGCGAGCCCATCAACCCTGAGGTCTGGCGCTGGTACCACGACGTGGTGGGTGAGGGCCGCTGCACCGTGGTGGATACCTGGTGGCAGACGGAAACCGGCGGCATCCTCATCACCCCGCTTCCGGGCGTGACGCCCACCAAACCTGGCTCGGCGACCCTGCCCTTCTTCGGGGTGAAGCCCATCATTGTGGACCCTGCGACCGGGGTTCCCATCGAGGGCAACGACGTATCGGGCGCCCTCTGCCTCGGCGCCCCTTGGCCAGGCCAGGCCCGCACTGTGCATGGCGACCACAAGCGGTTCCGCGAGACCTACTTCACCCAGTACCCGGGCTTCTACTTCACCGGCGATGGCGCCCGGCGCGACGAGGACGGCTACTACTGGATCACGGGCCGCATCGACGATGTCATCAATGTCTCCGGCCATCGTCTGGGCACCGCCGAAGTGGAAAGCGCCCTCGTGGCTCATGAGGCCGTGGCCGAGGCCGCGGTGGTGGGCTATCCCCATCCCATCAAGGGCCAGGGCATCTACTGCTACGTGCTGCTGAACAGCGGCTACACGGAGAACGGGAGCCAGCAGCTCATCGGCGCCCTCAAGGAGCAGGTGCGGCAGGTCATCGGCGCCTTTGCGGCCCCGGACGTCATCCACATCGCCTCCGGCCTACCCAAGACCCGCAGCGGCAAGATCATGCGGCGCATCCTCCGGAAGATCGCCTCTTCGGAATACGATGGCATGGGTGACATCTCCACCCTGGCCGAGCCGGATGTCGTCAATCGGCTCATCGAGGAGCACCAGAAGAGCAACGCCTGAAGACGTTGTTCCTAAGAAAAGCGGCGCGAAAGCGCCGCCTTTCTTATAGGGGCAGGTCGCGCACGAAGGCGCGGATGAGGGCTTCGAAGCGGCCGGCGGCGGCGGCCCCGGCCTCGAGCACTTCCTGGTGGGTGAGGGCCTGCGGCAGGATGCCGGCGGCCATGTTGCACAGGCAGGAGATCCCCGCCACGCGCATGCCCTCGTGCCGGGCCACGATGGCCTCGGGCACGGTGCTCATGCCCACGGCATCGGCACCCAGGATCCGGAAGGCGCGGATCTCGGCAGGGGTTTCGTAGCTCGGTCCCGTCAGGCCCAGGTAGACCCCCTGGCGGAGGGTCTGGCCGAGGCCGTCGGCGCAGGCGGCGAGATGGGTGCGGAAGGCCGGATCGTAGACGGCGGTCATGTCCGGGAAGCGGGGGCCGGGCGCCACGTTGGGGCCGATGAGGGGGTTGGTCCCGAACAGATTGATGTGGTCCGTGAGGGCCATGAGGTCGCCCACGCCGAAAGCCGGATTGAGGGCTCCGGCCGCGTTCGTGAGCATCACCGCCTTCACACCGAGCCGTCCATAGAGACGCATGGGGGCCACGACGAGGGGCATGGGATGGCCCTCGTAGAAGTGGAAGCGCCCGGCCTGGAGGAGCACCTTCCGGCCCTCGAAGGTGCAGAAGACGAGCTTGCCACCGTGGCCCGCCACCGTGGGAGCGGGGAAGCCGGGCAGGTCCGTGAGCGGGATGGAAACGCCGGCCTTCGCTTCGGGGCAGTCGGCCAGGGCGCCCAACCCCGAACCCAGCACGATGGCGAGGTCGGGAACAAAGGGGGCCCGAGCCTGGAGGGCCTCGAAGGCGGCTGAGGCAGGCATGGCGGCTCCCGGAGACAGGCTTAGAGGCTGGGCGTGAAGGCCAGGGTCACGGCGACATCCGGCTGCACGGCCGCCGGGTTCTTCAAGCGGACCCGGACGGGGTGGTAGACCGGCGCCGTGGTATCGGCAGTGATGGTGAAGGCGGAAGTGGCACCGCCGGTCCCTGTGAAGGAGAAGGTCCGCTTGAGAAGGGGGAGATCCAGGTCGACCTCGCTCCCGGCCGCCAGTGCCGGAGAGATGGTCGCGCTGATCACATAGCGCTTGTCGGCGTTCAGGCTGAATCCGCTGTAGAACACCTCACCCTGGGACAGGTTGGGGTAGGTGCCCCGCACTTGCACGGCCTTGGCCATGCTCAGGGTGAAGGGGGCCAGGGATGTGGTGAGTGCGTTGGGATCCGTGCCCCAATCGGCCACGAAGGAGGCATAGGTACCGGTGGTGGGCCGGGGCCAGGCCAGGCCGAAGGGGGCGGTCAGGGGCGTCAGGACGGCATCCGTGAAGATGGCGGCGAGATCGACCGGTTCCGCGACCGCCCTGGCTTCCTTGAGGCGGCTGAGCTGGGAGTAGATGTTGAGGGGCTCGGCATCCCGGGTGGTCGTGCTTGTGACCAGGGCCGGAGATTGGAAGAAGCGCGCGGCGGCGGCGGAATTGAGGTTGGACCAGTCCGTGGGAGTGCCAGGGCTTGTCACGCTGTTCGCCTTGAGGATGACCTCCCAGCCCAGGGCCCGGAGGGCGGGGGCGGAATAGGGCGAGAGCTGGGCGGCGGTCAGGGCGCTGATGTTCCGGATGTCCACCACGGGTGCGGCCAACCCCGTGCCCTGGGTATCTGCCAGGTAGGGGGACTTGAGGATGTTGGCGGCCATGGCTTCCGCCAAGCCCTCGATGCGCGCCATGTCCGGGCTCAGGTCTGTGAGGGCCGCAGCGGGGGGGAAGAGGGGCGACTGGGGGATGGAATAGGTGCGCCCGATGTTGCCGGCATAGAGGACGTTCCGGGCGATCAGGGGCAGGATCACCCCTTCGTCCCAGGCATCGTCGTTGCCAGGGCCACCTTGGAGGGAACCGAAGAAGTGGAGGGTCGCGAGGTAGTCGTCGTAGGCGAGGGGATAGACGGTGCGATCGTACTCCACAAAAGACCCACGGGCTTCGGAAACACCAGGGGCGTAGTGGAGGTCCGTGGTGGCACCAGGCGTGGTGTTGCCATACACCCCCAGGAAGCTGGCAATGGTATCCCCGATGGCCAGGACGCGGCTGCCGGTGCCAACGGTCCGTCCGGGAAGGGTGGTTTCGTCCACAGGGATGGCGGCCGCGGGCGCCACCAGGCTGCTGTGGTTGTAGCTGGGATTGACCAGCCACCAGGCATCCGTCAGTCCGACGGTGAAATTGACCACGCTGTCCCCGGCGGGGATGGCTGCGGGGATTGGATTCCCGGCGGGGGCTGTGCCGTCGACGGCTTTGCGCATGGCGTAGCGGTAGCGGTTCGCCTGGAGGGCGGTGCTGTTGATGCCCGCCGGATCGCCGATGATGTTCACAGAATGTCCACTACCGCCATCGAAGGAACTCACCAGCTCGACCATCAGCGGCTTGTCCTTCGGGGCCGCAAGTGCGTAGGCCCCGTTGGCATCGGTGAACCCCGCCTTGACGAGCAGCCAGATCGAGGAGCCGACAGACCCATCGGAATTGAGCTGATCGCTGCGCTGGTAGATCCGGACCATGACGCCCCGGGCGGGCTTCGTCTGGAGGTTGGCTGCCACGGAACTGTCCACCAGCCCTGTGGGCACGCCGCCGGCATCCTTGGCGAGGGGCACCCGGAGGTAGCTCACCGTCCCGGTGACGTTGATGGTGGTCGAGGCGGTGGTGGGCGCACTCTTCTTTCCCCCGCAGGCCAGAGCGACAGTCAGAAGCGCGATGGCCCCCAGGGTCTGGAGGAGAGCTCGGTACAGCGGCATGACCACCTCGGAACGGCGAAAGAGCCAAGTCTAGCATGGCGCCCAGAGCCGGTCCCGCGCCGGGACGCAGTGGGGCGCTTCTTTCCAGTGCCGCGGAAGGAGGGGAAGTTCAGAGTGCCTAATAGGCCCCTCGCGCGGCCCCCTGGGGGGCTTATTCGGCACTCTCAGCGCCGGGCGCCGGCTCCCAGCAGGGCGTTCTGGGCGGCGAGTTCGGCGGAGATCTCTTCCTCATCGTTGAGGACGGGCAGGGGATTCCGTTGCAGGCCGTCGATCTTGAGTTCGAAGTGGAGGTGCGGGCCCGTGGCGTTGCCGGTGCGGCCGACTTCCGCGATCTTCTGGCCCCGGCGGACAATGTCGCCCTCGCGGACCAGGTTCAACTTGTGGTGGGCATAGAGGGTGGCGACGCCATTCCCGTGGTCCACCACCACGTAGTTGCCGTACTGCTTGTGCTTCCCGGCCATGACCACCTGGCCATCGAGGGCTGCGAACACCGCGGTGCCCGTGGGAGCCGTGAGGTCAATGCCGCGGTGGCGGCCCTTGTACCGGATCCGCTTCTTGCGCTGGTTCTTCACCCGGACGGTTTTGGTGCGCATCCGGGGGCCCCAGGCGGAACTGATGGTGCGGGTCTCCACGGGCCAGAGCAGGTCGAGGCGCTCCGGATCCGCCGCCGCGAAGGTGGGCAGCAGGGCATTCAGCTCGGCTTCGCTGACCGGGGGCATGACCGGCTGCATCCGGGCCAGGAGCTGGGACGGGGTGCCCGGCGCCAAGTGGGCTTCCAGGTGGCCCGTAGGGCCGCCACTGCCTGCGACGGGCACCACGGCCCGGACCTGGTAGGGGAGCAGGCGCTCCAGGTGGGGCATGGGGGCCGGGGGCACCACCGCCGGGGTGGGCAGAGCGGCCAGGGCCGGCCGGGGAATGGTCGGCTGCGTGGAAACGGCGGCTGCGTCCTCGGCTTCCACCGCCGCGGCGGTTCGGGAGGCACGCACCTTTAGGCGGTCGCCCACGGCCAGCTTCGCCAGCTTCCGGCCGGGGTTCAGGGCGGCCAGTTCGGCCAGGCTCATCCCGTTGGCCCGGGCGACGGCAGCGGCGGTCTCGCCCTTGCGCATCACATGGACCGAGCCATCAGCGGGCCGGGAGGAGGTCTTCTTGGAGGTCCGCTTCGGTGCGGCCTGGAGGCCGAGACTGAGGGACGCGAGAACGAGGGTCAGGGCGGCAAGACGCATGGGGGGAACTCCCGGCTGGAACGGAAAAGCCTGCTTCGCTAGGCCTCCTTGAGGGGGTCGTGACCCCGGGTCCATGATGAATAGGAACAGTCCAGACCCATCCTACCGGAGCCCTGGAATCTTGCATATGCAAATGTTTTCCAACTGGAGCGTCCTGGATTAGGGCTCCCAGGGACATCCTTCCCAGGGCAGGGTGACGGTGCCGCGCCGCCCTCCTTCCTTTCTCAGCAGGCGGGCCGGGCCGATGGCCATGCCGTGGCTCACGGCCTTGAGCATGTCGTAGAGCACCAGCAGGCCCACGGTCACGCCCGCCAGGGCCTCCATCTCGATGCCCGTGCGGCCCTCGCAGCTCACGGCCACCCGGAGCCAGGCCCGGCGGAGGGCCGGATCCCAGTGGTGGGTGACGTCCACGGCCTCGATGGCCAGGGGATGGGCCAGGGGGATCAGGTCGGAGGCCCGCTTGACACCCCCCACGGCCCCGATGCGCGCCACGGACCAGGGATCCCCCTTGGGGCCGCCACCTTTGGCGAGGGCCTCGGCGGCGGGAACGTCCAGCTCCAGGTAGCCCGCCGCCACGGCCAGGCGCCGGGTCACGGCCTTGGCGGAGACATCCACCATCTTGGGACGGCCTTCGGGATCGAGGTGCGTCAGTTCGGCCATGTCGGCTCCTGGGTTGGGGATGGCCTCGATCTCAGGCTTAGCCTGAGATCGAGGCGGGGGGCTCCGGGGGGGACGTCGCGAGCGAAGCGAGCAGGCGGTCACCCCCGGATCATAGATAGGCAAGGAGGATGTCGCGCAGGGCGGCGGTATCCGGGGCATAGGCCCGGGGACCGCAGGCGGCCAGGGCCTCCTGGGCATAGAAGCCGTGGCCCACGGCCAGACTGGGCACCCCGGCGGCCCGGGCCATGTCCAGGTCGAAGGGGGTGTCGCCCACCATGAGGATCTCCTCGGGGCTCAGACCCGTGCGGGTCTGCATCAGCTCCAGGGTCTCGGGGTGGGGCTTGCCGTGCGTGACATCGTCCGGGGTGATGATGGGGTCGAAGAAGCCCTCCCAGCCGAGCCGGGCCACCTGGCGCAGGAGCGGGATCGTCCGCTTGGAGGTGGCCACCCCCATGCGCTGGCCCCGGCCGCGGAGCTCAGCCAGCAGTTCTGGGATGCCCTCGAAGGGCTGGAGCAGATGCTCGTGCTCCGCATGGCCGAAGCTGCGGTAGGCCTTCAGGACTGTGTCCTGGTCCAGGCCCAGGGGGCCGAAGGTATTCCGGATGCCCGCTTCCACCGGGAGGCCCACGTACTTCAGCCATTCGCCCATGAGGGATCGCGGTTGGCCCAGGGTGTCCAGGGCGTGGGCCATGCCCGCCTCGATGAGGGGGCGGCTGTCCACCAATGTGCCGTCGAAGTCCCAGGCGATGAGTTTCAAGGAAGCCTCCCGGCTTCCATGATGGCAGGCCCTCAGGCCGGGGTGGCCGAAGGCAGGTGCAGGGCCTGGGTGAAGGTGGCCTCGGTGGCCTTGCGCAATTCCTCCAGCACCAGGGCAGGCACAGGCGAATCCACGGACAGGACCACCATGGCCTCGCCCTTCCGTTCCCGGCGGCCCAGGTTCATGCAGGCGATGTTGATGTCGTGCTGGCCCAGCACCGTGCCGATCTTCCCGATCATGCCCGGCCGGTCCATGTAGCTCAGCAGGAGCATGTGCTCCTCGGGCATGAAGTCCATGGCGTAGTCCCGGAGGCGGACGATGCGGGGGGTCCCCTCGAAGAGGGTGCCGGACAGGACCCGGGTCTTGCCGCCGCCTTCCAGGGTGAGGGTCACGAGGTTGGAGAAGGGGCCACCCTCCGTGGATTTGCGCTCCTCCACCACCAGGCCCATGCGCTCGGCCACGAGACCGGCGTTGACCATGTTCACGGGCTGGTCCGTGGCCCGGTCCAGCAGGGCGGCCAGGCCGCTGACGGTGAGGGGCGAGCAGTCGTGGTGGGCGATGGCGCCGCCGAAGCCGAAGGTGACGCGGTCGAGGCTCCCCTTCATGAGCTGGAGGCCGAACTCGCTGAGGACGGCCATGAGCTTGAAGTAGGGCCGCATCTGATCCATGACCGCCGGGTCAAAGCGCGGCAAGTTCACGGCGTTCTCCAGGGGGGCCCGGTCCAGGTAGCTGAGGATCTCCCGGGACACATCGATGGCCACATTCACCTGGGCCTCCTGGGTGTTGGCGCCCAGGTGCGGTGTCACCACCAGGCGCTCCTGGGCGATGAGCTGCTTGAGCAGCTCCGACTGGGGCGGTTCCTCGGACCAGACATCCACGGCGGCCAGGCCCACCTTGCCGGCCTGGAGGGCCGCCAGCAGGGCCGGCTCGTCCAGGATGCCTCCCCGGGCCACGTTGAGCAGGATGACGCCGTCCTTCATGAGGGCCAGCTGCCCGGCACCGATCATGCCGCGGGTCTCGTCGTTCAGCGGTGTGTGCACCGTGAGGATGTCGCAGGTCCGGCAGAGCTCGTCCAGATCCACCAGCCGCACACCCAGGTCGTGGGCCCGCTTGGCGCTGATGTAGGGGTCGTAGCCCAGCACGTCGCATTCGAAGGCCTTGAGCCGCGTGGCCACCCGGCCGCCCACCTTGCCCAGCCCGATGACGCCGGCCGTCTTGCCCTTCAACTCGACGCCCGTGAACTTGGCCCGCTTCCACTCGCCAGCCTTGAGGCTCGCGTTGGCGGCGGGCACGTGGCGGCAGGCGGAGAGCAGCAGGGCCAGGGTGTGTTCCGCGGCGCTGTTGGTGTTGCCGAAGGGGGCGTTCACCACGATGACGCCCTTGGAACTGGCGTAGTCCACATCCACGTTGTCGATGCCCACGCCGGCCCGGGCCACGATCTTCAGGTTCGTGGCGGCGTCCAGCAGGGCCTTGTCCACGGTGGTGCCGCTGCGGGTGATGATGGCGTCATAGCCTCCGATGCAGGCGTAGAGAGCCTCCTTCGACAGGCCGAGGCGCACGTCGAGGGTGATGCGGGGATCCTCCTGGAGGAGGGCTAGACCTTCTCCAGTCACCTCATCGGTCACGATGATCTTCATGGGGTCTCCCGTCAGATCCAGGTGCTGTGCCGCGCCATGGGAATTCATCACGATAGCGGCGGAAAGCTTTCGAGACAAGGATCGGGGCCCTGGACAAGCCCCCTACCCGGGGGCAGAATGGGCCACCTTTCCCTGATTTCCGCTCTTCCCGCCGGTCCGGCCTCTGCCGGAGCGTGCTCCTTTCTATTCATCGAGGTGACGTGTGCTCAATCCGGCTTTTCGCTTGATGCTAGCCCTCTGCCTGGCCCTCCCGGCCTGGGCGGCTGGCCCCGTGAAGGTGGGCGTGATCCTGCCCCGCACGGGCCCGGAAGCACCCATTGGCGAGGAGATGGCCAACGGCATCCGCATGGCCCAGGAGGACCTCAAGAAGCAGGGGATCCAGGTCGAGGCCATCTGGGAGGACGACACCGGCAAGCCCCAGATCGCCATGAGCGCCTTCGAGAAGCTGGCCTTGGATTCCAGGGTGGCCGGCGTCCTCGGCTCCTACACTTCGGCCAGCACCAGCGCTGTGGCGCGCTTGACGGGCAGGTACAAGCTGCCTCTCATGGTGCCCATCTCCTCCAAGGACGAGATCACCATGCAGGGCTTCCCCTGGATGTACCGGATCAACTCCCCCGCGAGCTTCTATGCCTCCACGCTCTTCAGCATGATCCAGGCCCAGGGCCCGGTGAAGACGCTGGCCCTCATCTACGAGAACACCGATTTCGGCAACTCGGCGGCCCGGTCGGCCACGGCCTACGCTGCGAAACAGGGCATGACGGTGGTGGCTGACGAGCCCTACGCCAAGGGCGCCCCAGACTACCGCTCGACCCTCTCCAAGATCAGGGCCAAGAACCCGGATTTGATCTACATGGTGTCCTACATCGCGGACGCGGTGCTGCTCATGCGGCAGGCCCGGGAGATCGGGGTCCAACCACGTGCCTTCCTGGGGGCTGGTGGTGGCTTCAACCTCGCCCAGTTCGCTCACGAGCGCGAGATCTCGGAGCACGTCATCACCAGCACCCAGTGGGCCGAAGACGTGAAGTGGCCCGGCGCCAAGGCCTTCGCCCAACGCTACAAGGGCCGGTACGGCACTGAATCATCCCACCACGGCGCCTGCAGCTACGAAGCCTTCCGCATCCTGGCCGAAACCGCCGTCAGGGCGGGAGGCGACCGGGAGAAGACCCGGGCGGGCCTCAAGGCGGGGAAGTGGCAGGGCATCCTGGGGGACGTGAAGTTCGAGGACTTCGAGGGCTTCACCAACCAGAACCGGCATCCCATCCTCGTCCAGCAGATCCAGGGCGGCGCCTACCACACGGTGTATCCGGCCGGCTTTGCGGCTCAGAAACCGGTGTATCCCTACCCGAAGTGGAAGTAGCCGCCTACTTCTTGTAGATGCCGGCCCCGAAGATCAGGCCATCCCAGACTTCGATGTAGCTGGTCTTGGGTTCCTTCTTCCCGTCCTTGGGATTCATGTACTTGTAGTCGTGCCAGCCCTTGCCCTTGGTTTTGGCGAGCCGGACGCGCTCCTGCACGAATTCCACGCCGTCGGGATCCTTGGCCTTCATCTGGTTGACGCCCACCTTGCCGGCCCCCTGGCCGTGGGCGACCACCTTGCCGTCCATGTCGTAGACGAAGACGTAGAGCTCGCCGCCATGCCTGTGGAAGCGGCCACCGACCCGGGTGATCTCCTTGAAGGCCGCCTCCTTGCCGTTGGCCTTGGCGAAGGCGATGGCCTCCTTCACAAGGGCTTCGGTTAGGGATGCGACCCGTTTCGACTTGTTCCACTGAATCTTGACTATTGATTTCTAGGCTTCCTGGTCGGGCAGGGGCTCGGGGTCCGTGCCGAACACGCCTTCCCACTTGGCGATGACCACGCTGGCCAAGCCATTGCCGATGACGTTCACCATGGTGCGGGCCATGTCCATGATCTCGTCCACGGCCAGCAGCATGGCGATGCCCGCCTCGCCCGGCAGGCCGAAGCTGCCGCAGGTGGCGGCGATGATGACGAGGGTGGCCCGGGGCACGCCCGCCACGCCCTTGCTGGTGAGCATGAAGGTGAAGACCATCAGCAGCTGCTGGCCCAGGCCCATGTGGATGCCGGCGGCCTGGGCGATGGTGAGGCTGGCCAGCACCAGGTAGAGCGTGGAGCCGTCCAGGTTGAAGCTGTAGCCCGTGGGGATGACGAAGCTGGCCACCCGGCGGGGCACGCCGAAGCGGACCACTTCCTCCAGCAGCTTGGGCAGGGCCGCCTCGCTGCTGGCCGTGCTGAAGGCCGTCAGCGCGGGGTCCTTGATGGCCTTCACGAAGCCGAGGATGCGGATGCCCGCCAGCCAGGCAACCGGCACGAAGACCAGGATGAACAGCAGGGTCAGGGCCAGGTACAGGCTGCCCACGAGGAGGCTGTACTGCTTGAGCAGGTGGAACACGGCAGGCCAGCCCTTGATGACCGAACCGTTCACCATGTGCCCCGCGGCCATGTGGCTCACGTTGTAGGCCATGGCGCCGAAGACGCCCAGAGGCGTGAGCTTCATGACGAAATCGGTGTACTTGAACATGGTCTGGGCCACGCCGTCGAAGAAGGCCAGCACGGGTTTGCCGCGCTCGCCCACCTTGGTGAGGGCGATGCCGAAGATGGTGGCGAAGATCACCACCGGCAGGATGTCGCCTTCGGCCGCGTGCTGGATGAGGTTCGACGGGAACATGTGGAGGGCGATCTCCCAGCCCGTCTTCGCCTTGACCGCCGCCACCGCCGCGTGGGCGCCCATGTCCATGGGCAGGTTCGCGCCGGGCTTGATCCAATTGGCCACCGCCAGGCCGATGAAGAGGGCCAGGGTGGTGACGATCTCGAAATAGAGCAGCGCCTTGCCGCCCATGCGGCCCACGGCCCGGATGTCACCGGTTTGTGCGATGCCCACGATGATGGTGGACAGCAGCAGGGGCACGATCAGGCCCTTGATGAGGCTGATGAAGGCCTTGGAGAGGAACCGGAAGGCGTTGTAGGCAAAGGGGTATTGGTCCTGGGGGAGGAAGCCGCCCAGCACCACGCCCATGAACAGGCCCACGAAAATCCAGAACGTGCTGGAGCGGTACCAGGGGCGCTTGGCGGTCACGGAAACCTCACAGGGAATAAGGCAAGTTTGGCATGGGACGCGGGTTGTCGACCTCCGGTAGAATTGAACTCTGTTTTGGAGTCAATGGAATGGCCCTGGCCAAACGCTGGAATTTACTGAATACGCTCTTTCTGACGGGGACCCTGGCGCTGGCGCTGGCGCTGGTGCCCTGGCGCCTGGCGACCTCGGGGCTCGGGCTGGGCGAGGCCCTGGTCTTCCTCGCCATGACCTTCGCCATCGGCACGGCCATCAGCGGCGGCTACCACCGACTCTTCAGCCACCGGGCCTACAAGGCCTCCTGGCCCGTGCGCTTCGTGTTCCTCTGCCTTGGCGCGGCCGCCTTCGAGAACTCGGCCCTCAAGTGGGCCAGCGACCACCGGGTGCACCACCAGCATGTGGACACCGACCAGGATCCCTACACCATCGGCAAGGGCTTCTGGTACGCCCACTGGACCTGGGTCATGGAAGCCAAGGACCACCCCCTCGTCGGTGTGGCGGATCTGGAGAAGGATCCCCTGGTGCGCTGGCAGCACCGCCACCACTTCCTCATCGGGGCCGTGGTCGCCACCATCCCCCTCTGGATCGGGCTCGCCACCGGCAACGTCCTGGGCCACCTCGTCTTCGGCGTGGCCCTGCGCATCGTCATGACCCACCACACCACCTTCTTCATCAACAGCGCCGCCCACATGTTCGGCAGCCGCCCCTACACCGATGCCAACACGGCCCGCGACAACTGGATCCTGGCCCCCCTCACCTACGGCGAGGGCTACCACAACTTCCACCACCTCTGGCAGTGGGACTACCGCAACGGCGCCCTCTGGTACCAGTGGGATACCACCAAGTGGCTGCTGAACCTCCTGGCCTGGACGGGCCTGGTGGGCCAGTTCCGGCGCGTGTCCGATGCGGCCATGACCCGGGCCCGGCTCCACATGGAGGAGAAGCGCCTCCGGGAGCATCTGGCCCTGGCCAGCCCCGGCGTGGCCAGACCCATGCACGACCGGCTGGCCGCCGCGCGCCTGAAGCTGGACGCCGCCCTGGGCGCCCTCCATGACCGGCATGAAGCCTGGCAGCAGAAGAAGGTGGAGTGGCAGGCCAAGGGGCTGGCCAAGGCCGAGGCCTGGCGGGAAGCCAAGACCGAGTGGGAAGCCTCCGTGGCCAGCCATCGCGCCGAGTTGAAGGCCGCCTGGGTCGAGTGGAAGGCGGCCCGGCTGGAGGTGCGGTCTGCGCTGGTGTACGCGTAGAGGCGCCTGAACCCTCCGATCAGGGCTTGGCCTATGGGATCATGGGATCCCTGTTTTTGGAGCGCAGCATGGCTTCTTTCGATCTCCTCGTCATCGGCTCCGGCCCCGGCGGCTACATTGCGGCCATCCGCGCGGCCCAGCTGGGCCTGAACACGGCCCTGGTGGAGAAGGATTCCGCGCTGGGCGGCACCTGCCTGCACCGCGGCTGCATCCCCGCCAAGACCTGGCTGGAGAGCGCCCACCGCTTCGAGCAGATGCAGGTGGCCGATGACTACGGCATCGACGGCGTGGACGTGAAGGTGCTGAAACCGAACCTGGCCACCATCGTCAAGCGCAAGGGCCGCATCGTCTTCAAGAACGCCAAGGGCATCGAGTTCCTCATGAAGAAGAACAAGGTGACGGTGCTCAAGGGCCACGGCAAGCTGCTGGGCGGCGGCCGGGTGGACGTGGCGGGCGAAGTCCACGAGGCCAAGCGCATCATCCTGGCCACGGGCTCGGCCCCCAAGGACATCCCCGGCCTGGAAACGGATGGCGTTCGCGTGCTCAACAGCGACCACATCCTGGACATCACCGAGCTGCCGGCCCACCTGGTGATCCTGGGCGCCGGGGCCATCGGCGTGGAGTTCGCGTCGGTGTTCAGCCGCCTGGGCTCCAAGGTCACGCTGGTGGAGTTCATGGACACCATCCTGCCCCTGGAGGACCAGGACATCGGCGTGGAGCTGGCCAAGATCTTCCGCAAGACCTACAAGATGGACGTGCGCACCAAGACCAAGATCACCCGCATCGAGAAGCGGGCCGACGGCGTGGTGTGCCACCTGGAGGGCGAGACCCCCGGCGAGGTGGTGGGCAGCCACCTGCTGGTGGCCGTGGGCCGCGCTCCGCGCGTGGAGGGCATCGGCATCGAGACCACCAAGGCCCAGGTGGACCGCGGCTGCGTCGTCATCGACAAGTTCATGCAGACCGGCGAACCCGGCCTCTATGCCATCGGCGACATCGTGCGCACCCCCTGGCTGGCCCACGTGGCCAGCGACGAGGGCATCGTGGCCGCCGAGCACGCGGCGCAGAGCCTGGGCAAGGACGTGCATCCCCATCCCGTGCGCTACGACCGCTTCCCCGCCTGCACCTACTGCGACCCCGAGGTGGGCACCGTGGGCCTCAGCGAGAAGGCCGCCAAGGCCAAGGGCTACGACGTGCAGGTGGGCAGTTTCCCCTTCGCGCCCATGGCCAAGGCCAACATCGTGGGCGAGCCCCACGGCTTCATCAAGATCGTGGCCGACAAGCAGTACGGCGAGATCCTCGGCATCCACATCCTCGGCCCCAAGGCCACGGAGCTGGTGGCCTCCAGCGTGGCCCTCATGGGCGGCGAGTACACCGTGGACGAGCTGATCAACACCATGTATCCCCACCCTAGCCTCAACGAAGTGTTCCCCGAGGCAGCAAGGGCGGTGTACGGGCGGGCGTTGAATATGTAAGTTGGGAATCGCGCGCGGTTAGGGCGCGGAGATACCAAAAACCGCCCGGATGGGCGGTTTTTGGTATGTGAAGAGATATTTGGACGTTAACGAATGAACCTAACCGGCCCCGCCTGTACCGAGGCGCTGAGCGGAGCCGAGGAAGCGAGAAATCGAGAGGGAGCGGGCGGCAATGCAGGCGGGGTCCGAGTTGGGCGCAGAGTTAGGCCGCTGTTTGAATTAGAATGGAATATCTTCATCTTTTTCTGGCGCTTTCTTTTCTTCATAGTATTCATTAAATCTTGTTGAGACTGTAATAGCTAAAGCATCTTGATCTTCGGGGGAAAATTTTGAATAAATTGAATATAGATCGAATAAAGATCTGTATGGTACCTCCTGGCGATTTTTCCAATATACAAAATCAACATGATTAACAATTTCGTTAATTGAAACAGTTTGAGACCATTTGTAATTCGCGACTATTCCGCCCAATCCATCTAGCCATTCCTTTGCAATCGATGGCGAGAATCTTTTGTTTATTTTTAATCTTGGATGCAGTCCGTTGGTCAATATATCGTCAAGTGATAATTTAATTTGACTTTGTATGTTATCTAAATCTTCTACATTTAATTCATTTACAAGTTTGGTTACATCTATTGAAATGTTCTGACTCCCTGAAGAAGTAGTTTTACTGTCAACCAAAAGACGTAATTGTTGTTCAATTTTATTTAGCTTTTGTTCGATGGCCTCAACTTTTTCAAGCGACACTGTCTTGTTTTTTGTTAACGCATCGTGAAAAAAACCTGCCCATTGCTTTCTTAATGTTTCCTTGACTTCATCAAAAGATTCAAATGAATAAATTGCATTATTAATATCTATGTTGTATAAAATATCTAAAAAATAAAATACATATTTATATGATTCATTCGGAAATGGATAAATTTCATCATACTTCGATTTAATGGATTTTCTGACACTCTCGGCATCCTCGTCTTCAATTTTATTGCTAGCGAATTGTTTTGATGTATGCTTTGATAATGCTCTTCTATAATTTTCAAAATCATGTTGGACGAATTTGTTTATAAATATATATTTTGGGATGCCTACTTCTAATGCTTTTCGAAATTCTTGGAGGGTGACGGAATCTGGCAAATCATCCCTATCCTTGTGACTGTGGTATATAGATCCATAGTTGTTGCCCACTATTAGGATGAATAAATTACATTTTGACACCTCTTCTTTGCAGGCATCCTGAACATGTGAGTTCAAATTGTAAAAAATATCACCAAACTCGCTCATTACGGGGTCATAGCCGATGTCATCAATAAATTGTCTTAATTGAAAACGAATTTCGTGAAGATCATGGCATGTAGAACTAACAAATATCCTAGGAACGGCCATTTGATCTCCTTTTGATCGGTAGGTGAAAGCCTTGGGTGCTTCTCATGAAGACATGTCGGTCATGTATCTTCAAGAAAATCATCCGAGCAGGCGAAATTAAGCCCCGAACGGTAGGCAGGCCCATCCGAGCCTCACGCCCCGTACTCCCCCTTCAGCAACCTCGCCCTCAGCTCCGCCGGCAGCCGCCCGGTCTTGTGGTCCTGGGTGAGCGTGGCTTTGTAGCGGCGGTTCTGGAGGAGATCGGCGGCGGGGAGGCTTCTAGCCTGGGCGTCCTTGGGGATGGCGAGGAAAACTTCCAGGTCCCGGGCGCGGCTGGGGCACCCCAAGGCCTTCGAGCGGGCTTCAGTAAAAAGCTTTTTTGCCACCGATTTCGGTGATTTCGCTGATGGCGCCTCGGATGGGTTCCGCATGGGCCGGCCGCAGGCCGCTTCCGGCTGCGCCGGAAGTCATGGGGGGTGCCAGGGCCGCGTCCTCCTGGGGGTGCGCGGCCCTGGTACCCCCCATGGAGCCCATGCTGCGTCGGGACAGGACATCAGCCCTTTTTCATCACTGCAATCACCGCAATCGGTGGCAAAAAAAATCTTTTCTGCTTTCCGGCTGAAGCCCCGCTCTCGGTCACTGGGCCTTATCCGGAACGGATGCATCCGGCGCTCAGCACCGCGCGCAGAAGTGCGGCGGGGCGGGCAGGCGGGAGATCCCTTCGAAGGCCAGCTCCCAGGCCCGGGCGGGGCCGTGGAAGGCGGTGGCCTCGGGGGTGAGGGTGCGCAGGGCGTGGAGGGGCGCGGGGTCGCCGGGCAGGGGCAGGAAGGGGATGGGCTGGCCCGTGGCCGCCCGCAGGGCCGCGCGCAGGGCGTTGGTGAGGGCCGTGGCTTCCGGCAGCACCAGGGGCGGCACGCGCAGGGCGGCGCCTTCGGGCAGCGGCACGCCGGGCCAGAGGTCCGCCTCGAAGCCGCCGTGCTGCTCGTGATCGGGCGCCTCCCGCCACTCGGGACGGCGGAAGGTCATCTTGCGGCGGGCCTTGTCCCAGTCCGGCAGGAACAGCTTCAGGTCCGCCTTCTCCAGGGGGCCCATGGGGGCCTTGGGCAGGGCCACGGGCACGGCCCGGGCGAGGCGGCCCGGCAGCCGCCGGACCAGCATGGGCTTCCCGTCCAGCCAGGGCAGGCCCGCGTCCAGAGCGCAGACCAGGGCCCCCAGGCGGCGGCGGTGGAGCCCCAGGGCCTGGGCCAGGTCGCAGCCCGGCAGGGGGAGGAGGCCCAGCACGTTCAGGGCCACGCCCCGGGCCTGGACGGCCGCTGCGGCCTCCAGGGGTTCCAGCAGGTCCGCCGCCGTGCGCCCGAGCACCAGGAGTTGCGGCAGGCCGTGGCCCTGGAGGCGCTCCACGAGGATCACACTGCCGCCGGGGGCGGACAGCAAGGACCCGCCCAGCTCCGCCGCGAGCTGCAGGGCCAGGGGGTTCATCCCAGGGCCTCCACCAGCTTCTCCCGGCGCCGGTCCAGGGCCGCGGCCGCCGCGGGCAGCAGCAGCAGATGCGCGGTCAGCACCAGCCCGAAGAGCAGGGCCATGCCCGGCACCAGCAGCCGCGGCGAGGCCCAGGCCAGGAGCGCGTAGGCGCCCCCGAAGAGGCTGGCCCAGAAGCCCGAGGTGGCCACGCTCAGCAGGCCCAGGGTGAAGGGCATGTTGTTGTTCTTGAGGCTGTCCATGGCCATGGGCCGCGGCGCCCAGGTGGACGTCCACTGCCCCACGGAGGTCTGGGCCAGGAAGATGCAGCCCATGAGCAGCATGCCGCCGAGCAGGGGGATGGGCCCCGCGTGGTCGACGGCCAGCAGCAGACCCGCCAGCGCCAGGGCCTGGAGCCCCTGGTGGGCGGCCATGCCCAGCAGCTTCCCCTTGAGCAGATCCTCCGGCCCCACGGGCAGCAGCAGCAGGCCCTTCACGCCGTGCCGGTCC
>DASXVC010000094.1:0-6676 GCA_036504495.1 Geothrix sp.
CGCGCGACGACGTGGAGTTTTGTTAGGCGCTCTTAGGCCCGGCGGAGGTCGCAGAAATGTGACCGCGAATGAGCGGACCCGTCACAGGCCGCGGCCATACTGGAAGGCCCGGTTGATGGAGACTCCGTAACTGGTTGGTACCACTTTGTTTCCGCGAATTTATCCGCGCGGCCGCAGGCCTGTCATCGCCACCTCCGATCCTGGTTCCAACACCAGGGAGGTCCGGCATGACCATTGAAACCCTCACCCCCCATCCCGAGGGCGCCCGGTACACCATCCGGCCGCTGTCCAGCGCCGACTTCGCCCACCTCCAGCGCCTCGAAGGGGAGATCTGGTCCGGAGACGGCGCCGGAGAACTCTGCCCCCACTACCTGCGCCTCTGCACCGAGCTCTACGGGGACTGGTGCTTCCTGGCCATGGATGGCGACCGCCCCGTGGGCTACGTCCTCAACTTCGTGAAGGGGACCACGGTCTACTGCGCCACGCTGGCCGTGCACCCGGAATACCAGAAGGGCCGGGTGAACTACCTGCTCCTCCGCGCCATGGTGGCCAAGCTGCTCCAGGAGAACGTCGACGAATGCCGGTTCCTCGTCGAGCCCGGTAACAACGATGCGCGCAGCGTCCACAACGCCCTGGGCGCCCGTGTGGTGGCTGAAGTCCACGACTACTACGCCCCCGGCGACACCCGCCTCTGGTCCGCCATCACCCGTGAGGACCTCGAGCGCGTCCGGGCCCGCTACACGCGGCTGAAGCTGGTGTCCTGATGTCCTGGACGGGCGTCCTCTGGCCCACCTTCGCCCTCCTGCCTGGCCTGGCGGCCGGCGCGGAGCCCCAGCCCGGCATGCACCGCTGGGCCCGGCGGCTCCTGCCGGCCCTGGGCGTGGAACTCGAAGTGGCCGGATACCCCCGGAAGGACATCCCCCTCTGGGTGGCCAACCACCTCAGCTGGGTGGATGCCGTCGCGCTCATGAGCCTGCGCCCCATGGGCACCATCGCCAAGGGTGAGGTCACGGGCTATCCCCTCATCGGGCGCTGGGCGCGGAGATCCGGCCTCCACTTCGTGGACCGGGAGGACGCCACCAGCCGCGCCGTGGCTTTGGCCAGCTTCGCCGCGTCGCTCAAAGAAGGCCGGGACATGCTGCTCTTCCCCGAGGGCACCACCACCCGGGGGGACCGCCTGGCGCCGTTCTACGAGGGCGGCCTGCGCACCGTCTACGACCTGGGGCTGCCCACCCAGCCCTTCCGCCTCAGCAGTCCCGCGCCCCATTACCCGTGGACTGGCGACGAGACCCTGCTGCCCCATCTCCGCACCCTCTTCACCACCCGCACGCCCCTCACCGTCGTGGCCGAGGCGCCCCTGCATCCAGCCGGGTTTTCGAATCCGGATCAGTGGATCGCCGCCTTCCGCGCCGCCCTCGAACCACGGAGTTCCGATGTCCGCTGATGTGCTCATGCAGGGGCTTCGCACGGGCCTGACCCCCTTCCTGGGGTTGCCCCTCGTCCTCGATCCCCGCCCTGCCACCGGCGTCGTCCTCGGCGTGCCCTGCGACGCGGGGGTGATCAACCGCCCCGGCGCCCGCCTGGGCCCCTGGGCCCTCCGGGCGGCTTCCATGGGCCTCGGCACGCACCCCATGCCCGAGCGGCTCCGCGAAGGCCGGCCCGCCCTGGGGCCCACGGCCGCCCGTGGCTGGCTGGACGGAGGCAACATCCCCACCCTGCCTTTCTCGCTGGCGGACGCCCTGGAGACGACCCAGGCCACCGTGGGCGCCTGGGCCATGACTGGCTGCCGCACCTTGCTGCTGGGGGGCGACCATGCGCTCACCCTGGGCGCCCTGCGCGCCCTGGCCCGCCAGCACGGGCCCCTGGGCCTGCTGCACCTGGACGCCCACCCGGATGCCGCCGACGGGGCCGCCTGGGGCACGGATATCCACCACGGCACCTGGCTCCGCCAGGCACTCGAAGAAGGCCTGCTGGATCCAGAGCGCGTGGTCCAGGCCGGCCTGCGGGCCCCGCGCTTCGACGATGGCGAGCTGGCCTTCCTCCAGGCCGCCGGGGTGCGCATGTGGACACCCGCGGACCTGCGCGATCCCCTGCTGGCCCCGCACCTGGAGGAAGATCTCGCCTCGGTCGGCCGGGGCCCCGCCTACCTGAGCCTGGATCTGGATGCCCTGGATCCCGTCCTGGTGCCCGCCGTGGCCGAGCCCGTTCCGGGCGGCCTCAGTGTGGACGAGACCCTCCGCCTCATCCACGCCGCCCGTCACTGGCCTGACCCCTGGGTGGGCGCGGACCTCATGGAACTGGCCCCCACGCTGGAGGGCGCCGAGGCCAGTGCCCGGGTCGCCGTCCACCTCGCCCTCCACCTCCTCGCCTGAGGCTCCCATGAGCGCCCTTGACGCCTTCCGGACCACCCACGGGGAACCCACCTGGGATGACATCGTGACCGGCCACGATTTCGGCTTCCTCGGCATCGCTGAAATCCAGGCCTGGACCCCCACGGAGGGCCCCACCGCCCTCCGTCTGAAGGCACTCGGAGGCGAGGGGCTTCGCACCTTCGAGGCCCACCTCTGGGCCGCCTGTGCCGAGGCGGTGGGCAAGACGCCCCGGCCCGGCAGCGCCCGCTGGTCCCAGGCCCAGGACCGCTGGCGGGTGGCGCTGCTGCGCGAGGCCCTGGCCACGGAAAGCACCGCCACCCAGTTGGCGGCCAAGGTGGAGCGCCTCTACGAGCAGGTGGGCTGCCCCGATGACATGCTGGGCATGCTGCGGCCCTCCCAGGCCTGGTCAGGTACTCCCGCCACGGTGGATCCCCAGGCGGTACAGCAGTTCCTAAATCGGACTAGTCGGAGCTCCGCCTATCGGCCGGGGTCGATTTTCTAGGCTTGTGCCACCCTGAGGCTCCACCTCCGGAGTCCCGATGCCACTGCCCGACCCCAGGCTGGATGCTCTGCTCAGTGACGGCGCACCGAGGCTGGAATCCCTGCTGCGCTGGCTGCTGGAGGCCTCGCCCGCGAACTCCGTGGACGGCGAGGCCCGGCGCACGGCTAGGCTCCGGCGCCTCCATGCGGCCCTGGCCCTGCGGGGGCTGACCGGCTCCCTGGCGGAAGCCTGGAATCATGCCTCGGCCATCCGCCTGCTGGCGGAGACGGGCCTGCCGGACCGCACCACCCTCATGGGCGAGGGTTTCCTGCGGATCGTGGACCGGATCATCCCCCGGCTGGATCCCGAAGGGGACCTCTACGCCCTCCTGGACCGGCTGGACCTGGACGAGGCCGACGCGGCCTGGATCGAGGGACTGCCGGGGGACCTGCGGACCGTATGGGGCGCCCTGCTGGCCCCGCCACCCGAGACCTGGGCCCACGCCGCCCGCCTGCTGGCCTACCGGGCCGCGGCCGTGGGGCTCTCCCGGGACCTGCTGGCCCTGGATCCCGAGGGCAGCGACGTGGACTCCCCCTTCTTCCACCTCACCCGCGCCGTGCACGACGCCGGGGAGCGACCCCAGGATCCCGAAGTCCGCGCCGCCTGGGAGGCCTGCCGGACCGCCTGCGCCGTCACCTTGGCCCAGGCCCACGTCCGCCTCGATGAGCGGGGCGTGTCCACAGACTTGGTCTTCCGGCTCGAGCTGCTGGAGGCCCAGCTGGCGCGCATGGGCCAGCTGCTGGACTTCGCGGCGGGTCGCGGGGACGGCACCGCGCTGGCCGCCGAGCTGGTGCGTGGCAGCGCCGCCCAGCATGGGCTGCTGGCCCTGCTGCGCAGCACGGTCAAGCGTCTGGCTCGCAAGGTGGTGGAGTACACCGGCGAAACCGGCGAACACTACATCGCCCGGGACCGCAGCGAATGGTGGGCCATGTTCCGGTCGGCCGCGGGTGGCGGCCTCCTCACGGCGGGCACGGCCCTGTTCAAGGTCGGCCTCGCCGCCCTGCCCCTGGCCCCCCTGCTGCTGGGCGCCTCGCTGGCCTCCAACTACGCCGTCAGCTTCTGCGCCATGCAGCTGCTGGGCTTCAGCCTGGCCTCCAAGCAGCCCGCCATGACCGCCTCGGCCCTGGCCCGGGCCCTGGGGGAGAATGACGGCCAGGCCCGGGAGATCGAGCTGGTGGCCGCCATCACCCGCACCCAGGTCATCGCCACCCTGGGCAACGTGCTGGCCACCATGCCCGTGGCCATCGGCATCGTCGCCGCCTGGGTCCAGCTCACGGGGCACGGCCCCCTGGGCCACGATGCGGCCCTGCATGCCCTCCAGGGCACCCACCCCTTCCACGGCGGAACCCTCATCTACGCGGCCATCACCGGTGTGCTGCTGTGGCTGTCCAGCCTGGCCGCGGGCTGGACCGCCAACTGGAGCGCCTACCGCTGCCTGCCCGAGGCCCTGGCCCAGAACCACCGGCTGCGGTCCTGGTTCGGGCCGGGCGGGGCGCTGGCCCTGGGCCGGTTCGTCCACCGCCAGCTGGCGGGTTTCGCGGGCTACACGGCCCTGGGCGGCCTGCTGGTCTTCGTGCCCATGGCCTTCGCCTTCGCGGGCATCCCCATGGAGGTCCGCCATGTCACCCTCCAGGCGGCCTCGCTGGCCCTGGGTTCCGCCGCCCTCTGGTTCGAGGGTGCCCTGGCCTGGAAGGAGGTGCTCTGGGGCCTGTCGGGCATCGGGCTCATCGGCGTGATGAACTTCACCGTCTCCTTCGCCCTCGCCCTCTGGACGGCCCTGCGCGCCCGGGATCTCAGCGGCCGCGCCAGCCGCCGCCTCTGGCTGGAGATCCTCAAGGCCTTCGCCCGGAATCCCGGCCGTTTCATCCTTCCCCCCCGGCGGAGTGCTACCCTCGACAGCCCCGCCTCAGGAGATTCCCATGCGTAGGTTGCTCCTCCCCACCCTGCTGATCGCTCTGCCCCTCGCAGCCCCCCTGCGCGCGGAGGACAAGCCCGCCCCCGTGCGCATGACGCCCCTGCGCGTGAGCCCGGTCTGCACGGTCTCCCAGGAGATCGGTATCAGCAAGATCGACCTCGCCTTCGCCCGGCCCGCCGTGAAGGGCCGCAAGATCTGGGGAGAGCTGGTGCCCTTCGGCCAGGTGTGGCGGGCCGGCGCCAACAACGCCACCACCATCACCTTCAGCCATGCCGCCAAGGTAGCCGGGAAGGACCTGGCGGCGGGCACCTACGGCTTCTTCGTCATCCCCAATGAGAAGACCTGGACCCTCATCCTCAACAAGAAGGCCAAGCAGTGGGGCGCCTACGAGTACAAGGCGGAAGAGGACGTGCTGCGCTGGGAGGCCACGCCCCAGGCCGCGCCCTTCCTCGAGTACCTGGACTACCACGTGATCCCCACCGGTGCGGGGAACGCCACCGTCGAGCTGGGCTGGGAGAAGCTGCGCGTGAGCTTCCCCGTGGCCTTCGACACCAAGGCCATCTACTGGGCCCACCTGGAGGACACCCTCAAGAAGGCCCCCGAAACCGACTGGGTGCCCTGGTACCAGGCCGCCAAGTACTGCCAGGACCAGGCCATCGAACCCCAGAAGGCCCTGGCTTGGATCGAGAAGAGCCTCAAGGCCGGCGAGAGCTTCTGGAACCACGAGACCGCCGCCCGGATCTACAAGGACGCCAAGCGGATGCCCGAAGCCCGGCTCCACCTCCAGAAGGCCATCGAACTGTCCAAGGGCAAGGCACCCAAGGAATACACCGAGAACCTGGAGAAGGAACTGGCGGCCTGGATATAGGGAACAGCACCAAGACATCAGGGCAACAAGGCACCAGGAAACGCGAAGCGAGTGGCTTTGCTTTTCCTGGTGCCTTGTCCATAAAAGGCGCAGGTCCGGGCAAGGCCATGATCCTCGAATGGCAGTGAGGCCGGAGACGGGTCCGAGAGTTTCACCGCTCGCGCAGGCCCAGGTTCCTTTTTAGCTTTGCCCCAAGGCGAAGCGTGCCTAAGCTCGGGTGGTCTTTCCCATCCAACGCTTCATCTAAAACTTGGGGGTCCCTGGCTCCCACAGCCGCTCGTCTGATTCAAAGTTAGGCCGCCCTCAATCCTACTTCACCAGGAATCTTCAATGATCAAATTACTCAAAAGACATCAACTTGCGAAGTTTTCAATTACATTAGGAATACTTCAATTAGTCCAATTGGCAACATACCAGCCAGTATTGGCAGGAGATATAAGGTTTTCAGAAACTACAAAATTAATGGATGTATATAAAAGTATTCTTCCTCCCCCAGTAGACTCAAGACAAATTCGAGCATCCCCGATAGGGAAAGTCCCGAAAAAGTATTCATCAGTAAAATTTTTTCTAAAGTCCGAGATAGATGTCTGTCAACGCTCATTAGAATATGAATCTGCAGCTGCTTTAGATAATTCTGAATACAATGATAAGCTTCAATTTATTTCTTATAATGAGTCCAAAATTAATTTTGTTACAAAATTTAAAGAATTAAAAAAAGAAACAGATCAACTACTTGATGAACAGAATATCAGAGCCAATCAAAATTTAAATAATTCATTAGATGTAGCAAAGGAAGGACATGGTAACCGCCCTATACCGAGAACTTTCTCTACAATCAGAGAAGATCTGTGGGCCACCCAAGACATCATTTTGAAAAAATATACACAAATATACTCTGAATTTGTCCCCGCGCTAGAAAAAGAATTATATAATTTTGATGGTCTTTATAATCAAACCAACAAAATCAAGTTAAAACGCTA
>DASXVC010000095.1:0-1812 GCA_036504495.1 Geothrix sp.
GGGGGCCTCCCCTGGGCGGTCATCGCGGGCGTGGCCGTGGGGTTCGCCGCCGGGGCCCTGGGGGGCGCCCGCGTGGCCACCCGCATCCAGGGCGCGAAGCTGAAGCAGAGCTACGCCGTGGTGGTGCTGCTCATGGCCCTGTTGGTGGTCCTGCGGGGCCGGTAGCCTCCCCTCTTGCGCTATCCTCGTTCCGGAGGTTGCCGTGCCCCTGGATGCCCCGACCCCCCTCTACGTGGGGGAGCGCCTGCGAGACCTGATCCTGTGCTACGCGGGGCCCTGGGCCTTCCTGCCCTACATGCGGAACCGCGAGGATTCGGAGCTGCTCTGGCATGCCCGCCAGGGCGTCATCCTGGCCTTTGCGGAATGCGCCGTGACCCTGGCCATGATCATCCTGGGGCTGTTCCCCATCTTCGGGGCCATCTCCGTGCGTTTCTTCCTGCCCCTGTGGCTGCTCTGGTGCCTGGGCATGTCGGTGACGAGCATCCTCCAGGCCACCAAGGGCAAGAAACATCGCATCCCGGTGATCCACCAGTTTGTGGACTACCTGTGAGGACCGCCTGAGGGGCGGCCCCGGCCCGCTGGCCAGGCTGGCGGCGCTCGGCCTCGTTGCGGGCCTCCTGGCCTGCGGCGGGAGCGGCACAACGGTCCCGCCGCCGTCGGTTTCGGTGTCCGTGCCGGCCCGGGGCGGGTCCGCCACCCTCGATCTGGCCACCTGGAACCTGGACTGGTTCGGTGATCCACTGCACGGGCCCGCAGACGATGGTCTGCAAGTGCAGAATGTCCGGACGGTCCTCGCGGGGTTGGACTGCGACCTCTGGGGTCTGGAGGAGGTGGTGGATGGGGCCGCCTTCCATGCCCTTCTGGCGGGCCTTCCGGGCTACGCGGGGCTCCTGGCCAGCGATCCCAGGGTGGGCCAGGGAGCCGCCTACTATGGCCCCGCCGAGCAGAAAGTGGCCCTGGTGTACAAGACCTCCCTGGCCACCCTGGAGGCCGCCCAGCTCATCCTGGTGGATCACGCCTACGACTTCGCGGGGCGCCCGCCCTTGGAGGCGCGATTCCACATGACCCTAAACGGATCGTCCAGGACGCTCTTCGTCATCGTCCTCCATGCCAAGGCTGGCGCCGATGCCGCCAGCTGGCAGCGGCGGGCCAGCGCGGCCGCAGCCCTCAAGGCCTACCTGGACACCGTGCGGGCTCAAGACCTGGTGGCGGTGCTGGGAGACTTCAACGACGACCTGGACGTATCCATCGCCGCCGGCCAGCCCTCGCCCTACCAGGCCTTCATCGCCGACTCTGCCCGGTACTTCGCGCCCACCAGGACCCTTTCCGACGCGGGACAGGCCACCTACCTCCCGGCGTCCGGGTTCTCGGATCCCATCGACCACCAAGTGGTGTCGGCCGCCTGGGCGGTCCGCTACTTGGCGGGTTCCACCGAGGCCTTCCGGGCCGATCAGTACCTGGGGAGCTACACCCAGACCACCACGAACCACCGCCCCGTGCTCACCCGCTGGACGGGGTTCTGATCCCGGGACGTGCGTTCAGGATGAGCATCGCATCCCCGTAGCTGAAGTCGCGACCATGTGGGTCGTGGAGCAGGCGACTGAATGTCGCCTGCGGAGCGGGGCCCCACAGGGAGCGAATCAAGGGGCGCTGGGTTTGGCATTCAAGATCAGCATCGCATCCCCGTAGCTGAAGAACCGGTACCGCTCCTTCACGGCCTCGGCGTAGGCCGCCTGGGCCATGTCGAGGCCCAGCAGGGCCGATACCAGCACGAAGAGGGTGCTCTCGGGCAGGTGGAAGTTGGTGAGCAGG
>DASXVC010000096.1:0-1687 GCA_036504495.1 Geothrix sp.
GGGGGCCTCCCCTGGGCGGTCATCGCGGGCGTGGCCGTGGGGTTCGCCGCCGGGGCCCTGGGGGGCGCCCGCGTGGCCACCCGCATCCAGGGCGCGAAGCTGAAGCAGAGCTACGCCGTGGTGGTGCTGCTCATGGCCCTGCTGGTGGTCCTGCGGGGCCGGTAGCCTCCCCTCTTGCGCTATCCTCGTTCCGGAGGTTGCCGTGCCCCTGGATGCCCCGACTCCCCTTTACGTGGGGGAGCGCCTGCGAGACCTGATCCTGTGCTACGCGGGGCCCTGGGCCTTCCTGCCCTACATGCGGAACCGCGAGGATTCGGCGCTGCTCTGGCATGCCCGCCAGGGCGTCATCCTGGCCTTCGCGGAATGCGCCGTGACCCTGGCCATGATCATCCTGGGGCTGTTCCCCATCTTCGGGGCCATCTCCGTGCGCTTCTTCCTGCCCCTGTGGCTGCTCTGGTGCCTGGGCATGTCGGTGACGAGCATCCTCCAGGCCACCAAGGGCAAGAAACATCGCATCCCGGTGATCCACCAGTTTGTGGACTACTTGTGAGGACCGCCTGAGGGGCGGCCCCGACCCGCTGGCCAGGCTGGCGGCGCTCGGCCTCATTGCGGGCCTCCTGGCCTGCGGCGGGAGCGGCACAACGGTCCCGCCGCCGTCGGTTTCGGTGTCCGTGCCGGCCCGGGGCGGGTCCGCCACCCTCGATCTGGCCACCTGGAACCTGGACTGGTTCGGCGATCCGCTCCACGGGCCCGCGGACGATGGTCTGCAGGTGCGGAATGTCCGGGCGGTCCTCGCGGGTTTGGACTGCGACCTCTGGGGCCTGGAGGAGGTGGTGGATGGGGCCGCCTTCCAGACCCTCCTGGCGGGCCTTCCGGGCTATGCGGGGCTCCTGGCCAGCGATCCCAGGGTGGGCCAGGGAGCCGCCTACTATGGCCCCGCCGAGCAGAAAGTGGCCCTGGTGTACAAGACCTCCCTGGCCACGCTGGAGGCCGCCCAGCTCATCCTGGTGGATCACGCCCACGACTTCGCGGGGCGCCCGCCCCTGGAAGCGCGGTTCCACATGACCTTGAACGGATCGTCAGGGACGCTCTTCGTCATCGTCCTCCACGCCAAGGCCGGCGCCGATGCCGCCAGCTGGCAGCGGCGGACCAGCGCGGCCGCGGCCCTCAAGGCCTACCTGGACACCGTTCGGCCCCAGGATCTGGTGGTGGTGCTGGGGGACTTCAACGACGACCTGGACACGTCCATCGCCGCCGGCCAGCCCTCGCCCTACCAGGCCTTCGCCGCCGATTCCGCCCGCTACTTCATGCCCACCCGCGCGCTGTCCGACGCGGGGACGGCCACCTTCCTTCCGGCCTACGGGTTTTCCGACCCCATCGACCACCAGGTTGTCTCCGCCGCCTGGGCGGCCCGCTACCAGGCGGGCTCCGCGGAGGCCTTCCGGGCTGACCAGTACGTGGGGAGCTACGTCCAGACCACCACGGATCACCGCCCCGTGATCACCCGCTGGACGGGGTTCTGATCCCGGGACGTGCGTTCAGGATGAGCATCGCATCCCCGTAGCTGAAGAACCGGTACCGCTCCTTCACGGCCTCGGCGTAGGCCGCCTGGGCCATGTCGAGGCCCAGCAGGGCCGATACCAGCACGAAGAGGGTGCTCTCGGGCAGGTGGAAGTTGGTGAGCAGG
>DASXVC010000097.1:0-25105 GCA_036504495.1 Geothrix sp.
GCCAGCGCTGGCGGCCGCCACCCCGGGAGTTGTCTTCGGCTGGGAGGGCCGGGATGGGGGTACCAGGAGGTCGTTGAGGGTGCGCCGGACCGTGGACCGGAGAAGCTCCTGGGACCCCCCCTCACCCTTCCGGCCTATGACGTGACCAAAGAATCCGATGCGCCAGGGCCTTCCGGGTTCGTTCCCCGCAAGGTCGCGGTCGGCCCAGAGCGAACATCGCTCGCGGGTCTGGCATAGGTAGAGATCCGCTCCCGCCCGGAGGGTCTGGATCTCAAGCTTCAAGTGGAATGTGTCCCGGGGATCCGCTTCGGCGGCCTCGACCTGCCTCAGGCCGCTCCGGTCGAGCCAGGTCCGGATTTCGGACTGCACTTGGCTAGGATCTAAAGCCATCGCGCCTTCCGGGGAGTCCTGCACGAGCTGGATCACCACCTTCGATGGTGGGACCCCGGGGCCGGGGCTCGGCACATCCGTCAGGCGGAAGGGCACCTGCAGGTCGCACTGCACCCTCGAGGATTGCCCGTCGATGACGACGGGCTGGAAGGTCCAGGACCGGAGGAAGTCCTCCGCTGCCCAACGGAGCAACGCCGGCCCTTCGAGGGCCTGGGCCTGCTCCACGCTCCCGTTGGCACCAATCGTGAGCCTCAACAGGACCGTTCCCTGCAGGTTCGTGATGCGGGCCAGGGGCGGGTAGGCCGGCGCCTGGGGGCGATGCCGGACGGCGAGGCGCGAGAACTCGAATGGCACCGGAACCGATGCCACCGGCCCGCCCGAGGGCTCCACCTGAATGCCTCCCGTGGCGGAAACCGCCTGGGCCGCAGCCGTCGAAAACAGGTACAGGCAGCACAGGACGGTGAGCATCGAACGCATGATGTCCTCGGGGGTCATCGTCCAGTATAAGGGATCGGTTCGAACCTTACTCCACGCCCGCCGCGTAGGTCAGGTTCAACAGCGCCATGGCCCGCGTCACCTTGCCCACGCTGTTCTTGGTGGTGTCCGTGTAGGGGATGCCGCGGCGGTCCAGGGCCTCGTAGTCGAAGTTGCCGTCGCCGCTGAGGTCGAAGCAGAGGGCGCCGTCCTTGATCCAGTCCGTGTTGATGCTGTAGCCGGGCGCGGGCACGGCGCTGACGATGACGTCGGCCATGCGGATGAAGCCTTCCAGGTGTCCCTGGTTGGTGGAGGCGTGGCAGAGGATGGGGGTGCCCCTCAGGTTGGCCACCATGGCCGTGAGGGGCCGGCCGATGCGCAGGCTGTCGTTGATCACGAGCACCGTCTTGCCCGCCATCCAGCCGTCCCCGAAGCCGCGCTTGAGGGTCTTCACGATGGCCCGGGCCGTGCAGGGCGTCATGCACCGATGCTGGGACCCGTCGTCCAGGCGCTTCCGGTACTTGGTGAGGAAGCCGATGTTGATGGCATGCAGGCCCTCGATGTCCTTGCCGGGGTCCACCAGGTCCATCACCTCGTCGTCCTTGATCTCGGGATAGCGCAGGGGATAGAAGATGAAGACGCCATGGGTCTTCTCATCCTGGTTGAGCCGGGCGATGAGCTTGACCATCTGCATGCCGTTGGCCACCCGCAGGTCCGCCGCGTTGATGCCCAGGTCCTCGCAGTCCTTCATGAGCCAGCGCTGATAGGTGACGCTGCCGGGATCGTCGCTGCCCAGGATGACGCCGAGGCCCGGAGAGAACCCCAGCTTCTTCACGTTCGAGCGCACCAGGTCCAGGTAGTGCCGGGCGGTTTCCTGGCAGTCGAGCTTTCCCGTGAGCATGGTGGGCATGCGGCACCTCACCCTTCAGTTTATCCGTCCGGCGCGTCTTCCGGAGGGCGACGCTCTATCCTGGTCCCATGCGCCCGTCCAAACCCCAGCCCCGCGAGCTCCAGGCACGGCTCCGAGCCGCCTATCCCGACGCCCGCTGCGCCCTCGATCACCAGGATCCTTTCCAGCTGGTGGTGGCCACCATCCTCAGCGCCCAGTGCACAGACGCGCGGGTGAACCTCACCACACCGGCCCTCTTCGCCCGTTTCCCGGATGCCGCCAGCCTGGCGGAGGCCCGCCAGGAGGACGTTGAGGCCCTCATCAAATCCACGGGCTTCTTCCGCAACAAGGCCAAGAACCTCATCGGCCTGGGCCAGGCCCTGATGGCGCGGCACGGCGGCCTGGTGCCCTCGGATCCGGCTGAACTGGGCGCCCTGCCCGGCGTGGGGCAGAAGACCGCCAATGTCGTACTGGCCAATGCCTTCGGCGTGCCCGCGTTGGCCGTGGACACCCACATCTTCCGCGTGGCGCGACGGCTGGGTCTGTCCAAGGCCACCACACCCGAAAAGGTGGAAGCCGATCTCTGCCGCCTCTTCCCCCGCGAGGACTGGATCGAGCTGCACCACCACCTCATCTTCCATGGCCGCCGCGTCTGCGACGCCCGCCGCCCGGACTGCGCCGCCTGCCCCCTGCTGGACCTCTGCCCCACGGGGCTCGGGCAGATGAAGGACCCGCACCTGGGAATCCGGCTAGCTCCGCCAGCCTCCAGTGCTCTGTCTTCAGTCCTCAGTCCTCAGGCCGCGGCACCCGGTGTGCAGGTTCCCACCGCCAAAGGCCCCCAACGCATCGTCAGCCTGGTGCCTTCCGTGACGGAGCTGCTGGTGCAGTGGGGGCTGGCGGCCCGACTGGCGGGGCGCACACGCTACTGCATCGAGCCGCGCTGGATCCGCAACACGGTGCCCGCCGTGGGTGGCACCAAGGATCCGGACCTGGGCCGCATCCGCGACCTGGCGCCGGATCTTGTGATCCTTGAGCGGGACGAAAATCCGAAAGAGGTCGCTGACGCCCTCACGTCCCTGGGCATCCCCTGGCTGGCCCTGGAGATCCGCACGGTAAAGGACTGCGTAGCGGCCCTGCGCACCCTGGGAGGCACGCTGGGTGTGCCTGAGATGGCCGAGGCCCGGGCCGCGGCCCTGGAGGCTTCCCTCAAGGGCCGTCGCCGCAAAGGCCCCGGAGCCCTCACCCTCATCTGGCGGGACCCCTGGATGAGCGCCGGGCCCGACACCTACCTGGGCGATCTGCTCCGCCAGGGCGGCCTCACGCCCATGGGGCCTGACCGCTATCCCGTGCTGTCGGATGCGGATCTGGAGGCCCTGTCCCCCGCGGTGATCCTGCTCCCCACGGAACCCTACCGCTTCAACCGGAGGCACCAGGCCGAGCTGCAGAAGCGCTTCCCGGATGCCGCCGTGCACCTCGTGGATGGCCAGGCCCTCACCTGGTATCTCAGCCGCACAGAGGCCGGACTCGACCTGGTGTGGAGCTTCCGTTAGGGTGATGGGCAATCCCCGCCGAGAGAGGTGCCCCATGCCCCGTCCCCTGCTGAGCAGTTTGATTCTGGTGGCCTCCGGCCTCGCCCTGGGGGCCCAGGGCGTCTTCACCAACGCCAACAGCCCGGATGCCGCGACCTGTCCAAGGGTCATGCAGGAGAAGACGGAGCTGAACAACAAGAGCCAGTACGGCGCCAACAGCGCGGACGCCTCCGCCATGCTCTACACCCAGAAGGGGAATCAGTTCTTCCCCCCAGGGCAGCGCAAGGACGTCTCCTCCTTCGCGGCCTATGACGAGAAGGTCAAGGGAACCTCGCTGGCCAGCCTGAAGGGCAAGGTGGTGCTGGTGGGGCTCTGGAGCAAGAACTGCGACCCCTCCGCCAAGATGCTCATGGAGTTCTCCAGCCTTTACTCCAAGCGGGGCCAGTTCGGCTTCGAGATCCTGGCGGTCAACTTCGATGAGAACCAGCAGGACGGCGGCGGCATCGAGGGCGGCTGGCGGGCCATCAACAAGTTCCGGAACAAGAACCGGCAGTTCTTCGAGACCAGCAAGATGCCCGTCTACACCCCGGGGCTCGGCAAGGAGGGCCCCTCGAACTTCATGGACATGGTCTATTCCCTGCCCGTCCTCTTCGTGGTGGACCGGGAGGGGAAGCTCGCCGAACTCCACATCGGCTACCAGGACGGATTCGTGGGCCAGGCCCTCATGCGGGCCCTCCGGGAGCGCCCCCTGCCTCCGCCTCCTGTCCCGGCGCCAGCGCCTGAACCGGCCAAGCCCGGCCAGCCATAGCATCAAGAATCGAGGTATCCTGTCCGGCGAGGTCGAACCACCCGCCGGAGGAGCCATGTCCCTGCCCCTGATCTACCTGATGACGGCCCTGCCAGCGTGGCAGGCACCGGCGCCGGTGAACGAGGCCCAGGCCGTGCTCGACGCCGCCAGGGCGAAGGTTAAATCCGTCATGGAGGCCCGCGCCGCCTTCATGAAGGCCGGGGGCAACACCAAGGACTTCAGGGGCGACTGCACGAAGGAACTGGCAGATCTCGATGCCCGCCTGGCCCTCGAAAAGCGTCCCGACGTGCGGCAGGCTCTGCTGGTCAGCAAGCTGTTCCACCTGCAGCTGGCCAAGGCCGCGCCTGCTCCCGCCCTTCTGGCCCAGATCCAGAAGGAGGTGCCCCCCACCGCCGCCGCCTGGAGCCTGGATCCCGGCCTGCTCACGGCCCGCGCCGAGGACGATCCCAAGGGCTGGGAGGCCTACGTGGCCGTGGCCCGCACGAAGCATGCGGACCCGGCCCTGCGTCGCACCCTGCTCTTCGACCATTTCTGGGAGAGCCTGGACGCCAAGGACGAGGCCGCCTGGAAGCCCGCTTTCGAGACCCTCCAGAAGGAGTTCGCCGGCAGCCGCCAGGCCCTGCAGGCCCAGGGAATCCTCGAGGGCGAACTGAAAACCGGAGTCGGCCGCCCCGCCCCCGCCTTCAGCCTGAAAGCCCTTGGCGATCCGGCGACCATCTACGCGTTGGACAGCTTCAAGGGCAAGTACGTGCTCCTCGACTTCTGGGCCACCTGGTGCCCGCCCTGCCGGGCCGAGATGCCCTCCATGCACGCCGCCTGGGCCAAGTTCAAAGGCAAGCCCTTCGAGATCCTGTCCCTCTCCTTCGACCGCAGGATCGAGCACATCGCCCCCTACCGCCGGCAGGCCGCCACACCCATGCCCTGGAAGCACGCCTACATCGAGGGCGGATTCCAGAACCCCATCAGCGATGCCTACGGCGTGAAGGGCATCCCCAAGCCCCTGCTCATCGGACCCGATGGGAAGATCGTGGCCAGCGGGAGTGAGCTGCGCGGCGCGAACCTGGAGACGACGTTGGAGAAATTCCTCGGTAAATGAGCGTTCGACAGAATCCGCTGTGCGGATTCAGATGGGGCCCGCCTTCGCGGGCCCTTCTTATTTGCCTTCCAGCCAGGCCTTCATGGCTTCGGGTTTCTGGAAGCCCATGTAGCGGCGCAGCTCGCGGCCCTCCGCGTCCAAGAGAATCACGCTGGGATAACCGGCGATCTTGAGCTTCTGGGCCAGATCCTTCCGCTTGGCGTAGGTGTCGATGCGGATGGGCACCGCATTCTGGGCGATCCACTGTTTCAGCGCGGCATCGGGCCAGGTCTTCTCGTCCAGCTCCTTGCACTGGGCGCACCAGTCGGCGTAGATGTCCACCAGCACGAGCTTGTGCTCGACCTTGGCCTTGACGAGGGCGCCTTCGAGATCCTGTTCCATCCAGCCGGTGTGCTGGTCCGTCGCAGGGGCCGCACCGCCCTTGGGCAGCAGGTCCACCTTCAGGTAGGTCTCCACAGTGCGCACGCCCAGCAGCAGGGCCAGCACCAGCAGCAGCAGCGCAACGCCCTTGCGGAGCTGGCCCACCAAACCCTCAGCCGCCTCGAAGACCCCGAAGACCGCCGCACCCGCCAGCATCACCACCGTCCACATGGCGAAGTTCGCCCAGTCGGGCACCACGAGCCGCACGTTCCAGGCCGCGAAGCCCAGCACCACCAGGCCCATGCCCTGCTTGAACCGCGTGAGCCACTCGCCGCTCTTGGGCAGTGCAGCGGAGAAGGTGCCCACGGCCATGAACAGCACGCCCATGCCCAGGGCGAAGACAAAGAGCTTGAGCCCCCCGAGGAACACTTCGCCCTTCTGGGCGATATCCACCAGCACGGACCCGATGATGGGACCCACGCAGGGTGCCGAGAGGGGGCCGAGCACCATGCCCATGAAGAAGGCCCCGCTGAGGCCCTTGCGGGAACCATCGCCCTGGAGCTTCATGGCCAGCCCCGAAGGCAGGGCGATCTCGAAGGCCCCGAAGAGGGACAGGGCAAAGGCCGCGAAAAGGATGGACACAGGGATCAGGAAGGCCGGTTGCTGAGCCCAGGCCCCAGCTTCTGAACCAGCTCGGGCCGCCAGCACGCCAAGGGCGGTGTAAGTAACTGCCATACCGAGTACCAGGGCCATAGACAACGCGAACCCCCTGGCCTTGCCGCTGCCCTTGGCCCCCACAATGGCCATGGTGATGGGGATCATCGGATAGACGCACGGCGTGAAGGAAGCACCCATCCCGAACAGGAAGACCACGAGCAGGGACCACACCAAGCCCGAAGGTTCCGGCGCGGGGGCCGGCGTGGCGGCCTGCGCCGGGGGAAGAGATGAAGCTACAAGAGCTGCAGGCTCTGCCGTTTTTCCCACCGGAGAAACCGCAGGTTTCTCCGCCGCAACGGCCGCGGAAGTGGCAACCGGAATCTCCCCCGCCTTCACTTCCAGCGTCCGCGTGGTGGGCGGGAAGCAGACGCCGCCCTCGCCTTCGGTGCAGGACTGGTAGGTGACCTCCAGCTTCACGGTGCCGGCGAGCCCGTCGCCCCGCAGGGGGATGCGCACGGTGCCATGCCAGATGCCATCGCCGATCTCATCCTTGGCGTCCGTGGCAGGCAAGGGCCCCACCTTCACACTGCCGGGCCCATCTTTTTTCACCACTTCCATGAAGGAGGCCTTCAGGTGGGCGCCGGGAGGCACCACCAGCACCACAGTCCCCTTCTGAAAGGCGAGGCTCACGCTCTTGATCGCATCGAAGGAGGGATCGGCTTTCTGGGCCCATGCAGCCACCGCCAGCAACAGGCTCATCAGCAGCGTGGTCATGCTCCGCATGGGTCCTCCAGGAAGGCCCATCTTAAGGCATCACGTCACGATCCCTGCCCGGATTCAACCGGCGCCACCGGCCACTCCGCTGGAAACCCTGCGCCGGGATGGCCTCAGGCAAACCCGCCTGCGGCCCGCTGGATGAAGTTCTGGAGGCCCATCTGCCCGATGAGGTCCAGCTGGGTCTCCAGCCAATCCACATGTCCCTCTTCGCTTTCGAGGATCTCCTGGCAGAGGTCGCGGCTCACATAATCCCGGATGCCCTCAGCGTAGGCGATGGCGTCGCGCAGATCCTTCATGGCGTCCATCTCCAGCGCCAGATCGGCCTCCAGCACTTCCTTGGGATTCTGCCCGATGCGGAGCTTGTTCAGGTCCTGCATGCTGGGCAGCCCCTCCAGGAAGAGGATCCGCTCCACCAGGCGATCCGCGTGCTTCATCTCGTCGATGGATTCCTTGTACTCGTGCTCTCCCATCTCCTTCAGGCCCCAGTTCCGGCACATGCGTGCATGGAGGAAATACTGGTTGATGGCTGTGAGTTCGTTGCGGAGCAGCCGGTTCAGGTGCTGGATGAGGGTCGCGTCGCCTTGCATGGGGCCTCCCCGGGAAAGGCACTCACCTTAGCGATCTTTGCCGGTTCTTCACAACTTCTTTCAACTGGCCTTGGCGATCTCGGCCGCGCCACCCCAGGCCGGCCGGCAGCGGCCTCGGCAGCCCCAGGGCGTGGCCAGAGGATCGGAGTTCACCCGCACGGGCTCCCCCGCCCGGATGGCGAGAACCGCCTCCGCCATGGCCCCCAGGCAGCGGCCGCAGTCCGGCTTCGCGGCCAGGGCCTCGAAGACCGCCTCCACCGAATCCGCACCACGCTCCCGCACGGCCCACTGGACCTGGTCATCGGTGATGGCGTTGCAGACGCAAAGGAACATGCCCAACCTCAGGGATCCAGTTTAAATCAATGCGATAGAGTCTCAATATCTAAATATGTGATTCCTGGCACAACCAACCGGACCCTCCAGCCGGCCCCACCTGCACTAGCCTGGATTCATGGCACCTGACTTCCCCTTCCCCTGGTATGAGCCCTTGCTGGCGCGGCTCCGCGTCCACCTCGCTTCCGAGCCCTTCGCCCGGGACGCCGCCCACGACCTGGGCCACATCCTGCGGGTGGCGCGGCTGGCCGGCGACCTGGCCGCTGAAGAGGGCGCCGATCCGGAAACCTGCATCGCCGCGGCCCTGCTCCACGACCTGGTCTACCGCCCCAAGAACCACCCCGAGTCCTCGCTCACGGCCCGCATGGCGGCGGACCTGGTGCCCCAGTGGTGCCGGGAAACCAAAGGGCTGGAGTCCAGGGCCGAGGCCATCGCCGCCGCCGTGGCCACCCACAGCTGGAGCGGGGGCCAGGCGCCCGCCAGCCTGGAGGCCGCCGTGGTGCAGGACGCGGACCGCCTGGAGGCCCTGGGCGCCATCGGCATCGCCCGGGTCTTCGCCACGGGAGCCAGCTTCGGCGCGGGCCTGTGGCACCCGGAGGATCCCTGGGGCGAAGGCCGGGACCTCGATGACAAGGCCTGGAGCCTCGATCACTTCGAGCGGAAACTCCTCAAGCTCGCCGCCGGCATGACCACCGCCGCGGGCCGCCACCGCGCCCAGGCCCGCCAGGGCGCCATGACCGCCTACCTGGACGCCCTCCGGGCCGAGCTCGCCGCGGGTGGTTGGAACCCGATAGCTGAAAGCTGACAGCCGGCCGCTGAAAGCTATACTTCCCCATGGCTTCCACCCTGTCGCTCCGCCGGTCCTTCGTGGCCGATCATTTCCATGACCTCCCGGGGTTCCAGGAGGATCGCCATGGGCACAACTGGGAGGTGGAGGCGGCTGTGGAACTGGCCTCCGAAGCCGGGGAAGCGGCCTTCGCGAAGGTCCTGGATGCCTGGGTGGCAGGCATCGACTACCGGCTGCTGAACGACCTGCCCGGCCTGGCCGGGCGCAATCCCACTGCCGAGCTGCTCGCGGAGCAGGCCTTTCTATACCTCAGGAACGCAGCCCTCGAGCCCTGCTGGGTGCGCATCCGCGAAAAGGCCAACTATTGGGCCCTCTGCCGCTCCGAGGCAGCCTCATGAGCCGGCTTGCCGCGACCGCGGTGCTGCTGGGCCTCCTGGCCTGCGGACGGGAGGCCCAGCAGAACCCACCGGCGCCCCCGCCCGGGGCGAAGCTTTCCGTGGCGGCCCCCTGGACCTGGCATCCCCTGGGGGGACTGGCCGTGGTGGAAGGCGAGGTGGCCGAGCCCACGGAGCTGGTGCTGGAGGGCCGCTCCATCCGGGAGACGCGCTTCGCCGAACCCGGCCCCGTGCGCTGGGAATTCTTCCGCCCACCCGAAGGTGAGACCGCCGTGCTGCGGACCGCCGCAGGCCAGGTCCTGGCCCGTTTCGAGTTCAGCCTCTCCCACGCGTCAACCGCCCCCGCGCCCAAACCCAAGCCTGCCTCCAAACCCAAGGCTGCACCCGCGCCCAAGGCCACGCCCGAACCTGCGCCTGCACCCGCGCCCATTCCCAAGGCCATGCCCAAGGCCGCCCGGCCTGCGCCCACGCGGCCCGAGCCGCTCCCACCCCAGCCCGAGCCGCCCCGCACCAAGACCGGGACCCACCCACGGAACACCCCGCTGACGCCCCTGACCCAGCGCCAGGCGGCAGTCCTTCCGCCCGCACCCACGGCCGCGCCAGAATTCACACCGGGGCCCGGAAGGCCGCCCGTTTCGGTCATGGCTTTGCATCCCGAGATTCTGCCAAGTCCCATCGCGGCCCCCCCAACCGGCGCTTGGCCAGGCATGGGTGAAGCCCTCAACCTCACCCGCGGCCCCGGTGGACACAAGCGCCTGCTGCTCAGCTTCGATGGCGGCTCCACGTCGGAGGTGGCCGCCGAGGTGCTGGACACGCTGAAAGCCCGTGGCGTGCGCACCACCATCTTCCTCACGGGCGCCTTCATCCAGCGCTACCCGGCCCTCGTGAAGCGCATGGCCGCCGAGGGCCACGAGCTGGGCAACCACACCATGAACCACCCCCACTTCGCCCCGGGCATGAGGCGCGATCCCAAGTGGACGAGGGAGCGGGTCCAGCACGAGCTGCTGGAGGCCGACGCCGCCCTGGTGCGGCTCCTGGGCCGGCCCATGGATCCCTTCTGGCGAGCGCCCTACGGGGAGCACACCGCGGAAATCCGCCGCTGGGCGGAGGAAGTGGGCTACCGCCACGTGGGCTGGAGCGAAGGCGCCGACACCCTGGACTGGGCCACTCCGAAGGAACGCCGGCTCTACCGCAGCGGTGGCGCCATCCTCCAGCGATTGCAACAGCGTCTGGACCGGGATGGCGACGGGCTCATCGTGCTCATGCACCTGGGCTCGGAGCGGGCGGAAGGCGACCGTCCCTCCGGGGGCCTGGGCGCCTTCATGGACCACGCCCGGAGCCAGGGCTGGGCTTTCGTCACCGTGAGCGCCTACCTGCGGGACCTGGGCAAGCCCGCCTGGAACCCGCAACAGCGGCTCGCCCTCCTCCAGACGCCAGGATCCACGCCCCAAGCCCGTTAGGGGCCCGCTGGTGCCGGTCTCGCTGGGCTACACTGGTTCCAGGACACCGTGGAGGCGCGTTGCAGGGAATCGGCCGTTGGATGCTGAGGGCGGTGCTGGGCTTCGTGGCCCTGGTGCTGTTGCTCTCCCTGGCCAGTTTCCATCCGCTGGATCCGCATCCTTTCACCCAGGGCGCCGCCGTGGCCGGAGTGCAGAACCTCTGCGGCATCGTGGGCGCCGCCGTGGCCGGCCTGCTGCAGACCCTCATGGGCATGGGCGCCTGGATCGCCCCGCCCTACCTGCTCTGGGAAGCCTGGCCGAATGAAGGGCGCCGCTGGCCCGGCCGCCTGGCCTGGCTGGGCCTGGCCCTGGCTGGATGGACGGCCCTTGGCGCCTTCGGGAGCCGGATCTGGACCGGACTCGAGGGTGGCGGCACCCTGCAGCTTCGCTGGGGCGGCTGGCTGGGCAGCGCCCTCTGGCCCCCGCAGCGCCGCTTTCTCGGGCCCGTGGGCCTGCCCCTGCTGCTGGCCCTGGTGGTGCTCATCTGCGCCCTGGTGCTGGCGCCATCCCTGACGCGGGCTCTGGTGAAGGTGCTCCACCGCTGGCTGGGCGAAACCGCCTGGCCCTGGGTGAAGCCCATCCCTGCCAAAGGAATCCAGGGCTTCCTCAGCATGGTGACGCGGCCCTTCCTCCGGGGAGGCCGTTCCGACCAGCCTGAGCTCGACGCCGCGGACGGGGCCGCTCTGGTGGCCCTGGCCCAGCGCCAGCAGGCCCTGGAGGCGCAACGCGAGGCCCTTCTGAAAGCGGAGATGGAAACGGCCGAGGCCCGCAAGAAGCGGCCCAGCATCCGGACCGAGGAACTGCTGCCATCCATCCAATCCGTCAACCTCGATGCGGCTCAAACGCTGGACGCCGCACAAACCCTGATCGAGGCCCAGCCCATTCCGGCCACGGCGGCAGTGACTGCGGATGCCCCCTTCCGCGCCAAGCTGCTGGCGGAAGCCCCGGCGCCGCCCAAACCCAAGCCCACCGTGGCCAAGGCCCAGGTGGCGAAGGATCGCTTCGGGCGGGAGAGTGTCCAGCCGCCCCTGCCGCTCACCGAACCCACCCCCTCCCGGCCCCTGCCCGCCCTTCCCCCGGAACCGGATCCAGGCCCCGCTTCGCGCGAGAGCCTGCCGCCCCGCCGCCTCTTCGATCCCCCGGGCCAGCACGCCAAGGCCGACCTGGCCATGCTGGAATCCATCAAGGACCTGATTGGACAGAAACTGTCCGAATTCAAGATCAAAGGCTCCGTCACCGGCATGCAGCCGGGCCCCGTGGTCACGGTCTTCGAATTCCAGCCGGATGCGGGCATCCCGCTGTCCCGCATCCTGGGCATGGAAGAGGACCTGGCCCTGGCCCTGCAGGCCGAGGCCGTGCGCATGGACCGCATCCCCGGCAAGAACCTGGTGGGCATCGAGGTGCCCAACCCCAAGCGGGAGATCATCACCTTCCGCGAGGTCATCGACAGCCCGGCGTTCCGGGACGCGCCGGGCCTGCTCCAGCTGGCCCTCGGCAAGGACATCGCGGGGCGCCCCGTGGTGGCCGACCTCAACAAGATGCCCCACCTGCTCATCGGCGGCAGCACCGGCAGCGGCAAGAGCGTGGGCGTCAACGCCATGATCTGCTCCTGCCTCGTGCGCGCCCTGCCTGATGAGGTGAAGCTCATCCTCGTGGATCCCAAGATGGTGGAGCTGGGCGTCTATGAAGACATCCCGCACCTCTGGGCCCCCGTGGTGACGGACATGAAGGAGGCGGGCCGGGTCCTCAAGTGGGTGGTGGCCCAGATGGAGGACCGCTACCGCCGCCTGGCCCTGCTCAGCGTGCGCGACCTGAAGGGCTTCAACGCCAAGGTGGCCGATGCAGGCGGCTCCCTCGATATTTCCGAGCGCACGCCCAACCCGCGGTGGCCCGACCGGCCCGCGGTGCTGGAGCCCCTGCCCCACGTGCTGGTGGTCATCGACGAGCTGGCGGACCTGATGATGGTGGCCCGCAGCGAGGTCGAGGACAGCATCGCGCGCATCGCCCAGAAGGCCCGGGCCGTGGGCATCCACCTCATCCTCGCCACCCAGCGTCCATCGGTGGACGTGGTGACGGGCGTCATCAAGGCCAACCTGCCCAGCCGCCTCAGCTACCGCGTGCGCACGAAGATCGACAGCCGCACCATCCTGGATTGCGGCGGCGGCGAGCAGCTGCTGGGCGCGGGCGATGCCCTGTTCCTCCCCAACGGCGCCAGCCATCCCAAGCGCATCCACGCGCCCTTCCTCAGCGAGGAGGAGACCCTCCGCCTCGTCACCTGGCTGCGCGAGCGGGGCCGGCCCGACTACAACCAGGCCCTCATCAGCGCCATGGAAACCGAAGAGGAGACCGCCCTCTTCGACGAAGCGGAGCTGGGCGGCGGCGACGACATCTACGTGCGCGCCCTCGCGGTGGTGCGACGCGAACGGAAGGCGAGCACCAGCCTGCTCCAGCGCAAACTCAACCTCGGCTACGGCCGCGCGGCCCGGCTCATCGACCGCATGGAGGAAGAGGGCATCGTGGGGCCGGACCGGGGCGCGGGCAAGCCGCGGGAAGTGCTCGTCGAGGCGGAGTAGTCCCGAGGGCGTGGCTTTGCTTCCAGGGCTAAAGAACTGGAACACAGAGCACGCAGAGGGCGCAGAGAAAAGCAAAAAACTTTTACCAGTGATGAACGGTGATTCGCGGTGATGAAAAGATCACCAGCACGCATGCTTCGATTGCCTGGATCGGCAGCATCAGCATGGGCTGCTCGCCGTGAAACCCATGCGCAGGTTGCAGCAGCCAGAGACAGGGTCAGGCAGTTCCTATCACCGTTCATCACTGTTCATCGCCGGTTTCCCTGGCTTTTGACATCGGCATCGACATCACGCACCTGGCCATCAGCCTCATCGGACGGTGAACCAGGTGAGCGACCTCAAGGGCGTGCTGGACCGCGAGAAGCCGCCCATCGGCCTCTTCCTCGGCCGAGCTGCTGGATGGCCGCAAACGGCCCGAGTTCCCCGATCTGTCCATGGGCACCTACACCTTCAAGAAGGCGAAGAAGGAGAACCTGATGGTGGCCGCGGAAACACCGAACCTGTTCACGGATGAACCCTAAAACCGTTCGCAGCTCCGCGTGATTCGCTCCTTGCCGGGCCCCGACCGGGGCGCCGGCAAGCCCCGCGAAGTGTTCGCCCAGGCGGAGTGAGTCTCCGTCATCAGAGGGTGCTCAATCCCCTCCAATGTGGGCTGAAGTCGCCACCAGAGTGGCTGTAGACCTCGGTCACATCTTTCTCGACTTATGGGTAATCAACCATAGACTCCTATCGTCATCGCCCCATAGGAGCCCCCATGAGATTCGAACCCCGCACGTTCCTCCTGCTCACGGCAACCTGCGCCACGGCGCTATTCGCCGTCGATCCGCAGCCGCCCAAACCCGCCTCTGCGAAGCTCTGCACCACCTGCCACACCACGGCGCCCGACAACCTTCGCGGCCACTTCGACAACCTGATCCTGAAGAACGATTCCCTCCAGCTGAAGGTGGACGAGCGCACGGAAGTGCTGCGCTTCGACAAAGCCACGGTGAAGGTCATCACCGCCGAACCCGCCGCCAACGCCGAGGCCGCTCTCAAGGGCATCGCCAAGGGCCATGAGGTGCGCATCCAGTACACCGAAAAGAACGGCGTGAAGACGGCGGTGGTCGTGGCCGTCAAGCCCCCGGTCAAGCTGGCGGCGAACGAGACCATCGGCCTCGACGAGGTCCAGAAGCTGGTGGCCATGGGCCCCGAGAAGGGGAAATACTTCCTCTTCGATTCCCGCCCCGCGCCCCGCTTCATGGAAGGCGCCATCCCCACGGCCGTGAACCTGCCCTTCCCGGCCTTCGACAAGAACCTCGACAAGCTGCCGGCGGACAAGGGCGCGCTGGTGATCTTCTACTGCAGCGGGAAGACCTGCAACATGAGCCCCGGCTCCCTGGCCAAGGCCAAGAAGCTGGGCTACACCAATGCCAAGGTGTTCGTGGACGGCATGCCCGCCTGGACCCGGAAGCAGTTCGGCGTCCTGAGTCCGGTTTCCATGAAGATCGCCTTCCTCGACACCAACACCCCGCTGGTGGTCCTCGACGCCCGCCCCGCCTCCGTGGCCGTCAAGGGTTTCGTGAAGGGCGCTGTGGCGGCGGATCCAGCGAAGATCGCCGACCTGATCAAGGTCCTCCCCGCGGCCAAGCTGAAGCCCCCCGTGGTGGTGGTGGATGAGACCGGCGGCGAGGCCGCGAAGGCCGTGGCCACTGACCTGGTGAAGGCCGGCTACGTGGGCGTGAACGTCCTTTCCGGTGGCTTCAAGGCCTGGCAGGGGGCCAGCCTTCCCGTGGAGACCGGCACCCTGGCCACCAAGGCCACCTACGTGCCCAAGCCCCGACCGGGCTCCGTCGCCCCGGCCGAGTTCACCAAGATCGCGGAGCTGGCCCCTGCCCAGCGCGGCGCTGTGATCCTCGACGTGCGCAATCCCGACGAAACCAGGAACGGCGTCATCAAGGGCGCCCTCACGATCCCGGAGCCCCAGCTCCTGGCCCGCCTTTCGGAGATCCCCAAGGACGCGAAGATCTTCTGCCACTGCTCCACCGGCATCCGCGCGGAGCTGGCCTACCACCTGCTGAAGGAGAAGGGCTACGATGTGCGCTTCCTCCCCACGGAAATCACCATCATCGACAGCGGCGAGTTCACCCTCGACTAGGAACACCCACGACACGGAAAGGGCCGGCCTTCGGGTCGGCCCTTTCTCTGCCCTTGGTACTCATGCCCCCATGGGCGATACCGATACCGTGTACACAAGGATCTCCCGTGGACGCCAGCCTCGCCCCCTACCACCATCACCACCAGGAACTGCGCCGCCTCGCGCGGGAGCATGAGTCCCGGCTCGCCCCAACCCTGGTACGCAACCATCCGGACCTGTGCCTGGCCGGTGCCCAGCGGCTCATCGCCTCGGTCAAGGCCCACCTGTCCATGGAGAACGCGGTGCTGTATCCGGCCCTGCTCGGCGCCATGGATGCCGACATCCAGGCGGCGGCCCGGGGGCTGGAAGCCGGCCTGGGCGAACTGAAGACCCGGTTGCGCCAGTTCAGCCATCACTGGACGAACGCTGAAACCATCCGGCTAGCGCCGGAGGCCTTCATCGAGACCTCCGAGGACCTGCTCCAAGTCCTCCGGCAGCGCATCGAGGTGGAGGAAGCGCGGTTGTTCCCCTTGGTGGAGCGCTCTTAATCCGCCGGATTGGGCCGGAGCCGCGGGACCCGCCACCGGCTGCGCGAGGCCGGGTCGGCCATACCGCTGGTGTGGCAGGTCTTGCAGGACTCCAGGTGGGTGTTCTGGTTCCGCCAGTAGGCCCGGGCTTCGCCATCGGTCTCGCGGCGGCGTTCCGCGGGGACCTGGGGCCAGTAGAAGGTGAGCGCGGGGTTCTCCCCCTTCATCTCCAGCGCGTACAGAGGTCCTGTCTCCGTACCGGGCCGGCCCCAGCGATCCTCGAAGGTGCTCAGCACCACCAACGATCCCGGCGGCAGCGCCCGGCCCGCCCGATAGGCCGAGGCCGCGGTGGCATTGGCCCAGGCGCGGATCCAGCGGTCACCATGGGCCGGGGACTTCACCGGCTCGGCATGGAGGGCTTCCAGCGCCGCATAATCCAGGGCCCGGAGGGGGGCCTGCGCCTCGGCATCCACCGGGGCGGCAGGCAGCTCCGCGGCCCTGACCGGAGCGGGCGCCAGGCGGTTGGGACGATCCACGGGGTGGGCCAGGGCATAGCCACTATGGCCGGCCACCAGCAGGGCCGCCGACCAGATGAGCCCCAGGAACAGGGCCAGAACACCCAGGCTCTGGTGGTCCTTCCGCGCGCGGCTCATGGACCAGAGGGCGGGCGCTGCGACCAGCGCGGCGGTGGCGACACTCAGGGCATGGCGGAACAGGAGGGCGTCCGGCCCCGGACCGGTGGCTGGCCGCGGCAGGAGATGTCCGGGGGAGATCAGGCCCTGCATCCGCCCGGCGGCGAGGCCGCTGACGAGCGCAGCCAGCAGGCCCAGCAGGCCCACCCAGCCCAGATACCGGCACACGGTCCACCAGGGGCGGATACCTCGTCCCGCCCGCTGGGAAGCGAGCAGGGGCAGGGGCAGCAACAGTCCCGTGGCCACCGGAAGGTGGGACAGCAGGGCGTGTTTCAGGGCAATCCATTCCATGGGACCCACACTTGGAAGCGGCAAAGGCTCCAGGCAGTCTGCCATTCCCGGGCGGGGCCTGGGAATGGATTTCCTGTCACAATCTGCCGCATGAAGCAGATGCTCCTCCAGCATGTCCAAGCGTCCATCCAGCTGAAGCAGGCCTTCTTCGCCCAGGAGCTGGACCACATCCTCGCCCAGGCCGACGACATGGCCGAGCGGCTGAAGCGCGGGGGGCGCATCCTGGTCTGCGGCAATGGCGGCAGCGCCGCCGACGCGCAGCACCTGGCCGCCGAGCTGAGCGGGCGCTACCTGAAGGAACGCCGGGCCCTGGCGGGCATCGCCCTCACCACGGACACGTCGGCCCTGACCGCCATCGGCAACGACTACGGTTTCGACCAGATTTTTTCCCGGCAGGTGGAGGCCCTGGGCCGGCCCGGCGACCTGCTGATCGGCATCAGCACCAGCGGCAACAGCCCCAATGTCATCCGCGCCGTGGCTTCCGCCAAGGAGCTGGGCGTGCGCACCCTGGGCCTGCTGGGCCGGGACGGGGGTAAGCTGGCGGGCCTGATGGACGATGCCCTCGTGGTGCCCTCCACCGTGACGGCCCGCATCCAGGAAGTCCACCAGATGATCTACCACTTCTGGTGCGAGGCCCTCGATGCCCAGTTCTGAGGCCCGCCCGTGATTCGAGCCACCGGGCTGATGGTCCTGGCGACCCTGGCCCTCCTGGGCCAGCCGTCCCGCACCTACTACTGGCGCGACGCCGCCGGCCAGACCCACATCACCAACACGCCACCGCCACCGGAGGCGGAGCTCCTGGAACCCCCGCCCCCGCCGGCTGTGGAACGGGGCCGGCCCGGGCACCGCATCCAGCCCCTCCGCCAGAGCGAGAACCGCGAAGGGATCCCGGTGGTGCTCAACCCGGCCCAACAGCAGGCCTGGGAGGCTCTGGATCAGCACCTGATCAAGGCCCGTGCCGCCGGTGACACCCGTACGCTGGAGGCCGTGGCCAATTCGCTCATCCACGACTGCCTCTGGGGCAACGGCCTGTGGGCCATGCCCATCCTGCCCATCCTGTCGCTGGTGCTCATGGGGCTCATGGGGTGGTGGCTGGCCCTGGGCCTGAATCCCAGCTTCCGCAATCCCATGGTGGGTGGGTTCCTGGTGCTGGGCCTCGCCTTCGGGCACCTGCTCCTGAACATTTTTCTCTACCACCCGCAGTCCGCCCGGCTCCGGCAGAACCTCGAACTGCTCGAACGCCATATGGGCGGCCGGGCCCCCCGTCCCGAGCGCCACACCCAGCTGCAGGAGCGCTACCAGGCCCTGGAGCAGGCCGCCGAACCCACCCAGGTGCCCTGGCGATTCCCGGCGGAAGTCGAGGCCCTCCGGGAGACGGTGAAGCGGGTGATGGTTGACCCCTGAGCTTCCGCCCCTCCTGGCGGAGCGGCTGCCGGCCCTCAGGATCGCGGCCCAGGCGGAGCCCCTGGGCCTCTACCTGCACATCCCCTTCTGCCTGGACCGCTGCACCTACTGTTCCTTCGCCACCACCCGGGACCGCAGCCTTCAGCCCGAAGCCACGGCCCGCCTGATCGTCCAGGTGCGGGCCTGGGGCGCCGCCCTCGGCCGGCCTGCCGTGGACACGCTCTACCTGGGGGGCGGCACGCCCTCGCTGCTGTCCGCCCGGGAGCTGGCGGATCTTACCCAGGCCGTGCGTGACGCCTTCGACCTCGGCCCCCTGGTCGAGGCCACCTTCGAGGCCAATCCGGGCACCGTGGACCTGGCCTGGCTCCAGGGGGCCCGAGACCTGGGCTGGGACCGCGTCAGCCTGGGCGTGCAGGCCCTGGATGATGGCCTGCTGGGGCGGCTGGGCCGCATCCACGGCGCCGCCCAGGCCCTGGAGGCCCTGGAGCTCGCCAAACAAGCCGGATTCCGCCGCCGCAGCGCCGATCTCATGGTGGGCATCCCCGGACAATCGCTGTCCAAAGTTGTCGAGGACGCCCGGACCCTCGCCGCCACGGGCATCGACCACCTCAGCGTGTACCTGCTGGACCTGGACAAGGCCTGTCCGCTCCGCGCAGAGATCGACGCGGGGCGCCTGGCGCTGCCCTCCGAGGACGAGGTGGCCGATGTGTTCGAGGCCCTCCAGGAGGAGCTGCCGCGGCTGGGCCTGGCGCCCTACGAGATCAGCAACTACGCCCGGCCCGGTGGAGCGTCCATCCACAACAGCCGCTACTGGGAACGCCGGCCTTACCTGGGCCTGGGGCCCAGCGCCGCCTCGCAGCTGGGCGATTTCCGATGGACCGAATCCTCCGTCATCGCCGCCTGGACCGGGGGGCGGGGCGAGGTCGACTTCCAGGAACTGGACGCGGCGGAAGCCTTGGCGGAGATCCCCCTGCTGGGCCTGCGCCTCCACCGCGGCATGGATTGGGGCACCCTGGTCCGGAAGGCCGAGGCCCTGAATCTGCGGCCCCTGACGGATGGGTGGGAGACGCGGCTCCGGGCCCTCGCGAAGGAAGGGCTCGTGGTCTGGGAGGGCGATCACGTGCGCCTCAGCGCCCGGGGCATGCTCATGAGCAACGGCATTTTGCAGATGTTCGTATGAGGTACCTCGGCGAAAGCGCCGCCCTCCTCACGTCCGCGTGCTGGTCGCTCAATTCCGTATGCTTCACGGTGGCGGGACGGCGCGTGGGGTCGGCCTCCGTCAACCTGGTCCGCCTGCTCATGGCCTGGGCCGCGCTGGTGCTGCTCCACCTGGGCCTCTACGGCAGCCTCTTCCCCCTGCAGGCGGGCGCCACGCGCCTGGGCTGGCTGGCCACGTCCGGCCTCATCGGCTTCGCTCTGGGCGATGCGGTGCTGTTCGAGGCCTTCCTCCTCATCGGCCCGCGCCTGGCCATGCTGCTCATGACCCTTTCGCCCATCTTCAGCGCCCTGCTGGCCTGGTTGTTCCTCGGCCAGAACCTGAGCCTGCCGAAAATCATGGCCATGGTGGTCACCCTCGGCGGCATCGCCTGGGTGGTGTGGGGAGATGGCGATCAGGAAGCCCACCCCCACCTGTGGCGCGGCATCCTCCTGGGCGTGGGGGGCGCCCTGGGGCAGTCCGTGGGCCTGGTCTTCAGCATGAACGGCCTGGCGGGGGGCTTTCCGCCCATCTCGGCCAACCTCATCCGCGTCAGCGCGGGGCTGGCGGCCCTCCTGCTCTACTTCGCCGCCACGGGCCGCCTGCGCGGCACCCTGGGTGGCCTGCGGGATGGCCGCGCCACGGCATTCATCGGCCTCGGCGCCATCACGGGCCCCGTGCTGGGAGTGGTGCTGTCGCTCATGGCCATCGCCAAGGCCCCCATGGGCGTGGCCGCCACCCTGATGTCCCTGTCGCCCGTGATCCTGCTGCCCGTCTCCCACTTCGGCTTCAGGGAAAAGGTGGGCGGTCATGCCATCCTGGGCACGCTGCTGGCCCTGGCGGGCGCCGCGGCGTTGTTCTTCGTGTAGCAATCTCATTCATTCGCAAAAAAGATCACCGCCAAGACGCCAAGACGCCAAGACGCCAAGTAGTGATTAAAGAGCCTTCTCCTGCTTTTCTTGGCGCCCTTGGCGTCTTGGCGGTGAAAAGCTTTTCAGTTGTTGGACATAAATGGCAGAAAGAAGGAGTCCACATGTCGCTTCGCAAGGATCCCGTCAGCTGGCTCTACCCGGCCCTCGAGCCCACCAAGGTCCAGCGCCTGAAGGTGTCGGATCTCCATGAGCTGCATGTGGAGGAGAGCGGCAATCCCAACGGCAAGCCCGTCATCTTCCTCCATGGCGGTCCCGGCGGCGGGACCAGCCCCAAGCACCGCCGCTACTTTGATCCCGACAAGTACCGCATCGTCCTCTTCGATCAGCGGGGCTGCGGCCAGAGCACGCCCTACGCCGAGGTCCGGGATAACGGCACCTGGGACCTGGTGGCCGACATGGAGCGTATCCGCGAGCACCTCGGCATCGACCGCTGGATGGTCTTCGGCGGTTCCTGGGGCGCGACCCTGGGTCTGGCCTACGCCGAGAAACACCCGGAGCGGGTCACCGAGCTGATCCTTCGCGGCATCTTCCTGCTCCGCCAGCGCGAGGTGGACTGGCTCTACCAGGAGGGCGCCAGCCGCGTCTTCCCGGACGCCTGGGAGCCCTACCGCGACGCCATCCCCGAGGCCGAGCGCGGCGACTTCCTCCGAGCCTACGCGAAGCGCCTGCTCAGCGAAGATCCGGCCGTGAACCTGCCCGCCGCGAAAGCCTGGAGCATCTGGGAGGGCGCCACTAGCAAGCTCATCCCCGACCCCGACTTCATCGCCTCCTACGGCGACGAGGCCACCACGCTGGCCTTCGCCCGCATCGAGTGCCACTACTTCCTGAACAAGGGCTGGATGGACGAAGCCCAGCTGCTGCGCGACGCGCCGAAGCTGAAAGGCATCCCCGGCGCCATCATCCAGGGCCGCTACGACATGGTCTGTCCCATCGAAAGCGCCTGGGCCCTGTCCCAAGCCTGGCCCGAGGCCGACCTCGTCATCGTCCCCGACGCCGGCCACAGCGCCTACGAGCCCGGCATCTCGCGGGCCCTCGTGGCCGCGACGGACCGGTTCGCGGGCTGATCAACAAGCCAAAGATTCACCGCCAAGACGCCAAGACGCCAAGAAAAAATCCTTCCTTCTTGGCGTCTTGGCGGTAATCAGTTCAGCCCTTCGTCCGGTTCTTGAAATGGTCGTACACGAACCACGCCACGCCCGCCAGGATCAGCACGCCGATGACGGCGTCGAGCTTGTGGAAGTACTGGCCGAGGGTATTCCACTTTTCGCCCAGCTTGTAGCCGATCCAGGCCAGGGCCAGGCACCAGGGCAGGCTGCCGGCGAAGGTGTAGAGGTGGAAGCGGGTGCGGTTCATGCGCGCGATGCCGGCGGGCAGGGCGATGAAGGTGCGCACCACGGGCAGCAGGCGGCCGATGAAGATGGCCCAGGTGCCGAAGCGCTCGAAGAAGCGGTGGGCCTGGTCCAGGTGGCCCGTGTGCAGCCAGATGTAGCGGCCGTACTTCTCCACGGCGCGGCGGCCGCCCCAGGCGCCGATCTCGTAGGCGGGGGTGCTGCCCAGGTTGCAGCCCAGCGCCCCGAAGACACCCGCGATCCAGATCTGCGCCACGGGATTCCCCGCGCCCAGACCGAAGAACGTGAGCTGCCCCTTGTAGGCCAGGTAGCCCGCGAAGGGCATGATCACTTCGCTGGGCAGCGGGATGCAGGCGCTTTCGATGGCCATGAGCAGCATGACGCCCAGGGGCCCCATGGCGGCCATGAGGGCCACCATCCAGGCGACGATGGGGGCGAGGATCTTCTGCAGCATTGATGTGTCCCAAAAGGACGAGTCTACCGGGACGCTACACTGATGGCATGTCCGAGGATCTCGTCCGCAACCGCAAGGCCTTCCACAACTACCACGTCCTCGAGACCTGGGAGGCGGGGGTCTCCCTCCAGGGCACGGAAGTGAAGGCCCTGCGGGCGGGCCTGGGCCAGCTGCAGGATGCCTACGTGGACGCCGTGGGCGGGGAGCTGTGGCTCAAGCAGGCCCACATCTCGCCCTACGAGTTCGGCACCTACGCCAACCACGACCCCCTGCGCCCCCGCAAGCTGCTGCTGCACAAGGCCGAGATCACCAAGATGACCGCCAAGGTGGTGCGCAAGGGCCTCACCATCATCCCCCTGGCCATCTACCTGAACGAGAAGGGCATGATCAAGGTCAAGGTGGCCCTGGCCGAAGGCAAGGCCGTGGGCGACAAGCGCGAGGCCCTCAAGCAGCGTGAGCAGAAGCGCGAGATGGACCGCATCCGCAAGGGCGCGCGGGAGTAGCTAGCCGTTCCATCCGCCCTGGGCGAAGCGGGCCAGCTTCTCGTCGCTGTCCCGCAAAGCCAGCGCCCGGGCCACGAAGCGGCCGATGGGATCGGCTTCCAGGTTCACGGGATCGCCAGACCGCATGCCCTTCAGCGCGGTGTGCCTGACGGTCTCGGGAATGAGGGCCACGGTGAACCAGTCGGTGCCGCAGTCCACCACCGTCAGGGAGATGCCGTCCACGGCGACGGAGCCCTTGGCGGCGGTCATGGGCGCCAGATCCGCAGGCATGGCGAAACGCCAGAGGCCTTCGTCCTGCGGACGCTCCAGCAGCCGGCCCACTCCGTCCACATGGCCCGAGACCAGATGGCCATCCAGGGGATCACCCACCCGCAGGGCCGGTTCCAGATGAAGGACGGCCCCCGATGGCAACCGTCCCAGGGTGGTCTTGTCGAGGGTCTCTTCGCTGAGGTCCGCCTCCCAGGCCCGGCCATCCACAGCCACGCTGGTGAGGCAGGCGCCGTTCACGGCGATGCTGGCGCCCTGCTCGGCCCGAGCCAGCAGGTCCGCGGGAGCCGTGATGCGCAGCCGCGCGCCACCCGACCGGGAGGTGCGCGATTCGAGCGTTCCGAGGTGTCTGATCAGTCCGGTGAACATGGGAAAAGCTCCAGGTCCATCATCGCGCAGCTGGCGCCTCCAGCTTGCTGTTCCGTGAGCCGAAGAAGAAGTAGATCACCAGCCCGATGCCCAGCCAGACGAAGAAGCGGTACCAGGTGAGGGCCGGCAGCCCCTTGGCGATCCAGAAGCAGCCCAGGATGCCCAGGGGCGCCACGATCCAGGCGAAGGGCATGACGAATTTCCGGGGTGCCTCAGGCCGGCGTTTCCGCAGGATCAGCACGGCCACGCAGACGATGACGAAGGCGAAGAGGGTGCCGATGTTGGCCAGCTCCACCACCTCGTCGATATTGAGCAGGGCCGCCGGGATGGCCACCAGGAACCCCGTGAGCACGGTGGCGTGGGAAGGCGTCTTGAAGCGGTCGTGGACCTTGCCGAACCAGGGGCCCAGGAGGCCGTCCCGGCTCATGCTCATGAAGATGCGCGGCTGGCCCACCTGGTAGACGAGGAGGGCGGCGGTGGTGGCGATGACGGCCCCGAAGCTGATGACCCCCGCGATGCCGGCCATCTTGTGCTGGGTGAAGATGTAGGCCAGAGGATCGGCGATGCCCCCCAGCTTCGTGTAGTGCAGCATGCCCGTCACCACCAGGGCCACGGCGGCGTAGATGACGGTGCAGATGACCAGGGAGCCCAGGATGCCCCGGGGCAGGTCCCGGCCCGGATTGCGGCATTCCTCCGCCGTGGTGCTCACCGCATCGAAGCCGATGAAGGCGAAGAAGATGATGGCCGCTCCCGCCTGGATGCCCTTCCAGCCGTGGGGCACGAAGGGGTGCCAGTTGGCGGGGCTGATGAACCGGATGCCGAGGCCCACCACCGCCAGCAGGATGATCACCTTGACCACCACCATGACGCTGTTCACCCGGGCGCTCTCCTTGATGCCGATGTAGCAGAGCCAGGTGATCAGGACCGTGATGACCACCGCGAGGAGGTTGATGGTGATGGGGAAGCCGGCCACGGTGGGGGCGGCCTTCACCACATCCCAGTTGGCGAAGGTGGCGGCGCCATTGGCGAGACCCACCTTGGCCTGGGCCAGCGTGTGCAGCTTGGCGCTGAGGTCCATGGCGGGGACGCCCTCCACGAGTTTCATGGCGGTGCGGGGATCCATGCCCAGCCAGCCGGGGATGTCTACGTGCAGCACCGTGGACAGGAAGCTGCGGGCGTAGTCGCCCCAGGAGATGGCCACGGCCACGTTGGAGATGGCGTACTCCAGCAGCAGGTCCCATCCGATGATCCAGGCCATCAGTTCGCCGAGGGTGGCGTAGGCGTAGGTGTACGCGCTGCCGGACACGGGGATCATGGAGGCCATCTCGGCATAGGCCAGGGCCGTGAATCCGCAGATGAAGGCCACGATGAGGATGCTGAGCACGAGGCTTGGCCCGGCCGGCAGGCGGCCGTCGGCCATGTTCCCCGCCGCGGCGGTGCCGATGCTGGAGAAGATGCCGGCGCCGATGATGGCACCGATGCCGAACATGGTGAGGTCGAAGGCCGTGAGGTTCTTCTTGAGCTGATGCTCGGGCTCCTCTGCGCGGGCGCGCAGCTGTTCCAGGGACTTTGTGCGAAAGAGTCGGTCAAGCATATGGGCCTTGGGGTGAAGGGTCATGGTACCGAGAGACGGGAGTGGGGTCCAGGGGCGGCTGGCAGTAGGCTGGAATCCATGAGCACGAAGCAGGAGCGAAGTGCCACTTTGGCAAAGCCGAAGCCCGAAGGGCGCGGCGGAGGCGCCGCGTGAGGCTCTGGAGCGACCGCCGCCTGCGCCTGTCCCTCACCGGCCTGGGTGCGCAGTGCCTGCTGGCCCTGCTGGCCGTGGGCGCCTTCTCCGTGAACACGGGCAACAACC
>DASXVC010000098.1:0-1734 GCA_036504495.1 Geothrix sp.
ATGATCCTGGTGGTCACCGGCGTCGGCTTCCTCATCCACGTCTACTCCCTCGGCTACATGGCCCACGACGAGCGGTTCCCGCGCTTCTTCACATACCTGAACCTCTTCGTGGGCTCGATGCTGGTCCTTGTGCTGGGCAACAACTTCCTGCTGCTGTACGCGGGCTGGGAGTTGGTGGGCCTCTGCTCGTACCTGCTTATCGGCTTCTGGTACAACAGGAAGTCGGCTTCGGATGCCGGCAAGAAGGCCTTCCTGGTGAACCGTGTGGGCGACTTCGGCTTCGCGCTGGGCATCATGCTCATCTTCAAGGTCTTCCACTCCCTGGACTTCACCACAGTGTTCGCCCTGGCGGTGACGCCTGACCACGCGGGTGTGGCGCTGGGCACCATAACGGCCATCTGCCTGCTGCTGCTGGTCGGCGCCTGTGGCAAGTCGGCCCAGTTCCCGCTGCACGTGTGGCTGCCGGACGCGATGGAGGGCCCCACGCCCGTCTCCGCGCTCATCCATGCGGCCACGATGGTGACGGCCGGCGTCTACATGATCGCCCGGTGTCATCCCCTGTACGACCTCTCCGCCACGGCGGGTGCGGTGGTGGCCATCATCGGCATCGCCACGGCGCTGCTGGCCGCGACGATGGCCTGCGTGCAGTATGACATCAAGCGGGTGCTGGCCTACTCCACCATCAGCCAGCTCGGCTACATGTTCGTGGCGGTGGGGGTGGGGGCATACGCGGCCGGCATCTTCCACCTGATGACCCACGCCTTCTTCAAGGCGCTGCTCTTCCTTGGCGCCGGCTCCGTGATGCACGCGCTGTCCAACGAGGTAGACATGCGCCGGATGGGCGGCATCGCCAAGAAGGTGCCCATCACCTACCTCACCTTCGTGACCGGCACGCTGGCGATCATCGGCTTCCCGGGCCTAGCGGGGTTCTTCAGCAAGGACGAGATCCTGGCCTCCGCGCTGGCCAAGGGCGGCGCGCTGGGCACCTCCCTCTACGCCCTGGGCCTGGTGACGGCCGGGATGACCAGTTTCTACATGTTCCGCCTGCTCTACCGGACCTTCTTGGGCAAGAGCCACGTGACGCCGGAGGTCGAGAACCACATCCACGAGTCGCCCGCGGTGATGACCGTGCCGCTGATGCTGCTGGCGGTGCTCTCCATCCTTGGCGGCTGGGTGGGCATCCCTGGGCGCAACCTGCTCGCGGAGTTCCTATCGCCGACTCTTGCGCCACATGAAGCGGTGGGCCCGCTGCCGGTGTGGGTTCAGATGGCCATCGCGGTGGCCGTGGCGGCGCTGGGGTGGTTCGTAGCCCATGCCTTCTACTTCCAGGACCAGACGCTGGCGCGGAGCCGCAGAGCGGCGGAGGGGCTGGCGCCCGTGGTGATCGCTGCCAGGCACCGATGGTATCTGGATGAGATCTACCACACCGTCTTCGTGCGGGGCGGCCAGGCGGTGGCCGGCTTCCTGGCTGGGATCTTCGACGTCTACGTCATCGATGGAATCGTGAATGGGGTCTCCATCGCGGTCGCCGTCCTTGGGGAGGGCTGGAGGTACTTCACTACCGGCTTCGTCCGCTTCTACGCCTGGGCGGTTCTTCTTGGGGCAGGGGCGGCTCTGCTCATCATGATCTGGAGATAGCATGGAGACCTGGCCGCTGCTGTCGATACTCATCTTCCTCCCCGCCCTGGGCGGCATTCTGTGCCTGGCCCTGGACGAGGATGAGGAGACGGGCAT
>DASXVC010000099.1:0-38430 GCA_036504495.1 Geothrix sp.
TGCTCATTCAGCAATGGCTTACGCCCGGGTCCGCCCTCCGGATGCTTGAGCTTCTCTCGCGCCATTCAGGCCTCCTGTTTCCTGGAGCCTTTGTCGCACGAATATGAGAAAAGTCAATTATTCGGCTACACCATCTAAGTCTGGATGGAGGCCTTTTCTGGTCCCACTCATGCCAAAGGACGTTCAAAGCGAAAGCTTCGCCACGGAGGCACGGCGTCTGCGGAGGTTCACAGCCTCAGAGCGGTCTCGGCGGCCGCGGCATCCTGCTCCTTCAGGTGGTCGAAGAGGATCAGGTACCAGCCGAAGGCCGCCAGGAGGGCATGCCGGGAACGGGATGGAGCGGCCTGGTTCAGATCCACTTCACATCGTTCAAACCCCGGCTTGGAGGTGAGATCCCTTCCGGGATGGGCACGGAGCCGGACCAGGGGCAGCCCTTCAGCGTCCAGGAAGGTCCCGCCGGGACCGGTTCCGGGATACCAGGCCCATTCGAAGGCCGGACCATCCTGGAATTGGAGCCTCCCGTGCCGGAGGGCATGGGGATGGAAGGTGGCGAGATTGGCCTTTCCCCCCTCCTCCCGCAGGGTGATGACCGGGTTCAGGAGGCCCAGGTGCTTGAGGGTCCAGGTGCCCTCGGCCGTCTCGACGCGGGCCAGGGCGCACCTCTCGTCCAGGAAGGCAAGGGTGGCGAAGGTTCCCGCCTCGGTGTGGAGTTCAAAGGTCTCCGGCTGGGTGGCGGCCTGTCTCCATTCCAGGGTGGTGTCCTGGAGTTCGGTGAGCGATTTCATGGCATTCCCCTTTTCTCGCGGGGATGCATCCGCGCAGCGGAAATGTACGTCCCCCAGACCGGGCACGTCAGAGCCCACGGCTGAAAGATTCGTGGGATGGCCCGGCCGTGATGCTGCGGCCGGGCGGAGGTGGTGGGTCTCCGGCGCGTGCCGCACGCAGGCCCAAGTGGCGCTGGGGGGCGGGCGGCCTATCTTTTAGATTTCAGAGGATAAACAGATGACCTGCGAGACCCAGGGCGACCGGCGCCAAGCGTCGCAGTACCGCGAAAGCGAAGGACGGGGGGCCCTCTGGTCCCTGCCCGATGGCCACCGCCTGCCCAACCTGGTGGATGGATTTCCCCTGGTGGTGGGCGACCCCGCGCATCCCGCGCGGTTGCGGGCCACGGATCTGGAAAATCCCGAGGACTTCCACCTGCGCCTCAGCGCCTGGCTGCTGCGGCAGGGCTGAGATTCAATCTCTTCTGATCATCCGACCATCTGACCTTCCGATGATCGGGCCGAAGGCCGTCCATCCACGCAGCGGTCGTGCAGGCGGGGGATGAGGTCGACCAGCCGGGTTTCGGGCACGAGGAAGGCGATGGACACGGTGCTGCTGCCCGTGAGCAGGCCCCCCACGGGTTCTTGGCCGAGGGCGGCGAGGTGCCGCAGGGCCGCCATGGGATCCGACCGCAGGCCTTCGCCCACCAGGGCCACCACCGCCCAGCCGGATTCACAGGCGATTCCGGAGGCTGCCAGGGCCCCCAGCACCTCTGTCGCCGCCGGGGTATCCGGGCGGATGGCCAGCAGGGTGCCCGCGGGGCTGGACACCAGGCCGAACCGCAGGGCCCCGGCCTCCTCCAGGCGCCGGGCAGCCTCCAGGGGCGGCTCCAGCCCATCGGTGGCGGGGAAGCGCAGCAGGCTGAGGCCCTCTTTGTAGGCCACGGAGGTGACGGCACCCGGAACCCGGGGCGGCGGCACCGGCAGGATCTCCGTGCGGGAGGCACCGGGGCGCAGGGTGTTGGCCACCACGAGCCGGAAGCCCGCGCGCCCACCTGGGGCCAGGGAATCCGCGTGAAGCACCTTGGCCCCGAAGGCGCTGAGGGCTTCGGCCTCGCCCAGGCTCATCTGGGGGATGGGCCGCGCATCGGCCACCAGGCTGGGGTCCGCCGTCAGCACGCCATCCACGTCGGTCCAGATCTGCACCTCCTCCGCGCCCAGGGCCTCGCCCAGCAGCGTGGCGCTGGTGTCGGAGCCCCCCCGGCCCAGGGTGGTGGTGAGGCCTTCCGCCGTGGCGCCGAGAAAGCCCTGGGTGATCCACAGGGCCCCGCCCCCCAGGGCCTCGCGCCAAGGGGCCGCCGCGGCGCGCAGGGCCGCCAGCTGGGGCCGGGCCTTGCCGAAGCGGGCATCGGTCCGCATCACCTCGCGGACCTCGCGGAAGATCCCGCCGAAGCAGGCCGCCGCCAGGTGCGCGGAAAGCGTCTCGCCCACCGCCAGGGCCGAATCCCGGCCCCGGGGCGTGGCTTCGCCCAGCATGGCCATGCCCGTGAGCAGCTGATCCAGCCGCGTGAACAGGGGCTCCCAGGCGGCCTCGACGGCTTCCAGCAGGCCGAGTTCCACCGCGACCTCGCGATGCCGGTCCCGGAGGGCGACCAGGTGCGCCTGGGCCGCAGGCAGTCCACCCCTGCCCGCGTCAGTGCAGGCTTCAAGAATGCGATCCGTGGTGCCCTTGAGGGCTGACACCACCACGAGGCCGCCTCCAGGCAATTCTGTGCGAACGATGGTGGCGGCGCGGCGGATGGCCTCCGCGCTGCCCACGGAACTGCCACCGAATTTGAGGACCTTCAGGCTCATGCCCGCCCCCCTTCCCCGGGGAGGCGGCCCAGCTCGTAGGGCGTCTCCTGATAGACGAAGTAGTTCAGCCAGTTGGCGAAGAGCAGGTTCGCGTGGCCCCGCCAGCGGACCAGGGGCTCCCGCGTGGGATCGTCGTCCGGGAAGTAGTTCCGCGGAACGCCGATGGGCAGCCCCTTCCCGAGGTCCCGCGCGTACTCGCCCTGGAGGGTGCCCGGGTCGTACTCCGAGTGCCCTGTGACATAGACCTGCCGGCGGTCCGCGGACTGGACCAGGTAGACCCCCGCCTCGTCGGATTCGGAGAGGAGGACCAGCCCCGGCTCCGCCAGGATGTCCTCCCGGCGGGTTTCCGTGTGGCGGGAGTGGGGCGCGAAGAAGACATCGTCGAAGCCCTGCACGATCCGCTCGTGGCGGGCCTTCAGGCGGTGGGGGAAGACCCCGAACAGCTTTTCCGCCAGGGGATGTTTGGGAATCCCGTGGTAGCGGTGGAGGGCCGCCTGGGCGCCCCAGCAGATGAAGAGGCTGGAGAAGACGTTCGTCCGCGCCCAGTCCAGCAGCTCCGTCAGCTCCGGCCAGTAGTCCACGGCCTCGAAGGGCAGCTGCTCCACGGGCGCGCCGGTGACGATGAGGCCGTCGAAGGCCTGGTGGCGTACCTCCGCGAAAGACACGTAGTGCTCCAGCAGGTGCTCTGCGGACGTGTTCTTCGCGTCGTGGGAGGCCATGTGGAGCAGCGTGACCTCCACCTGCAGGGGGGTGTTGCCCAGGAGGCGCAGGAGCTGCGTCTCCGTGGCCACCTTGGTGGGCATCAGGTTGAGGATGGCGATGCGGAGCGGGCGGATGTCCTGATGGAGGGCGCGGTGCTCCTCCATCAGGAACACGTTCTCCGCCTCGAGGACGCCGCGGGCGGGCAGGGAGCTGGGGACCGTGACGGGCATGGCTGGGATCCTCAGGCTTTCGCGAGGGCCAGTTCCAGATCCCCGATGAGGTCGTCGATGTGTTCGAGGCCCACGGAGAGGCGGATCAGGTCGTCGGTGACGCCAGTGGCCTCGCGCTCCGCAGCGGACAGCTGCGCGTGGGTGGTGCTGGCGGGGTGGATGATGAGGCTCTTGGCGTCGCCCAGGTTGGCCAGGCGCGAGAAGAGCTGCACGGCGTCGATGACGGCTCCGCCGGCCTTCAGCCCGCCCTTCACACCGAAGGTGAGGATGCCGCCGAAGCCCGCGCCCTTGCGGAAGTAGCGGGCCGCAGCCGCATGGTTAGGGCTGGTGGGCAGGCCGGGGTAGTTCACCCAGGCCACCTTGGGATGTGTCGAAAGCCACTGGGCCAGGGCCAGGGCGTTGGCGCCGTGGCGCTCCAGGCGCAGGTGCAGGGTCTCGATGCCCTGGAGGATGAGGAAGGCGTTGAAGGGGCTGAGGGCGGCGCCGGTGTCGCGCAGGCCCTCGATGCGGGCCTTGGTGATGAAGGCCGCGGGGCCGGCCAGGTCGGCCAGGATGGCGCCATGGTAGGCGGCAAAGGGCTCGGTGAACTCGGGGAACTTGCCGCTCTTCCAGTCGAAGGTGCCGCCGTCCACGATGAGGCCCGCCACGGAGGTGCCATGGCCCCCGAGGTACTTGGTAGCGCTGTGCACCACGATGTCCGCGCCGAGCTTGAAGGGGTTCAGCAGGTAGGGGCTGGGCAGGGTGTTGTCCACGATGAGGGGGATGCCCGCCGCGTGGGCGATGGCGGCGATGGCCTCGAACTCGGGCACGTCCAGCTTGGGATTGCCCACGGCCTCGATGTAGATGGCGCGGGTTGCGGGCGTGATGGCCGCGCGGAAGGCCTCGGGCTTGGTGGAATCCACGAAGGTGGTGGTGATGCCTCCGCGCGGCAGGGTGTTGCTCAGCAGGTTGTAGGTGCCGCCGTAGAGGTTGTTCCCGGCCACCACGTGGTCGCCGCCCCGCAGCAGGGTGGTGAGCGCGAGGGTGATGGCCGCCTGGCCCGAGGCCGTGGCCAGGGCGCCGATGCCGCCTTCCAGCTGCGCCACGCGCTGCTCCAGCACGGCCGTGGTGGGGTTCATGATCCGGGTGTAGATGTTCCCCGGCACCTCCAGGTTGAAGAGGGCCGCCCCGTGCTCCGTGCTGTCGAACACGTAGCTCGTGGTCTGGTAGATGGGTACGGCCCGGCTCTTGGTGTCCGAATCCGGGCTGTGGCCCCCGTGGAGGGCGATGGTTTCGAAGTGCGGGGTGGGGGTGGCGCTCATGGCGTCTCCTGGAGAAGGAAAGTTGAAAAGGCCGAGGCCTCGTCTGTCCAAGCAAGTCCAGGAAAAGCAAAAAGGGGCCCGATTTCTCGGGCCCCCTTCGATGATTGCGTCAGCTCGACACAGCTCGACATCTCTCCGCGCTTGATTGCTCAATCGCGGCAGGAATTGGCACCTTGCTTTCGCAGGTTGCCAAGGTTTCACAGGGCCCGTCCCTCCACCTTTCTGGATAACTCGCTATGGAACTGACAAGGATCTCGTAAGAGAACGGCCCCACAGGGCCGGTGAAGAACGGTAGCGCCGGGGAACCTGATTGGCAACCCGTTTTCCTTGTCTTCACAGAAATACAGGATAAGCGGAGAGTTGCGGAGAAACGGAGGAGAGCGGAGAGAGACTTGAATGAGGCTGGCCTGTCCTGTGAATCCTCCGCTTTCCTCCACTCCTCAGCCTGCCTCAGCTTCTATAGAGCTTTTCTTCCCGTGTAATCCTCAGACTGAAAAGTACCGAGCCTGGGGATGCCAGGCCACGAGGGCGCTGGTGCTGTATTCGGGGTCCATCTGGTGGCTGTCGCTGAGGTGGACGCCGATCTCGGCGCCGTGGAGGAGATCGAGGATGGGGCCGTTGCCTTCCAGGTCGGGACAGGCGGGGTAGCCGTAGGAGTAGCGCGATCCCTGGTAGCCCTGGGCGAAGAGGGCGCGGCCGGGCAGGTCCTTGTGGTGGATGCCCAGCTCGCGGCGGATGCGGGCATGGATGCGTTCCGCATAAGCTTCGGTGAGTTCCGTGGCCAGGCCGTGGAAGGCGAAGTAGTCCGCGTAGCCGTCCTCCCGGTAGAGCTTCGCGGCATGGTCCGCCGCCGCCTGGCCCAGGGTCACGAGCTGGAGGGCCAGCACATCGGTCCGATCGGGGCGGAAGAAATCCGTGATGCAGAGGCGCCGTCCCGCGGCCTGACGGGGGAAGGTCAACACGGCCAGCGTGCGTTCGCGATCCGCCGGATCGAAAACCCGCAGCGCGTCGCCTTCGGCCCGCACGGGGAAGTAGCCGTAGCGGGCCTTCGGGTGGAAGACCGGATCGCCTGCGAGACGCGCCTTCCAGCGCGCCAGCTGGGGTTCCGCCTTGTCCCGCAGTACGGCGGCGAAGGCCTCGTCGCTCTGGCTGCCCTGGCTGAAGCCCCAGCGGTTGCGCACCAGGGCGAACTCATCCAGGTGCTCGAACAGGTCCACGGGGGAATCCGCTAAGGCGCGGATTCCCCAGAAGGGGGGCCTAGGTGTGGGCGTGTCATGCCTCACCCAGCTGCTCTGCCCGAGCGGGGTCAACGCCACTGAGCCCGCACCTCGTTTAAGTATTTTTATATCGCCAGCCGCGGAAGCGGCCGGCGCCGGAGCCGGCACGCTGGTCTCCCCCGCCACCAGCGCCTGCATGTGCCGCAGGCCCTCGAAGGCATCCTCGGCGTAGTGGACGGCCCCCGAGTACGACCGGCGGCAGTCGCCTTCCACGTAGTCGCGGGTGAGGGCCGCGCCGCCCAGGATGACGGGCACCTTCAGGCTCTGCTCCTCCATGAAGTGCAGGTTCTCCTTCATGATGACCGTGGACTTCACCAGCAGGCCCGAGAGGCCGATGGCGTCCGCGGGCCAGGCCTCCAGCTCCTTGAGGATGGCCTCGATGGGCTGCTTGATGCCCAGGTTCCGCACCTCGAAGCCGTTGTTGCTGAGGATGATGTCCACCAGGTTCTTGCCGATGTCGTGGACATCGCCCTTCACGGTGGCCAGCAGGATGCGGCCCTTCTGGTAGTTGGATTCCCGGGGCAGGTGGGGTTCGATGCGCCGGATGGCGGCTTTCATGGCCTCGGCGCTCTCCAGCACGAAGGGCAGCTGCATCTCGCCGGCGCCGAAGCGCTCGCCCACCACCTTCATGGCGCCCAGCAGCACCTCGTTGATGAGCTTCAGGGGATCGTGGTCCTTCAGGGCCTCGTCCACATCCGCGAGGATGGCCTGCTTCTCGCCGTCGAGGATGCCGCGGTGCAGGCGCTCCAGCACGGGCAGGTCGGCGCGGCGGTCGTCCGCGACCACGGCCTTGCGGTCGCTGAAGCGCGCCAGAACAGCCTTGAGGGGATCGTAGCCGTCGCGCCGCCGGTCGAAGATCAGGTCCTCGACCATGCGCCGGTCCTCGGGATCGATCTTCGCCACGGGGATGACCTTCGAGGCATTGAAGATGGCCATGTCCAGGCCGTGCTTCACGCCGTGGTAGAGCATGAGGGCGTTGAGCACGTGGCGGCTGGCGGGATTCAGGCCGAAGCTCACGTTGCTCACGCCGAGGATGGTCATGACGCCCGGCAGCTCGGCCTTGATGAGCTTCAGGGCCTCCAGGGTCTCCACGGCGGAGCCGCGGAATTCCTCGTCGCCGCTGCCCAGGGTGAAGGTCAGTGGATCGAGGATGAGGTCGCCGGGATCGAGGCCGTACTCTCCCACGGCCAGGGCATGCAGGCGCTTGGCCACGTCGAATTTCTGCTCGCGGGTCTTGGCCATGCCGCGCTCGTCGATGGTGAGGGCCACCACCGCCGCGCCGTAGGTCTTGCACAGATCGAGGATCTTCCGGGCCTTGCCTTCGCCGTCCTCGAAGTTGATGGAGTTCACCACGCACTTGCCCGGGGATCGCTGCAGAGCCCGCTCGATGACCGGGAACTCGGTGCTGTCGATCATCAAGGGCAGGGTGATCTGGGAGACCAGCCGGCCCAGCAGCTCATCGGCGTCGCGCACCTCGTCGCGGCCCACATAGGCCACGCAGAGGTCCAGCAGGTGGGCGCCCTCCTTCTGCTGTTCCTTGGCCAGGGTGATCATGCCGTCCCAGTCTTCCAGGGCCAGCAGGTCGCGGAACTTCTTCGAGCCGTTCGCGTTCGTCCGCTCGCCTACGATGAGGGGCGCGGGTTCCTGCCGGAGCGTCACGCTCTGGTAGAGGCTGGCGGCGCTGCGCTCCAGCTTCGGCGTGCGCCGCGGCACGTTCAGCTTTTCCACGCCCGGTGCCAGGGCCCGGATGTGGTCCGGCGTGGTGCCGCAGCAGCCGCCCACAATGGCGAGGCCGAATTCCGACGCCGCATGCAGCACCTTGGGGGCGAAGCCCGCAGGATCCAGCGGATAGACCACCTGGCCGCCCACGTTCATCGGCAGGCCCGCGTTGGGCAGGCAGCTGATGCGGAAGGGGCTGGCTTCGCACAGCGTCTGCAGGTGGGCGTGCATTTCGTCGGGGCCCGTGGCGCAGTTGAGGCCCAGCACGTCGATGCCGAGCGGCTCCACGCTGGTGAGCACCGCGGAGATGTCCGAGCCCACCAGCAGGGTGCCCGTGGTCTCCACCGTGGCCTGCACCCAGATGGGGAGCTTCCGCCGCTTGGCGGCCATGGCCTCGCGGGCGGCCCGCACGGCCACCTTGATCTGGCCCAGGTCCTGGCAGGTCTCGATGAGGATGGCGTCGGCGCCGCCGTCCAGCAGCCCATCCATCTGCACGCGGTACGAGGCCAGCAGCTCCGCGTAGCCCACATGGCCCAGGGTGATGAGCTTGGTGCCGGGACCCACGGAGCCGATGACGAAGCGGGGCCGGTCGAAGCTGCGGGCCACCTCCTTGGCGATGGAGGCCGCCTGGACGTTCAGGTCGTAGGCCTTGGCCGAGAGTCCGAAATCGCCCAGCACCAGCGGGTTGGCCCCGAAGGTGTTGGTCTCCACCGCATCGGCGCCGGCGTTGAAATAGCTCTCGTGGATCTCGCGGATCCATTGGGGCCGCCGCTCTGTGAGCAGGTCCACGCAGCCCTCCAGGGCCGCGCCGCCGTAGTCCTCCATCGTGGGCTTGCGGGCGAAGATCTGCGTCCCCATGCCGCCGTCCAGCAGCAGCACCTTGTCGCGGAGGAGGGTGTCGAGGGTGGTCATGTCACAGTCCCAGGTAGTCGATGGCCACGTCCCCGTGGACAGTCACCTGGCAGGCGAGGCGCTGGTCGGGCGGGGCGTCCAGGCCCTGGAGGAAGTCGCGTTCCTCGGGGCCAGGGTCGCTGCAATGGTGCAGTCCCTCCGCCACGCGCACGCGGCAGGTGCCGCAGGAGCCCGTGCGGCAGCCGAAGGTGATGTCGGCCCCCGCGGTATCGGCAATGCGCTGCAACGAGGTCCCCGCAGGCGCTTCCACCAGCAGGTCTTCCAGCAGGAAGTGAATCTTCACCGACATGTCAGGACCTGAAACGAAAAAAGACGGTTAACCACAGAGGGCACAGAGGGCACAGAGAAAAAGGTTCCTTGTTTTTTCTCTGCGTTCTCTGTGCTCTCTGCGGTGAACATTTTTTTCAGTTCCTTCATGGGGTCTCCCGCTTGGGCAGCAGCGGCGCGACGAGTTCCACCTGGCCGAAGGGGGCCGACAGCTGGAGGCCGCGGATGCGGGGGCGGATGGTCTCGATGATTTCCTGGGCGATGGCGAGGCCCTCCTTGACCTGGTCCTCGGCAGTGGACCACTTCGCCATGCGGGCCAGAATGGCCGGTGGCATGAAGACGCCGGGCACCTCGTTGGCCATGAACTCGGCGTTGCGCAGGCTCTTGAGGGGCCAGATGCCCGCGATGATGGGCAGGCCGCCCTGGCCGTCCAGGGACTCGGTGAAATCGAGGAAGCGGAAGAGGCTCTCGGCGTCGAAGACCGGCTGGGTGATGGCCCACTGGGCTCCGGCCTCCACCTTGTAGCGGAAGCGGGCCTTTTCCCGCTCCAGGTCGGGGGCCACGGGATTGGCCGCCACGCCCACACTGAAGGACGTGGGTTTGCCGATGCCCGCGCCGCCCAGGTCGAGGCCGGTGTTGAGGCGTTTGAGCATGTTCACGAGACCGATGGCATCCACATCGAAGACAGCGGTGGCCTGGGGATAGGGTCCCAGCTTCGGCGGATCCCCGGTGACGGCCAGGATGTTGCGGAGGCCCAGGCCCGCGGCCCCCAGCAGGTCGCTCTGCATGCCCAGGAGGTTCCGGTCCCGGCAGGCGTAGTGGAGGATGGTCTCGAGCCCCACCTGCTGCTCGATGATGAGGGCCGTGGCCAGGGCGGACATGCGGGCCATGGCGCGGGGGCCGTCGGGCACGTTGATGGCGTCCACACCCAGGGCCCGGCACTGGCGGGTCTTGGTGAGGAGCTTGTCGTACTCCATGCCCCTGGGTGGCACCAGCTCGACGCTGTGGACGAACTCCCCCTGGGCCAGCTTGAGGCTGAAGCGGCTGCGGTAGGCGAAGGGCACTTCGGGCTGGGGCTGTTCGTGGGGCTTCAGCTCGAAGCCCGCGCCCGCCTGCACGAAGGCCCGTTCCTGGCGGAAGGCCCCCCGCATGGCGCGGATGTGGGCGGGGGTGGTGCCGCTGCACCCGCCCACGGCGCGGGCGCCCGCGGCAAGGGCGCGGGCCGCGAAGCCGCCCAGGTACTCGGGGCTGGCGCCGTAGATGAGGCGGCCATCCACCTGGTGGGGCAGGCCCGGGTTCGGCTGGAGCACGATGGGCTTGGCGGTGACGGCCTTCAGGCGCTCCAGCAGCCGCAGCTGCGGGGCGGGGCCGTTGCCGCCGATGAGACCCACCAGGTGGGCCCCCCAGGTGTCGAGCTGCCGGATGAACCATTCGGGTTCGGCGGACGAGAGGGCCTGGCCATCGTCGCTGGGGGTCATCAGGGCCGCGATGGGGAGGTCACTGAGGCTCTGCACGGCGAGGATGGCCTGGTGGATCTCGTTGAGGTCCTCGAAGGCCTCCAGGACGATCAGATCCACACCGGCCCCGATGAGCGCCTCGGCCTGTTCATGGAAATAGGCCCGGGCCTCCTCGAAGGACGTAGGTCCCCAGGGCTCGATGCGGATGCCGAGAGGTCCGATGCAGCCCGCCACCCAGGCCCGGGCCCCCTGCTGGCGGATGGCCTGTTTCGCGAGGGCCACGCCCTCCCGGTTGATGGCGTCGAGCTGGCCTTCCAGGCCCCTGGCCGCGAGCTTCAGATGGCTGGCGCCCCAGGTGTTGGTGGTGAGCACCTGGGCGCCTGCCGCCAGGAACTCGCCGTGGATGGCCAGCAGGAGGTCCGGCGCCTTGAGGTTGCATTCCTCGAAGCTGCGCTGGAGCGTGATGCCGCGGTCATGCAGGGCCGTGGCGGTGCTTCCGTCGAAGAGGAAGCATTCGCCCGCGTCGAGGGCCTGCTGGAAGGTGGGATGGGTCATGGATGCGCCGGGGGAGGGCAGTCCGTAGATCGGCATCCAGGTCGGTTCGGGTCAGTCTGAGACGGTTCGGTATCTTCCCCCCGGACATGCCGGGGGCAGGAGTTGGCACCTTGCGTTCGCAGGTTGCCAAGGTTTCACAGGGCCTTTCCCTCCACCTTTCTGGATAGCTCGTTCTGGGGACTGCCAAAGATCGAGGGACCAGAATGGGGCGGCATCCGGTTGGCCGTCAAGCCTGGGGTGGGGCCTGAGGCGAGGGCTGGGGCGAAGGCGGAGGAGGCCCGTCCGGGGCCGGGTGCGCGGTCAGGCCCTTCCGCTTCATGTGGCCCCAGGCGTCCCGGCCGCGGATCCAGTCGAAGATGCCCTTCAGGCGCCAGATGAGGGTCAGCTGGCGGTAGCCGAAGTTCTCGGCCACGGCCGCGAAGAGCAGCAGGCACCAGGCTTTGAGACCCTGGTAACGGTGGCCGCTGATCTCCTGGAGCACCACGGCCACGACGGAGTTGAGCACGCCCAGCAGCAGGGCCACATAGAAGAACAGGATGGCGAACGGCCCGTTGATCGAATGGGTCCAGAGGGACCAGAAGAACACGAGGTAGCCGCCGACCTCGATGACAGGCGCCAGGGCCTCGAAGAAGATGAAGTAGGGCATGGAGAAGAGCCCGATGCGGCCGTACCGGGGGTTGAAGCACATGCCCCGGTGCCGCCAGAGGGTTTCCAGCATGCCCCGCTGCCAGCGGTTCCGCTGGCGGCCGAGCCCCCGGAAATCCTCGGGCACCTCGGTCCAGCACACCGGATCCGGCACCAGGGTGATGTGGTGGGGGCGTTTCCACTGGCGGAGGCACCGGTGCAGGCGCACCACCAGCTCGAAGTCCTCGCCGATGGTGGCGGTCTCGAAGCCCCCGGCCGCCACCAGCACATCCTTGCGGAAGACTCCGAAGGCGCCGCTGACGATGAACATGCTGTCCAGGGAAGCCAGGCCCACGCGGGCGAAGAGGAAGGCCCGCAGATACTCCACGATCTGGAACCGGGCCAGCCAGGAATCGGGGAGATGGATGCCCCGGATGCCCATGGGCGTGACCTTGCAGCCATTCAAGGGGCGGACCACGCCGCCGGAAGCCACCGTATCCGGCCGGTCCATGAAGGGCCGCGCGATGCGCAGCAGCGAGTCGTTCTCCAGCAGGCTGTCCCCGTCCATGCAGCAGACGAGGGGATAGCGGGCGAGGTTGATGCCGCAGTTGAGGGCGTCCGCCTTCCCGCCGTTCATCTTGTCCACGACCACCAGGTTGGGCACGTAGGCGCTTTCGTAGATGCCGCGGACCTCCTTGGTGGGCAGCAGATGGCGCACCACGCGCTGGCTGGGCATGAGCTTGAAGGCCGCGACCAGCCGCTCCAGCGTGGCATCTGTGCTGCCGTCATTCACCACCACCACCTGGAACTCGGGGTAGCGGAGGCTGATGAGGCTGTTGACGCTGGCGACTCCTCCCGCCTCCTCATTGAAGGCCGGGCAGATCAGGGTCATGGGCTTGTAGTGGCTGGTTTCGAAGGCCGTGTCGAGGCGATCGACCCCCACCTCGTCCAGGTACCTCCGGATGGAGAAGAAGGCCCTCAGGATCAGGGCTAGGTGCGTCAGGTTGTTGGCCAGGAAATAGGCGAGGATGCCCCATTCGGCGAAGGCCGTGATGAATGCGCGGATGGTCACAAGTGCCCCCGTTCATTCGCCCATTCCAGCCGCTCCAGGGCCATGTCCCGGGCGAAGCGGTCGGCGGAGGGGTCGTCCGCCAGCCAGGTGAGGGCCGAGACGCCGGCGTGGCCAAGGTCCACGAGGCTCTGGGCCGCGTTGCGGCGGACTTCGAACACAGGGTCGGCCATCAGCGGCAGCAGGTTGGGGACGGCGTCGGGGCCGCCCAGCACGCCCAGGGCCCGGGCGACCTGGGCCCGGATCGCCCAGGCGGGGTTGGAGGCGAAGGGAAGCACCTTGGGATAGACCGTGGGATCCGCGAGGATGATGAGGGCCTTGAGGGCCGAGGCCCGCAGGTCCACGTTGGGGACGTCCAGGAGCCACAGCACGCGGGCCTGGGATTCCCGGTGCCGGTGGGAACCCACCAGCAGGGCGAAGAGGATCCAGGGTTCCGGGTTCTGGTCCGGGGACTCCAGGTTCTCCTTCATCCAAGGCAGCAGGGTGGGGCCGAAACCTTCGAGCACGCGGAGAAGCCGCTCCCGCTGGTAGCGATCCTCGCGCATGACCCAGGCCAGCACAGGGGCGGCGAACCTCAGACTCCGGCTGCGGGTCAGGGTCAGGGCCGCCATGTGGGCCACAAAGGGGACGGGATCATTCAGGAGGGGCAGGACCTGGTCGAGGTACCCCTCGAGGCGGACACCCGGCTTCCAGCGCCAGGGCCGTTCCACCACCGGTGGCGGCGCGTGTTCGGCGGGTTCATCCAGCCGGAAGACGGCGATCTCCTTGGCCGCCTGGGCGCGGACCTTGGAATTGCGGTGGCGGAGCCGCTGGGGCAGAGAGCTATGGATGCCCAGGCCCAGGTAGAGCTCACGCAGGATCTCGGATTCCTGCCCAGCGAGGCTGGATTGGTAGCGGCCCAGAAAATCCCTGAAAAGCCATCGGTCGGGCCAAGGGACAAGTCCGAAGCCACCCTTTTCGTAGCCGCCTTTGAAGAGGTAGTCCGTCAGCTGCTCTTCCCAGGCCTGGTAGCAGGCGATGCGGTGCGCATTCTGCCTGTCTCTGCGGAATTGCATCAATGCGCCCATGACCGCCAGCCCGGTAACCAGGCATACCAAGCCCAACGTGGCCCACTTGAGAATGGGCATCAGGAGGCTCGGGGGGATCTGGAAGGGGAAGCTGGAGATGGGTCACCCTGTGCGGCGGGAGCGTTCGAGGAGCCGCCACAGACGCTCCACCAGCACCTGGACGGACATCGGCTTGGCCATGTAGTCATCCGCGCCGGCCGCCAGACAGCGGACCATGTCCTGCTCACTGTGGTTGCTGGAGATGAGCAGGATGGGGACACGCCCCTTGGGGGGCGGGAGGTCGCGCACTTCCTGCACGAGCCGGAACCCATTCATGGCCGGCATCATGAGATCGGTGGTGACCAGATCGATGGCCTCGCGCTGGAGGATCTCAAGACCTTCCACGCCATTGCTGGCGACGAGCACCTTCAGCCCCTCCATCTCCAGGCGGACCTGGATGATTTTCGCCGTCGAGGGGTCATCTTCGACCACCAGGACCGTCGTATGAGCTGGCCAATGTCGGGTCATCGTAAAAATTCTATCAAGAAATGCACCAAATCCAATGATTCCCAAGAATCAGACGATGGATTCAGAATGGATTGATAATAGAACAGTGTTCAAACCTCAGCCGCAGGATTCATCCGGATACTCATGAGCCTTCTGGCGTCCATCCGAAGTACCGTTTTTTTCGTCTTCTACCCGGTCCTGGCAGGCCTTGCCGCGGCTCCGGCCGCCACCTTGAACCACCGGGAAGGGGCGCCGACGGTCCAGGGTGGCGCTCCGGCCAAGGTCCCCCAGGATGTGGACGCCCTCGTCGGGGTGGGATTCACCGCCCTCCGCCAGGGCAAGATCCCGGAGGCCCAGGCCTCTTTCCAGAAAGTCCTGGAGTTCTCTCCGGGCTATGCGGACGCGGCCTACGGCCTGGCGCTCTGTCTGGATCGCCAGGGAAAGCTACCCGAGGCCCGGCGCTGGGCGAAGGAGGCCGCCCGCCTCGATCCGGCCCGCGAGGAGTTCAAGGCGCTGTTGATGCGGATCCTCCCCATGGAGGAGACCCTGCCGCCCCTCCCACTGCGTCCCGCCGCGCTCCAGCTACCCTTCCGCACCACGCCAGCAGGCCTCCAGGTTCCGGACGGCGCTGGCTGGAGGACCGTGTACCTGAAGGGCGTGAACCTGGGGGCGGCCCTGCCTGGGCGGTTTCCCACCGAATTCCCGGGCAAGGAGGTCTACACCCACTGGCTCGACGAGATGGGGCAGATGGGCGTCAATGCCCTCCGCGTCTACACCATCCATCCCCCGGCCTTCTACGAGGCGCTGCGGGAGCACAACCTCAAGGCGCCGCAGCCGATCTACCTGCTGCACGGTGTCTGGGTGGAACCACCCCCGGGGGACGATTTCGGGGACCCGGCCTGGTTCGAGGCCTACCGGCAGGAGATGAAGCGGGTGGTGGACCTCCTGCACGGCCACGCCAGCTTCGCGCCCAGGCCCGGCGCCGCGGGCGGGCACTACCGGGCGGACGTGAGCCGCTGGTGGATCGGCACCATCCTGGGCCGGGAGTGGGAGCCCTTCAACGTCATCGCCTACAACCGCCACCACCCCGGAGAAACCGATTGGAAGGGCCGGTTCGTCGAGGTGCGCCACGGGCACGCCACTGAGATCTTCATGGCCAAGGCCCTGGACGCCTTCATCGCCCTCGAGCACGACACCTACCACGTGCAGCGGCCCCTGGCTTTCACCAACTGGCCCACCCTGGACGCCCTGACGCATCCCTCCGAAACCTCGTTCATGGAGGAACAGCAGGTCCTCAAGAAGCTGGGCCTGCCCTACACCGACGAAGTGAAGACCGAGGTCTACGACGACGACAGCGTCTCCATCGACATGGAGAAGTTCACGGCCCTGCCGGCCTTCCAGGGGGGGCTCTTCGCGAGCTACCACGTCTACCCGAACTATCCGGAGTTCATCAACCTCGATCCCGGGTACGCGAAGGCCCGGGACCATGAGGGCCCCAACAACTACGTGGGCTACCTGCGGGAGCTCCGGGCGTACCACAAGAAACACGCCGTGCTGGTGTCGGAGTTCGGCCTCAGCTCCTCCCGCAATTCGGCCCACTGGCAGCCGCAGGGCATGATCCACGGGGGCCTGGAGGAGAAGGATCAGGCCCGCCTGCTCAAGCGGCTCATCCGGAACATCCATGATTCCGGGTACGCGGGTGGCATCGTGTTCGCCTGGATGGACGAATGGTTCAAGAAGACCTGGCAGGTGTCGCCCCTCGAACTGCCACCCGAGCGGAAGCCGCTCTGGTTCAACGTCATGGATGCGGAGGAGAACTACGGGATCATCGGCCACCACCCCGGGGCCAAGGGGCCGAACATCCTGATCGACGGCCATCCGGAGGACTGGAAGGACATCCCCGCCTACCTGAAGAGCCCCTCCGTGGAGGTCCGGTTCTTCGCCGATGAGGGGTGGTTCCATGTGGCGTTGTTCTGGAAGGGGCCCGTGGACTGGGAGCGGGAGCGGTTCCTGCTGGGGCTCGATACCCTTGACCCCGCCCTGGGCAACCACCACTTCCCTTTCGGGGTGCCCGTGCGCAGCCAGGCGGGCCTGGAGTTCGTCGTCGAGCTTTCGGCCAAGGGCTGCGGCGTCTGGGTGGATGCGCCCTACGAGTACGCGCCCCACCGCCATCCCGGGCCCTCCCGGACCGTCGCCCACGAGGATGGCCCCTGGCGCCAGATGCAGAGCGAGACCAACCGCCTGCGGGTGGGCAAGGACCTCACGGTCTACCAGGCGCGCCGGTACGATCTGGGCACCCTGCATCGGGGCACCCAGGACCGCCGGGATCCCGCTTTCGATTCCCTGGGGGAGTGGATGGACGGCCCGGGATTCCTGGAGGCGCGCATCCCCTGGACGCTGATCCATGTCACCGACCCCAGCTCCCGGCGAGTGCTGCAGGATCCGCCGGACCTCCTCTCCATGGACGAGCACAGCTCCGTGGCCACCCCGGGCTTCCGCGCCAGCCTAGTGCGGATGCGCCGGCAGGGGCCAGAGGGACCGGCCGACGTGGTCGAGACCCTGCCTGCCGCCAGCCGGAACACCATTCCCGTGCCTCCCCTCTTCACCTGGCCCACCTGGGAACAACCCCGTTGGCACGCCTTCCGGAAGAAGGCCTTCGAGGCCATCCGGGACGCCTTCGCCGCCCTCCCAGCCCAACCCAAGCCGAGCGTGCCATGATCCTCTTCCTCTCCCCCATCTCCATCCAGGCCGCCCCGGCCCCCGGCGAAGCCGAGATGGGCCGCCTGCTCACCCAGGCCCGGCAGGCCCGGAACCAGAGCCGCTGGGAGGAGGCCATCAAGGGCTATGACGCCCTGCTGGCCAAGGATGCCTGGCACGAGACGGCCCTCTTCGAGCGGGCCCAGACCCTGGGCTGGGCCCGGCGGTACCCCGACTGCGTGGCCGCCTGGCGGTTGTTCCGGGAGCGGGCCCCCTGGCGGGCGCGGGAGGCGGACCAGAACCTGGCGATGATGGCGAGCTGGGGCCGGATCTTCGATGTCTCGCTGGCGACCCTGGAGCCCTACGTCCAGAAAGAGGAGCGCTGGGCGGTCCTCGACAGCGCCAAGTATCTGAGCTGGGCCGGGCGGTACCGGGAGTCCCTGGCCCGGTCCTCCCGGTGGATCACGGCGCACCCGGAGGACAAGGACGCCCTGCTCATGCACGCCCGGGTCCTGAGCTGGGACGGCCGCCTGAAGGAGGCCCATGGGGCTTTTGAGCGCCTGGTGGCCCGGTTCCCCGACCTGGCGGACGCGCGCATGGGCCTCACCCAGGTGTCGCTATGGAGCGGCCGGGTGGAGGAGGCCCGGGTGGCCTGGGACCAGGTGCCGAAGGAGACCCGCGAAACGCCCGAGGGGAAGCTGCTGGAAGGGCAGATCCAGCTGGCGGAGGGCCATCGCCGGTCGGCCTTGGCCCAGCTGAAGCCTCTGGCGCGGCAGGGCAGCTCCGTGCAGCGGGATGCGGAGGACCTGATCCGCGCCGCCGCGGAGGGCAACGGTCCGGTGGTGGAGATCGGCCAGTCCCGCACCCTCACCAGCGAGCCCCTCCGCATGCTGGACAGCTCCGTGCGGGCGAGAGTGCCGCTGGGGGACGGCAGCATCGGCCTGAGTCATGTCCTGCATCACTCGGAACTGAGCGGCCTCGAATCGGACGCCCACGAGACCGCCGCCTCCCTGGCCTACCCGCTCGGGCCCCTGCGCCTGTCGGCGGAGGCGGGCCGCATCACGGGGCTCGGCGGGGACCCTGCGGGCTTCCACCGCCTCGGCGTGCTCTGGCGGCTGGGACACGGCGCCGAACTGAACCTGGTGCAGGGCCGGAGCGTGATCGTCTTCACACCCCAGGCCGTGGCGCAGCGGGTGGGCATGCAGAGCACGGATCTGGCCTTCACCCTGGCGGGCTTCGCGGACGTCCTGCGGCTCCAGGGCGGCACCGCCTCGGTGTCCGCCGGCAACCGCCGGAGCACCTGGAGCGCGGCTTACGAGCACCGCTGGCGCGTCTCGCCCGTGACCTTCACCACCGGCCTCACCAGTCGCAGCATGGGCTACTCCGAGACCCTGCCGCTGGGGTTCTGGAATCCCAACCGCTACCTGTTCCATGGCGTGACGGGAGGGGCTTCGTTCGAGCACGGACGCTTCGCCTTCGGCGTCGAAGGCCGGTGGGGACGCCAGGTGACGGACCAGCAGGCCTGGACCACGGGCAAGGGTTACGGCGCGAACCTGAGCTGGGGCCTGGGACGCAGTCCCGTGACGCTGCTGCTGGGCTGGTCCCAGAGCACGTCCGGCCTCAACGCCGTGAGCGTGAGCGACCCGGACGCCTACCGGGAACAGACCTTCCGCTGGGGACTCCGCGTGGCCGGCCCCTGGCGCTGGTAGCTACCAGGCCAGAAGGCGTTCCAGGCTCGCCCGGATGGCCTGGGGACCCGGCAGGAAGGCGGCCTCCAGAGGCGGGCTGGCGGGGGTGGGTGTGTCCGCTGCGCCCAGGCGCAGGACGGGGGCGTCCAGCCAGCCGAAGCAGGTCTCGCCGATGCGGGCCGCCAGCTCGGCACCGGGGCCGTAAGTGAGGCTGGCCTCCGTGAGCACCAGCACACGGTGGGTGCGCTTCACGAGCTCGGCGATGGCCTGGTCGTCCAGGGGCCAGAGGGTGCGGAGATCCAGTACCGCCACGTCCAGATCGGCCACGGCCTCGAGGGCCACGTGCTGCGCGGCGCCATAGGTGACGATGCAGGCCCGGCTGCCGTCCTTGCGGAGGGCGGCCTCCCCGAGCCGGGCCACCGGCGCGTCGTCCCACTGGTCCTTGAGGCGGCGGTAGAGGCGCTTGTGCTCGAAGAACAGCACGGGATCCGGATCATCGATGGCCGCCCGGAGCAGGGCATAGGCATCGCGCACGGTGCCCGGCGCCACCACCTTGAGGCCGGGGCTGCCCAGGAAGTGCCCTTCGGGGTTCTGGCTGTGGAAAGGCCCGCCGCCGTTGCCGCCCCCCGAAGGGCCGCGGAACACGGCGGGCACGGTGGCACCCCAGCGCCAGTGGGCCTTGGCCGCGAAGTTCACCATGAGATCCGAAGCCAGCAGGGCGAAGTCCATGAACTGGAACTCCGCCACGGGGCGCTGTCCCATCAGGGCCGCGCCGATGGCCGCGCCCACGATGGCCTGCTCGGAGATGGGCGTATCGATCACCCGGTCCGCGCCGAACCGCGCCAGGAGGCTCTCGGTGGCCCGGAAGGCACCCCCGTAGGTGCCGATGTCCTCGCCCAGGCAGCAGACCCTCGGATCGGCCTCCATGGCGTCGAAGAGCGCCCGGCGGATGGCCTCGACGTAGGTGCCGGAAAATGCCTGCATGTGTGTGTTGCCTTAGGTGATTTGCGTAAAAGGAGATTCAAGCTCGATTGGTATTATTCGGTTGGGTGGCGTGAACGCACAAAGTATAGATTATTAAATATTCTAAAATTTCCAATTTAACTTGTATATTAATGATTTCAGCAATTGATTTTTCATTTATTATGGATGAACCGTGGGCAATTCCATTTCGCATGGCCAATAGATTATTTATAAAATCTTCCCAAAGTGTAGGGGAAGGGAATTTTTGTGCGGTATTGAATTTTAAAAATCTAGCATTGATTGTGTAAGGGAATGAGGACGCAGAATTTTCTAATTGTTCTTTGATTCTTCTTTTTAACTGGCTACTTTTGCGTTTTTCTTCTTGAAAAACAATCTCAGATTTATCTGTTTTGATTAAATTAAAGATGGATTTAATTCCAAAATTCAATGCAACCTTGTGGATAATGGATGGAGATGGGTTTTTACCTTCTTTTAAAAATACTTCATGTGAAAAGTTGGGGTTAAGAGAGTTGAATTGTGTTATTAATTTTTGAATTCGTCCCTCGAGATCCTTGCTTTCGATTTCGTCTGAATGAGCGACAAAATCTCTACAAATTATTCGTTTCATAGAATTTGGAAGATTTTGAAAAGTGGATGAATTGTTGAAATCATCGATAATTGCACGGACGCAATCTCTGATGATTCCCTCGAAATGGGCCACCATTAATACAATAATCGCTCTGCAAAGAGTATCATAATCTTTCGAATCTCTTGGTGACTTAATGGCGATTCTATTGAGTGTTTGTATTTCTTGCCACCGCTCTTGAAATGATTCAAGAGAATTTGACAAAAAGGTGGCCATTATAAAACCTTGTTTACCATGTCAATTCTGGTTAGCAATTTTTCTTTGTCGTTCACCGAGCCAGAAATGGTTGAGAAAAATTTAGAATCAGCAAATAAAAGACGAAATTGCTCGCTGGGATTTGTGCTACTGGTTTTATAGGATTGTTTGATTGCCACTGGGATACTTAGTGCATCAAAGACTGCTGCATTAAAATTCGACATTTTTCTGGATGAATTGCCTTCAAACATGTATTTGGCAAATGCGAAATTACCAAATTTTTCATTGATATAATTCATGGTATTTTTAAAGATTCCTTTAAATTTTTCAATATCCTCTTCAGACATAGAAGAAATGGATTGATTTAATTTATCCATTTCTTCAGATAAAAATGGACCAAAACCCTTCTTAAGGTTTGAAAATCTAGAGGGGTAATTTTCGAATAAAACATAAAACCGAAGTACCAGTTCAATGTCTTCCATTTTCTTGAATTTGCTACTCAATTCTGGCTTTTCTGGATCTATTTGAATTAATTTACGAAATGAATGAAATTCCGACAACTCCTTGATGATTTCATTGAATCGCCCCCGTGAAACCGCATTTCTTAATTCCTGTGCTGTCAATTTTACTGAACCGGAGTTTAGACGTTCAAAAATATCGTATTTTACTTGTGGATCAACGGTAGAGTCGATCCTGAGACACTTTATAGTTCTCTCCTCTAGTCGGCGAACCAGAAATGGTGGTAAATCCTTGTACTTACAGCTATTTAATTCTTTGAGTGTAGCAAGCCCTTCGAGTATTAATTTGTTTTCAAAGAATAGTAAGATCGCGGTAAGGCGTTGTTGCCCATCAATCACCGAGTACCTTGCATCTTCTTCGTCAGATTCGATGTCAACATCAATGTCTTGTGATAGATAGATTGTTGGAACAGGAATGTTTAAAATCAAGCTCTCAATGAGTCTCGAAGAAGTTTCATTGTTCCAGCGGTGTTTACGTTGATATTCTGGATCGAGTTTGATAATATTTTTTTTGAGTTTTTTGACCAAAGTTTCTAGATCATATTCAATATTTTGTGTTTTTACGGTGCGTTGTCTCGCTTTTTCCTGAAGGGATTGCAAACTTTCTTTAAGCGTTTGGTCGCTCATGGGTGTGCCTCGCTCGAAGGTGGAGTCATCATGTGAGCAGGTGCGGGATTGCGATAGCTTATATTAGTCCCCGCTCGGCCAGCCAGGCGTCGTTGAAGATGCTGCTGAGGTAGCGGCCCGCGCCGTCGGGGAACACGGTCACGATGCGGGCGGGGCTGTCCATGGGCGGCAGGCTCCTGGCCACCTGGAGCACCGCCCACAGGGCCGCGCCGCTGGAGCCACCGCCGAGGACACCTTCTTCCTTCACGAGCCTGCGGGCGTGGTGGAAGGCATCCCGGTCCGTCACCTGCAACATGTCGTCGATGAGCTCGAACTCCATGGTGGGGATGAGGAACTCGTCGCCCAGGCCCTCGATCTTGTAGGGACCGGCCTTCAATTCCTTCGCGCCGTGGAAGTGGGGCGAGAAGACGGAACCCACGGGATCCACCGCCACGACCTTGATTCTCGGATCCTTCTCCTTGAGGTAGCGGCCCACGCCGCCGATGGTGCCGCCGGTGCCCGCGCCGGCCACCAGGACGTCGATGCGGCCCTCCATCTGCTCCCAGATCTCAGGGCCCGTGCCGTGGTAGTGGGCGGCGTTGTTCTCGCGGTTGCCGTGCTGGTCGGGGAAGAAGCAGTTCGGCGTCTCCCGGGCCAGGCGCGGGGTGATGTTGTTGTAGCTGTCCGGGTGCTCCGGCGGCAGGCTCGTGTCCACCTTGTGGACCTGGGCACCCAGCGCCAGCAGCTGGTTCAGCTTCTCCTGGGAGATGGTGTCGCGCACCACGACCTTGAGCTTGTAGCCCTTCTGGATGGCCATGAGGGCCAGACCCATGGCCGTGTTGCCCGAGGAGTTCTCGATGATGGTGTCGCCAGGCTTCAGCCGGCCGTCGCGCTCCGCGGCTTCGATCATGTACTTCGAGATGCGGTCCTTGCTGCTGCCCATGGGATTCAGGAACTCGAGCTTGGCGAAGATCTCGGCCGGGAGGCCCTCGACGACGCGGCGGAGCCGGACCAGCGGCGTGTTGCCGATGGCCTCGAGAATGCTGCCGCAGGGCTTCCGGTAATGCATGGGGATCCTCCGGGGGACAGTATGACTGGCCAGGACGGGAGACCCGTGGTCCCAGGCCGGAGGGCGCCCTCAGTGGCAGCGGGTGCAGGAGGGCCTGGGTCGTACCGAGATCCCCTTGGGGGCCGGGGTTGAAGCGGGGGCTGGGGATGGAACAGGCCTCGCCATGGGGCAAATCTGGGCCGGAATGTCTGACACCTGGAACGGGATCGGCCGCTGCCTGCCTTTCAGGAAGTAGGTGGGCACCGCCCTGGTCCCTCGCTCTGCCTCTTCTCTGGATGAGTAATCCCCCAAAAAGAGCTGGTTGGCGGTCGTTCCGCCCCGCAGCTGGATGGGAGCGATGAAAAGGTCGGGGACACCCGGGAAGGCCCAAGCGGCGTTCTTGAGGGTCAAGGTCAGTCTGGCGACCTCGAGCCGGAGGGTCCAATGGTGGGCCGGAACGCCCTCGATGCGCTTCCGGCTCAGTTCTAGGGCCCTGGGTATATCGCCCCGGCGGAGGGCCTCCAGCAGCCCAGTGGCCGTGGAGACGGCGAGGGCGGATTTCGCAGGGGCTGGCGCAGGAATGGCGGGCGCAGGTTGCGCCACCGGGGGTGGGGTTGGCAGGATGACTGGCGCTAGGGGCGCAGGCGTGGCTGGGATCGGGGTGGAGGTCGGTACGGTCGTCGTGGTGGGGCTCACCATGGGGCGAGCCAACGCCGTGGGAGCCACCGGGTTCTTGACCGAGGGCCTGGGCGCGGGCGGCGGGGCGGTCACAACGGGGGGTGCCACCGCCTCCCGGGGAGGCGTGGACCTGTCAGCCGAGGAGGCGGTGGATGGCCCGCCCCAGGTGAAACCCAGGAGGAAGGAGGCCTGGATTTCCTGGAGTGTCTTGAGGGGGGGGCGGGAGATGAGCCGGCCTTCCAGGCCCCAGATGAACATGTCTCCGTGGCGCTGGATGAAGCCCAGAGAGACATGGGCCGCGGTGGCGCGGGTGGAGGTTTGGGTGCGGGTAAGGGGGTCGACTTCCGGCACGCTGAGGGCACCCAGGCCCAGGCCCAGATAGGGCCACATGGAACTGGCCGGATCGTCGGAAAGACCGGACAGAAAGGTGGTCGAAACACCACGGTGACGGAGCTTCACGCCCGGGAGGAGCGAGTTCTCGGATTTGTATTGAAAGCCTTCAAAGCTGAATCCGTGGTGCTGTCCTTGGAAGACCATGCCTCCCTGGGCGCCCAGGAGGACGGCGGACCCCGCATTTTCCGGGGAATCGAAGAAGAGGGTCCCCGCCCGGAGGCCCAGCCACTTGAAGCCGGGATCGCCCTCCCCGGCGGCGAGGCTCGCGGCGAGCCCCATTCCAAGGCCTACGGCCAGGACCGGCCTCAGGGCCTTCCGCCTGAACTCCATCCCGACCTCCAGGTAGACAAAGATCTAAGATAACCCAAGGTGTCTTATCAGGCCACCACGGGGTGACCTTCCCCGTCTGGGTGCTCCGCCGCGGCCAGCGGGCCGTGGGGCCTTCCACGGATCCTGCGGCGGCCCGGCCCGGGCCAAGAAACCGTCAGGGACTGGATCTAGGATGGCCGCCTTGGCGTCCCCCGGGCATCGCAGGCCTTGCCAGGGATCTATGGCCAGCCTCCGGCCCCCCCTCGGTAGACTGATCCCATGCTTTCATCCCTGAGAATCCAGAACCTGGCCCTGGTGGAAGACCTGTCCCTGGAGTGGGGTCCGGGCTTCACAGTGCTCACGGGCGAGACCGGCGCGGGCAAGTCCCTCCTGGTGGATGCGCTCTCTTTGCTGGTGGGGGCCCGGGGCGATGCGGAGCTGGTGCGCCACGGATCGGAGCGGGCCACGGTAGAAGCCGTCGTGGAAGGCCGCTTCGAGGCCTGGCGGGCCTTCCTGGCCGAGCGGGGCCTGCCCGAGGAGCAGCCCGTGGTGCTCCGCCGGGAAGTGGGATCAGGCCGGAGCCGGGCCTGGATCAATGGGGCCAGCTGCACCCTGGCCGATCTGCGGGACGCGGGCCGTCTCTGGATGCGCCTCACCAGCCAGCATGACCACCAGTCCCTCCTGGGCGAGGAGCGGCACCTGACCTTGGTCGATGAGGTGCTGGGCATCGAGCCGGGCCTGGAACCGCAGGCATCCGCCGTGCGGGAGGCCGAGGCCGCCCTGAAGGCCCGGCGCCGCAGCGAGGCCGAACGCGAGCAGCGCCTGGAACAGCTGGCCGAGGCCCTGGCGGATCTGGACAAACTGGCCCCGAAGCCCGGCGAGTGGGCCCAGCTCAAGGCCGACCGCGAGCCCCTGCGCCACGCCGTGCATCTCGAACAGGCGTTCCGGGAGGCGGCAGAGGGTCTGAATGACGGCCTGCCCAAGGTCGAACTGGCCCACAAGGCCCTGGTGCGCGCCGTGGGCCACTGGCCCGATGCGGTCGCCGAGCAGGACCGGCTGCGGTCCGCCGTCCTCGAACTGGAGGACCTGCTGGCCCTGGCTCAGGACCAGGCCCTGCGTTGGGCGCAGGCCGGGGCCGACCGCATCGAGGCCATGGAGGCGCGCCTGGCCCTCTATGAACGCCAGGCCCGCCGCCACCGCTGCGAGCCCGAGGAGCTGTCGGCGCGCGCCCAGGCCCTGAAGGACGAGCAACGCTCCCTGCTGGCTGGGGATGTCTCGCTGAAGGAGCTGGAAGTGGCCCTGGTGAAGGCCGCCGAAGCCTATCGCAAGGCCGCGGAGGCCCTGCATGGGCGCCGGAGCGAGGCCATCCCGAAGCTGGAGGCGGAGGTGCAGAAGCGCCTGGGGCGCCTGGGCATGAAGGGGGCGCGGATCCAGTTGCGGCTCTCCCTGGCCGAGGAATCCGGCAGCCCGGTCCAGCAATCGGGGCGCCCGGTGCGGGTGGCGGGCCAGGGCTTTTCCGCCCTGGCCATCTGGATCGAACCGAATCCCGGCGAAGGGTTCCGGCCCCTGGCCAAGATCGCCTCCGGCGGTGAGCTGAGCCGCCTCATGCTGGCCCTGGTGGGCGCGGGATTGGCCCTGGGCGCCGGTGTGCGGGATGGGCTGACGCTGGTGCTGGACGAGGTGGACGCGGGGCTCGGTGGCGAAACGGCCCTGGCCGTGGGCAAGGCCGTGGCCGAGCTGGGTCAGGCCCACCAGGTGCTGGCGGTGACGCACCTCGCCCAGGTGGCGGCCCGGGCGGACCGGCACGGCCGGCTGCACAAGGAGACCGAAGGCGGCCGCACCCGCAGCGCCATGGGCTGGGTCGCCGGCGATGCCCGCACCCGGGAACTGGCGCGGCTCCTGTCGGGCCACCCCGACCGCCCCGAGGCCCTGGAGCATGCGAAGGTGCTGCTGGAAGGATGAGAAAGGGCCGCCCAGAGGCGGCCCTTTCTCTGGTTCGGCCCGACTACTTGACGCTCACATCGTCGACGACGAAGGAGGTCTGGAGGCTGCTGTCCTCCACGGAGTAGAAGCGCAGGCGGACGGTCTGGCCCTTGTAGGCGCTGAGGCTCAGCGACTGCTGGGTGTAGCCCGTGTTCTTGTTCAGGTTCGAGTAGGTGGCCAGGGTGGCCAGCACGGTGCCGGAGGTGTTGAGGACCTGCACCTTCATGGTGTCGTAGGCGGTGGTGGTGGTGGTTTCCGCCGTATCGACGTGGAGCCAGAAGGTCAGGGTGCCGGTGGCCGTGCTGGGGATGGCGATCTGCTGATAGACATAGTCCGTGTGGGCGGAGCCGTAGCCGCACATCCAGGCATCGTAGGAACCGCCGTGGGCGGGCTGGCCGGTGTAGGTGCCGATGACGCCGGTGGTCTGCGTCCAGCTCGTGGCCCCGCTCTCGAAGCCGCCATTCAGGATCAGTTCGGCGCCGGAGGTGGCGTTGGATACCGTGAAGCTGACGGTGGTGCTGGTGCCCACGTTCCCGGCGGCATCATAGGCCTTGGCCACGAGGCTGTGGGTGGCGTTGGTCAGCGTGGTGCTGTCCAGGGTCATGCTGTAGGGGCTGGTGGTGTCCGTGCCCTTCAGGACGCCGTCCACGTAGAACTCCACCCTGCTGACGCCGACGTTGTCGGAGGCGGTGGCGGAGAAGGTGATGGTGCCGCTCGTGCCCGACTCGGTGGCCGAGACGGTGGGGGCGGTGGTGTCACTGCTGGTCCAGGCGGCGCCCACGTTGATGCCGTGGAAGGCGTTCCACACAGCCTGCTCCTCGGCCCCGCCGGCGCCGTAGAGATCCTTGGCGGCGCTGATGGCGGCCGTCCGGGCGGCGGCGTAGTTGGAGCTGGAGGTCAGGTAGACCGTCAGCGCCCTGAACCAGATGGCGGAGGCCTTGTCGTTGCCGACGCCGGTCATGCCGCTGGGCAGGTAGGTGGTGCTGGTGTTGCCGGTGGTGGTGGCGCCCTGGCTGAGGAAGTAGAAGCAGCGGTTCATGGGGCCGCTGGAGTAGTGCACGTCCAGGCTGCCGATGGTGGAGGACCAGGCGTCGGAGCTGGAACCGTCCAAGCTGGGCTTGTACATCCAGCGCAGGGGGTTGGTGGCGAGCTGCTCGCCGATGGTCCAGTTGCCGCCGGTGTTGCCGATGGTGGTGCCGGACCCGCCGCGGGCGTAGAACTCGATCATGGTGCCGAAGATGTCGGAATTGGCCTCGTTCAGACCGCCCGACTCGCCCGAGTAGGTGAGGTTCGCGGTGCGGGCGGTCACGCCATGGCTCATCTCGTGGCCGGCCACGTCCAGGGAGGTGAGGGTGGTGAAGCTGGTGCCGTCACCATAGGTCATGCAGAAGCAGCTGTCGGACCAGAAGGCGTTGTCGTAGCCGCTGCCGATATGCACGCGGCTGTAGGTGGCGCTTCCGGCGCCGTCGATGCCGTTGCGGCCGTAGACGTTCTTGTAGAAGTCCCAGCTCTTGATCATGCCGAACATGGCGTCCACGGCCGCGGTCTCGCCGTTGGCGGCGGTGGTGGATGAGCCCTCCACGTAGTTGGCGCCATCACCCCACGTGTTGTCCGCATCGGTGTAGAGCGTGCCCGTGGCCGTGCTGCTGGTGGCGGCGTGGGCCATGTTGGTGACCACGTTGTTGCCGAAGGAGCCGCCGGTGCCGCGGGTCGTGTCGCGCAGCTCGTAGGTGCTGCCAGTGTAGTTGGTGGGCAGCGAAACCACGCCGTTGTACTGGCTGTTGCCGGTGCCCGTGGCGGCGGTGGTGTGCAGGGTGTTCCAGGTCTTCAGGATGGCGCCCGTGTGGGCGTTCACCAGGTAGTCCGTGTGCTTGATGCCATCGAGCTCGTTCTCGAGCTCGGTGTGGACGTGGTAGGCCAGGGTGTAGCGGAGCACCTGGCGGGTGACGTCTTCGGCATTGAGTTCCCCCGCGGCCCGGCCGGCGGCGCGTTGGACGACCTCCATCACCTCGGGATAGACCACCAGTTCCGTGGCCGGCGCGTAAGCATAGGCGCCCTTGGGGGCCAGCTCCTGCTGGACCACCGCCAGGGCCTCGGCGGCATCGAGGGCCGGGGCCACGTTGAGCTGGATGCCCTTGTGCAGCGCATTGGTGAGGGGCAGCTCGGCGCCATTCTTCCCCGTGTGGGTGATGACGTCGCCGCCCCACACCCGCACGCCCTTGTAGGTCTGCTGGAAGTGCCCGTGGGTCTGTCCGAGCTGGTCGGAATCGACACTGCGGAGCCGGAAGGCGTGATCGGCATCCAGGCCCAACTGGGCGCGGCTGGCCAGCAGCCGTTCGGCGGCGGCTTCGCCGCGCAGGGATTCCTGCGGAAGGCGGGCACTGAGGGCACCGGCGGCGAGGGCCGCGGTGAGGAAGGACAGGGCCATGCGGCCCGTGGTGGTCGCCATGGGGCAACTCCTTCAGAAGAGGGGGGGGGGGAGTGGATGCGGCCACCACGGCTCGACCAGCCAGGGCGGCTCCCGCTTGTGCGGGATCACGGGAGAAGAAAGAACGGGAAGTCGAGCATCAGAGTCCCCGCCGTCCGTCAACCCCTCAAGTTAAGGCTTGTTAATTTTCTTGAGAATCAATTCTATTTAAATAAAAACAAAATAAATCAAACAATTTAAATAATTGATAATCAATCTCGAGATCGGATTTGAATCCTTTGATCAAGGCGCCTGACGAATGACCCGGCCCCCCTTGAGGACGAAGGGAACCCGCTCCAGGGTGGTGATGTCCTTCAGGGGGTCGCCATCCACTGCGATGAGGTCCGCCGCCCGCCCCGCCTCCAGCGTGCCGACCTCCGCCTCGAGCCGCAGCAGCCGGGCGGCGACCACAGTGGCGCTCTGGATGGCCTGGAGCGGCGTCATGCCGTAGCTCACGAGGTACCGGAAATCCATGGCCACCTGGCGGTGCTCGAAGACGCCGATGTCGGTGCCGTAGGCGATGGGAATCCCAGCGTCCAGAGCGACCTTGAAGCCCGCCCGGCGCAGGGGCAGGATGGCGCGGGCCTTGGCCAGGGAGCCTTCGGGGAAGTGGTAGGGGTTGCCCGGCAGCAGGATGGATTCGAGGGCATACAGGGTGGGCACCAGGAAGGTGCCACGGGCCTTCATCTCCCTGGCGGTGGCGGGGCTGAGGAGGCTGCCGTGCTCGATGGAGCGGACGCCAGCCAGGGTGGCTTCGAGGATGCCCGCATCGCCGTGGGCATGGGCGCAGACGTCCATGCCGCGGCGGTTCGCCTCCTCCACGATGGCCTTGAACTCCGGGGGGCTGAAGCTGGGCGCGCCGGGATCGTCGTGGTTGGAGAGCACGCCACCCGTCGCGTGGAGCTTGATGAGGTCCACCCCGCGCTTGCGCCATTCGCGGACGGCATGCCGGGCCTGGTCGGGCGAATCCACAATGTGCTCATCTTCGGTGTGGAGGTGGGGCGGAAAGCCGTTGAGGTCGCCATGGCCGCCCGTGATGGACAGGGAGGGCCCTGCCACCAGCAGCCGCGGTCCCGGGATGTCGCCCCGGGTGATGGCGTCCCGCAGGGCCACGTCGCCGAAGCCCGCGGAGGCGCCCACATCCCGCACCGTGGTGAACCCGGCTTCGAGCACCTTCCGGGCATTCACCACGCCATCGAGGAGCAGGGCGCCCTGGCTGCGCTTGAGGTAGCCCAGCTCCCCGAGCCCCGCGGGGAAGAGCAGGTGGGTGTGGCAGTCGATGAGGCCCGGCAGCAGGGTGCGGTCGCCCAGATCGAGCGTCTCGGCCCCTGCCGGTGGCGCGCCTGCCTGGATGCGGCCATCCCTCACCCAGAGCTGTGCGGGGGACTCCATCCTTCCCGTGCGGACATCCAGGAGCCGGGCTGCCTTTAGGATGAGCGGACGCTCCTGGGCGGCCAGTGAAAGGCCGAGAAGGCTGGCGAGGAGGCAGCGCAGGACCATCGGAACTCCGGAGTGTGGCCTACGATAGCCCAATCCGGTCCATGGCGTTCCGGCAACGTTCGGCGTTGGCGCAAGCTCCTAGAGCTTCTTGGTGGATTTCTGCCGGACCCGCTTCGGCGGTCCGCCCGGGCCCTTGCGCGGAGCCTGTTTGGCGGCGGGCTTGGGGCCTTCCTTCTTCTTGGGCCGGGGCCGGGCCTTGACCTTGTCGATGCGCTGGGCCTGGAGGGACTCGTTGCTGCGGGAGGGTTTCAGTCCTTCGCCGGGGTCCAGGATGCGGCGCACGGCGGCCACTTCCGCCTCCTCGCCCTCGCCCTTCTTCTTTTTCTGGATGCTGAGGCGCAGGGGCACGCCCGCGAGGCCGAACTGCTCGCGCAGGCGGTTCTCCATGTAGCGCACGTAGCTGAAGTGCAGGCCGCGGTCCGTGTTGGCCTTCACCACGAAGCTGGGGGGCCGCACGCCCACCTGGGTCATGAAGTAGAGCTTGGGCAGCTTGCCGTCGATGGCGTGGGGGCTCATGGCGCCCACGGTCTCGCGCAGGAAGCGGTTCAGCTCGCCCGTGGGGATGCGGCGCTTGTGGGCTTCGGCCAGCTCGTCGATCATGCCAAACAGTTTCGACACCCGCTGTCCGGTCAGGGCCGAGAGGAAGATCATGGGGGCATGGTGCAGGAAGCCCAGGCTGCGGCGCAGGTCTTCTTCGGCGCCGTAGATGGTGTGGGTGTCCTTCTCGACGAGGTCCCACTTGTTCACCACGAGGATGACGGCGGCGCCTGCTTCCTGGGCGTAGCCGGCGATGACGGCGTCCTGGTGGGTGGCGCCCTCCACGGCATCCAGCAGCAGCAGGCTCACATCGGCCCGGGCCATGGCCTGCTTGGCCTTCAGGATGCTGAGCTTCTCGGCGCCCTCGTGGGTCTTGCCTTTCTTGCGGATGCCGGCCGTGTCGATCATCCGGTAGACCTTATCCTTCACGGTGAAGACCGTGTCCACGGTGTCCCGGGTGGTGCCCGCCACTTCGCTGACGAGGCTGCGCTCGTAGCCCAGCATGCGGTTCGTGAGCGAGGACTTGCCCACGTTGGGGCGGCCGATGAGGGCGAAGCGCAGTTCGTCCGAAAGGGAGTGGATTTCGGCTTCCTCGGGCGTGCGGTGGAAGGGCAGGCGGGCCCGCAGAGCCTCGATCAGCTCGGGAACGCCTGCCCCGTGGGCGGAGGAGATGGCCAGAACTTCATCGAAGCCCAAGCCGTAGAAGCCGGCATCGGGCGCGCCGCCCTTCATGCCGTCCAGCTTGTTGATGACGAGGAGCATGGGCTTGCCCTGGCGGCGGAGGCGCGTGGCGATCTCTTCGTCCCCGGCGGTCAGGCCGTCGTGGCCGTCCACCAGGAGGATGGCCAGGTGGGCCTCGCCCAGCGCGGCTTCGGCCATGCGGGTGATGCCCTGCGTGATGACGTCGTCGCCCTCGAAGTCGAGGCCGCCGGTGTCGACCAGCTCGAAGATCTCCTCGGCCTCGCCTTCTTCGCCAAGGCAGGTGACGCGGCCGTAGCTGCGGTCGCGGGTCATGCCTGGCAGGTCGTGGACCAGGGCCGCACGGCTGCGGGTGAGCCGGTTGAAGAGGGTGGACTTGCCCACGTTCGGGCGTCCGCAGAGGGCGACAAGCGGTAGTTTCATGGTTGTTCCAAGCCCTCCAGTCTATCGCCTCGACTGGGAAAAGACAGGAAAGGATTGAGGATTGAGGAGATCGGCGGACACCCACCTGAGCTTAAACTGACAAGAAGAAGCCAATGAGGTGCATCCGTGAAGAGGATCCTGGTTGTCATCCTGGTTCTGAGTGGCGTGCTGATCGGAGGCCACTACCTCATGACGGGCCGCCTCCCCTGGGTGGCCCTCTCCGACGAGGAGCAGCAGGTGGTCGCCTTGCGCGAGGAGTTCGACCGCATCCGCCAGCAATGGCGCCAGGCCGGCCAGACCCAGGCCCTCGGCGTGGACGCCTCCAGCCAATCCGACTCCATTCCCGACAGGCTGGAACAGCTTGACCGGACCCTGGCGGAGCTGACCCCCAGGTTCAAGACCTACGAGGCCAAAAACCAGGCCACCACCCTCCGGCGGGAGATCGCGACCTTCAAGAGCGAGATGCGGTGAGCTGAAGGCCTGGGGTCCGTTGGCCCGGCCGTTCTCCGTCTTTTGCGCCGACCCATGCCATCGGGGGCTCGAACGCAGCCGCTGCGCCCTGCGGGCTTGCGTCTGCCGGTCTTGCTCCGGCAGGGCATCAAGCCCTGCCTCCACAAGCCCACTCGACGCTGGATCCTGGCCGCGCATGCGCGGCCAGGGCGGATTCGAGCCCCTGCTTGTCAGTTCCGCCAGAACGAAAAAAGGGTCCCGGTTGGGACCCTTTTTTCGTTCGGGCGGGGCTGACGGGGCTCGAACCCGCGACCTCCGGCGTGACAGGCCGGCACTCTAACCGACTGAGCTACAACCCCTTGCTTTTCACCAGCGAGGCTGGTGGGCGATGACGGGCTCGAACCGCCGACATGCTGCGTGTAAGGCAGCTGCTCTACCGACTGAGCTAATCGCCCGAATCGCCGAATCACGATCCTCACACAGGATGGGGGAGGGGTCAAGGCCAAAGCTCGCCGTTGAGGGTTCCACGCGGATCTGGTAAGGTTTTCAGACTTCCGTGCCAGGGGTTCCCGCGGACCTTTCGCTGGTGTCGGTGTGACCCTGGCCGATTCATCGGCCGTGGCCTTGGGATGTTTCTGGAGGGTGGCCTGTGGCGCTGCTGGAAATCGCGAATCTGACGCTCCGATCACCGGAAGAGGACGGCCCCGTCGCGCGCATCTTGGCCCAGATGCCGGATCCCATGCGCCCGGACCTGCTGGCCATCCTGTTCGTGATCGTGCTGCTCGTGGTGTTGTACCTCTACCTCCGGGTGGTGTTCTTCAAGCCCATCACCAAGGTCATGGAGGATCGCGATCGCGATCTGAATGCCGGTGGCGATGCCAAGGCCCAGGCGGCGGCGTTGCTGGACGCCCGCCAGAAGGACTACCAGGGTCGCCTCAAGGACCTCCGGGCCCAGGCCTTCGGCCGCCGCAAGGCGCTGGCCGACGCCGCGGGCAAGGAGAAGCAGGCGATGCTGGACGAGGCCCGCGCCAAGGCCCAGGCTGAGCGCCAGGCGGCGGTGACGTCCCTCAAGGCCCAGCAGGCGGAAGCCAAGCAGAGCCTGCTGGCCCAGGTGGACGCCCTGGCCGAATCCATGGCCCAGACCCTTCTGAAGCAGGCCTGAGCATGATGATGCTGACCCGACTCTCCCTCGCTGCCGTTCTGGCCCTCAGTCCCCTGGCGCTGGCGGCCCAGGCCCATGACGCCCATGCGGTTCCCGCCGCCGAGAAACATGAGGCACCTGCGGCCGGGCACGAAGCCCAGCCTGCGGAAGGCCACGCGCCTGAAGCCCACGGAACGGAAGCCGCCAGCCACGAAGCAGCTGGCCACGAGACTCACGGCGGCGCCCACCATGGTCCGGCCATGAAGCTCTTCGGCAAGGACTACGGCAACGGCGGGGCCTTCCTCGTCCAGCTGCTGAACTTCGCCATCTACGGCGCGGCCCTCTTCTTCCTGTTGAAGGGCGCCCTGTCCACCATGTTCAAGTCCCGCAAGGAAGAACTGGAGACCATGCTCGCCCAGGCGGAGCGGGACAAGGCCGAGGGCGAAGCGCAGATGAAGGAGATGGAGGCGAAGATGGCCGGGCTCGAAGGCGAGCTGGCGGGCATCCTCGCCAAGGCCGAGACCGATGCCGAGGCCGAGAAACAGCGCGTGCTGGAGGCCGCCAGGGCCGAGGCCACGCAGATCATCGCCCAGGCCCAGGCCGAGATCGGCTTCCAGAAGCGGCAGGCGGAGCAGGAGCTGCGGGCTCTCGTGGCCGAACTGGCCGTGGAAGGCGCTGCCAAGCGCCTGGAAGCCAAGCTGCAGGGACCCGAATCCGCCAAGGCCGCCGGTGCGGTGAACGACCGCGCCATTCAGCAGATTGGAGGCGCCCAGTGAGCAGCCGCCTGACCGCCCGGCGCTACGCCAAGGCCCTTCTCCAGATCGGCGACCAGCAGGGCAACGTGCCCCAGCTCCAGCAGGAACTGGACACTGTGGCCGCCGCCGTGGCCGCCAATGCCGACCTGTCCCGCCTGGTGGCCTCGCCCCTGGTGCTGCCCACCAAGAAGGCCGAAGTCTTCGAGACCATTCTCGCCGCCGCCAAGGTGAGCCAGACCCTCCGCCACTTCTTCCGCGTGGTGGCCGAAGCCGGCCGCCTGAACCTGCTGGCGGACATCCGCCGCACCTTCGCGGAGCAGGTGGATGAGCGCGCCGGCATCGTCGAAGCCAAGGTGGCCAGCGCGCAGCCCCTGAGCGAGGCCCAGACCCAGGCCCTGGTGGCCTCCCTCGCCAGCCGCACCGGCAAGACGATCCGCCTCACCTGGAGCCTGGATGCGACCCTCCTGGGGGGCCTGAAGGTCCAGGTGGGTTCCACGGTTCTGGACGCCTCACTCCAGGGCCAGCTCCGCCAGCTCAAGACTCAGCTTCTCTCCGCTTAATTCATTCGCTTTCAACTCGCAGGTTTGGAGGACTTCATGGACATTCGCGCGGAAGAGATTTCCCGCATCATCCGGAGCCAGATCGAAGGCTTCGATGCCCAGGTGGACGTGGCCGAAGTCGGCACCGTCATCAGCGTGGGTGACGGCATCGCCCGCGCCTACGGGCTCGAGAAGGCCATGGCCGGTGAGCTGCTGGAGCTGCCCCACGGTGTCATGGGCCTCGCCTTCAACCTCGAAGAGGACAACGTCGGCATCATCCTGCTGGGCGACGCCGCCGCCATCAAGGAAGGCGACACCGTCAAGCGCACCGGCAAGATCATGTCCGTGCCCGTGGGCCCCGCCTTCGTAGGCCGCGTCATCGACGCCCTCGGCAACCCCATCGACGGCAAGGGCCCCATCCAGGCCGCCAAGACGAACCCCATCGAGCAGATCGCCCCCGGCATCGTGGACCGCAAGAGCGTGCACGAGCCCATGCAGACGGGCCTCAAGGCCATCGACAGCCTGATCCCCATCGGCCGCGGCCAGCGTGAGCTCATCATCGGCGACCGCCAGACCGGCAAGACCGCCGTCGCCGTGGACACCATCATCAACCAGCGCGACACCGGCGTGATCTGCATCTACGTCGCCATCGGCCAGAAGCGCTCCACCATCGCCCAGGTGGTGAAGACGCTCGAAGAATACGACGCCATGAAGCACACCATCGTGGTGGCCGCTTCCGCCTCCGAAGCCGCCCCGCTGCTCTTCCTGGCGCCCATGACCGGCGCCGCCCTGGGCGAGTACTTCATGTGGCACGGCAAGGACGGCAAGCCGGCCGGCAAGGACAACCCCGGCGGCCACGTCCTCTGCATCTACGACGATCTGTCCAAGCAGGCCGCGGCCTACCGCGAAATCTCCCTGCTGGTGCGCCGCCCTCCCGGACGCGAGGCCTACCCTGGCGACGTGTTCTACCTCCACTCCCGCCTGCTGGAACGCGCCTGCAAGCTCAGCGATGAGCGTGGCGCCGGTTCGCTGACCGCCCTGCCGGTCATCGAGACCCAGGCCGGTGACGTGTCCGCCTACATCCCCACCAACGTCATCTCCATCACCGATGGCCAGATCTTCCTCGAGAGTGACCTCTTCAACGCGGGCGTCCGTCCCGCGGTGAACGTGGGCATCTCCGTGAGCCGCGTGGGTGGTTCCGCCCAGGTGAAGGCCATGAAGTCTGTGGCTGGAACCATCAAGCTCGACCTGGCCCAGTACCGCGAGCTGGCGGCCTTCGCGCAGTTCGGTTCCGACCTGGACAAGGCCACCCTGGCCCAGCTGAACCGCGGCCAGCGCCTCGTGGAGATCCTGAAGCAGGGCCAGTACCAGCCCATGCCGGTGGAGAAGCAGGTGATCATCATCTGGGCTGCCACCAACGGCTTCGTGGATGACTTCCCTGTGCCTCAGCTGCGCCGCTTCGAATCTGAGTTCATGGCCTTCCTGGACGTGAACGCTCCCGAAGTCCTGCGGGGCATTCGCGAGACCAAGGTCTTGAGCGACGACGCCAAGGCCCAGCTCAAGACCCAGGTGGCGGCCTTCAAGGAGACCTTCATGGCCTCCCTGAACCAGACCGCGGGAGCCTAGTCCGATGGCCGGTCTCCAGGACATTCGCCGCCGTATCCGGTCGGTGAAGAACACCCAGCAGGTCACCAAGGCCATGAAGATGATCTCCGCGGTCAAGCTGCGGAAATCTCAGGAACGCCTGGTGGCCCTGCGCCCCTACGCCGGGAAGATGATGGAAGTCGTCCGCCGGGTCGTGGGCCGCATCCGGGGTGATTCCGAGATCCAGCCGGGCCCCGCCGCCCAGGCCTTCCTCACCCCCCGCGAAGAGAAGCGCATCCGCGTGGTCTTCGTGGCGTCGGACAAGGGCCTCTGCGGCGGCTTCAATGCCAACGTCATCAAGGCCGCGAACACCTTCGTCTCCGAGTGCCACGCCGAGATCGTCCATCTGGACGTGGTGGGCAAGCGCGCGGCCGAATGGGCCCGGAAGCGGCAGCTGCCGGTCGCCAAGGAGTATCTCGGCATTCCGCTCACGGGCTTCCAGCCGGTGGTCACGGAGATCTCCGAAGGCGCCGCCGCCCAGTACCATGCGGGCGAGATCGACGCCCTCTACGTGATCTACAACTACTTCGACAGCCCCGTGGCCCAGACGCCCACCGTGTTCCGGGTGTTCCCCATGGAGCTGGACCGGCGCAATGAAGGCCGGGATGCCGTCGAGGTGTCCCACCTGCTCGAACCCGATCCCAATGCGGTGCTGGAGACCCTGCTGCCCCGCTTCGTGGAGACGGAGCTGCTCCGCAACCTCCTGGAGAGCAGCGCTTCCGAGCATGGCGCCCGCATGGCCGCCATGGACAAGGCGAGCAACAACGCCGGCGAGATGATCGGCAAGCTGACGCTCACCATGAACAAGATCCGCCAGGCCAGCATCACCAACCAGATCATCGAGATCGTGTCTGGCGCCAACGCCTAATCCATCTGCCCATTCCTTCGTCGAGGTCCCCATGTCAAACAACCTTCAAGGCCGCGTGATCGCCATCGTCGGTCCCGCCGTGGACGTCGAGTTCGGCAGCCACCTGCCCGCGATCATGAACGCCCTGCTGACGGATATCGCCGGTGTCTCCGTAACACTGGAGGTGCAGCAGCATCTCGGCGAGAACCGCGTGCGCTGCGTGTCCATGCAGCCCACCGAGGGCATGGTCCGCGGCCAGATCGTGACGGACACCGGCAAGCCCATCAACGTGCCCGTGGGTCCCGAGACCCTGGGCCGCATCATCAACGTGGTGGGCGACCCGGTCGACGAGCGCGGCCCCATCGGCCACAAGATGACCCTGCCCATCCACCGCGAGGCTCCCAAGTACGAGGACCTCAACACCACCTCCGAGATGTTCGAGACGGGCATCAAGGTCATCGACCTGCTGGAGCCCTACGCAAAGGGCGGCAAGACGGGCCTGTTCGGCGGCGCCGGCGTGGGCAAGACCGTGCTGATCATGGAGCTCATCAACAACATCGCCAAGGGCCATGGCGGCTACTCCGTGTTCGCGGGCGTGGGCGAGCGCACCCGCGAGGGCAACGACCTCTGGCACGAGATGATGGATTCCGGCGTCATCGACAAGAACGACCTGTCCAAGAGCAAGGTGGCGCTCATTTACGGCCAGATGACCGAACCCCCCGGAGCCCGTGCCCGCGTGGCGCTCACCGGCCTCACCGTCGCCGAGTACTTCCGCGACGTGGAAGGCAAGGACGTGCTGCTCTTCGTGGACAACATCTTCCGCTTCACCCAGGCCGGTGCCGAAGTGTCCGCGCTGCTGGGCCGCATGCCCTCCGCCGTGGGCTACCAGCCGACGCTGGCCACGGAAATGGGCGAGCTGCAGGAGCGCATCACCTCCACCAAGAAGGGCTCCATCACCTCCGTGCAGGCCGTGTACGTGCCCGCGGACGACTACACGGATCCCGCGCCCGCCACGACTTTCGCCCACCTGGACGCCACCACGAACCTCTCCCGTGAGATCGCGGCCCTCGGCATCTACCCCGCCGTGGACCCCCTGGCCTCCACCAGCCGCCTCCTGGATCCCCGCATCCTGGGCGACCACCACTACAACACCGCCATGCGCGTGAAGGCGATCCTCCAGAAGTACAAGGAGCTGCAGGACATCATCGCCATCCTCGGCATGGACGAACTGAGCGACGACGACAAGCTCATCGTGGCCCGCGCCCGCAAGATCCAGCGCTTCCTCAGCCAGCCCTTCTTCGTGGCCGAGCAGTTCACGGGCATGTCGGGCAAGTACGTGAAGCTCGAGGACAGCATCAAGGGCTTCAGCGAGATCTGCGACGGCAAGTGGGACCACCTGCCCGAGCAGGCCTTCTACCTCGTC
>DASXVC010000100.1:0-45694 GCA_036504495.1 Geothrix sp.
CAACGCGGGCACCCGACTTTCCCTCTCCGGGGGAATCCCTCTTGAGCCAAAGGGGTTCCGGCGATAGACTGGTTGTCTTGCGTGGACAAGCCGCGTGCAAAGACCCCGCTCAATGGGGGCATCCGGTCGGTCCCAGGAGGAAACAATGAAGGAAAACACCCACCCCGAGCTGCATGACGTGAAGGTGCACTGCGCCTGCGGCAATGAGTTCATGACGCGTTCCACCAAGAAAGAGCTGCGCGTGGAAATCTGCTCGAACTGCCACCCGTACTTCACGGGCAAGCAGCGCCTGATGGATACCGAAGGCCGCGTGGAGAAGTTCAACCGGAAGTACGCCAAGAAGGAGACTGCCGAGGTCCCCGTCGAAGCCGCTGCCGAAGTCACCCCCGCGACCACCGAAGCCTAGCTGCGATGTTCCAAAGGACGGGCCGAGTTATCGGCCCGTCCTTTTTTAATGCTCTCCGGGGTTCCACGCTGCGCGCACACCCCCGGACCCCCGCGCCCCAACCCGGCAGAGCCGTCTTGGGGCTTGGGCTCTCCTCCGGACCGCGATCGGATTGGAAGGTGGACCATGCTCGATCAACTTGAAGCCGTCGAAGCCCGCTTCCATGAGGTGGAGGCGCAGCTCCAGGATTCTTCCGTGGTGTCGGACCCCAAGCGCCTGCGGGAGCTGGCCAAGCTGCGGTCCGAGCTGGAGCCCGTGGTGCTGGCCTTCCAGGCCCAGCGCACCCGCCTGAAGCAGCTGGGAGAGGCTGAGGCCATCCTGGGGGACAAGACCATGGATGCCGATCTGCGCGAGATGGCCGAAATGGAGATCCCCGACCTGAAGAAAGCCATCGCCGAGGGCGAGGCGCAGATCCGGCACCTGCTCATTCCCAAGGATCCCGCGGACGCCAAGAACGTGATCCTTGAAGTCAGGGCTGGCACGGGCGGCGAGGAAGCCGCGCTTTTCGCCGCGGAGATCTTCCGCATGTACATCCGTTTCGCGGAGCGCCGGGGCTTCAAGGTGTCGGTGCTGGACCAGAGCGATGCCGATGCCGGCGGACTCAAGGACGCCACCGCTGAAATCCAGGGGGAGGGCGCCTACAGCCTCTTCCGCTTCGAAAGCGGCGTGCACCGCGTGCAGCGCGTGCCCAAGACCGAGACCCAGGGCCGCATCCACACCTCCGCCTGCACGGTGGCCGTCATGCCCGAAGCCGAGGAGGTGGATGTGGAGATCCACCAGAAGGACCTTCGCGTCGATACCTTCTGTTCCGGCGGCAAGGGCGGCCAGAGTGTGAACACCACCTATTCCGCCGTGCGCCTCACCCACCTGCCCACCAACACCGTCGTGCAGTGCCAGGATGAGCGCAGCCAGATCAAGAACATGGCCAAGGCCATGACCGTGCTGCGGAGCCGCCTGCTCCAGAAGGCCCAGGACGAGGCCGATGCGATCCACTCGGCCCTGCGCAAGTCCCAGGTCGGAAGCGGCGACCGCAGCGAGAAGATCCGCACCTACAACTTCCCCCAGGGGCGCGTCACCGATCACCGCGTGGGCGTCACCATCCACCAGATCGAGAGCTTCATGGGCGGCCAGATCGAGCCGATCATCGAGCCATTGCGGGCGGCCTTCGAGGCGGAGAGACTCCAGGCTCTGGAAGCCTGACCCCTACAAGCAAAAACGGGAGGCAACGCCTCCCGTTTTTGTGTCGATCGGCTGAAAGCCGATCGCGAGAACGGCTACTTCTTGAGCGTCACCCGCTCCGGCGCAGTCAGGCTGAAGGCCACGGGTTTGGCGGCGGGGATGCGGATCACGGTGTCGGCGGTGCCGGCCGCCACGGCGGTGCCGGCCGCGGCACCCACGGCCGCGCCACCCAGGGCGTGATCACCCTGGTGCTTCTTGTCGGACAGGAGGCCGACCAGAGCGCCCAGGGCCGCGCCGCCCCCGATGAACTTGGCGTTGCGCTCGCCCCGCGCGGTGGCGACCACCACATGGGTGTCCGTGTCGATGCCGACGCCGGCGACCTCGGTGAGCCGGATGCCGAGCGCACCCTGGCCGTTGCTCAGGCGGCCTGCGGCGGCGCTCTGGGTCACCACACCCCGGGCGGAGCTGCCGGCGCTCCACACCAGCTTGCCGTCCACCACGACGTCGGCGGCCAGGGAGCCTTCCCAGGCATCGCCGGGCTGATCCTTGTCCGTGGCCAGTTCGCGGGCCAGGGTGATCTCCAGCTTGGTTCCGGTGGGAACCTCGACCACCACCGGTTTGGGGGCGTCCTTGACGGCCGGCGCAGAGGCCAGGACGACGGCTTCCTGCTTCTTGGCTTCGGCCCGCTTCTTCGCATCGGCCACCTGGCGCTCCAGGGCCTTCACCTGGGACTTGGTCAGGTGCTGGACGGTGTCGCCATCGGCTCCCGCGACCTTGCCGGTCTTGGCCTCGGCAAGCTGCTGTTCAAGCTGGGCAACCTTGGCCTCAGCGGCCTTCGCGGCCTCCTCAGCCTGGATGGCGGCCTCACTCTTCCGGTTGCAGGCCACAGCCAGGACAAGGGCGGCGGCCAGGGAAAGGCGGATCAGGATGGTGCGCATGGTACCTCCGTGGGGGGGTATATAGTATGGCAGCCCGATGAAGAACCCTCCGATGGCCACCCCCAACCTCAATCCCCGCGGCGAATCTGTGCTCCGCACCCTCATCGAGGCCTACCTCGAGGCGGGGGAGCCGGTGGGATCGCGCCTGCTGGCCAAGCGTTTTCCCGGGGGTCTCTCGAGCGCCACCATCCGGAACGTCCTGTCGGATCTGGAGGACGACTCCCTGGTGGCCCAGCCCCACACGTCCGCGGGCCGGGTGCCCACGGAGCGGGCCTACCGGTACTATGTGGACCGCTGGCTGAAGGCCCAGCCTCCGGGCCCCGAGCTGGAGGGGCGTCTCTCCGCGGCCCTGGATGGCCTGGATCTGGATCCCGAATCCTGGGCCCGGCATGCCAGCCGGACCCTGGCGGAGGTGATGGGCGGGGTCTGCGTGGCCCTTCCGCTGCCCCTCACCCAGAGCCGCCTGGTGCGCCTGGAGTTCGTGCCCGTGGGGACCGGGCGCCTGGTGGCGATCTGGGTGGGCAGCCTCGGGGAGGTGGAGCACCGCCTCATGGACAACCCCTGGAACTACCCCGACACCGTGCTCACGGAACTGGGAAACTACGCCACGGCGCAGTTCGCGGGCCTCACGCTGGCGGAGATGCGGTCCAGGCTGCTGGAGGCCCTTCAGGCCGGAGCCCAGGAGGGTGAGACCCTCCGCACCCGGCTCCAGGAATTGGCTTCCCGCTGGCCCGAGGGCGATTCGGCTGGGGACCCGCCGGTACTGGTATCTGGCCTGGGGCGCCTGGGCGGGCTTCCCGAATTCGAGGATGTGGCGAGGTTCCGGGGGCTGGTGGCGGCCTTCGAGGAGCGGGGCCGCCTGGCCCGCCTCCTGAATGCGTTTTCAGATCGCGCCTCGGAGGATATCCACCTCCTGCTGGGCTCCGAGAACCCCTACCTGGACGGCTGGCCCTTGGCCACGGCGGTCCGGACAGTGCGGCTGGGTCCGGCCGGTTTTGTGACTTTTGCGCTGGTGGGACCGCTCCGCATGGACTACGGCCGGGTCATGGGCGGCCTGCGCTGGTGGTCCCGGCAGATCCAGCGGCGGCAAGGCGGAACCTGACTGGCCTTGCCGGACTGCGTATACTGCTGCGATGACCACTGGTATCCCCCGCGAGCCCCACGACAAAGCTGTTCCGCCCTCCAGCGAGCCCGAGGACCTGGTGGAACTGAGCCTGGACGATTCCCTGGACGGGGACCTTCAATCCATCGCCGACGAGGTTGCCTCCGAATATCCGGCTCCGGCCGAAGAGGGCGACCTTCTGGGGACGGAGGAGGAACCCCGGGTGGATCTGGAATCGGCCCTCACCGAGGCCGAGCATCAGATGGAGGAGATGCTCCGCCGTGAGGCGGATCTGATGGACCACCACCGCCGGCTGGCGGCGGACTTCAACAACTTCCGCAACCGGGCCCAGCGGGATATCGCCTTGGCCGTGGAACAGGCCGAGCGGAAGATCCTCCTTGAAATTCTTCCCGTCCTCGACAACTTCGAACGAGGCCTGGGTGCCTCCTACCAGGATGTCGAATCCTTCCGGTCCGGCGTGGAACTGATCCAGAAGCAGTTCATGGAGGCCCTCCGCCGCATGAACGTCGAAGCGCTTCCGCTCAAGATCGGTGATCCCTTCGACGCTCTCCACGCCGAAGCCCTCACGACCTTCAGCGATCCGAATCTCCCGGACGGGGCCGTGGCCGCGGTCTACGAGCGGGGTTACAACCTCAAGGGCCAGCTCCTCCGGGCTGCCCGGGTGGTGGTGAACCGGCTTCAGGACCCGGGGAAGTTCTAGCTGTACCCGGTGCTTGCGCTGGATGGTCCGCAGAAATCCTTTTAACATGAATCCGCGATCCCCCCGGAGTTCCGCCCATGGCAGGCAAACTGATCGGTATTGATCTGGGTACGACGAACAGTTGCGTCTGCGTGATGGAGAGCGGCGATTCGCGGGTGATCCCCAACCGCGAGGGCAGCCGTACCACGCCTTCCGTGGTGGCCTTCACCGACAAGGGTGACGTGCTGGTGGGCCACATCGCCAAGCGCCAGGCTGTCACGAACCCGCAGCGCACCCTGTTCGCCGTGAAGCGGCTCATCGGGCAGCGGTTCAGTTCCCCCAAGGTCCAGGAGGCCGTGGGCCGGCTCCCCTTCCCGGTGGTCTCCGCACCCAATGGGGACGCCTGGGTGCGCGTGGGTGAGCGGGACTACGCCCCGCCCGAGGTCACGGCCATCGTCCTCCGCTCCCTGAAGCAGGCTGCGGAAGCCTTCCTCCACGAGGACGTGACGGATGCCGTCATCACGGTCCCCGCCTACTTCGATGACGCCCAGCGCCAGGCCACCAAGGATGCGGGCAAGATCGCCGGCCTGAATGTCCAGCGCATCATCAACGAGCCCACGGCGGCCGCTCTGGCCTATGGCTTCAACAAGAAGGGCCTCAAGCAGATCCTGGCCATCTACGACTTCGGCGGCGGCACCTTCGACTTCACCCTCATGGAAATGAACGATGGCGTCTTTGAGGTGCTCGCCACCAGCGGCGACACCTTCCTGGGCGGCGAGGACATCGACCTGGCCATCCAGACCTGGCTGGTCCAGCAGTTCCGCGACAAGACGGGCATCGACCTGGCCTCGGACCGCATGGCGCTCCAGCGGCTCAAGGAGGCCAGCGAGAAGGCCAAGTGCGAGCTGTCCACCCTGGACCGGGTGGAGATCCGCCTCCCCTTCATCGCCCAGGGCCCCAGCGGCCCCCAGCATCTGGAGGCGACTCTCACGCGCGAGCAGCTGGAGGACATGGCCCGGAGCCTGGTGGATCAGACCCTGATCCCCATCAAGGACGCGCTGGAGCAGGGCGGCAAGACGCCCCGGCAGGTCGACGAGGTGATCCTCGTGGGCGGGCAGACCCGCATGCCATTGGTCCAGCGGCTGGTGCGCGATTTCTTCAACAAGGAACCCAACCGCAGCATCAATCCGGACGAAGTGGTGGCCACTGGCGCCTCCATCCAGGGCGCCGTGCTCAAGGGTGACATCAAGGACCTGGTGCTGCTGGACGTCACGCCGCTCTCCCTCGGCATCGAAACCCAGGGCGGCGGCTTCGTGAAGATCATCCAGCGCAACGCCACCATCCCCACCCGCGACGCCCGGACCTTCACCACGGTGACGGACAACCAGAACCGCGTGGAGATCCATGTGCTGCAGGGCGAGCGGGAACTGGCCGAGCACAACAAGAGCCTGGGCCGCTTCGACCTCATCAACCTGCCACCCCTGCCCAAGGGCGTGCCCCAGATCGAGGTGGCCTTCGACATCGATTCCAACGGCATCGTGAAAGTGTCCGCCCGGGACCTCATGACCGGCCTCGAGCAGGGCATGAGCATCCGGCCCAGCTCCGGCCTCTCCGAGCTGGAGATCCAGCGCATGATCCGCGAGGCCCTGGCCAACGCCGAAACCGATGTGAAGAAGCGCGATGCCCTCAAATACATCGCCTCGGCCGAGGGGCTCATCTTCTCCTGCGACAAGAGCTTCGCTGAGTGCGGGAAATACCTGACCGATGACCAGCAGGCCATGATCCGGGACGTCCTGTCCAGAGCCCGGCAGGCCGTCGCTTCCCAGGACTCCGCCGGCCTCCGGGCTTGCGAGGGGCAGCTGCTGGAGGCCCAGAACCTGCTGACCGATGCGGTCCTCGCCGCCAGTGAAGCCATGATGGCCTCCCTGGATGGCCAGGATGAGGGAGCGGGGCCTAATTAGTCCGCAGTCCTCGGTCCTCAGTCTTCAGTGGGGGGCCGTTGGGCCCCCGTTTCTTGGGGGTTCCGGTCATGCGGGATCATCGCCAGTTGATTGCATTCGTGAAGGCCAGGGAATTGGCCCTGGGTGTGTACAAGGCCACATCCGGCTTTCCCCCAGAGGAGCGGTTTGGGCTTGCTTCCCAGATCCGCCGGTCGGCTGTGTCCGTACCGTCCAATCTCGTAGAGGGCTGCGCCCGCAGAAGCGAACAGGACTTCCTCAGATTCGTGGACATTGCCCTCGGATCTGCTCGAGAACTCGAATTCCAGTTGGACCTAGCTCAGCAATTGGGTTTTTTGGGAGAGAATGGAAGCCTGATCGGGTTGTCCCAGGAAGTGGCCCGCCTCGTGACAGGCCTTGCCAACTCATTTAACAAGACGCCTGCATCAGCCAGCCGCCCGAGTGATGACGGCCGCTGAAGACTGAAAACTGACGACTGAGGACTGACCAAAAATGAAGCGTGACTACTACGAAGTGCTTGGCGTCTCGAAGGAAGCCGGGGCGGACGAACTCAAGAAGGCCTACCGCAAGCTGGCCATGGAACTGCACCCCGACCGCAATCCGGGCAACAAGGAGGCGGAGGAGAAGTTCAAGGAGGCGGCCGAGGCCTACAGCGTGCTGTCGGATGCCGAGAAGCGGAAGGTCTACGACCAGTTTGGCCACGCGGGCATGGGCGGCGCGGGAGGTGGCGGCCAGCAGTTCCAGTTCGACCCCAACCAGTTCGCCGATTTCGAGGACATCTTGGGCAGCTTCTTCGGGGGCGGCCTTTTCGGGGACATCTTCGGCGGTGGCCGGCGCCGGTCGAGCGGCGAAGAACGCGGGTCGGACCTGCAGTACAACCTGAAGCTGAGCTTCCGCGATGCGGTCTTCGGCAAGGAGAGCGTGGAGCTGAGCATCCCCCGACTGGAGGCCTGTGGCACCTGCCATGGATCCGGATGCGAGGCGGGCTCCCGCCCAGAGACCTGCCCCCAATGCCGCGGCGCGGGGCAGGTGGCCATGCGCCAGGGCCCCTTCCAGATGCTCACGCCCTGCCCGCGCTGCGAAGGCCGGGGCCGCATCATCCCCAAGCCCTGCCGCGAGTGCCGGGGCGAGGGACGCCTCCACCGCAAGTCCAAGGTCAGCTTCAAGGTGCCCGCGGGCGTGGACCGGGGCACACGCCTCCGGCTCCAGAACCAGGGCGAGGCGGGGCGGTTCGGGGGGCGCACGGGGGACCTGTACGTGGTCTTCGATGTGGAGGCGGATCCCCGCTATGAGCGTGACGGCACAGATCTTCATCAGCGCCTGGAGGTCTCCTGGCCCCTGCTGGTGACGGGGGGGACCCTGGAGGTGGAGACCCCCTACGGCTCCGACAAGGTGAAGCTGGCGGCGGGGACACCTGCGGACCATGTGGTGAAGCTGGTGAACGCCGGAGTGCCCCGCCTCCAGGGCAGCGGCCGCGGCGATCTCTACCTGCACCTGCGCGTGGCGGTGCCGAAGTCCCTCAACGCCGAGCAGCGCCAGCTCGTGGAGCAACTCCGCCGCAGCTTCAACGGCGAAGCCCCGGAAGGCGGGGAGGAAGGCTTCCTCTCCAAGGTGTTCGGGTCCGAGAAGGGCGGGAAGAAGAAGCGGAAGTAGGGGGCAGTTTTCAGTATTCAGTCCTCAGTCTTCAGTAATAGATGCGGTCCTGGCGGGCCACTCTGGTGGGTCGGCGCAAAGCTGAAGACTGAAGGCCGAGGACTGAAGACTGCCTACTCCGCCATCACCACCCGCCCTTTGCCTTCGCGCTTGGCGCGCAGGAGGGCGCGGTCGGCCTGCTCGATGAGGTGGCCGGCGCCATCGGCGTGTTCGGGGAAGGCTGCGACCCCGGCGCTGAGCGAGATCGTCAGGCGGTTTCCTTCAAACGCCAGCGGCTGGTCCCGCAGGACCTGGACCAGCCGTTCCGCGAGTTTTTGGGCGCCCCGGGCCAGGGTGCCCGGCATGAGGATGCAGAACTCGTCACCCCCGTAACGGTAGAGGCGGTCATGGGCGCGGCAGAGGCGCTGGGCGGTTTGCGCCACGGCTTCAAGCAGGATGCTCCCCACGGGGTGGCCATGGCGGCTGTTGACCTGCTTGAGATCGTCCACGTCGAGGAAGACCAGGGCCACGGATTCGCCTTTGGCGGCAGCCGCGCGCACGGTCTGGGGCAGTTCCGCCTCCAGGCAGCGGCGGTTCTGGGCCACGGTGAGATCGTCCTTGAAGGACAGGGCGCGGCTCTCCTCCAGGCGCCAGGCATTGAGCAGCAGGGGCTCCACGTCATCGAAACCACGGAGAAACCGCTCGGGCGGCTCCTGGGGGCCCAGCAGCCGCAGGATGCCCAGCTGTTCCGAGGCCACGAGGAGGAAGGCCTCCCCCCGGCGCACCAGCTCTGCTGCTTCATGGCGGGGCAGGGGGGCCTCGGGGAAGGACCCGTCGCCGGCCCGCTGGTAGAACAGGTTCTCCCGCTTGAGCCAGATGGCGCCGCCCTGGGCCCGGGACTGGCGGATGGCCCGGCTCAGCATGAGTTTCAGGAGGTCGTCCAGCGAGGCGAGGTGGAGCATCTGGCGCAGCCAGCCTTCGCTGCCCAGGTCCCGCTGGCGCAGGTGTTCAAGCGCCTCCCGCGCCGCTTCCAGGGGGCGCTCCTGGAGCAGCACCCAACCCGGCCTCAGGCCCAGGACCGCGCTGGTCTCCTCGGCTTCCGCGTCCTGGACCCACCACAGGATCTCCGAGCCCTCCGCCGGGATCAGCCGGGGGTCGGGCCGTTCTGCGACGATCACCAGGGAACCGGGCCCCGGACCGGCGATCACCTCGTGGCCCCACCGCTCCAGGGCCGCGTGCAGGGCCTCTCCGGCCACGGAGGGGTGCGGTTCGATCCAGTGGATGCGGTGCATGGGCCTCCGTGTCTCCGTCATGGATCCGGGTCAACCCAGCGCCGCTTCCAGCCTCAGCGCCAGCTGGCGGAGGTGGGCGGCGAGCTGCTCCAGGGCGGGAAGGGACCCTTCCCGCTGGCTGCGCTCCGCCCGGACCCAGCGCTTGAGCAGGGTCAGCGCCTGGGCATCGCGAACGCCGAGGCGCTTGGCCGTCTGGATGAACTTGTGGGACAGCCGGGTGCGTTCGGATCCCGTGGGTCCCTCCTTGAGGCTGGCAGCGAGCTTCAGGGCCTCCTGGGCCACCTCGAGGTCCTGGCGGATGAGGGGAACCCGGGCGTTGATGCGGAGGAGGAACAACTCCAGGAAGCGCAATAGTTCGCCCAGCACGTCCATCCCGTCACGGAGAGCCTGGGACACCTCCCGGGGGGATTCCAGCAACCGTCCCAGGTCCTGGATGAGGCGCTCGGCCTCCTCCCGGTCCGGCCGGCGCATGAGGGGGAACTCCGGGCTCCGGCGGAAGGTCAGCAGATGGCGATAGGCCTGGGCGAGGCCCAGGGCGAGTCGCGGCCAGTCCTGGAGTTCCAGGCCCAGCAGGAGCTGGCCATGGAGAGGGGGGACTTGCTCCCAGAGCCGCTGGATCCTGAGCCGGAGCCGCTCGCCCTCCTCCATCATGCTGGGGGATTCTGGGAAGAGCCGTTGCTGTACGTCCGGGGAGAAGATCCCCACCAGCTCGCCCATGAGTTGCTTCTGGTGATTCACGAGCAGGCCCCGGAGGTTGTCCAGGGTGTGGGCCAGCTGGTCCGCATCCTGCCCCGCGAGGGCTTGCTGCAGGAGGCTCCGCAGGGTGCCTTGATCCTGGCGGAGACTCAGCACAGCCTGGCGGAGGTAGGCCCGGAGCCGCTGGGCTTCGGGCTGGTCCGAGTCCAGCAGTTCGGCCCGCTTGGGATCGTAGGCCCGGTCCGCCACGCGGCCGAGTTCAGATTCGATGACCAGGAAGGTGGGCACGGCCGCATAGCGGTCCTGGGTGCTGGCGCTGGAGGCGAATTCCAGGGACTCCAGCAACCCCAGGAGGGAGATGTGGCTGGCCAGGGCCCGGGCCACCACCGAGAACGTGGCCCGGTCATCCCGGCGGAGTTCCTGGAGCAGCCGCCGCAGGTCGGCGGGCATGCGGTCCCGGAACAGCTCGGCGTCCATGCGGGGGAGGACCCAGCCCAGGTGGTCCCAGAGCCAGCGGAGGCTGCCCCGGATCTGTTCCACCGCGGGCCAGTGGATGCCGCGGTCCAGGGGGCGCATCAGGCTCAGGCGCAGGTTGGATACGACGTGCTGCAGCAGCAGCAGCGGCTCCACCCGGGCATGGAATTCCGCGGGGATGCAGGCTTCCAGGCGTTCGGCCAACCGTGCGAGGGATTCTTCCAGCCGCCCCTGGCCCTGGATGGCCCGGTTCACCACCTTCATCTGCGCGTTCAGGCGGGCCACGGCTTCCTGGCCACCCTCACCAGCCTGGAGGGCCAGGAGGATCTGCCGGAAGGAGTCCCGGTGATCCTCCAGAAAGGCCGCCCAGAGGGTTCGAAGTGATCCGTCGTCCTCACCTGGGGGGGGGGCCATGGCCCGCAGAGAGGCCAGGAGATCGAGGAGAAGCCCCACCCAGGCCGGCTGCGCCTGCTCCACCATCAGCTCCCGGTGGGCCATTTCCGTCAGCTGGGCCAGCCGCGCCAGGCTGAACTGGAGGACCTGGCCCATGGAGGCCCGGGCCTCCCCAAGGCGGCGGGGTGAGAACTGATGGAGGAAGGCCAGGAAGAGGCCCAGGTTGCGCCTCAGATCGGCCTGGACCGGGGATTCGACAGCGGACGTGGCTTCCCCCTGAGGCGCCTCAAGCAGCGGGTCCAGGTCGCCAGCACCTTCCCGGAGGATGTCCTCCAGCAGGGCAAGGTCCGTCCGGGATAGTCCCTTGTCCCGGATCAACTGCCGGGCCAGCAGCAGTCGCTGGGGCGAGGTTCCTGGGACAGGCATGGCAAAAGCATACAATGAGTTGCGTGTCAGGACGTTTCCCGGAGGTGATACCATCGCCTCACCCCATCCGGAGGCAGCCAGTGGTCAGCAAGCTCGGGGAAATGCTCGTCAAGGCCCAGCTCATCACGGATTCTCAACTCGAAGAAGTTATGAAAATCCAGCGGCGCGAGGGTGGAAAGCTCGGAAGTATCGTGGTGCGCCAAGGCTTTTGCTCAGATCAGGACATCGTGAGCTTCCTCGGCATGCAGTACGGCGTTCCCGCGGCGGACCTGGAACAGTGGCCTCCCATCGATGCCACCGTCATCGCCCTGATACCCAAGGATCTGGCCCAGCGCCACAAGGTCCTCCCCCTTCAGCGCACGGGCAATGTGTTGACCCTGGCCATGTCCGATCCCACGGACATCTTCGCCATGGACGATGTGCGGTTCCACACGGGCTACAACGTGGATCCGGTCGTGTCCAGCGAGATGGGCCTCGCGAGGGCCGTGGAGAAGTACTACGGCGGCGCCAGCGCCGTGCGCCTGGCTGACAGCCAAGGTTCCCGCATCAATGCCAGCATCGGCGGGAGTGGGAGTGGCGGAACCGCGGCGGCGGGGCCCACCTCCACCAGCGGCGGGCAGCCCTTCAACGAGCAGGACGAGCAGTTCGATCTGTCGGACCTGGAGCAGGAACTGGACGCCGACGCCGAGTTCGAAGCCACCGACGACGACGAAGAGAGCATCAACGTCGGCGCCCTGAAGCGGGGCAGCGAAGACGCTCCGGTGGTCAAGCTCGTGAACATGGTGCTCATCGACGCCATCAAGCGGGGCGCCTCCGACATCCACATCGAGCCCTACGAGAAGAACTACCGCATCCGGTTCCGCATCGACGGCATCCTCATGGAGGTCATGCGGCCGAACCTCAAGTTGAAGGATCCCCTCACCTCCCGCGTGAAGATCCTGGCAAAGCTCAACATCGCCGAGAAGCGCCTGCCGCAGGACGGCCGCATCAAGCTCCGCGTGAACATGGGCGGCCGGCAGAAGGTCATCGACTATCGCGTGAGCATCCTGCCCACGCTCTTCGGCGAAAAGATCGTGCTGCGGCTGCTGGACAGCGACAAGCTCATGCTCGACCTCACCAAGCTCGGCTTCGAGCAGGAGAGTCTGGATCGCTGGGACCGGCAGATCTCCAAGCCCTATGGCATGGTCCTGGTGACGGGCCCCACTGGTTCCGGCAAGACCAATACCCTCTATTCCTCCATCGCCAAGCTCAATACGGTGGACACCAACATCCTCACCGCCGAGGATCCGGTGGAGTTCAACTTCCCCGGCATCAACCAGGTGCAGATGAAGGAGCAGATCGGCCTGAACTTCGCGGCCGCGCTTCGGTCCTTCCTCCGCCAGGACCCGAACATCATCCTGGTGGGCGAGATCCGCGACTTCGAGACGGCCGAGATCGCCATCAAGGCGAGCCTCACCGGCCACCTGGTGCTGTCCACCCTGCATACCAATGACGCCCCAAGCACCATCAACCGCCTCATGAACATGGGGGTGGAACCGTTCCTGGTGGCCACGTCGGTGAACATCATCTGTGCCCAGCGGCTTGTGCGCCGGCTCTGCAGTGCTTGCAAGGCGGTGGACACGCATCACCAGCCCGAAGAGGCGCTGATCACGGTGGGATTCACCCCTGAGGAAATCAAGAAGGGCATCACCTTCTACAAACCCGTCGGATGCGAGACCTGCAACAAGCGCGGGTACAAGGGCCGCGTGGGGCTCTACGAAGTGCTGGAGATGTCCGAGACCCTCAAGGACATGATCCTCACGGGAGCCTCCGCCATCGAGTTGCGTCTCCAGGGCCAGAAGGAGGGCATGATCACCCTCCGCCGCTCCGGCTGCCGCAAAGTCCTCGACGGCGTCACCACCATCGAAGAGATCATCCGCGAAACCGTGTTGTAGGCGCCGACCCACGCTCGCCAAAGTTCTTTGACAGGATTAACAGGATTGAAAGATCGATTAACAAGATTCAAGAGGGGGAATGCTTGTGATGCCTGAGGGGCATGCCACGGATGCGCTTTCGGGTCGCGTGATTGGCGCGGCGATGAGGGTTCATTCTGTCCTGGGGCCGGGGTTCACCGAATCCGTGTACCAGAATGCGCTGGCCCTTGAAATGGCTTTGGACGGTATCCCGTTCGAGCGCGAGGTGAAACTCGAGGTTCACTACCGGGGTGAACTGGTCGGACAGTACCGAGCGGACCTCCTGGTGGATGCGAGGCTGATTCTCGAGCTGAAAGCCGTTCAGGCCATCCTTCCAGAGCATGAGGTGCAGGTCGTCAACTATTTGACCGCGACAAGCCTGGAACGGGCCTTGCTGTTGAGCTTCGGGGCAGGAGCCTCTAGGCGAAGAAGAAATTCCGGACCCCACGCCAGCCAGAATCCTGTTAATCCTGCCTTTCATCCTGTTAATCCTGTCTAGGCGGTTGTCTTTCCCGAGGTCCCCATGAGCGAGATTGGTTCCAACTACGTGGCCCCGCTGCAGCAGCTGCTGAAGACGATGGTGGAGTACGGCGGCACGGATCTGCACATCACCACGGATTCGGCGCCGCAGATCCGCATCGATGGCCGGATGGTGCCCCTCAAGCTGCCGCCCCTGGACGCATCCCAGTCCCGCTGGCTCTGCTATGGCGTCATGACCGACCAGCAGAAGCACCGCCTGGAGGAGGATCTGGAGGTGGATTTCTCCTTCGGCCTTCAGGGGGTCGCCCGCTTCCGTGCCAACGTCTTCAATCAGCGCGGCGCCACGGCCGGCGTATTCCGCACCATCCCCGAGAACATCCGCAGCTTCGACCAGCTGGGCCTGCCGCCCTCGGTCCAGGCCCTCTGCGACAAGCCCCGTGGCCTGGTGCTGGTGACGGGTGTGACCGGTTCCGGCAAGTCCACGACCCTGGCGGCCATGGTGGACAAGATCAACGCCGAGGAACCCGTCCACATCCTCACCATCGAGGACCCGGTCGAATACGTCCATAAGCACAAACGGGCCCTGGTGAACCAGCGCGAGATCCACGCGGACACCCACAGCTTCAAGAAGGCCCTGCGTTCAGCCCTGCGCCAGGATCCGGATGTGGTGCTCGTGGGTGAAATGCGCGACCTGGAAACCATCGAATCGGCCCTGACCATCGCCGAGACAGGCCACCTCACCTTCGCCACCCTGCACACCAACAGCACCGTGCAGACCATCAACCGCATCATCGACGTGTTCCCCAGCCACCAGCAGGCCCAGGTGAGGGCCCAGCTCTCCCTGGTGCTGGAGGGCGTCATCTGCCAGAGCCTCATCCCCAAGGCGGGGGGCAAGGGCCGCGCCCTGGCCCTGGAGATCATGATCCCCAACTCCGCCATCCGGAACCTCATCCGGGAGGACAAGATCCACCAGATCTACGGCACCATGCAGTCCGGCCAGACCAAATACGGGATGCAGACCTTCAACCAGAGCCTGTCGGACCTGGTGCTCAAGAAGGAGATCACCCAGGAGCAGGCCTTTGAATATTCCTCGAACACCGACGAGCTGCGGGAACTCATCAACCGGGGCGTGGGTGTGGGGGCTGCCGGGGGCCGAGGAGCCGCCGCGGCTCAGGCGGCTGCCACCAGCAACCCCGCCCTGGGTGGACGAAATCCGAACATCAAGTACACGTGATTCCATGATCTCCCAGGACACCATCCGGAAAGCCGTCGGCCTCTTGGCCGAGGAGATCGCCGTGCAGCGAGTCATTCTTTTCGGCTCCTACGCCATGGGGACCGCCCGGGAGGATTCCGACCTGGACTTCCTCGTCATCGAGTCGGCCCTGGTATCCCGGAGGGCTGAGATGGTGCGCCTGCGGGCCGCGCTCCGCCCTCTCGGGGTTCCCGTGGACGTGATGGTTGCGGATGCCGAGCAGTTCGAGGCCTGGAAGGACCAGCCGGGCACAGCCCTGTTCGAGGCCTCGCGATACGGGCAGGTGGTGTATGAACGTGCGGGCTGAGGCCGTCCGCATCCTGCTCGCCAAGGCCGCTCAGGATGAACTGGCGGCCCGTCAGCTTGCGGCCGATGCCCGGATTGGGGACGAAGTCGTGGGTTTCCACATCCAGCAGACGGCCGAAAAACGGCTAAAGGCCCTTCTGGCCTTTCATGGCATCCCCTACCGGCGGACTCATGATCTGGTGGAGCTGATGGATCTGCTCATCGCCCAGGGGCATGCCGTTCCAGCAGCCATCGAGCCCCTCCAGGAGCTGACGCCCTTCGCGGTGGAATACCGGTACGAGAACCTGGACCAGTACGAAGACGCCCCCCTGGATCGGAATCGGGCTCTGGCTTTGCTTGAAGGGCTGGAAGTCTGGATCCAGGAACACATACGGTCCGGGCGATGAAGCTTCCATGCTGATCCATTCCTGCCTATCCTGAAGACACCACCGTTCCTAGCCCGCCGAGGTCCGCATGCCCGCATACGCATGGAAAGGCAAGAATCGAATGGGGGAGGCCCAGGAGGGCGTCCTGGTGTCCGAATCCCGGGATGCCGCCGCCGCCACCCTGAAGCGCAATGGCATCGAGGTGACCTCCATTGGGGCCATGGCCTCCAAGGGCACCAAATCCTTTGGCAAGGTGAAGCCCAAGGAACTGGCCATCTTCACCCGGCAGTTCAGCGTGATGATCGATGCGGGCCTACCCCTGGTGCAGTGCCTGGAGATCCTGGGCGCCCAGCAACAGGACAAGGGCTTCCAGAAGATCATCGAGGCCGTGCGGGGGGATGTGGAGCAGGGCCTCACCCTCCAGGCTGCCCTCTCCAAGCATCCCAAGGCCTTCAACGACCTCTATGTGAACATGGTGGGCGCCGGCGAAAGCGGCGGCATCCTGGATGTCATCCTCCAGCGGCTTTCGGGCTACATCGAGAAGGCCGTGAAGCTCACCGCCAAGGTGAAGGGCGCCATGACCTATCCTGTGGCCGTCATCACCATCGCCATCGCCGTGGTGGTCATCATCATGGTGAAGGTCATCCCCGTCTTCTCCGCCATGTATGACGGCCTGGGCAGCAAGCTGCCCTTCCCCACCCTGGTCTGCATGGCCCTGTCCAACGCCCTCATCAACTACAGCTGGCTCATCATCATCACTATCGCCCTCATCGTGGTGGGCCTGCGTCAGTACTACAAGACACCGGCGGGCCGCCTCCAGATTGATGCAGTCATGCTGAAGATCCCCATCATCGGGGATGTGCTCCGCAAGGTGGCCGTGGCCCGGTTCTGCCGCACCCTGGGCACCCTCATCAGCTCGGGCGTACCCATCCTAGAAGGCATGGACATCACGGCCCGCACCGCCGGCAACATGGTGATCCAGAACGCCATCCTCAAGTCCAAGGATGCCGTGGAGCAGGGCCGCAACATCAGTACACCCCTGGCGGAAACAAAGGTCTTCCCGCCCATGGTCGTCCAGATGGTGGGCGTGGGTGAGGCCACGGGCGCCCTGGATGCCATGCTTTCCAAGGTGGCCGACTTCTATGAGGACGAGGTGGACAACGCCGTGGCCAACCTCACCAGCCTCATGGAGCCCATCATGATCGCCCTGCTCGGCGGCATCATCGGCTTCATCGTGATCGCCATGTACATGCCCATCTTCAACCTGGCTAACGTGTTCGGGAAGGACTGATCGCAGCGGTTTTGCACACATCTTGCCTGCTTTTCCCGAATCCTCTGGAGGTCCCCATGTCCGGCCTGCTGTCCCGCTTGGCGCCCCGCCGTTTCAACCATGTCCGCGGTTTTTCTCTCATTGAATTGCTGCTGGTAATAGCGCTTATTGGCATCATCAGCGCCATCGCCATCCCCAGTTTCTTGGGCCAGCGCACTCGGGCCCGGGTCATTGGAGATGCCATGGCCAACGCCAAGGCGCTGGCCATGGCCTTGGAAAGCCGCAAGGCTGAGAACGGCCTTTACGGGACTGCGGGCACCTATACCTGGACAGCTGCCGGGGCCCGGCCTGCCACGGACATCGCCCCGAGCTTCACCCCCCAAGGGAACTCGCAAATGGACTACACTGCCGAGATCGCAAATGGCGGCCTGACCTATGTCCTATCCGTCAACAACAAGGGGGGTGGCGGGTTGGTCTACCAGACGGATCAGACTGGGAAAGAATTGGCCCGGCAGTACTAAGGCTCAATGATTAATTTTCTTGTATCCAAAGCCTCATACCAGTTCGACGACAAAGATAGAGTAATGCCCTCCTGTTGATCCAGGGGGTGACTCTATGCGGCAGCCGTCCACGGTGACGCCTTGGTTTACGACGGACCAATTCATGGCCTGGGTGAAGGAATCCCCCGACAAAACGGCGCACCAGCGTCGATTGGTGGTCTGGCTCACCCATTCGACTCGGTTCCCTGCCCATCGCATCGCGGATCAGCTTGCGATCTCGGCACAGGCGGTCTGGAAGTGGCTGGGGCAATACAACAACACGCTCGGTCCTGCGGGCCTTGACCGAACAGTGCGCGGAGGCAGGCGGTGGGCGCTCATGACGCTGGAGGAGGAACGAGCCTTCCTCGCACAGCATCTAGCCAAAGCTGAAGCCGGTGACCTGCTCACCGCCAAACAGCTTCACCCGGAACTCTGCCGCGTTCTGGGCCAGGAGGTATCTCTGGATTACGTCCACAAGCTGTTGCACCGCCACGAATGGCGGAAGCTCGCGCCTCGTCCCCACCACGCCAAGCAGGATCCAGCCGTGGCAACGGCCTTCAAAAAAAACGGAGGCTCACATGGAGCCTCCGTCGGAGGGATGACGAATAAACGCCTACTCGAGAGCACTCACCTTGGTCACGATGTTGCTGCCGTTAATGAGGTTGTCGATCTTTACACCACCGGCCATGTAGCCACTGGCAGGCAGTTTGGCAGGCACCGCGGGATTACCACCGGCGGCCGGAATTGCGGGTGCGCCTTCCTGGGGATGCCAGAGCTTGAAGGCCACCTGGCCCTTGGGACCAGCAGCAGCAATCGTCCCGATATCGGTTACAACAGTATCAACCGTGGTCGTATCGGTGGCATCCGCCTCCGTCATTACACCAAAAGCCTGCGCGGCATTATCCCAGGGGCTCTTGTCCTGCTTGGCGGTTGCGACCAGGTAGTCGTTCAACGCAGTTAACATGGCGGCTTTCGTGACGCCCGCTTCCTTATTACGATCATACTGGCCGATGAGATCACCGATGCGACCGTTCAGGTTGGACATGGAGGCCTTGTCGCGGGCGCGTGCGCGCTGGCTGAGCAGGGCGGGGATGGCAATGGCGCTGATGATGCCGATGATGGCAAGCACGAGCAGCAGTTCGATGAGCGTGAAGCCCTTCTGGTTCTTCATGGAGATCTCCTTGTGAGCGGAAGCCGCGCATGCAAGGTATCAAGCCTTGTGCCAATGGGCCAGCAGAAACGGAGAATGCCGTCGGCACAAGGGAAAACAAGAAAGATGAAAGGCTTTGTAGATCTCTGAGGGTCTCACCAGGGAATGGTGGCTGACGTATTGGGTCAATCTGTGGCTCCAGCGCGTCCATTCATCCGATCCTGAAATTCAGTGTGGAAATGCCTCAAGCCGGCCGAAATCCATCGTGGGGTTTTATTGTTAGAGCAACCGACTCAGGTGTTTCCTTGAACGGTTCAGGAGGGTATTTCTCGTCCCGATAAGTCACCACCCTCATGATGCATCCATATGTAACGGTTAATTCTTTTCGATTTTTTCTATCAGTTCTACTGCCCCTTTGTGTTTCGGGTCGAGCTTGAGGGCTTCCTGGGCGGCGTGGCGGGCTTCGTTGGTGCGTCCGAGGTCGCGGAGGATCTGACCTTTGCGGAACCAGGCGCCGGGGTAGCCGGAGGAGCCGCCTTCGAGGGGTTCCCGCAGGACCTGGTCGAGGGCGGCGAGGCCTTCGGGGCGGTGCTGGCCGCTGACGGCAGCCACCTTGCCGAGCTGCAGGCGCAACAGGCTGGGGGCGTCCACTTGGTTGAGATGGTCCTGTAGAGTCTGCCAGGCGAGGTCGGGTCGGCCGCCATGCAGATAGGCCTCACTGACGGCCGCCACACCGCGGGCGCTGGCGCGCACGCCCGGTAGCAGGCGGGAGGCCTCGGCCAGCAGGCGGGCATTCTTTCCGGCCTCGCCCAGGGCCTTCTTGGCGGGGCGGCGGTCCAGGGCGTCCAGCCACTGCCCCACCACCTCGGGGTCCCGGGGGGCCTGGGCCAGGGCGCGGCCGAAGCAGGGCTCGGCCTCCCACCACCTGTTCTCCTCCACCAGGATGAGGGCTTGGAGCAGGTCACCCCGGGCAGGTGATATGCGGCGGAGGCGATCCGCGCACTGGAGGGCCTTGCGGGTGGAGCCTCCTAGCAGACCCGGCAGCATCTCGTAGGCCAGGCCCAGGCTCATCCATGCGGGGGCCAGGGTGGGATCGGCTTCGGTGGCGGCGCGAAGGTCGTCCATGGCACCCAGAGCTCCACGCAGGCTGCCGAGGTCCCGCTGGCGGATGGCCTCGCCCGCCCGGGCCAGTCCCCGGGCCAGCAGGGCGTCCGCCAGGCTGGGTTTCAGCGACACTGCCCGGTCCGCCGCCGCACGAGCCTCGGCGAACCGCTGGAGGCTGGACAGGGCCTGGGATTTGGCGGCCCAGGCACCCGCGTCGCTGCTGTTCTGCCGCAGGCGCGCCTCCGAATCCGCCAGCACCTTGAGGTAGCGCCCGGCGTCCAGATCGCCACGGAAAGTGGGGGCTTGGGATTGGGCCAGCAGGACAAGGGCGGCAGGAGCGAGGAGGAGCACGGGCAACCTTCCAGTGTTAGCGAAGACAGGATTAACAGGATTGACGGGAAGGATGAACAGGATTGAAAGCATGTGACTGGTAAGGGTTGTGATACCCGTTAGCAGGAGGTTGACTGGGGCACAAACCATGCACATATTTGATGCACATGATTTGTGGAGTGACCCATGCGATCAACCTATCAGCTGGAGGCTCCCAAGCGGCCGGTCAATTTAAGCCTCAACAGTGACTTGCTGAGACAGGCAAGGGAATTGGGCCTCAACCTTTCGGGCGTGGCGGAGGAGGCTTTGGCGTACGCCGTGAGCGCCCGGCTGGCGGAGCGGTGGGTCGAGGAGAACCGGGATGCGGTCGAGGCCTACAACCAGCGAATCGAGGCCCGCGGCGCGTTCAGTGATGGCCTCAGGACCTTCTGATGGCGGCGTACTCCGTTTTCCAGAACCCGAATCCGAGGACGAATGCGGCCGTTCCCTTCCTGTTGGATGTGCAATCAGAGCTGCTTTCCGAGCTTGGTACACGGGTGGTGGTGCCTCTGTACCGCTCAGGGGCGGCTGGCGTCCACGTCATGTCCCGTCTGACCCCGTTGGTGCCATTCCAGGGGCAGCCGCTGGTGGCCATGGTGCCCGAATTGGCGGGCATCCCCCGACGGGAGCTGGGACCGATGTGCGGTAACCTCGCCTCGGCGCGAGGGGAGATCCTCCAGGCGATCGATCTGCTGCTGACGGGGTTTTGAGGCTAGGAATACCCACGTATTGACTCCGGGTATAGCCGAGCATGGGCATTCGGAGTATGCTGAACGATTGTTTGGACACGACTCTGGAGGAGATCGCATGGTAACCAAGGGCGGGCTTTTGGAGGGCAAGCGCGGTCTGATCATCGGCGTGGCGAACAAGCGGTCCATCGCCTGGGGCATCACCCAGAAGGTGGCCGAAGCCGGTGCCCAGCTCTGCCTGACCTACCAGAACGAGCGCCTGGGCGAGAACGTGCGGGAACTGGCGGCAGAGCTGAAGAACCCCCTGCTGCTGCCCATGGATGTGGGCAGCGACAGCCAGATCGTCATGGCCTTCGATGAGATCCGCAAGAAGTGGGGCAAGCTCGACTTCCTGGTCCACGCGGTGGCCTACGCCCCTCGCCAGGCCCTGGAGGGCCGGTTTGTGGAGACCAGCCGCGAGGACTTCCGCGTGGCCCACGACATCAGCGCATACTCTCTGGCGGCTGTGTCCCACGCCGCCATGCCACTCATGGCCGAGGGCGGCTCCATCGTGACCCTCAGCTACCTGGGGGGCGAGCGGGTGGTGCCTGGCTACAACGTGATGGGGGTGGCCAAGGCCGCCCTGGAGGCCAGTGTGCGCTACCTGGCCGCCGACCTCGGTCCCCAGGGCATTCGCGTGAACGCCATTTCCGCAGGCCCCATCAAGACCCTGGCCTCCTCGGCCATTCCGGGCATCGGCTCCAAGCTCAAGCAGCACCGGTCCCACACACCGCTTCAGAGGGACACCGACCAGCTGGAAGTGGGGGATGCCGGCGTGTTCCTCGTCAGCGACATGGGTCGCGGCATCACCGGCCAGGTGCTCTATGTCGACGGTGGCTTCAGCATCATGGCGGGCTGAGCGAGGAAACTCTCAAAATACGCGGACAGGATTAACAGGATTGAAAGATGGATTAACAGGATTTTTAAAACATTTTTTGTGATTTTAATTCTGTTAATCAAGCACTTAATCTTGTTAATCCTGTCTCAGCTTTTCCCCTTCGGAGCCAGGGTCTTTTCGATGGCCTGGGCCCGCAGCGCGGCCTCGGCGCGCTGCGGTTTGGTGAGGGTGGATTCACTAAACTGAATGATGACGGCCTTGAATGGATCCATCCCCAGGCGGCGGGCTATGAGCATCCAGGCCAAACCCTCGACAGGGTCCTTCGGTGTCCCCTTTCCTGTGGTGTGCATCAGGCCATAGGCCAAACAGGCGTCGGCATCGCGCTGCTGGGCTTTTCCCTGGAAGGCTGCCAACGCCTGGCGGTAGCGGAGGTTGGCTGCCTCGAGGTTCGAGGGACTCAGCAGGTCTCCGGCGAGCACCATGGCGTCCGGCAGGCCCCTATCGGCAGCGGCTTGAGCCCAGTGGAGCGCCCGTTCGGGGTCGTGGGGGAGGCCTTGGCCGCTCCGCAGGGCCCGGGCCAGAAAGAGCTGCGACTCGGCATCCCCCCCATCGGCAGCTTTCTGGAACCAGTGAAACGCTTTGGCAGGGTCCGCTGAGAGGAATCCCCTCCCTCCGAGGCGGAGAACGCCCATGGCCTGCTGGTCCACCGGGCGGTGGAGGGCCACGCCGAGCAATCCACGCCAGGTTCTCCGGCCGTCCCAGAAGGCGGCAGCGAGAAAGGCCAGGGGGAACACCAGTGCCATGGTGCGGAGGAGCCGGAGCAGGGCTGCCCGGCTGGCCCCACCTTCGCGGTTGAGGCGGACCGCCTGGATGGCACCGGCGGCCAGGGTCAGGCCCAGGGCCATCACTAACGGCAGGAGGGCTGCGATCCCGATATAGGGCCAGTTCATGTCAACCCTTCAGCTTTGCCAGGACATCCAGCACGTCCTGCACGTGGCCCTTCACGCTGACCTTGGGCCAGACGTGGCGAAGGACGCCCTTGGGGTCGATGAGGAAGGTGGACCGGATGATGCCTTCGACTTCCTTGCCGTACATCAGCTTCTTCCCGAAGGCGCCCAGGGGCTTGAGCAGAGCGCAGTCGGGGTCGGAGAGCAGGCGGAAGGGGAGGTTCTGCTTGGTGATGAAATTCTGGTGGCTCTTGAGGCTGTCGCGGCTGAGGCCGTAGACCTGGGCCCCCAGGGACTGCACCCGGGCCAGGTTGTCCCGGAAGTCGCAGGCCTCCGTGGTGCAGCCGGGGGTGCTGTCCTTGGGGTAGGCGTAGAGCACGGTCCAGCGGTCCCTGAAGTCCTGGGCCGTGACAGTCGCTCCCTGGTCGTCCTGGAGGGAGAAGGCGGGAAAGGGGGTACCGGGTTGGATGGACATGGGCTAGGAGCGTGTCCAAGTAATGGGTGGGGGCTGCGCTGGGGCGCCAGCCGAGGGAGGCCAGGAAGGCGACGAAGGCCTTGGCGGTTCCAAGGGCGAGGAGCCTGACGCAGCATCCCGACGGCTGCCGCCCCAGCCCGAAGGGTTGATGGCAAAGGGCTCCCATGCGGCGTCACCGGGCTTGAACGGTGAACCCGCACCGCCCTGCGCCCGCTTCCTTGCCTGGAAACCCTTTGCCATCAACGCAGCCCCTATCGATTACTTGGACACGCTCCTAGGGTAACGGAGGCCCGGATGTGACCCAAGCCCCGTTCGGGCGCGGTGGAATGAAGGCCGAGGCTGACGATGCGTTTTTCCGAATTCATGGATGCCGAGTGGAAACCCGCCCTGGGTTGCACCGAACCCGCGGCGGTGGCCCACGCCGCCGGTCTTGCCGCGGCGCAGGGAACGGGCCCGGTCCGGCATGTGCGCCTGGTGATGGATCCCCGCACCTACAAGAACTGCCACGCTGTGGGCATCCCCAACAGCGGTGGCCGCACCGGTGTGCTGTGGGCCCTGGCCCTGGGCGCCCATTTGCCGGACCCCTCCCTGGGGCTGGGCTGCTTTGGTGCGGTTGATGCGGCCGTCCTCGCGGCGGCGCAGGGCCTGGTGGACCGGAAGGCGATCCAGGTAGAGGTGGATCCATCCCACATCGACCTGCATATTGACTGCACGGTGGAGCGGGAAGGTGGCATGGGCCGCGCGGTACTGGAGGTGGAGCACACTCATCTGGCGCGGCTGGAAGCGAATGGCGCGCGGGTGGGCGGAAGTCCCGCCCGGAGCGGCGGTGCGGGCCTACCCTCGGTGCGGGCCGCGGTGGGCGCCATGGGAGTCCAGGACCTGCGCAGGCTGGCGGCCACGATCACGCCGGAGGACCGCGAGCGCCTGCGGGAGGGTGCGGCCTTCAACCTGGCCATGGCGGAGCACGGGATCTCCCTGCTACCGGCGGGTTTTGTGCCGCCCCCCGGACAGGACCGGATGACGCGGCTGTCCCGGCTGGTGGCGGCCGGTGTCTTCGCCCGCATGTCGGGCGAGCCCCTCATGGTCATGTCCCTGGCGGGCTCCGGGAACAAGGGGATCACCGTGGCGGTGCCTGTCACGCTCTGGGGCCGGGAGGGCGGCCACGCCCAGGCGCGCATCGACGAGGCCCTGGCCTTCGCCTGCCTCATGACGTCGGCCACCACCCACCACCTGGGCACGCTCTCCGCCGTGTGCGGCGCCGCCAACGCCGCGGGCATCGGCATCGCCCTGGCCATCCTCCTGCTGGAGGGAGCGACTCCCGCACAGATGGATCTGGCCGTGGCCAACATGGTGGGCAACGTGGCGGGCATGATCTGCGACGGCGCCAAGATCGGCTGCGCCATGAAAGCCATGACCGGCGTGGATGCGGCCTTCCGCTCGGCGACCCTGGCCCTGGCGGATTTCGGCATTCCCGCCACGGATGGCATTGTGGGCGCGAATGCTGATGCCTCCCTGGCCAACCTGGGGCGCCTGGCCCGGCGGGGCATGACCGGCGTGGACGCCGAGGTGCTCGACATCATGCAGGCGAAGCTCTGAGCGCTTCACCCGGTCCTGGGTGAGCCGGACCTCGACGCGCTCCAGGCCAGACCCAGCACCACAGCCAGGGCGCCCCAGCCCAGGGGACTCGGATCGGTGGCTAGGCGGGGCAGCTGTTCGCCCAGCAGCCGGCCCAGGCTGTCGTGGCCGGGCCCAGGACCCAGACCCAGGGTGGACAGGGTGGCCTCACCCCAGAGGGCGCCCAGCCAGGCACTGGGGAAGAGGGTGGCCGCCTGATCCAGACCCCAGGGCCCCCATCGGCGGAGGGTCGATGCCGGGGTCGCGCCCAGGGTCCGCTCCGCGGCCCAGGCGGGCGACTGGCGGAAGGCGTCCAGCTTGGCGCGCAGGGGTGGTTCCAGGTGGGGGGCCAGCAGGAGGCTCAGCAGCAGGAGGAGGGGGAGGATCCCCAGCCCGCCAGCGGCCGCAGCCAGGGGCAGGAGGAACAGCACCGGAGGCAGGCTCCGGAGGGCGGACAGGGCCCCGCGCCAGCGCCGCCCCCGCCAGGCCAGGAGCAGGGCCAGGCCCAGCGCCAGGAGCGCGCAGACGCTGGCGAACCCCAGGCTGCGGGAGCCCGCCAGCAGCAGGCGCAGCAGCCCATCCCGGCCCAGGTCGTCCACACCCAGGGGGTGCCGGAGCGAAGCCGCGAGGTCGCCCCGGAAGGGATCCAGGGGCAGGTCCGGCAGGGCCAGGGCGAGCAGGAACGCGAGGCGCCATTTCATGCATCGGCCTCCACGTCCAGCGGCCTGGAGGCCAACCACAGCAGGGCCAGGGCCAGGATCCAGGCTGTGAGCCCCGCACGGTCCCGACCGGCCACGCGGTCCATCCAGTCCATGCCCAGGCCCGGCACTCCCAGGAGCCGTTCCAGCACCAGCGAAGCCGTGAGCCACACGGGCAGGCGGGCGGCCAGCCAGCGGCTCACGAGGCGGCCCAGGGCGAGGCGGCGCGCCCTCCGCACCACCCCGGATCCCCAGGCGGCGGGGAAGGGCAGCTCACCCGGCAGGGCCGCCGACAGCCAGCGGACTTCGCCGGGGAGCGCGGCGGCGAGGAAGGCCAGGAGCCACCCGCCAGGGCCTGGGGGTCCCCAGGAGGCCGGCCAGAAGGCGAGCAGGGCACCGGCCCAGAGCAGGTCAGGTGGGGCTTCCAGCAGGGCCAGGGAGCGCCGGGCCGCGAGACGGGGGCCTCCAAGCCAGGCCAGCAGCGGTGCCGCGAAGGCCAGGGCGCCGAGGGCGCAGGCCGCGGGCAGCAGGGCATGGGAGGGGAAGGCCGGGGCTGGTGCCGGTCGCCACAGGGCACCGGGGAGGCTCCAGGCAGCGACCAGGGCGAAGGCCCAGACGGCCGCTCCCTGGAGGAGGGACCGCCTCACCGGGACCATCGCCAGCCTGCGGCTCCGGGGGTGCCGAGGTAGAGCCCCAGGGGCCCGGGCTCCACGTGCAGCCGCTTGTCCACCCAGATCACGCTGCGGAAATCGAGGAGGGGCAGAGCCGCGGGGTTCTGGGCCCAGAGGCTGTGCAGGGCCCGCCAGGCGGGATCACCTGGCACGCGGGCCGCGGCGGCCAGCTCCGCGAACCGCGCATGGCTCCAGCCGGTGAAATTCATGGGGCCTTGCGGTTCGAGGTACTCGAACACCGCCCATGGGTGGGGTTCGAACACGACCACGGAGCAGGCCAGGTCGAAGGCGCCCTTTTGAAGCCGGTCGACGAGGAGGGCCTGCTCCACAGGGACCAGCTGGAGGTCGATGCCGTCTTTCCGGGCCCGCTCGCGAAGGGCCAGGAGGAGCTTCTCCACGGATTCCTCCCCGGCGACGTATTGGAGCTTCAGAGTGGCCGGAAGGTGGGCAAGCTCGGCCGCGTTTTCAATGGTTCGGGCCTCGAACCCCAGCGTCTCGGGCCACAGCCCCCGGCTGGGCCGGGCATTCTGTCCCAGCAGGTGCGGCGGGAAGGCGTCCCCGCGCCAGCGCTCCAGCAGCCGAAGCGGCGCCGCCCCGGCACGGCTCCACACCACCAGCTGGGCATGCATGGGCTGGATGACCACGCGGTGGGTGGGGGGCGCTTCTGGCAGGCGCCGGGCGGGAGGGGCGCCTACGGTGAGCCAGCCCTTCTGGAGGGCCTGGAGCACGCCGGTCGCATCGGGCAGCAGGCGGAACCGGATGCCATCCACGGCGGGTTTCAGGAAGTGCTCCCGCCGGGTGAAGGTCCAGGCGGCAGCGGTCTTCTGGAACAGGAAGGGCCCTGATCCCCGATCGACGTGGCCCTTCTGCGCCACCGGCACCCGGGACAATTCCAGCAGCAGGCGGCCCGCGGGCTTGGGGGACTGGATCCGAACCTGGCCATCGTGGACGCTGACCTCTACGTTCTCGAGGATGGCCCGCTTGGTGGGGCTGGCCTGGGGATCGCGGCGGATCTCCGTGAAGGTCCACTGGACGTCTTCCGCGGTAACCGGGCCACCGTCCGCGAACCGCGCGTCGGCGCGGAGGGTGAAGGTGATGGCGCCGTCTCTCTGGACCTTCCATGAGGCGGCCAGCCGCGGTACCACCCGGCCATCGGGACCGAGGCCCACCAGGGCATCTCCCGCCAGGGATTGGAGGATCCACTGCTCGTAGCTGTCGCCGCGGATGAAGTCGAGGGGCCCCGGATCCCGGGGCAGGGACTCATCCACCATCTGGGCCCGGACCGGTGCCAGGGCCCAGAGGAAGACCAAGGTCAGGGCGGGCAGACGGTTCCGCATGGCTGGGGCTCGATGGAATTTTCTCCAGCATGGCGGGGCAGGCGGGCCCTGCCAAGCGTCCGGTTTCGCCTGGGTCGATAGATGTTGCTACTCTGATTGGTGGAGGCCCCGTGGCGGATCTTTCGGAATCCAGGTTGTTCTGGTGGTGGCCGCTCATGGCCCGTCATCGGCGCACCCTCTACTGGGGGCTGGCGGCCACGGTCTGGTGCAGCGTGGCAGCTTCGGTGGTGCCCTACTGGTCCGGCCGGGCGGTGCACGCCCTGGAACGCCACGATTGGCATGGTTCGCAGGTGTTCCTGGCCTGGATGCTGGCTTTCACGGCGGTGGCGGGCCTCGGCCGCTACCTCATGCGCAACACGCTCATCGGCCTCAGCCGCGACGTGGAGCGGGAGCAGCGCGAATCCCTCTACACCTTCCTCCTCTCCCGCCCCTTCGCCTTCTACGAGCGGCAGCGGGTGGGGGACCTCATGTCGCGCCTCGGCGATGACGTGGGCACGGTGCGCATGGCCACGGGGCCGGGCCTCATGAGCTTCCTCCAGGTGCTGTCCATCCTGCCGGTGACCCTGGGCCTGATGTTCAACACCAGCTGGAAGCTCACCCTGGCCGTGATGCTGCCCTTTTCCTTTCTGGCCCTGGGTTTCTATATCATCGGGAAGTGGAGCCACATGGTGCAGCAGAAGCTGCAGCTGGCCTTCTCGGCCCTCTCGACCTACAGCCACGAGACCATCAGCGGTGAGCGGGTGGTGCAGGCCTTCGGGCTGGAGGAGGCCCGTGTCGCCCAGTTCGCGACCCTCAGCTACCGCCACGCCTCGCTCAGCATGAAGCAGTCGGTGATCTTCAGCGCCTACGCGCCCCTATCGGCCTTCATCAGCGGCGTATCGGCCCTGGTGCTGGTGGCCTACGGCGGCAGCTTGGTGGTCCGGGGGGAATTGAACCTGGGCGATCTCACGGCCTTCACGGGATTCCTGGTGGCCCTGGCCTGGCCCATGATGAGCCTGGGCTGGTCGGCCAATCTTTTCCAGCGGGCCAAGGCCGGCCAGGAGCGGCTGGATCAATTGCTCCACAGCCCCGAGCAGCCCCTTCCTCCGGCGGAGGCCATCACCCTGCCGGAAGTTCCGGCGGCCCTGGCCCTGGAGGGCGTGAGCCACCGTTTCGAGACGGGACGGGGTCTGGGTCCCCTGGATCTGGTCCTGGCGCCTGGAGACAGCCTGGCGGTGGTGGGTGGCATCGGCTCCGGCAAGACCCTGATGTTGCAAATGCTGGCGGGGCTGCGCGAGCCCCAGGCGGGGCACATGCTCGTGGACGGCGAGCCGCTGTCCGACGCCACCCTGCGCCGCCACTGGGCGGGTCTGGGCTGGGTGCCCCAGGAGGCCTTCCTGTTCTCGGACACGCTCCGCATGAACCTCGCCATGGGCCGCCCTGAGGCCACGGAGGAGGAAATCTGGGAGATTGCCCGGGTGGTGGCCATGGACGAGCTGATCCAGCGCCTGCCCGATGGTCTGGATACTGTGGTGGGCGAGCGGGGCGTGGCCCTCAGTGGCGGCGAGCGCCAGCGCACGGCCCTGGCTCGGGCCCTGCTGCGCCGCCCGCGTCTGCTGCTGCTGGATGACGCCCTCTCCGCCGTGGATGCCGAAACCGAAAGCCGCATCCTCGACAACCTGAGGGCCTTCCTCGGCAAGTCCACCCTGGTGCTGGCCACCCACCGCGTCTTCGTGGCCGAGACCTGCGCCCGGGTGCTGGTGCTTGAGGAGGGCCGGGCCATCCAGCTGGGCACCCCCGAGACCCTGGCCGCCCAGCCGGGCCTCTTCGCTCGCCTCAAGCGGCTGCAGAGCCTGGAACGGGAGCTGGTGAAGGGCACGGTGTGAAGGTCCTGCAGATCGATCGGCGTGTGGTGGCGCGAGCGCTGGCACTGGCCCTGTCGGCCTGGGTGGCCTTCGCTATCGCATCGATTGTGCATGTGCAGAACGCCTACTGGGCGGCCATGCCGGTGTGGGTGGTGGCTCAGGCCTCCCGCGGCGTGCTGTTCGAACGGGCCCTCTTCCGCGTGCTTGGGACCCTGCTCGGTGCCGCAGTCGGGTTCGCGCTGCTCCACATTCCCGTGAATCCCTACGTCCAGTTCGCCCTGCTGGGGCTGTGGGTGGCCGTCAACGGCGGGTTGACCCACATCCTGCGCGGCGTGCATGGCTACGGGGCCCTGCTGTCGGGCATCACGGCGGCCATCGTCGTCATCCCGGCCGTGCTGGCCCCGGGAGGCTCGCTGGAACTCGCCACCGCACGGGTGGAATGCACCCTCATCGGCGTGGTGGTGGCGACCGTGATCGCAGGTCTGATGACCCCCAAATCACCGAGCGAGGCCTTCTTTGCCCGCATCCGGCACTTGTCGGCGGATGCCATCACCTACGCGGCCCAGGTCCTGCGCCACGGGGCCACCGAGATGGGAGCCGAGAAGCGCCGGATCCTCGCCGAGATCAGTGAGGTCGAGGCCTCCGCGCGGCTGATCCTGGCGGGCTCATTCGAGGGCTACCGCCGTCTGCACGATGTGGATTCTCTGGTGGTGGGGACCCTCGAAGTCATGGGCGCCGCAGTGGCGCTTGGGCCAGCGGACCATGCCGAGGCCGGGAACCTGCTGCAGCACCTGGACCGGATGGCGGAACACTTGCGCTCGGAGGTCGAGGAGCTGCCTGTGGACAGGCCCAATCTGAATGGTCGGCAGTCCGCGAGGGGGCGCCTCGAAGGCGCCATGGCCCGTATCTTCGAGGCCAACGTGGCCCTGGGGCGGCCTCTGACCACCTCGACGGCCCGCCCTTTCCGTCACCGGCTGGCCGTCCTCGCACCGCACCGGGAGTGGCCCCAGGCCGGCCGCACGGCCGTGGCGTCGGGCGCCGCCACCTTCCTGGCCGCGGCCCTGGCCCACTGGGCGGGTTCACCCCTGGCGGTCCAGGCGGCGGTGGGGGTCTGCATCTTCTCGCTGGTGCTGGGCTCCATGGCCCTGCCCCAGCGCATCGCGCCCAAACTGCTGGCGGGGGTTGCCGGCGGGGCCTCCCTCGCCATCGTCTACCGCCTCGTGGTGCAGCCCGCCTTTCCGTCTCCCCCCGGCCTGCTGCTGACACTCGCGCCCTTCCTGCTGCTGGGCGGATTCCTGCGCGCCCATCCCCGCACGGCCCTTCCGGGGGTGGACTTCAACATGTGCTTCCTGCTGGCCAGCCAGGCTGGAACCACCGTGGTCGCCAGCCCCATGGCTGTGTTAGGGGGTTCCGGGGCCCTGGCCTTCGCCGCCTGTCTGGTGGCCGGCAACTACCTCCTGATGCCCCGGAGTTCACTGCGGCAGGCGGGGGAGGCCGTCGGGATGATCCGCCGGGATCTGCTCCGGATGGTGGAACCCGATTCGGGCGATGCCATCGAGGACTGGCGGGCGCGCGGCTCGCGGCAGATCTTGAGGCTTTCCTTGCATCTGGGCCGGTCGAAGGATCTGGGGGATCGCTGGCCCAACGGGATCCTGGCGGTGCTCAACCTGGGGCATGCCATCGAGCAGCTGCACGAGGCACCGGAGGCATCTGCGGGAACCACCAAGGCGGAAGCCTTCGACACCCTGCGGCGGCTGGCCGAAGATCCGATGCGGACAGCTGGATCGCTGCGCAGTCTGGCTGGGAAAACCACGGAAGAAGGGCTGCGCCCCCTGTTGCTGGACGTGGCGGAGGGACTCGAAAAATCGGCGGACCTGCTGACCTTCGGCCAGCCCGGAACGGCCTGATCAAGCCCCTTCGCGGAAGGTCACCTTGTTGATCTCGGCGAAGGTGGTGATGCCCATCCGGACCTTCTCGACGGCGCTCTCCCGGAGGAACTGCATGCCGCCGCGGCGGGCGGCTGCTTTCACTTCGCGGACGGGGGCGCGCTGCACGAGCAGCTCGCGGATTTCGTCGTTGAGGCCCATGAACTCGATGATGGCCTGCCGGCCGCGGAAGCCCGTGCCGTGGCAGTCCACGCAGCCCACCCGGTCGAAGAGGGTGGCGCTTCGCAGCCAGGCCTCGTCCACACCGTTCTCCTCCAGCTCCTGGGGCGTGGGCGCCGGGGCAGGGCGCTTGCACTTGGGGCAGAGCACACGGACGAGGCGCTGGGCCAGGATGCAGTTCAGGGACGAGACGAAGTTGTAGACTTCGACACCCATGTGCTGGAAGCGGCCCAGCACGTCCAGCACGTTGTTGGCGTGGACGGTGGTGAAGACCAGGTGACCCGTGAGGGCCGACTGGATGGCGATCTGGGCCGTTTCGGGGTCGCGGATCTCGCCCACGAGGATCTTGTCGGGGTCGTGGCGGAGGATGGAGCGCAGGCCCAGGGCGAAGGTGAGACCCTTCTTCTCGTTCACGGGGATCTGAGTGACGCCTTCCAGCTGGTACTCGACCGGATCCTCGATGGTGATGATCTTGTCCTCGGGGGCCTTGATCTCGCTGAGCACGGCGTAGAGGGTGGTGGTCTTGCCGGATCCCGTGGGGCCCGTCACCAGGAACATGCCGTAGGGTTCGCGGGCGAAGCGGCGCAGGCGGCCCAGTTCGTGGTCGGAGAAGCCCAGGATCTCGAGGGTGAGGGTCTGGAATTCCTCGGTGAGGTTCTCCTTGTCGAGGATGCGGATCACCGCGTCCTCGCCGTGGATGGTGGGCATGATGCTCACGCGGAAGTCGATGGCCCGGCCGCGGACCTTGAGCTTGAAGCGGCCATCCTGCGGCTTGCGCTTCTCGGCGATGTCGAGCTCGGACATGACCTTGATGCGGCTGATGATGGGCGAGGCGAAGCGCCGGTCGATGGGGTCGGCGGCCGGATAGAGGCTGCCGTCGATGCGGTACTTGATCTGGAAGCCCGTGGCCGTGGTCTCCAGGTGGATATCCGACGCGCGGCGCTGGAGGGCGTTGAAGATGGTGGTATCCACCAGGCGGACGATGGGGGCCTCGTCCTTGTCGGTCAGCCGCTCGAGGTCGAGCACCTCGTCGTCGAGGTCCTCCTCGTGGAGCACCTGGATCTTGAGGGCCTCGCCGGCCTCGTCCATGACCTTCTGGCCGCTTTCGGACTTCTTCAGCACTTCCTGGATCTGGGCCAGGGGAGCGCCCGCGAAACGCAGGGTCCGCTTGAGCTGCTGCCTGAGCAGGTCCTGGGTGGGAATATCCAGGGGGTCGGCCATGGCCAGCCATAGGACGCCCTCCCGTTCCTGCACCGGCACGAAATGATGTTTGAGCATCAAGTCGATGGGAATGGCCTGGAAGAGGGCGAACTCCACAGGCTCCCGAGTCAGGTCCAGGGTGGGGTACAACTCCCTGGCCGACCGGAAATCGGTCAGTGCAGGATCGCCGGTCTCGACGGCATCCGCGGGGTCCGGGGGATTCGGAAAGGCCATGGAATCATCCTACTGGAAGGTGCGGCGACCTGGACGACCGGAATCGGGCATGGGTCACAATGGATGCTGCGGTCGGCTTCCAGCGTTGACCAGGCCGCGACCCGCGCGCCACAATTGCTTTCGTCCTGGAGGCTCCATGCGTGGGTACGCGTCCATCCTGCTCCTGATTCTGGTAGCAGTGGCCCTGCCGATCATCATCTGGAATTTGTCGTGGCTCCTGCGGCCCAGCTGGCCCAGCGCCGCGAAATATGCGACGTACGAGTGCGGCATCGTCACGACCAGTGAGGCCCGGGAGAAGTTTTCCGTCCGTTACTACCTGGTGGCAGTGATGTTCCTCGTGTTCGACGTGGAAACGGTCTTTCTGATGCCCTGGGCCATCCAGATGAAGGAACTGGCGGTTTTCGGGTTCATCGAACTGGGCCTCTTCCTGTTCCTGCTGCTGTTCGGATACGGCTACATCTGGTCCAAGGGAGCCCTGACATGGGAGTGAGCATGAATCAGCCCTCCACCCTGGAGCACATCCTCATCACCACCAAGGTGGAGAAGGTCATGAACTGGTCCCGCGCCACCAGCGTGTGGCCGGTGACCTTCGGCCTGGCCTGCTGCGCCATCGAGATGATGGCCGCGGGCGCCAGCCGCTTCGACTTCGACCGCTTCGGCGCCGGCATCTTCCGGGCCACTCCCCGCCAGGCGGACCTCATGATCGTGGCGGGCACCGTGACCTACAAGATGGCGCCCATCATCAAGACCCTCTACGACCAGATGCCCGAGCCCAAGTGGGTGATCGCCATGGGCTCCTGCGCCACCGCGGGCGGGCCCTTCGATTCCTACCACACGGTCCAGGGCGTGGATAAGGTCATCCCCGTGGATGTCTATATCCCGGGCTGCCCGCCCCGGCCGGAATCGCTCATCTACGGGTTCATGAAGCTGCAGGACAAGATCATGACCAGCAGCCTGGCCGACCGGTACAAGGACATCTTCGAGGAGGTCGGCTGATGACGGACCCGAACGTCCCCCAGACCCCGGAAACCCCGGAGGCCCCGGCCGGTTCCTACGTCTACGACTACAAGGCCGCCCCGAACCGCCAGATCGTCATGCCGAAGACGGTGCCCCTGCCGAGCTACCGGACCTACCTGGCCGAACAGAAGGCCGCGGCCGAAGCTGATGAGGCCAAGTGGCAGAAGTCCCTGGCGGACTACGAGACCGCCAAGGCCAAGGCCGAAGCCGAGGGCAAGGATGCGCCCAAGCCCCCCGTCCGGCCCGTACCCCGCAAGGACGACAATGACCTGAAGACCCCCTGGCCCCAGGAGGCGACGGACGTGGACCTGCTCCACCTCCAGGCCTGCCTGGGCGACAAGGTGGAAGAGATCTTCGAACAGGCCGGGGAGCTGGTCTGCCAGGTGGCCAAGGAGGCGGTTCTCGAAGCGCTGCTGCTGTGCCGCGACGACGGCAAGCTGGGCTACGAGATGCTGGCCGACCAGACGGCCACCCACTATCCGGCGGCCAGCGATTTCGCGTTCAGCGTGGTCTACCACCTGACGAGCATCAGCCGCCGCAAGCGCCTGCGCCTCCGCATCCTCGTGCCCGAAGGCTTCACGCCAGAGAGCGCCTGCGTCGTCTATCCCGGCGCCAACTGGATGGAGCGCGAGATCTACGACATGCTCGGCATCCGCTTCGCGAACCACCCCGACATGACCCGCATCCTCTGCCCCGAGGACTGGGAAGGCTACCCCCTGAGGAAGGACTACCCGACCGTGGGCTGGGGCCAGCGGGACATCTCCTTCCGCGAGGATCGCGGCGGCATGCTCGATCGCATCGCCCTCGAGAAGGCCGGCCAGCTGGGCATCAACCTGAAGCAACCCAAGGCGGACTAGGAGCGGACGGTGTTCAAGAACGAGGAAATGGAGATCAACCTGGGCCCGCAGCACCCGTCCACGCACGGTGTGCTCCGGGTGAAGCTGCGGCTGGATGGCGAGACCATCACGCACTGCCGGCCGATGATCGGCTACCTGCACCGGGGCGTCGAGAAGATCTGCGAGAATCAGTCCTTCTTCCAGGGCCAGGTCTGGACGGACCGCATGGACTACTGCTCCGCCGTGGCCAACAACCTGGGCTGGGTGGAGGCCAACGAGAAGCTGTTCGGCATCACCGTGCCCCGGCGCGCCCAGTACATCCGTACGATGCTCAACGAGTTCAACCGCCTGGCCTCGCACCTGATCTGGCTGGCCACGCACGCCCTGGACATCGGGGCCATGACGGTCTTCCTCTACGCCTTCCGCGAGCGCGAGGACATCCTGGACCTCAATGAGGCCTTCTGCGGCTCCCGGCTGACCACCACCGCCTTCCGCATCGGTGGCCTGCGCGAGGACCTGCCTCCCGGCTTCGAGAAAATGGTCCACAAGTTCCTGGCGAAGTTCCCCACCTGCCTCGAGGAATACGAGAACCTGCTCAGCGAGAACCGCATCTGGAAGAAGCGCACCGTCGGGGTGGCCAAGCTCAACGCCGAGGATGCCATCGCCATGGGCGTCACCGGCCCCGTGCTCCGCGCCGCGGGCGTGGCCTACGACATCCGCAAGGCGTTCCCCTACGCCGCCTACGCGGAGATGGACTTCGAGGTGCCCACCCGCACCGAGGCTGACACCTACGCCCGGTACCTGGTCCGCATGGCGGAGATGCGGCAGAGCGCCCGCATCATCCAGCAGTGCATGGATGGCATGCCCGAAGGGCCGGTCATGGCCAAGCTCCCCAAGATCCTGAGGTCCGAGGTCAACGAGGTCTATCACGCGACCGAATCGCCCAAGGGCGAGATCGGGTACTACCTCGTGGGCGAGAAGGGCTCGCTGAACCCCTACCGGTTCCACGTGCGCGCTCCCGGTTTCATCAACCTCCAATCCCTGCCCAAGATGGCTGAGGGAGGCCTGATCGCCGATATCGTGGCGGCCATCGGCACCCTGGACATCGTGCTCGGCGAGATCGACCGCTAGCCGACGAGGATCCCAAGCCATGCCGACTCCCACCCTGCTTCAGTCTCTTGTGATCACGCTCATCCAGTGCCTGCTGGTGGTGATCTTCGTCTTCGTCGTCGTCCCCCTCACGGTGTTCGCTGAGCGCAAGGTGCTCGGCCACCTCCAGCAGCGGCTCGGCTCCACCCGCGTGGCCAGCGGCCATGTCGGCGTCACCGGCTGGATGAACCGCGGCATGTGGAAGTGGGGCCGGATCCCCATCCTCTCCTACTGGCGCGGCATCCCCGGCCTCGTGGCGGACGTCCTCAAGCTGATCCTGAAAGAGGACATCCTTCCCGCCAAGGCCGACAAGTTCGTCTTCTTCATCGCCCCGGCCCTGAGCATGGTGGCGGCGGTGGTGGTGTTCGCGGCGGTCTCCTTCGTCCCCGGCGTCTTCTTCACGTTCCCCACCTGGTTCCCCTACGTGGGCGGCCTGCCGGTCTCCGGCGGCATCGCCGACATCAACGTCGGCCTGCTCTGGATCCTGGGCGTGGCCAGTGTGGGGGTATACGGCATCGTCCTCGCCGGCTGGGCCTCGAACTCCAAGTACCCCCTGCTGGGCGGCCTGCGCAGCGCGGCCCAGATGGTGAGCTACGAAGTCCCTCTCGCCATCAGCCTGCTGGCCCCGGTGGTCCTCTCCGCCAGCCTCAATTTCAGTGAGATGTCCGCGCGCATGGCGACCGGCATGCCGGCCTGGGCGCTGGTTCCCCAGATCCTCGGATTCCTGATCTACCTCACCTGCGGCTTCGCCGAGACGAACCGCCTCCCCTTCGACATGCCCGAAGCCGAGAACGAGCTGGTGGCCGGCTTCCATACCGAGTATTCGGGCATGAAGTTCGGCTTCTTCTACCTGGCCGAGTACATCAACATGACCGTCGTGGCCGCCCTGGCCTCGGGCTTCTTCCTCGGCGGGCCCTGGCTGCTGCCTTTCGGCCTGCAGGGCCTGCTGAACCCCTACCTGCCGGGCTTCCTCTCCTGGTTCGGGGAGCCCCACGCCATCTTCTTCGTGGCGAAGATCATCTTCATCCTCTTCACCTACATCTGGGTCCGCGGCACCATCCCCCGCTACCGGTACGACCAGGTCATGAGCGTGGCCTGGAAGTACCTGATCCCCATGGCGCTGTTCAACCTCTTGCTGGCGGCCCTCGTCCGCTGCTTCGCCGTCTAGGGGCCATCCATGAACAAGATCCTGAGGACCCTCATCCCCTTCGACATCGCCAAGGGCCTGGCCATCACCGGCAAGCACTTCAGCCAGGTGTTCTTCACGGCCAACCGGCGGAAAGTGCCGTTCCACATCGTCTCCGAATATCCCGAGGTGGTCGCCAAGGTGCAGCCGCGCTTCCGGGGCCGCCTGACGCTGCTCAAGGACGAGCAGGGCGAGATCAAGTGCGTGTGCTGCCTCGCCTGCGAGAAGATCTGCCCCACCCAGGTGATCACCATCGAAAAGGGCAAGAAGGAGGGGCGCAAGATGCCCTTCCCCGTGCGCTATGACTTCGAGATGGAGCGCTGCATCTTCTGCGAGTTCTGCGTGGAGAGCTGCGGTTTCGATTCCATCATCCTCAACCACCAGTTCGAGCTGGCCGCCTACAACCGGGAGGACTTCTCCCTTGGAATGGAGGGGACCGGACAGAACATGTTCGAGCCCTCGGCTGTGGGCAAGTTCAGCGTGGCTGACGACTGATTCCATCTCATCGCGCATTTCCGAGGACGCCCCATGGAACATCTATTCGAAATGATCGGCCGGAACATGTTCGCCATCTTCGGCGTCATGGCCCTGTGCGGCGCCGCGTTCATGGTCGCCTCCAGGAGCGCGGTGCATAGCGTGCTCAGCTTCCTGTTCGCCATGCTGAATGTCGCCGGATGCTTCCTGGCTCTGGAGGCCGAGTTCCTGGGCATGGCCCAGATCCTGGTCTACGCAGGCGGCATCGTGGTCCTCTTCCTCTTCGTCGTGATGCTCGTCGAAATGAGCAAGAAGACGGAGAAGGAGGTCTTCCAGCTGCAGTCGCGCTATGCGGTGGCAGCGGTCCTGATCGGCGCGGCGGCCTTCGTGGGCGTGTTCCGCAAGGTGATCTTCGGAGCCTCCTCGCCCGAAGCCCTGGTCCTTCGGCCCGAACTGGCCAAGGGCCTGGATGTGGCCCACCAGAACGCCCAGGCTGTGAGCCGGGGCTTGTTCGCGGACTACCTCCTGCCCTTCGAGATCCTCAGCGTGATCCTCCTGGTGGCCCTGGTAGGCGCGGTGGTGCTGGCAAAGACGGAGCGGGTGTGATGCGCGACCTTTGTGATGCCATTCGAATTGTTTTTGGACCCACCGATGGTGGTGAGGTCTTGGCAATCCGCGTAGCGGATTCCAAGAAGACGGAGCGGGTGTGATGGTCAACCTGAACGCGGTCCTCCTCATCTCCTTCATGCTGTTCTCCATCGGCATCGCAGGCGTGCTCATCCGCCGCAACGCCCTGGTGATCCTCATGTGCGTGGAGCTCATGCTCAACGCCGCGAACCTGAACTTCATCGCCTTCGCCCGCCACAGCGGATCCGTCTCCGGGCAGGCCTTCGCCCTGCTGGTGATGGGTTTCGCCGCCGCGGAAGTCGCCGTGGGCCTCGCGCTGGTGGTGGCCCTCTACCGCAAACGCGACACCGTCCAGGTGGACGACATCAACCTGCTGAAGGGATGACGACGACATGAGTGCCGACATGACCCTGACGCACGCCGCCACCGCTGCCTCCCATGCGGGCAGCTACCTCTGGCTGATCCCCTTCCTGCCCTTCTTCGGGTTCCTCATCAACGGCCTCAGCGGCCGGAAACTGAAGAACACCAAGGTCGTGGACTTCTTTGCGCTGGGCAGCGTGGGCGCGGCCTTCCTCCTCACCCTCTATTACTTCGTCCAGCTCGCCGGCCTTCCCGCCGAGGGCCGCTCCATCCACCAGAGCCTGTGGACCTGGTTCGACATCGGCGGCGCCCGGGTCATGGGTGGGCTCTCCACCTACAAGATCGAGTGGGCCTACAAGTTCGACGTGCTCAGCGGCTGCATGGCCCTGCTGGTGTCGGGCGCGGGCTTCCTCATCCACCTGTTCAGCACCGGCTACATGGCCGAAGAGCGGAACGATGGCCGCTACTACCGCTTCATGGCCTACCTGAACCTCTTCGTGTTCAGCATGCTGAACCTGGTGCTGGGCGCCAACATCATGATGATGTTCCTGGGCTGGGAAGGGGTGGGCCTCTGCTCCTACCTGCTCATCGGCTTCTACTTCGAAAAAGAGTTCGCCGCCGCCGCCGGCAAGAAGGCCTTCGTCACCAACCGCATCGGTGACTTTGGCTTCATGATCGGCTTTTTCCTGATCTTCCAGGTGTTCGGAACCCTCGATTACGACACGCTGATGGGTTCCGTCCGCGGAATCGCGACCATGCCGGCCATCACGCTCTACGGCCACACCGCGAGCCCCACCTGGTGGTTCAACCTCATCGGCTGCTGCCTCTTCGTGGGCGCCATGGGCAAGTCGGCCCAGATCCCCCTCTATGTGTGGCTGCCGGACGCCATGGCGGGCCCGACCCCCGTCAGCGCCTTGATCCACGCGGCCACCATGGTGACCAGCGGCCTCTACATGATCACGCGGCTGAACTTCATCTACGTGAACGCGCCGGTGGCCCTCGCCGTGGTGCTGGCCTTCGGATCCCTGACTGCCTTCGTGGCCGCCACCATGGGCCTGGCCCAGTACGACATCAAGAAGGTGCTGGCCTACTCCACCGTGTCCCAGCTGGGCTTCATGTTCATGGGCATGGGCGCCGGGGCCTTCAGCGCGGGCATGTTCCACGTCTTCACCCACGCCTTCTTCAAGGCCAGCCTCTTCCTCGGGTCCGGTGCCGTGATCGCGGCCTGCCACCACGAGCAGGACATGCGGAACATGGGCGGCCTGAAGAAGCTGATGCCCATCACCGCCATGAGCATGATCCTGGCGACCTTCGCCATCGCGGGCATCTTCCCCTTCTCGGGCTTCTTCTCCAAGGACGAGATCCTCTGGAAGGTGTTCGAGGGCTGGTATCAGCACGGCCACTACACGGGCTCCACGCTGAACCTGGTGGCCTGGATCCTGGGTATGCTGGGTGCCTTCTGCACCGCCTTCTACATGACCCGCCTCATCGCCATGACCTTCTACGGCAACTACCGGGGCGCCGGGGATGATCCCCACGGCCTGACGGTGCAGTCCGAGGTTCATCACGCACATGACGACCATGGGCACGGTGCCCACGGCCATGACGCGCACGGCCATCAGGAGAACGGCCTCCACGAACTGGACCAGCCGCACAACCACCGCGGGGACGACCCCGAGGACCACGACATCGTGGCAGGGCACCATCCCCACGAGGTCTCCTGGCGCATGTGGCTGCCGGTGGCCATCCTGGCAGGTCTGGCAGTGGTGGGTGGTTTCCTGAACTATCCCGAGAGCCTGCACCGGATCCTGCCCATCGTGCCCGCCGAGCTGTTCAGCAAGTGGATCGAGCCGCTGCTCTACCAGGTGGCGCCCGTCCACCACGGCGAGCATGTCCCGCCCGCCATGGAGTACGGCCTCATGGCCTGGGCGACCCTGATCTGGGCCCCGGGGGCCATGCTGCTGGCCTGGTGGATGTACAAGGTGGACCCCACCTGGAGCCGCGCCAAGGCCTTCGTGGCCCGCTTCCCGAACCTCTTCCGCTGGGTGAACGCCAAGTACTACGTGGATGAGTTCTACGACGCGGCGATCATCGAGCCTATCAAGCGCTTCTCGGCCCAGCTGTGGAGCTTCGACACCTGGGTGGTGGACGGCATCGTGAACGGGGCTGCCCGCACCACGCTGATCTGGGCGGACCTCATGCACTGGGTCGACCAGAAGCTGGTGGATGGCGCGGTCAACCTCACGGCCTACATCGTGCAGGAGACCAGCCAGGTCTTCCGCAGCCTGCAGAGCGGCCGTGTGCAGCATTACGCCTTCGTGATGTTCATCGGCTTCCTCGTCTTCGCTTTCTGGAAATTCCTCGCATAGCCTGCCCTGCCTGGCCTCATTGGTTGGAGTCCCCATGTTCACCGCAAACACGACACTGATGCTGGTGGCGACCTTCCTGCCCCTACTGGGGGCGCTGGTCCTGCTTCTTGTGCCCAAGGACCAACGCCGGGTCTTCGAAATCGGCTCTCTGCTGGTCATGATCGTCAGCTTCCTGATGAGCGTGGTCTTCTGGTTCGGCTACGACCGGGCCAGCGACGCGGTCCAATGGGCCGGGGCCTGGAACTGGATCCCGTCCCTGGGGGTGAAGTTCAGCGTGGGCATGGACGGCATCAGCCTCCTGCTCTGGCTGCTGACCACCTTCATCGGCCCCATCGCCATCGCCTGCTCCTTCAAGTCCATCGAGGAGCGCCACAAGGAGTACTACATCTGGATGCTGGTCCTCCAGACGGCCATGCTCGGCGTGTTCATCACCCAGGACATGTTCCTCTTCTACCTGTTCTGGGAAGTGATGCTGGTGCCGATGTACTTCCTGATCGCCATCTGGGGCGGCCCTCAGAAGCTCTATGCGGCCATCAAGCTGTTCCTCTACACCCTGGCGGGTGGCGTGCTGATGCTGGTGGCCATCCTCGCCATCTACTTCCTCCAGCACCAGACCACCGGCTCCTATGACTTCTCCCTCGCCAGCTTCCAGGCGATGGCGCCCGTGATCGCGCAGCAGTCCAAGACCTACCAGTACCTGATGGCCCTGGCCTTCTTCATCGGCTTCGCCATCAAGGTGCCCATGTTCCCCTTCCACACCTGGCTGCCGGACGCCCACGTGCAGGCGCCCACGGCCGGTTCCGTCATCCTGGCGGCCATCCTCCTGAAGATGGGCACCTACGGCTTCGTGCGGTTCTTGCTGCCCATCATGCCCGGCGCCACCAAGGACCTGATGCCCTGGTTCATCGGCCTGTCCCTCATCGGCATCATCTACGGCGCCCTTGTGGCCATGATCCAGAAGGACATGAAGAAGCTGGTGGCCTACTCCTCCGTGAGCCATCTCGGCCTCTGCATGCTGGGCCTCTTCGCCCTGAATCCCTACGGCATCAAGGGCGGCATGTTCCAGATGATCAACCACGGCATCAGCACCAGCGGGCTCTTCCTCGCGGTGGGCATCGTCTATGAGCGCCGCCACACCCGCATGATCGCGGACTACGGTGGACTCTCGAAGAGCATGCCCGTCTACGCCACCATCTTCATGATCATGACCATGAGCAGCATCGGCCTTCCGCTGCTGAACGGGTTCATCGGTGAGGGCGTGATCCTCATGGGTTCCTTCCAGGCCTTCCCCTGGGCCGCGATTGTGGCCACACTGGGCATCATCCTCGGCGCGGCCTACATGCTCTGGATGTTCCAGCGCGTCATGTTCGGACCCATCACCGCAGTGAACGAGAAGATGGACGACCTCAACCTGCGCGAGGTGCTCTACTTCGCGCCCCTGGTCGTGGCCGCCTTCTGGATCGGCCTCTACCCCAAGCCGATCATGGACGTGATGGACGCGCCGGTGCGCAAGCTCGTCGAGCAGATCACCCCCGGCTACCACGCCGCCCAGTCCCTGGCCGCCCAGCAAGCTATTGCCGCGAAGCTGGGCATGCAGGGCATGACCGCCCCGGCCCACCACGAGGGCATGACCCCTGCCGGCCATGAAGCTGCCCCGGTCAGCCACGAGGCGGTTCCGGCCGGCCATGAGGCTCCCGCCGCTCCCGTCCATGACGTTCCTGCCCACGGCGGAGGCCACTGATGACCGGCTTTGCGCAGGGGCTATTGGAGGCGCTCCTCAGGGACACGCATCTGATCACGCCCCAACTCTTCCTGATGGCCGTGGCCACATTCATGCTCTGGCCCGGGGATCTCTTCTTCAACCGGAATGAAAAGCACAAGTGGGCGCCCATCACCCTGGTGGTGCTGGCGATCACCGCGGTGCTGGTGAGCCGCACGGGGGACGGAGAGGGCTTCTCCCGCATGTTCCGCATGGACGGCCTCACCCGGGGCTTCCAGATGCTGTGCGTGCTCGGCGCCGCCGGCACCGTGGCGCTCAGCGTGCGGCTGCTCAACGGCCTCAAGCAGCAGACGGTGGAGTACTACGCCCTGATCCTGTTCTCCCTGGCGGGCATGCTCTTCCTCTGCGGCGCCTCGGACCTGATCTCCGTGTATTTCAGCCTCGAGCTGATGGCCATCTGCATCTACATCCTGGTGGCCTACCTCCGGGACCGCGCCACCAGCGTGGAAGCGGGCGTGAAGTACTTCCTGCTGGGCGCCTTCTCCAGCGGCATCCTGGTCTACGGCATCAGCCTGCTCTACGGCGCCGCGGGCGGGACCACCACCAACCTGGCGGACCTGAACCGGGCCCTGGCGCTCACACCGACCACCAGCACCCTGCTGGTCTTCGCGGGCGTGCTGATGGTACTCATCGGCATGGCCTTCAAGGTGGCGGCCGTGCCCTTCCACATGTGGTCGCCGGACGCCTATGAAGGCGCCCCCACACCCATCACCATGTTCATGGCCACGGCCCCCAAGGCCGCCGCCCTGGCTGCCTTCCTGCGGGTCTTCGGCACCGGGTTCCATGGCGTGTCCACGGAATGGATCCTGCCCCTCAGCTACATCGCCGGGGCCAGCATGATCCTGGGCAATGTGGCCGCCGTGAAGCAGGAGAGCATGAAGCGCCTGCTGGCCTACTCCAGCATCGCCCACGTGGGCTACATGCTGCTGGGGGTCCTGTCGGGCGATCCCAAGGCCGGCGCCCAGGCCGTGTGGCTCTACATGCTCATCTACATCGTGATGAACACCGGAGCCTTCGCCGTGGTGATCTACCTCCAGGGCAAGGGCGAGGGGGAGCGCATCGAAGATTTCCGTGGCCTGGGCCGCAAGCACCCTGTGCTGGCCTTCGCCATGATGATCTTCCTGCTCAGCCTGGCTGGCATCCCGCCCCTGGTGGGTTTCTTCGGGAAGTTCTACCTCTTCAAGCTGGCCATCGAGCAGGGCTTCGTCACCCTCACCGTCATCGCGCTGCTCACCAGCGCCGTGGGCGCCTACTACTACCTGGGCGTGGTCGCGCAGATGTACTTCCGGGAGCCCGAGGGCGAGGTCGTGCCCATGGGGACCGCCTCTGTCTTCATCGTGACCTTGGCTTGCGCCCTGGTCCTGGTGGGCACGGCCTTCGGTCCCTGGCTGGTGGATTGGGCCGCGAAGATCTCCTGGATTTAATTCTCTCCGGGGGTTCCGCGCTTGCGCGCATACCCCCGGACCCCCGCGCAGAGGCACGGCCGAGCCGTGCCTCTGCTTTATCTCTCCCGGGGGTTCTCCTCAGGCGGAAGCCGGGGATTACACTGAATGGCGCGGGCGACCCGCGCCATTTCTTTGGGGGCTGCACGTGATCTTCAAGCGGGGCGGAGAGGGTGCGGACCCTGGGGAGCGGGCCCTCTGGGGCGACCTGATGTCCATGGGACTGACCTTCCCCCTCTGCATCGCCCTGGGGTTCTTCCTGGGCCGCTGGATCGGCGGGCGGTTCGGGCATCCCGCCGTGGGGCAGTGGGCGGGCCTGGTCTGGGGTATTTCCGCGGCCTTCTGGGAGCTCTACAAGGTGAACCGGCGCATGGCGAAGCGCGACGCGGAAGAACTGAAGCGCCTCGACGACAAGAAGGGACCCCATGACTGAGGGCAGGGGAGGCAACGGGATAGAGGGCGAGGACCACCTCCGGTGGGTGACGGGCTTCATGGTGCTGCTGGCGGTGGCGGGGGCGCCCCTCTGGGGCCTGCTCCGCTCCTGGACGGCCGCCCTGGCCTTCGGCGTGGGGGCCCTGGCGAGCTTGGCCTTCTGGACCCTCCACCGCTACCTGACGGTGCGGATGCTGACCCCCTCTGTGCGCCGGAGATGGCTCTACGGCTTCCTGTCCATGGGCAAACTGGCGTTGATCGCGCTGGTGCTGCGTGGGATGATGGGGAGGTACCCGGCGGAAGCCCTGCCGCTGGCCCTGGGAGTGCTCCTCTTCGTGGCCGGCATCCTCCTGGAAGCCGTGCGCCTCGTCTTCCAGAAACCCGAAGCCACGCCGCCTGATTGAGGTTCGACCCAGATGGAACACCACGCATCGTTGCTCGCCCAGTGGCTCACCCAGGTCCTCCACCTGTCCCAGCACCCGTGGCCCGGTTTCGCCCACGGGGCGGCCCTGTCCGTCCTTGAGCGCTACGACCACCTGCTGAACGCGGCCCTGGCGGCCCTGGTGGCCATGCTCTTCACGGCCCTGGTGCGGAAGAACCTCTCCCGGATCCCGGGCCCCCTCCAGCAGATGTTCGAAGGTGTGGTCGAGTGGCTCAAGGGCATGATCAACGACAACATCGCCCACCACGGCGAGAAGCACCTGCCCTTCATCGGGACCATGGCCCTGTTCGTCTTCTTCAACAACCTCTTCGGCCTGCTGCCCGGCCTCAGCCCGGGAACCAGCAACTGGAACGTCACCCTGGGCGCGGCCCTGGTGGTGTTCGGCTACTACAATTTCCAGGGCATGAAGGAGCAGGGCGTCGGCAAGTACTGGGCGCACTTCGCGGGCCCCATCTGGTGGCTGATGCCCCTGATGTTCCCGCTGGAGATCCTGGGTCTGCTCAGCCGCATCCTCAGCCACTCGCTCCGCCTCTTCGGCAACATCGCGGGCGAGCACGTGGTGGCGGGCATCTTCTTCGGCCTGATGCCGATCCTGCTGCCGGTGCCCATGATGTTCCTGGGCCTCTTCTTCGGGCTCATCCAGACCTTCGTGTTCACCATGTTGGCGACGATCTACCTGAGTGGCGCTGTCAGTCACGAGCATTGATCCTACGAAAAACGTGAGCCGGCTTTGCCCGCTCGCGTTTTTCGCATGTGAAAAGCATTCAACCGCCTGCGGGATTCCGAACCCTTCGGGCAACACCTAGGAGCACCACCATGAAGAAGTTCCTCACCACCGCCTTCCTGTTCACCCTGGCCGCCGTCGCC
>DASXVC010000101.1:0-30656 GCA_036504495.1 Geothrix sp.
GCCGTGCTCTTCGGCGGGGCCGTGGCCGTGCTGCCCGTGTTTGCCAAGGAGATCCTGAAGGCCGGGCCCCAGGGCCTCGGTGCCCTGCGGGCCGCCCCGGCCCTGGGCTCGGTGCTCATGGGCATCACCCTGGCCCACCTGCCGCCCCTGCGGCGGGCGGGACGGACGCTCCTGCTCTGCGTGGGCGCCTTCGGCGTGGCCATGATCGCCTTTGCCCTGAGCCGCAGCTTCCTGCTCAGTCTGCTGCTGCTGGCCGCCAGCGGCGCCGTGGACAACGTGAGCGTGGTCCTGCGGGCCACCCTGCTCCAGACCCTCACGCCCGAGCACATGCTGGGCCGCGTGTCCTCAGTGAACCAGGTGTTCATCGGCTCCAGCAACGAGATCGGCGCCTTCGAAAGCGGCCTGGCAGCGCGGCTCCTGGGCCTGGTGCCCTCCGTGGTCTTCGGCGGCTGCATGACCCTGCTGGTGGTGGCCGCCACCACCTGGAAGGTGCCGGGCCTCAGGAAAATGGACCGCATCGGCTGAGCCATCCCGGCGAGCCTGGCTGTCTGGGTCCGGGTTGGGTGATTTTTATCAAATTCGACCCTGGGGTCGCCTGAATGTGTCACGGACATTCCACACTGTTGGGATCTGCCGGTTCCGGCCCTCTGGGTGACGCATGTTCTTTGACCTCCTCCACGTTCGAATCCGCACCAAGCTCCTCGGCCTGGTGCTCCTGCCCGTGGTGGGCGGCGCGCTGCTCTCCGGCCTGGTGGTGGCCGAGCAGACCCGCCTGCTCGAGCGCATGCAGCGGCTGAGGGCGGCCTCGAGCCTCTCGGTCTCGGTGGGGAACATGGTCCACGCCCTCCAGGTCGAATCGATGGGGACGGCCCTTTTCCTCGGGAGCGAAGGGAACCTCAAGGCGGGCATGGCCAAGGGCAGGGATGACGTGGACCGTGAGCGGGCGGCTCTGAATGCCGTGCTGTCCGAGACGGAGCCCGAGTTCAAAGCCCTGTTCCCTTCCCAGGTCAAGGATGGCAGCCGCCTGAAGGACATCCGCCGCCGGGCAAACCGCCAGGGCGGTGGCCTGGACTTGATCGATGACTACGCCCGGGAGGTGGATGCCCTCCTCCGCGTGCAGAGCCAGCTCATGCTGCCGGCCGCCGGGACGCCCCTGGAGGGCCGGTCCCAGGCCTTTGCGACCCTGATCCGGGCAAAAGAATCCGCTGGCATCGAAGGCGCCGTCCTGGCCCACGTCTTCTCCCACGGCGTGCTGGATGTGGCTACCCAGGAACGCTTCTTGTCGCTGCTGGACGCCCAGAAAGCCCAGGGCGAGGCCTTCCTCTCCTCGGCACCGGAGGCGGTTCGGGAGGACTACCGGAAGGCCCTGGTCGGGCCTTTCGCCGGCGAGCTGCAGCGCATGCGCGACCTGGTGCTGGGCGGACGGGCGATCCAGGACCCGGAAGTCTGGGCACGGGTGGCTTCAGCGGAGCTGCTGGCCCTCAAGGGGGTCCAGGACCGGATGAGCCAGGATCTCCTGGCAGACGCGCGGGGCCTGGAACGGGGCGCCCGCACCAAGGGCTGGTTCCTGGCAGCCGGCTTCAGTGTCTTTGGTCTGGTGGTGCTGCTCTGGACCTGGCGGGCCACCGTGTTGATCACGGAGCCCATCCACGCCCTGGCGGATGGCATGGCCCGCATGCAGCAGGGCGACCTGAGCATCCAGCTCCCGGTCCACAGCTACGACGAGACTGGCCGGATGACTGCGGCCTTCAATGCCATGAGCGCCCGCCTCAACGAGCTGGTCCGCACCCTCCAGAGCCAGGCCGCGCGGGTCGCCAGCGGGGCCGAAAGGCTGTCCACCAGCGCCGAGCAGGTCTCCGGCGCCACCCAGCAGCTGGCGAAGAGCAGCCGGGTGCAACGGGAGACCTCGGAGGATGTGGCCTTCGCCGTGACCCAGCTTCAGACTGCGGTCACCCAGGTCCGTGCCAGCGTGGACGCCATGATCGACGGAGGCCGCGAGGCTGCTGGCATGGTGCGGGACACGGGCCGCCGGGCCGACCTCCTCCGCTCCGTGCTTCAGGACGCGGCCAAGGTGAGCGACACTTCGCTCCAGGCCTCCCTCCGGGAGGGGGCCTCCCAGGCGGAGGCCATCATCCAGGCCATGGCCCATGTGAACGAAGCGCTTGGCGCCATTGAATCTGTGGGCGGGGAGATCCACAAGGCCGCCGAGGAACAGTCCTCCGTCAGCAGCGACGTGAACCGCCGCACGGGAGCGAGCCAAGCCGCCACGGGCGAAGTCCAGCTGGCCGCCGCCCAGCTGGCCAACACCGCCCCGGAAGTGGTCATCACCACCCGGGATCTGGTGAGCGTCGCGCAGTCCCTCAAGACCGCCGCCGCCGCCTTCCGCGTGGAATAGAAGAGCGGCCCCGAAGGGCCGCTCACCGAGGACTGAAGACTGAGGACTGGAGACTGCCTACAGCACCGCCAGCGCGGCGTTGTAGTCGGGCTCCTGGGCGATCTCGGGCACCAGCTCCGTATGGACCACCTTGCCGGCGCCATCCACCACGACCACGGCCCGAGCCAGCAGGCCCTTGAGGGGGCCATCGGTCAGGGTCACACCGTAGGCCTGGCCGAAGTCCGCGGCGCGGAAGGTCGAGGCCGGGACCACGTTGTCCAGGCCCTCGGCGCCGCAGAAGCGCTTCTGGGCGAAGGGGAGGTCGGCGCTCACGCAGAGGATCGTGGTGTTGGGCTTCTCGTTGGCGCGGGCGTTGAACTTGCGCACGCTGGCCGCGCAGGTGGGCGTGTCCAGGCTGGGGAAGATGTTCAGCACCACCCGCTGTCCGGCGAGATCCTTGGCGGAGACTTCGGAGAGGTCCGTGCGCACCAGGGTGTAGGCCGGGGCCATGGAACCCACCTTCGGCAGGTCGCCGGAGGTGTTCAGGGGATTGCCTTTGAGGGTGACCTTGGCCATGCGGGCCTCCTTGATGGGAATGTTCAGTTTACGCCTCGGGGTCGAGGCCGTTCACCCCGGGGAGGGCCTTGGCCCCGCGGTTTTCAGGAGCCTGGGACGGGGGTTGAATTTTGACTGGTTCTGCGACCCAATCTCGCACATCCTGGGCCCGCCAAGGGTCCCATGCCTCCGGGCGGTCCGGCAACCCGGGGAACCAGCGACAGGTACCTGCCAGGAGGTGCGCCATGACGATCCAGCTCACGGGGATGGACGGGGGCAGGGTGGACCTTCCGCCGGAGGCCCTCCCATCGTTCAGGGCCGGCTTCCAGGGGGCTCTGCTGGATCGGGAGGACCCGGCGTACGACGAGACCCGGCGGGTCTGGAACGGGATGATCGACCGCCGGCCCGGCCTGATCGCCCGTTGCACCGGGACGGCCGATGTGGTGCAGGCCGTCCGCTTCGCGCGCCAGCACCGGCTCCTGGTCTCCGTCCGGGGCGGGGGCCACAACATCGCCGGGCTGGCGGTCTGCGAAGGCGGCCTGATGATCGATCTGTCGCTCCTCCGGGGAGTCTGGGTGAACCCGACGGGTGGCACGGCGCTCGCACAGGCGGGCTGCACCCTGGGCGACCTGGACCGGGAGACCCAGGTGCATGGGCTGGCCACGGTCCTCGGGTTCGTGTCGGCCACGGGCATCGCGGGGCTGACGGTGGGCGGGGGGTTCGGCTACCTCACGCGCCGGTACGGGTGGACCTGCGACAACCTGGTCTCGATGGAGGTGGTGACGGCCGACGCCCAGGTCCTGCGGGCCTCTGCCGAGGAGAACGCCGACCTGTTCTGGGCGCTCCGGGGTGGCGGCGGCAACTTCGGGATCGTCACCGCCTTCGAATACCGGCTCTTCCCGGTGGGGCCCGAGATCCTGGGAGGGGCCATGGCGTGGCACGCGGAGGATGCCCGGCAGGTGCTCGAAGCCTTCCGCGCCTGCGGGGCCACGGCACCACGCGAGCTCACCACCGTGGCCGCGCTGCGGACGGCGCCGCCCGCGCCATGGCTGCCGAAGGACGTGCATGGCAGGCCCATCATCGCGGTGTTCATCTGCCATACCGGCCGGATCGAGGAGGGCGAGGCCCTGCTGGCCCCGCTGCGCCGGGCTGGCACGCCGGTGGCGGACACCGTGGTGCGCAGGCCCTACACGCAGATGCAGAGCCTCCTCGACGCGACTCAGCCCAAGGGCCGCCGGTACTACTGGAAGTCGCACTACCTTCCGGGCCTCGAGCCGAGGCTCATCGACCTCGCCCTCGAGCACAGCGCGCGGATGGTCTCACCCCACTCGGCGTTCTTCCTGTTCCAGGTGGAGGGCGCGCTGAACGAGCTCCCGGCGGGGCATTCGCCCGCGGGGAACCGGGATGCGGCCTATGTGCTGAACATCGCCAGCGCCTGGGAGAAGCCCGAGGATGACGCCGTGAACATCCGGTGGGCGCGGGACTGCTTCGAGGCGACCCGGCCCTGCTCGACCGGCGGGACCTACGTCAACTTCCTCACGGAGGAGGAGGGGGCGGACCGCATCGAGGCCGCCTACGGCCGGTCGGCCCTGGAACGGCTGGCGGCCATCAAGCGCCGGTACGATCCCGAGGACCTCTTCCGGCACACGAAGCCTGTCTCCGGTTGAGCGGCGGCTACTTCGGCGGGAACTTCGCGAGGATGTCGCGGACGGCGCGGGGCACCACTTCGTCAGCGTCCTCGGGGTTCTCGAGGCCCGTGAGCGCCCCGGCCGCGGCCCCCTGCCAGATCATCTGGTTGCTCTTGAAGTCCACGATCTCGATGACGATGGTGCCTTCCTTGTAGGTGTGGACCTGGCTCGTGCTGGATCCGACACGCCCGTAGAAGGGCCGGTAGCCCCAGCCCCAGCCCAGGTGGGTGGTGGTGCGGTAGCGGCGCTCGTGGACCACGGGGTAGTAGGTTACGAGGAAATCGGGATCGGCCTTGGTCTCCATGGCGAAGCCCTTGGCCTGCAGCTCCTTCTCCACCGCCGCGCGCACCCGCTTGTCCATGAGGCTGGTGGTGCCGCCGGTGCCCTTTTTGGAGGTGTAGTAGTCGAAGGTCTTGTAGCGTCCGTACGAAGCCGTCACGTCGTAGTCGTAGGTCACGTGGTAGCCCGTGCAGGCGCCCAGGAGAGCCAGGGAAAGCAGGGCGGCGGACAGGGACAGGCGGCGCATGAAACCTCCAGGGCTATAGGGTCTGTTTTCAAAATGGATGCGAGCCGCGACGGGTCCAGCCGTGTGATCCAGGAAGGCGGTGGCCGCCGGGCGATGCGGGACATCGTTCAAGGCCACCAACGCACCTGGGGCGCGCGGCTGGACCCGTCCCAGAGGGCAAGGGGCGGCGCCCGGCGCGATACTGCGTCAAGCTCCTCGTCAATAGTGCCGCTATGGCCATCGTCGCTTTCCTTGTCTCGCTTGGGCGGCGCCCCTTGCGCGGCCACACCCCATTTTGAAAACAGACCCTCAGTATGGATGAGCGGATGGCGCCAAGGTTGAGTCCCCAGGTCCGGTCTAGGGTGGTCTGGGGAATGGCCTGATCTTTCCCGGGCCTGCCCGTTGGTCTGTCCTGGGCTGTGAAATCCATGGTGTTTCTTTGAACTCTGGCCCGATCTAGCCGATCCTGATGGGGATGGTTCTCGATCCCACCCTCGACCCGGGCGCCTCCAGCCCCCTGTATCTCCAGCTGCAACGGCGGCTTCGAGGGCTCATCCAGGAAGGCGAGTGGCGGCCCGGTTCCCGGCTGCCGGCGGTGCCGGAGCTGGCCGAGCGCTGGGGCGTCCATCGCCTGACGGTGCTGAAGGCCCTGGCGGGTCTCAAGCGCACGGGCTGGATCCAGACCGTGCAGGGCCGGGGCAGCTTCGTGGCCCCGCGGCTGCCGGAAGCGCCGGGCCTGCGGGCCAGCAGCGAGTTCCCCTTCGAGGGTTCGCCCCTGCTGGTGCATGACGGGGAGCTGGGCTCCTGGCTGGGAGAGACCCTGGAGCGGGTCCAGGACCGCCACCTGGTGAGCTTCTCCGCAGGCTTCATCCCCTCCGACCTGCTGCCCGGTGAGCAGCTGCGCCGCATCACCACGCAGGTGCTCAAGGAGCTGGGCTCCGAGGCCTGGGTGTACTCCGCGCCGGCGGGCCATCCGCCCTACCTGGAGGCCGTGGGCCGCTGGCTGGCCTCCGAGGGCGAGCCCATCGACGAGGGCTGGGGCATCCGATCCCTCCCCGGCGCCCAGTCCGGCCTGGCCCTGGCCCTGGAATCCTTCACGGTGCCCGGCGACCGCGTGCTGGTGGAAAGCCCCTGCTACGTGGGCATCCTGGCCCTCATCCGCGCCCTGGGCCGGGAGGCCGTGCCCGTGCCCGTGGACCGCCAGGGGCTGGATCCCGAGCGCCTGGCCTCGGCCCTCCAGCGCAGCGAGGCCAAGCTGCTCTTCACGGTGCCCAGCTTCCATAACCCCACGGGCATGACCCAGTCCAAGGCCCGGCGGGAGCGCGTGCTGGCCGTGGCCCGGACCCACGGCGTGATCGTGGTGACGGACTCCGCCTATGGCGATCTGCGGTTCTCCGGCAGCTCCCTGCCGCCCTTCCGGCGCCTGGAGGGGTCCGACAACGTCATCCACCTGGGGAGCTTCTCCAAGTCGCTGGCGGCGGGCCTGCGCCTGGGCTACCTCATCGCGAAGGACGACCTGCTGCGGCGCATGGCGCCCATCCAGGAGGTGCAGACCATCGGCCAGCCCCCCCTCCTGCAGGCGGTGGTGGCCCGCTTCCTCGATACCGGGGGGTTCCGGCGCCACCTGGCCCGGCTCCGCCGCGCGCTCAAGGAGCGCCGCGACGCCATGGTGGAGGCCCTGGCCGAGCACTTCCCCCCGGGCACCCAGGTGTCCGAGCCCAAGGGCGGGATGCACCTCTGGGTGGTGATGCCCGAGGGCTTCTCCGCCCTGGACCTGCACCGCGACGCGCTGCAGCACGGCATCGGCTTCGCGCCGGGGCCCCTCTTCTTCGCCGACGGGCGCGGGACCAACTGCCTCCGCCTGAACTTCTCCACGCACGACCCCGCGACCACCCGGGACGCCATCGCGCGGCTCGGGCACCTGGTCCACCGGGCCTGACCACCCCCCTTCAAGGAGCGACCGTGAATGCCGTGATGTCCACCCCCACCCTTGAGATCCGCCCCTCGGACCACGCCGCCAGCCCCGAGGAGCGTGCGAAGCGCATGACCAATCCCGGTTTCGGCCGCATGTTCACCGACCACATGGTGGTGATCCCCTACAAGGAGGGCCAGGGCTGGGGCAAGGGCGTGCTCAAGGCCTACGGCCCCATCGAGATGGATCCGGCCGCTTCCGTGCTGCACTACGGCCAGGCCATCTTCGAGGGCTTCAAGGCCTACAAGCAGCAGGACGGCAGCGTCGCCTCCTTCCGCCCCGAGGCCAACGCCCGCCGCTTCAACATCTCCGCCGCCCGCCTGGCGATGCCTGAGCTGCCGGAAGCCCGCTTCCTCGAAGCCGCCACGGCGCTCATCGGCCAGGACCAGGCCTGGGTGCCTGGCGCCCTGGGGGAAAGCCTCTACATGCGCCCCCTCATGATCGCCACCGAGGCGGCCCTCGGCGTGCGTCCCAGCAGCGAGTACCTCTTCCTCCTCATGGCCAGCCCCAGCGGCGCCTACTTCCCCCAGGGCGTGAAGCCCGTGACCGTGTGGATCTCCGAGGACTACGTGCGCGCTGCCCCCGGTGGCACCGGCTTCGCCAAGTGCGCCGGCAACTACGCCGCCAGCCTCGTGGCCCAGCGCCAGGCCAAGGGCGAGGGCTGCGACCAGGTCGTGTGGCTCGATGCCATCCACCGCAGGAACATCGAAGAAATGGGTGGCATGAACATCTTCTTCGTCTACCAGGAGAAGGGCGAGACCGTGGTCGTCACGCCGGAGCTCACCGGCACCCTGCTGCCCGGCATCACCCGCGACAGCCTGCTGCAGCTGGCCCGCGAACAGGGCTTCCGCGCCGAGGAGCGCAAGATCACCGTCGATGAATGGCGCGCCGCCATCAATGATGGCCGCATGACCGAGGTCTTCGCCTGCGGCACCGCCGCCGTCATCACCCCCGTGGGCCACGTGAAGTCCCGGCAGGGCGAATGGTCCATCAACAAGGGCGAGACCGGCCCCGTCGCCGCCAAGCTCCGGGAGATCCTGCTGAACCTCCAGCATGGCCTGGTGCCGGACACCCACGGCTGGATGAAGAAGATCGTCGGATAATCCGACCATCCATCGGACAACCGAAAGGGCCCGCCTTCCGGCGGGCTCTTTCCATTCAGGGGAAACTCAGCGCAGTGGTCGCGGTGGCTCCGGCGCTCACGGATACCTGGGCGCCGATCTTCACGGCGGGCGCGGCCCCGGAGGTGCTGCGCTGGGCGGTGAGGCCGTAGATGCTGGGGGCCAGCCCCAGGAACGTGACCTGATCGGAGGCCGCGCTCGAGGCCACGGTCTGGGATCTGACGATGAGGAACTGGCTTCCCGTCCCCCCGGTGGCGAGGGACTGCCGCAGCTCCCCCCAGGTGCCCTGGGTGGCGGTGGAGGCGGGGGTGATGGTGAGGGTGAGGGAACCGGGAACCTGCGGGGCGCTGAAGGCCAGGTTGGCCGTGTAGGCGGTGGCGGCGGTGGCATTCACCGGCGCAGCGGCCGCCGCCGCGTAAGCGTTGGTGAGGCTGGCGGGCTGGGCGGCGACGAAATAGAGGCTGCCCGTGGGCAGGCACTCGAGGACGTAATTCCCGGAGGCATCCGTGTAGGCCCGCCGCTGGAGGGTGGCGGTGCCCAGGCCGTCCACCGTTTCGGCGAAGGCTTCCACCCCCACCAGGGAGGTGGCCCCATCCCCCAGGTGGCCCGTGATGCTGGCCGAGGCCGCCAGATCATAGGCCCGGCCCGTGGGCTGGAAAGTGAAGGTCGGCCCAGTGCGAACCTGCACGGCATGCTGACCGTTCAGCATGATCTGGGCAGTGGTCGTGCCGCTGGCGGCCACCGTGATAGGACCGCTCACCACCGTGGTGACAGGCATAGACAGAATCAGGCCAGATCCCCCCGTTGGAATCACGTAGGCAGGCGGGGCTGGCGGTTGGCCAATGACTGGAGCTTGGTAGCTCACCGTGGCCCAGGTGAGGCGGAACTGTGCGTAGCTCCCCGCATCCACCCGGGTCGCCGGAAGGATGAGGGCGCTGTGGCCGCTCTGCAGGGCCATCAGATCGAAGGTGGCCTTGACGTTTCCGAGGGGGATCCAGGTGGCGCCGTCTGGGCTGGCTTCCAGCTTCTCCAGGCTCACCATGGCCTGGCTGTAGCCAGGAAAGCTGTCAGAACCCAAGCGGAGGGTCAGGGTTCCCGTGGGGATGGATGGACTCGAGCTGCTGCCGCAGGCCAGGGTCAGACCCAGGCAGAGCAGCGGGGAGGCCAGGAACGGGCGAAGGCGCATCGGAGGCTCCGGAAGGGGGTCCAGCCTCCAGTCTAGACCGGGTCGCTGATCCCGCATCATTCCAGACCCTCAGGTTGGATGAAGAAACGCGTCCGGAGGCGTAGTCTTGGGGCCTCTTCCAAGGAGGAAGCCATGGTGCTGATCCGTTCCGCGGTGGTGGGTTTCATCCTGAGCGCTTGCGCGCTCTCCGGCGCGGGGCCGACCCGCATCGGGGCCGCGTCCTGCAAGATGTGCCACAAGATCCAGTTCGAGTCTTGGAGCGCTTCTCCGCATGCCAAGACCAAGCCTGTGCTGGACTGCGAAGGCTGCCACGGCCCCGGAAGCGAGTACAAGGGCATCAAGATCATGCGGGATCCGGTGGCGGCAAAGAAGGCGGGCCTCATCATGCCGGACAAGGCCCAGTGCGCCACCTGCCACGGCAAGAAGAAGGTGTCCCCCATGACCGACGCGATGTTCGCGAAGGTCCACGTCCACAAGAAGAAGGCCTGAACCGCCGGTAGAGGAACTGCCTGCCCCATCCGGCCCACGATATGCCACGCTACGGGGAAGACCTGACCCATGATCCCCGTCCTGCGCCGCGCCCTTTCCCTCGGACTGCTGCTGGCCGCGCTCTTCTGGCTGGTGGGCGGAGCCTTGGACCGCCTCTGGTTCGACGCGGCCTCCCGCGCCCTGCGCCCCCACGGACCCCAGGACACCTCCGTGGTCCTGATCGGGTTGGATGAGGCCAGTGAGCAGGCCTTCCCGGAGCCCATGGCCCTGTGGCACCGGCACCTGGGCACGGTGCTGGAGGGCCTGGCCGCGGCCGGACCCCGCGCGGTGGGATTGGACCTGGGCCTGCCCATGCGAAGCTTCGATGCCGTGGCGCCCGGGGGCGATGCCGCGCTCCTGCGCGGTATCCTCCGGCTGCGCCGGGCTTGCCCCCTGGTGCTGGGCATCACGGTGGACGGAGCGGGCCAGCCACGGCCCATCCACGCGCCCTTCCAGGCCGCCGCGGGGGAGGGCGGCACCGCCTTCGTGCTCTGGCAGGTGGATCCGGATGCGGTGGTGCGGCGCTTCACGGAGCGGTTCGAGGGATCCTCGCAGGCAGCCTCCACCCTGTCGGGCGGTCTGGCACGGGCCCTGGGACGGCCCGTGCGTGGCGGCTGGCTGGACTACCGCGGAGCGGGGCCCCTGCCGTACGTGCCCTTCCATCAGGTGGTGGCCTGGCAGCGGGAGGGCAGCCAGGCCGCTCTGCGGGCCGCGTTTCAGGGCAAGGTGGTGCTGATCGGAAGCGTGCTGCCCTTCGTGGACCGCCATCAGCAGGCCGTGGACATCAACGGCTGGGGTGAGGAGAACCGCCGCTTCGCGCCGGGCATCCTCCTGCACGCCCAGGCGCTGCGCAACCACCTGGGCCGGGGGCCCCTCCAGGAGGCGCCGTGGTGGATGCCGCTGGGACTGGCTGTGGGTTGCCTGGGGCTGGGCTGGGCCCTGGGCGCGCGCCCCCGCGAGGGGGGCTTGGGCCTTCTCGGCGCCTTGGCGCTCGGTGCGGGCGGGTTGCTGGCGCTCCAATGGCAGGGCTGGTTCCTGGGGCCCTCCGCGCCCCTGCTGGGGCTGCTTGTGGGCTTCGGCGGCCGCGCGGGCCGGGTGGCCTTCCTCCGGCTGCGGGAACGCCGCCGCCTCCGGGCCGTGTTCGGGGGCTACGTGAGCCCCGCCATCCTCTCCGAGATTCTGGATGGCCGCCTGGAACCCGGGTTGCAGGGCGAGCGGCGATCGCTGTGCGTGCTCTTCTCGGATATCCGCGGCTTCACCACCCTCAGCGAGCGCATGGAGCCCGAGGCGGTGATCGCCCTGCTCAACCGCTACTTCCAGCGCATGGCCGAGGCCATCCACGCCCACGGCGGCACCCTGGACAAGTTCATCGGCGACGGGATCATGGCCTTCTTCGGCGCGCCCGCGCCCCTGGAGCAGCCCTGCCGCAGTGCCTTCCAGTGCGCCCGGGCGATGCTCGCGGCCCTGGACGACCTGAACGCGGAGCTGGCCGCGGAGGCCCGGGAGCCCCTGCGGATCGGCATCGGCCTCCACTACGGCGAGGCGGCCCTGGGCCACGTGGGCAGCGCCTCCCGCCACGAGTACACCGCCATCGGCGACGTGGTGAACACCGCCTCCCGCGTCGAGGGGCTCACCAAGGAGGCTGGCTATCCGCTGCTGGTGACCGGGCCCGTCCTGGCGCGCCTCGACACGCCCGGCGAGTTCGAGCCGCTGGGTGAAAAGGCCCTGAAGGGCCGCACCGCCATGGCGGTGTTCGGCTGGCCAAGGCGCTAAGATGGGGCATTCCCAACGGCGCGGAGTGATCCCATGACCAGCCCCTTCTCCTGGCACGTCCTGCCTGTGCTGATGGCGTCCGTCCTGCCCCTTCCAGCGCAGAGCGCCGTGGCCATGGTGGCCGACCTCGCCGGTGCCGCGGCCCTTGAGGGCGGCGGGGCCCTGGGGATCACCTCGGAGATTCCGGCCCAGCGCACCCTCACGGTCGAGAAGGGCGGGCGCCTGGTGCTGATCCGCATGGCCACCGGCGAACAGTTCGTGTTCGTGGGCCCCTGCAAGGTGCGCTTCAGCGCCCAGGGCAAACCCGAAGGTTCCCCGCCGGCGGAGACCCGCCAGATGCCGATCCTGCAGCACGGCCTCCTGCCCTTCAAGCTGCAGCACCTGGCCCAGGCGGGGCTCATCATGCGCGAGAAGAGCAGTCCCGATCCTGACCGGAGTGTTGCCCGGCGGGAGGTGGACCGGGAGCTCTCGCCGGATGAGGAGCTGGACAAGGTCCGGCCCAAGCCGGACGCTCCCTTTTCCGAGCGGGTCGTCTTCGCGACCCTGGTGGGCCGCTACGGACGAAGGGCCCAGGCCCGGAAACTGTGGGCGGCGCTGGCCCAGGAGCGCCCCGGAGACGCGGCCCTGCGGGCCCTCGCAGAAGAGCGATGAGGCAGCCTGGTCCGGCGGCGATTCTGTGACTTCGCCGGTTGTTTGGGCGGCACGATCAGGGTGGATTCCCTCCGGGGCCACCGCTGCGCGGCGTCCCCTCCGGCCGCACGAATCGCTCGTCTCTCTGTCTCGAGTCCGACAGCCCCCCGGGCTGTCTCCCCGAGCCAAGACGAGAGTCGGCGATTCTGTGACTTCGAATCCCCCTCTCTCCGCCACGAAGAAGCCGCCTTTCGGCGGCTTCAGTGGCGGCGAGAGGGGGATTCGAACCCCCGGTACTGGTTTACCCAATACACTCGCTTAGCAGGCGAGCCCGATCGGCCACTCCGGCATCTCTCCAAGGTCTCCTAGATTACCGTTGGGGGCGGTCTGGCACAAGGCTTCTTGCCGGAAGCGCCGTCCCGCCTTCAAGATGGAGGCACGGAGGGATGGCCGAGCGGTTTAAGGCACCGGTCTTGAAAACCGACGTGGGCGCGAGCTCACCGCGAGTTCGAATCTCGCTCCCTCCGCCAAAAAGCGCCCCGTGAATGCGGGGCGCCTTCATGTAAAACGCGGTGGGAACGGGATTCGAAGTCACAGAATCGCTGGCAGGTAGGCCCCGCTGAAGGCAATCCAGTGGACTGCCGCAGGCGATCAGGGCCGTGCCAGCGATTCGTGCGACCGGAAGGGACACCGCGCAGCGGTGGCCCAGGAGGGAATCTCGCTCCCTCCGCCAAAAAGCGCCCCGCGAATGCGGGGCGCCGTCATCAATGAGCACCCTACGGCCGCTGATCCCACCCCTCCGCTGCCCGGAAGCTGTGGTAGCGCTCGTTGCCGAGGATGAGGTGGTCGGCCAGGGGCACGCCGAGGGATTCGCCGGCGGCTTGCAGGCGCCGCGTGAGCTGGATGTCCTCGCGGCTGGGAGTGGGGTCGCCGCTGGGGTGGTTGTGGAAGGCCAGGGCGGTGCTGGCGCCGTAGCGGAGGGCCTCGCGGAAGAATTCACGGGGGCTGATGAGCGTAGCGGTGGCGGTGCCCTGGCTGAGGATGCGCTCGGCCAGCAGATCGCCCTTGGCGTTCAGGGCCAGCAGGCCGAAGCGCTCTTCGGTCCAGCCCTGGCAGCGGGGCAGCAGGTAGCTGCCGGCGGCGCGGGGGCTGGTGATGCGGAGGCGGTCCGAGCCGCGCTGGGCGCGCCGGGACAGTTCCAGCGCGGCCCAGAGCTGACCGGCCTTGGCGGGACCAAGGCCCGGCTGATCCAGCCAGTCATTGAGCCCCAGGGTCAGGAGTCCCGCCAGGCCACCGGTGCGCCCCAGCACCGCCTGCGCCAGCTCCACGGCGCTCTGGCCCCGGAGGCCCGTGCCCCAGAGGAGGGCCAGGAGATCCGCGTCGGCCAGGGCTTCCCCGTGGCCCGCCAGCAGGCGTTCCCGCGGGCGCTGGCTGGGGGAGAGGTCTAGAATGCGCATGATCTTGCTCCTAGCTGATTGGGGGACGGGACAAGTGGTAGGCCCGGAGGCACGAGGGAGAGGTCTGAGCCGCGCAAGCGGCGAAGAGGATGCGCATCAGACCCTCGTCCACTTGAGGCGGTCCCGGCGCCACCGCAGCACCTGGAGCTTCCCCTGGCCGGACAGCCGCATGCACAGGGCCTCCCGGCCGTCGTTCAGGAACCAGGTGCTGGCCAGGGCCGTGTGGCGGGGCGTGACGGTGAGGATGGCGTGGGCCTCGCCTGTGCGGGCGGCCACCGTGGGCGCGTCCATGCCCGGAGGCAGGGGGATATTGGCGGGCTTGCCCCACTTCACCCTTCGGCTGAGGTGCACGGGCAGGTGCTCTCCGGCACCGGTGGCCTGGCCGAGGGCGACCGTGACATTGGTGCCCCGGGCCCGGGCGAGGCTGAAGGCCTGCTCCAGGCTGCCGTGGATCTCCTGGTGGGCGGCGGACAGGTCGGTGCTGCCGGGATCCCACTGGCAGACACCCACTGTGGCCAGGATGGTGGCCACGCCCATGGCGACGGTGAGTTCCAACAGGGAGGAACCCCGCTGGGCGGATCTTCGGCAGCTCCGGAGCATGGCCGCCCCCTACTTCTTCACGGCCGCGGGGCGCGGCAGGGGCGACAGGGCCAGGAAGGGCTTGAGCTTGGCGTAGGACTTCTCGCCGATGCCCTTCACGTTCATCAGCTCCTCAGGCCGCTGGAAGCCGCCGTGCTGCTTGCGGAAGGCCACGATGCGCTCGGCGGTCTTCTGGCCGACGCGGGGCAGCTGCATCAACTCGGTCACGGTGGCCGTGTTGAGGTTCACGGGTCGCTGGGGAGCCCGGGACGAACGTTCCGGCACCGCGGAGAGGGGGAGGGCCAGGGCGAGCGCCAGGGCCAGGGTGGTGAGGGGGTTGGACATGGGTGCCTCCTTTCAGGCAGTCATGTCCAATCGAGGGTTGTGCCAGGTTGTAAGCCGCGTATTTGCAGATGCAAAATTTTTTCTTCGAAAAAATTTTGTTAGTTAAAAATGACAAAATCTATTTAAAAATTAATAATCAACATTATTTCAATATTTATTTTGTGTAACAAAATTTTGAAAAAATTTTGCAAGCCGACACAAATGGAGTTCGGGAAAACCACCCCCAATCCCTGTCGTCACCGCTATTCTGGATCAGTCCGAGGAGCGCTGCAGGACCCTGCCCGTGGGGTGAGGGATCTCAGGCTCGGATACTTCCCCTTCAGGAACGGCGCTCACCTCACCCCTGTCCGGGGCCGATGAGGTGGGCTCGTCCGCCTGTCGTCCCCGCCCTTTGTGGAGGTCCTCATGACCGTCGCCACCACCGACTTCATCGTCGCCGACCTGGGCCTCGCCGCCTGGGGCCGCAAGGAGATCGCCATCGCCGAGGGCGAGATGCCCGCGCTCATGGCCATCCGCAAGCAGTACGCCGCCCAGCAGCCCCTCAAGGGCGCCCGCATCGCGGGCTCGCTGCACATGACGATCCAGACCGCCGTGCTCATCGAGACGCTGAAGGCGCTGGGCGCCGACGTGCGCTGGGCCAGCTGCAACATCTTCAGCACCCAGGATCACGCAGCCGCCGCCATCGCCGCGGGGAACACGCCGGTGTTTGCCGTGAAGGGCGAGACCCTGCCCGAGTACTGGGACTACACGCACCGCATCTTCGATTTCGAGAACGGCGCCAACATGATCCTGGACGATGGCGGCGACGCCACCCTGCTGCTGCACCTGGGCGCCCGGGCTGAGCAGGACGCCAGTGTCCTCGACCATCCCGACAGCGAGGAGGCCACCGTGCTCTTCGCCGTCATCCGCAAGCGCATGGCCGAGAAGCCGGGCTGGTACGCCGCGCAGCTGGCCAAGATCCAGGGTGTGACCGAAGAAACGACCACGGGCGTGCACCGGCTGTATGAAATGGCCAAGAAGGGCGAGCTGAAGTTCCCCGCCATCAACGTCAACGACAGCGTCACCAAGAGCAAGTTCGACAACCTCTACGGCTGTCGCGAGTCCCTGGTGGACGCCATCAAGCGGGCCACGGACGTGATGGTGGCCGGCAAGATCGCGGTCGTGTGCGGCTACGGCGACGTGGGCAAGGGCAGCGCCCAGGCCCTCCGCGCCCTCAGCGCCCAGGTGTGGGTCACCGAGATCGATCCCATCTGCGCCCTGCAGGCGGCCATGGAGGGCTACCGCGTCGTCACCATGGATGAAGCCTGCAGCCAGGCCGACATCTTCGTGACCTGCACCGGCAACTTCCACGTCATCACCCACGACCACATGGCCCGCATGAAGCACAACGCCATCGTGTGCAACATCGGCCACTTCGACAGCGAGATCGATGTCGCCGGCCTGGAGAAGTACGCGTGGGAGGAGATCAAGCCCCAGGTGGATCACATCATCTTCCCGGACAACAAGCGCATCATCCTGCTGGCCAAGGGTCGCCTGGTGAACCTGGGCTGCGGCACGGGCCACCCCAGCTACGTGATGTCCTCCTCCTTCGCCAATCAGACCCTGGCCCAGATCGAGCTGTGGACGAAGAAGGCCGACTATCCCGTGGGTGTCTACACCCTGCCCAAGCACCTGGACGAGCAGGTGGCGCGGCTCCAGCTGCAGACGCTGAATGCGAAGCTCACGGCCCTCCGTCCCGACCAGGCCAAGTACATCGGCGTGCCTGTCGAGGGGCCGTACAAGGCCGATCATTATCGGTACTAGCCTGAAAAACGTGGAGCGTTTCAGTTAACACGGCGCCGTGAGGCGCCGTGTTTGTCTGGAGGCAGGGCTGGAACCTCTTTCCGGCCTCAGGTCGGCATCTCGGTGGGCAGCGGCGCCACGTTGGGGGGAACTTCCACGGCCTTCAGCACGGAATGGCGGGTGATGGCTTCGCAGTCCAGCTGGGGCGTCTGGGTGAAGTGGGCGGCGCTGAGATCCTGGCGGATCTTGGCCAGCACCTTGGCGCGGGAGAGGTGGTTGCCACTGGCCCGGGCCTCCCGGCAGAAGTGCCAGGTGAAGGCGCCGTGCCAGTCCCCCTGGAGGAAGGCGTCCGCGGCGGTCTGGCTGTCCTTGCAGGCGGTCCAGAGGATGTGGTGGGACAGGCCCTTCTCCAGGAGCTTGAGGTGCGCTGGGCGGGCCCGGCGGTACTCGATGTCCCGGAAGGCCTCCACCGAAGGCGGCGGCAGGTAGCGGGGCTTGCGGTCCATCAGCAGGTCCGCGGCCCGCAGTCCCGAGCCGCTGTGGCAGGTGTCGAGGAACACTTCCAGGATCACGGACTGGGGCAGCTGCACGAACAGGTCGTGGAGTTCATCGTCCACGATGAGGTGGTCGCGGTCCCACTGGGGGCCGTTCTGGGCCAGATCGTAGGGGCAGAAGGCCTCATCGGCCCGGTCGAATTCGTCGAGGTTCAGGTCGGGCACCTGGGTGCCGTGGCTGGAGAGGCTGAAGGCCAGGTGGTTGTACCGGCCCGCCAGGGCGCCCTCCACCATGCGCCGCAGTTCGCGCATGATGTTGGCCTTGGTGGCGGCCTGGTCCGTCAGCCGGATGATGTCGGAATCCTCGAAGCCCAGCAGATCCTTCAACACCGAGGCCATGTCATGGACATCGTTGACGCACCCGTTCAGGGTGGCGGAAGGGAAGTGCTGGTACTGGTTGATCCCGACGCAAAGCGCGGTGCGATGCAGCATGGGAGCCTCCTGTGGCCTTGGTCGGGGAAGACCGGAGACGGACGCGCCGCGCCCGTCCCCGGGAGGACAGCGGATCCAAGGCGGATCGGAGGAGGACTGCGGCAGACCACGCACATCCTGGAGGGCTCCGGTTCCCACGATAGGCCCCGGTCCGGCCGCTTCAAGCGCCGGGCGTCTTTTGTCGCATCATGAAAGCTAATTGCGGCGGAGTCCCATGAGCGACGAAAAGAAGGAACCCTGGCTGAACCTGCTGGCCCTGACCACGGTGATCCTCGCCGTCTGCGCCACGCTGGCCACCTTCAAGGGGGGCGGCCACTCCACCCGGGCCGTGCTGAGCCAGAGCCAGGCTTCGGACCAGTGGGCCTACTACCAGGCCAAGGGCATCAAGGGGAACCTCTACGAAGTGGAGGCCATGCGCCTCAAGCGGGAGCTGGAACTCGCGCCAAAGGCGGCGGTGCCCACCCTGGAGAAGAGCCTGGCCGACGTGGAGAAGAAGGTCGCGAAGTACGACGGCGAGAAGGCCGACATCATGAAGGCGGCCCGCGGCTTCGAGGACACGAAGGCCCAGGCCCAGAAACATGGCGCGGCCTTCGGCCTGGCCGTGATCTTCCTCCAGATCGGGATCCTGCTCTCCTCCATCGCCGCCCTGCTCAAGCAGAAGCCCGTCTACTACGCGGGCCTGGTGGTGGGCGTGGTGGGCATCGTCTACTTCGTGAACGGCTTCTACCTCTTTTTGCGCGTCTGATGTGGGCCCTCACCGTCGCCGCCATCATCGAGCGCGGGGGCCGCTTCCTCGTGGTGGAGGAAACGGACGGCGTCTCGCCTGAGCGCGTCTTCAACCAGCCCGCGGGCCACGTGGAACCTGGCGAATCCATCCTGGAGGCCGTGCGCCGCGAGGTGCGCGAGGAGACGGGCCTCGCCTTCACGCCGGACGCGCTGGTGGGCATCTACCAGCTGCAGGCGAAGAACGGCAGGGACTACTGCCGCGTCTGCTTCCGGGGCACCGTGCCCGCCGGGGCCGAGGCCATTCCGGAGGATCCGGACATCCTCGGCTGCCGCTGGCTCACCCGCGCCGAACTGGCCGCCGCGCCCCTGCGCTCGGGCCTCGTCCTGCGCTGTCTCGATGACGCCCTTGCCGGGACCGCCTACCCGCTGTCGCTCGTGGAGGCTGTGCGCCGGGAGCGGTAGCCCGGCCGGTTCACCGCCGCTTCCGCAGCCACGCGGCGGCGATGAGCGACGTGAACAGGCCCGTGATCCAGGTGCCCAGGGCGCCCGCGAAGGCGCTGCCCAGGGGCCTCTGCATGGGGGCCTGTGCCTTCACCACGGCTTCGATCTGTTCCGGGCTCAGGCCCTGCTTCGCCATCTGGATGCGGCCCAGGGCCTCCAGCTCCGCGAAGTAGCTGGGGAACACCACCATGGTGAAGAGCAGGCTGCTGGCGAAGATGATGAGGGAGGCGATGACCGAGGCGCCCACGCCGTTCTGCACCTGGCGCAGGTAGCCCGCCGTGGGGGCCGTCTTCCGGAGCGTCAGCACCAGGATGACGATCTGCAGGGGGATCACCAGCCAGAAGAGGAAGAGCAGGCTGGGGTGGCGGTACCAGCCCGTGAACCCCATGACGAAGGTCCAGAGGGCCACCAGGACGCCCAACAGGGCACCGGCCCGGAGGGGCACCAGCAGAGCCTCCTCCGGGGCGGCGGTGGGATCGGTCACGGCACGGGCGTTCATGGGTTCTCCAGCAGTTCGGCGATGGACATGCCCCCGGCGCTGGCCGGATCGCCCGTGAGGGCCCGGCGCAGGTAGCCCACCTGGCCCAGGTGGAAGGCCAGGTGCGTGGCCAGGTGCATCAGGAAGATCCCCGTGGTGGGCCGGTAGGGCCCCACGGGCGCGGGGAAGGTCGCGGCCTGGGCTTCGGCGGTCAGGGCCGCCAGCCCTGCCTCCACGGCGGCCACCGTCGCCTCCAGGTCGACCCTCACCGAGGCGCGGCTGCCCTCCCGTTGCGCAAACTCCCGTTCCCGCTGGCGCACGTACCCCGTGGCGCCCAGCACCGCGCCCACGAAGTGCTGGAGGTTGCCCGCCACGTGCAGGGCCAGGTTCCCCGCGCTGTTGGCGATGCCCGGCACCGTGCGCCACAGGCTCTCGTCATCGGGAAACAGGTCCACCTCGCGGATGAGGCAGCGCAGGTCGCGGCGGAAGAGCAGGAGGAGGTCGGCGGCGAGGGGCGTCATGGCGACCATCCTAAACCCATTGCTCCTGTGGGATTCTGGGAGCATGGACCTCCAAGCCCTCCTCGACGACCTGGCCTCGGAATCGGCGCCCTTCGCGGCGCAGGGGAAGGTGGCGGACTACATCCCGGCCCTGGCGGCAGTGGATCCTGCGCGCTTCGGCCTCGCCCTGGCCACCATGGACGGGCAGCTCGTGGGCAGCGGGGACTGGCGGACACCCTTCTCCATCCAGAGCGTGTCCAAGGCCTTCTCCCTGGCCCTGGTGCTTGCCCGGGATGGGGAGGCCCTCTGGCGGCGCGTGGGCCGCGAACCCTCGGGCAACCCCTTCAACTCGCTGGTGCAGCTGGAATACGAGAAGGGCATCCCGCGCAACCCCTTCATCAACGCCGGGGCCCTGGTCCTCATCGACCGCCTGCTCTCGCTGACCGGCGATTCGCTGGGCACGTTGCGGGACTTCCTGCGTGCCGAGAGCGGCAACGCGGCCGTGGATGTGGATCCCGAGGTGGCCGCGTCGGAGGCCTCCCACGGCCACCGCAACGCAGCCTTGGCCCACTTCATGGCCAGCTGCGGCAACCTGGAGAACCCGGTGGACCGGGTGCTGGACCACTACTTCCGGCAGTGCTCCCTGCGTATGAGCTGCGGGGATCTGGCGAAGGCGGGGCTCTTCCTGGCCAACCACGGCCTGCGGGCCGACGGCTCGCGCCTGCTCACCCGCAGCGAATCCAAGCGCATCAATTCCATCATGCTCACCTGCGGGACCTACGATGCCGCCGGCGACTTCGCCTACCGCGTGGGCCTGCCCGGCAAGAGCGGCGTGGGCGGCGGCATCCTGGCAGTGCTGCCCGAGCGTGGCGTCCTCTGCGTCTGGAGCCCGGCCCTGGATCCCCATGGCAACAGCGTCGCCGGCGTCGAGGCCCTGGATCGCTTCACCACGCGGACGGGGTGGTCGGTGTTCTAGAGGGTCAGGGGCTCAGATCATCGGAATCGCTTCTTCCATCATTCCGACGATCCGGCCTTCTGATTATCGCGCAGCAGCCATGCCGCCCAGGCTGTGAACAGGGCCACGGCGCCGAGGATGAGGACCATGCGCAGCCACGGCGCGCCCAGGGCCAGGCGCTCGTTCACGCGCAGCCAGGCGGTGCCCAGCCAGGCGAGGGATCCGATCCCGAGCATCGCGGACAGCGAGGCCTGGACCACGGCTTTCGGAACGAAGAGGACCACCAGCAGGGCGAAGGTCAGGGGCAGCGCCAGCAGGAAGGGCAGGCCCAGCCGCAGGGACAGGGCCCCCAGCATCAGCAGAGCCAGGACGGCGGGCAGGCGGCGGAGGATGAACATGGGGGCCTAGATTGCGGACGGATCGGTACGGCCGGGTTCCATGGCTGGGGTCCCGAACCGGTGGTGGTCGGCCTTTCGGCTGCCCCAGACCAGCCAGGCCGACCAGACGGTGAACAGGGTCACCCCGGCCAGGATCCCCGCCAGGCGGGACCAGGGCTCGCCGTAGGCCAGGCGCTCCTGCACCCGCAGCCAGGTCATGAACCCCCAGATGAGCGAGACGAATCCCAGCACGCCCGCCATGAGGGCCCGGGCTTCGGCCCAGGGCACCAGGAGCCCCAGCATCAGGATCACGGTCAGGGGGACGATCAGGATCAGCGGGAACCCCACGCGCATGAACAGGGCCGCCAGCAGCAGCAGGGAGAACTGGGCGGGGAGGATGCGAAGGATGTACATCGGAACTCCGGTGAGGGATAAATCATACCGAATTGTCCGAAACCTTGGATCACAACCCGGACCACCCCCGGGCCCAGGCCTCCGCCTGCTCCGGCGTCAGGAAGGTCCAGGCCACGAAGCGGCTCTGCTTCTGGCCCTGGGCCATGGGCACGGTGCGGATCTCCCGGGCCCCGGCCTGGCGCAGGGCGCGCTGCAGCCCGGGCAGGCTGGCGGAGCTGGAGATCAGTGTCGTGAACCAGCGCACCTGGGCGCCGATGGCGGTGCTCTCCTCGACCATGCGCCGGGCGAAGCCCGCCTCGCCGCCATCGCACCACAACTCCGCCCCCTGGCCGCCGAAGTTCCGCCCGGAATCCGCCGAGCCGCGCCCCAGTTTCCGCCACTTGGTCTGGGCGGCCTCCCGGGCCTCGCGCAGGGAGCTGTGGAAGGGGGGGTTGCAGAGCGTCAGGTCGAAGCGATCCTCCGGGCCCACCAGGCCCTTGAAGACGGCCTTCCGGTCCGCCTGGCGCCGCAGGGTGATGGCCGCGGCCAGGCCTGGATTTGCGGCCAGGATCCGGCCCGCCGCGGCCAGGGCGGTGGCGTCGATATCCGAGCCCACGAAGGACCAGCCGTACTCGCGATGGCCCACCAGCGGGTAGATGGCGTTGGCGCCCACGCCCACGTCCAGCACGCGCACGCTCGCGCCCCGGGGGATCCCCCCGCCATTGGAGGCCGCCAGCAGGTCCGCCAGGTGGTGCAGGTAGTCCGCCCGGCCGGGAATGGGCGGGCAGAGGTAGCCCTCGGGGATGTCCCAGCCCCGGATGCCGTAGGCCTCCACCAGCAGGGCCCGGTTCAGGGCCTTCACCGCTGCCGGATCCGCAAAGTCGATGGAGGGCCCGCCGTGGGGGGCACGCCGCACGAAGGGCTCCAGCTCCGGCGAGGCCGCCACCAGCCGCGGAAAGTCGTAGCCCCCGGCGTGGCGGTTGCGCGGGTGCAGGCCCGGCTTGGCGGGCCGGCCTGCTGGGGTTGCCGCGGGGGCTTCAGGTTTGCGGGGGCGAGTTGCCATCCGGTCAGTGTCCGATGCCGGGAGCCGGGGCGCATCAGGGAAGTGGGGGCTCCTGGGACGTCGGCACCGGCCCTTCTCCGTCCTCCCCCAGCGGTGGTCCGGGGTCGGCGGCCAGGTGCGTGGACACGAACCAGAAGCCCAGGGCCAGCAGGATCGTCAGCGTGGCCACCGTGAAGGCCAGGGGCCGGCCGTGCCACAGCCCGTCGAACCAGCGCCGGAACTCCGTGGCCAGGATGTTCGCCTTCCCGCCGTACAGCTCCAGGTCCCGCAGGTACCGCTTGGTGTCCTCCGGTTCGTAGCCCAGGGGGTTGAGGGCCTTGGGGGCGGCGATGGCATAGAGGACGGCGGTGCTGCCGAGCCCCGCCGCCAGGATGCCGGCCGTGACGAGGCGGATGCGGGCGGTCCGGATCGCCGGAGAGTTCCCCAGCAGGCGGCCGTACCGGGAGTGACTGAGGGCGCGCTGGGCGGCGTCACGTTGCTGGAGGCTCTGGCGGATCCGGCCCAGGTCGTCGGGGGAGATCTCGTGCCCCCGTTGGCGCAGCTCCGCCAGGGCCGCTTCCACCGCCTCCGCCTTGTAGCCCTCGGGCCGCTCCAGGTACTGGCGCAGCTGGGCCTCTGAAAGGGTGGGGATCCGGGTGCGGAAGGTGTCGGTCATGGGCCGATCAGGCCGGGGGCTGGACAAGATGGATGGTCCTCAACCATCACGCTGCTGAACTTGATCTGCAAGGGATCTCCTCAGGGGCCGGGCGACGGAGGAGCAGTTCCGAGCGCCGCGGCACTAGGGCTGTCGGCGCTTGAAATGGTTGCGGCTGTATACGGCAAAGGGCTTGTCGGACTGCGCGAGCTCGAAGGTCTCCGTGAACTCGTTGTTCGAGATCAATTCATAGGTCTCGCGGGCCTTCCAGGTGCTGGGGATGTTCTCCACCTGCTCGCTCTCGAACACGAACCTGGACGGACTGCTCAAGGCCGGGTTCAGCGCGTAGGTGACCACGAAGCTCTCCTGGTGGAACTGCCGGAACAGGATGGTCTTCCGCTTTTTGTCGTAGCTGAAGAGGCTCCAGTGTTCGTGCACTTCGCCCGTTTTGTTCTTCTCCTGAGGCGGGAAGGTCGACGTGTTGCGCTCATGGAGGAAGCGGCCGTTCAATACAAACTCGTAGCGGCGGGCCGCGGTCCCGGTTCCAGGTTCGCCCGTGGCGGTGCCTTGCCACTCGCCAGCCAGGAATCGCAGGGGTTCCCAGACATCAGGTTTCGGGCTCTGAGCCTGGGCAAAGGTGGCCGATCCGACGAGCCACAACAAAACAACGGCGAACTTGGCCATGATGCCTCCGTAAAGGCTTTATTTGGTTTATTTCAAATGAATTGAAAGTCCTGCGATTGAAAAGCAGTGGCAAAGGGTTTCCGCCGGGTGACGCAATGAGAAGTGGGCTGATGGGCAGGGCGCGATGTTATTGGGCTTTGGCTTTCTCCAACACTTTCTGCCGCAGCTCCTGGAATTCGGCGTCGGTGATCAGCCCGTCTTTTTTGATTTTTTCCAGTTTCTCCAGTTCTGTCCTCAAATCGAAGGCCGTGGCACTGGATGGTGCCGCTTTGAGGGTTCCTGGTGCCTCGCGTTTATCCGGACTGGCCTGCGGATCAGCTTCCTTTTTCCGGGCCGGGGGCTTCGTGGGGTCGAGGTCCTCAATGTTTCCGAACGATTCGACCCTCCCCTCATAAAAACGGATGAACTGAGATCTGCGATTGACGATAAGCGCGCCATAACGGTCATAGGCCTCATATTCGAAAATCTCGAAAGGGTTCACCACGGACGTTCTTGTGGGCTTCCCGAGTCGCGCAATGACATCGCTTTTGGTCATCCCGAGCCTGATTTTGACGAAATCCAGATCGGGTTTGGCGCACCCGACGGAGACCGCGACGGGGATGGCGAGGAGCAGCGAAGCAAAGGACCGTCTCATGGGGTGACCCTGAATTGAAGGTGGGAAGCTGGTGGCCCTGCATCGTGGCCTGCCGGAAGACGTTAACCGGGCCCGGCGCTTGCAGCTAGGGCCCCGGCCGTGCGGAAGGTCAGACCGGCTGCTGCTTCTGGGCTTTCCGGAATAGAAAGAGGCCAAACCAGACGCTGCGGAAGAAGTTGTTCTCTAGAAGGGCAGGATGGGCGAAGCCGAGGGAGCGGTGATAGAGGCAATGCAGGTGGAGTCCGGGCTGAGCGGAGGATTAGGCCGCAGATTCGTGCTGGGGCCGATTGTCCTGATCATTGGCCGGCAGGCGGTTGCCAAAGTTCTACCTTGTTTCCTTCTGGATCGATGACCCAGGCGAATTGACCGTACTCGGAGTCGTCAATCTTCTCGAGAACGCTGCAGCCTTCTTCCTTCAATGCCTTGACCAAGGCGTGAAGATCTTCTACTCGGTAGTTGACCATGAAGGGTGCAGAGCTCGGAGCAAAGTGATCACTTTCTTGCGGATCGATTAACCAGGCAGTTGTGCCTGCAACCGGCCTGCCCTCGGCGTCGGTCCAGTCGAAGGCAGCTCCGCCCCAGGCCTGGACATCGATTCCCAAGTGCCGCTTGTACCAAGCCTGCAGTGATGGAGCGTCTTTGGCTTTGAAGAAGATGCCGCCAATGCCAGTAACTCGTTTCATGTGACCTCCGATGCGCGGTGGGGGTGAGCGGAGATAGCGGGTAGCTGAGAGAGAGCGGGAGGCAATGCAGGCGGGGTCCGAGTTGAGCCGAGGGTTAGGCATGACGGGTTCAATGCTTAGCCCAGTTCTTGAAACCCTTCTCGCGGCTGAGGCAAAGGAAGGGTTGAGGGTCGTTTTGCCAGACAGGAGCGTAGAACCAAACATCACCCGCCTCAGATCGAGCAATCTTGGCCTTCTTGAATTGGGCTGGCTTCAAGATTATATCTATGGAATCACCATCATCTTCTTCAGCGACTGCATCAACCTGGTAGCCGACACCGAGTTCTGGGTGAACGGCCAGACTGAGACCAGCATCCGAATCGGGCAACATACAGGTAAATCGCCGTTCCTTCCCTCGCCTTGCGATGTCCCAAAGTTGCTGAAGATCAGAGTTGCCTTTGATGAGGCGAAAGCCTTGGCCATAAAGATGGCGAGGGCCATTCTGCCACCCTAAGTTGTTCCCCTTTTCCCATGAGTCCTTTTGTAGTGCTGCAGACAGTGCTGGGCGACCAAAGGCATCTTGGAGCCATACCAACCTGCAAGGAGCCTTGACCCTTGTGGCAGATTTCTTGGTAAGGATGAGAACTGCATTCCATCTTTTTTGGGATGGAACGTAGACCCAGAGCACCTGATTGTTAGCCCAGACCTTGCGGATGATTGGTGACATAGACTTCAGAATTGGCGGTTCTGGTGTGTAATTGCCATCCCAAGTTGTCTCTGGCCATCCTTCAAAGCCCAACTTCTTGGCAATGCCTTCAACCTTGGTGAGCATTTCATTCAGAACGGCGGTTTGGGATTCCATCTCTGGCGGGAGTTGAATGGAGGCTGCTTGCTTGGCTTGAGCAACAAGGGGGCTCGACAGCACCATTACCGAGATCCCAACCCTCGCGACTAACGAAATAATCATGGGCATGCCTAACGAATGAAGCTAACCGGCCCCGCCTGCATCGAGGCGCTGAACGGAGCCGAGGAAGCGGGAAGTTGAGAGAGAGCGAATGACAATGCAGGCGGGGTCCGAGTTGAGCGGAGGGTTAGGGCGACCATGGTCACTTGAACCTTGCTAAAACGGACCTGATAGGAATGGTGTAAGGAACCTGTTCATAGAATTCTCCTGGCTTGATGGTCTTAATACCTACGATATTTTTCCCTTCGACCCGCAATTGGTAATTCCAGGCGTCCTTACCAACACGGATAAATTTGCGATCGGACAATCGAAGCACAACAAAACCAAATTCATCGCCCTCGGGGCCAGAGAATTCTTCAGTCGCAATGACGATAAAATTAGGATCTATCAATCCATGAAGGCTGTAGTAGCCGAATCGATTGCCCAAACGAATTTGTCGATTATTGATCTTATCGAGAATGAATATCACATCGCCATGTGAATCCCAAATAAAGCTCATACATAAGTATTTACTGTTTTCGTAAATTCCCTTAATCCACAACCCGTTCCCTGGGCTTTCGACTTTGACCGTGAAGATTTTTGTAATTCCATTGATCGTTGAAATCAAATCTGTAGTTCCGGGTTTACATATCAGCCATGGCCGAATTTCGCTTGGGCATGGCTTCGGTTCGTCAGCGAGAAGACCCGCGTATACCCAACCAAAGAGCAGAACGAGCATGAGCAAGCGCCGCATGTTGTAGTCCCCGGGAAGAGTAGAGCCCTAACGATGAAGCTAACCAAGAAGGGTAGGCGTGGGCTCACGGTTTGATGTTGATATCGATGGTTTTTATTGCACCCCAAGTGTAGGTGACCTTTAGGGAAACCAGGGATTCAGGTGTGGTTGGGAAGTTCGGCGAGAACCGCCAGAGCTTGGCGTAATCAAGTGTGGTTGAGAGAAACGGCTCTGCACCGCTCCTAGGAATGACCTGGGACACACTGCCTGCACTGTCGATGACGAGATCCACGGTGGTTGGATACACGCCAGACTTGCCATCGACTGGCTTAGGCACGGGAATTAGAGGCGGCTGAAATGCCACTTTGCGGGTAAGTGGCTGTGCATGTTGGTTGTCGACTGGTGCCTTGCAACCAACCATCAACAGAATGCCGAGTGCGAGGACTCTTTTCATGATGGGACGCCTAACGAATGAAGCTAACCGGCCCCGCCTGCACCGAGGCGCTGAGCGGAGCCGAGATAGCGAAATGTTGAGAGAGAGCGGAAGGCAATGCAGGCGGGGTCCGAGTTGAGCTGAGGGTTTCCAATTCCGACTCCACCAGCTTGGCTTCACGGATTGGTCCACGACGGTCTCCTTTTGCGTATAGCTGGATCAGATGCCTAACGAATGAAGCTAACCGGCCACGCCTGCACCGAGGCGCTGAACGGATGAGCGGAGCCGAGGAAGCGGGATGCTGAGAGAGAACGGAGAGCAATGCAGACGGGGTCCGAGTTGAGCTAAGGGTTAGGCCGACTGGAATGGCCTAGAAAATAGGCCAAGGCGATGGATACAGTGAGAAGAATGAATCCACTGATTATGCGCCCCCAGACGGCCCATTTGAACTCGGTAGGATTCGCTGTTCTGGAAATGGCCCCACCTTTTCCATAGAAAACACCATGTCGATTGGCCCGAAATCCGTTCACCAAATAAATGACAGCCGGAATTAAAACCAGAATCGAGAATCCAATCGAAATGAGCTGATCGGTTGTCATCGAGCACCTGTTGGTGGGAGGCCTAACGAATGAAGCTAACCGGCCCCGCCTGCACCGAGGCGCTGAGCGGAGCCGAGGAAGCAAGAAGTTGAGAGAGAGCGGAAGGCAATGCAGGCGGGGTCCGAGTTGAGCGAGGGGTTAGGCGACGGCGCAATGACGGATAAGGGTCTGTAAAAAGCATGTGTGATTTTAAACAGGTGGCTTAGGGAGTTCTTTAACCCGAACGATGGCCATGCCTTGATGGCCATGGATGCCATGGGCATTACGCCCTTCCCAGTAGATAGCGATTTGAAGGATATATTCAAATCTGTTGCCATTCTCTGTGCGTATGACCCAAGATTCGAAGGAACCAAGGTCGTTTTCCTGTTTTTCAAGAATTATGGCTTGATAAACCATGTTCATACGATCGGAAGGGTTTCGTTTATCGTGGAATGCCTTGATGAATTCGTAGGCCTCCTGTTGGTGGGCGGCGAGCGTGTTAATTCGCCCTTTTGGGTACAACCAAGGCGGGCTACAAGCAACCAAGGACGCGAACAGAAAACCAACCATGATGCGCTTCATGAATTCCTCAATGCTTTTTGGGGAGTGAATTATTCGCCTAACGAAGAAGGTTAACCGGGCCCAACCGCGGGCCAGGCGAATGGAGGGGAACCGGAATCGAGATGTTCACGGGAGAGCGCCAGCAACACGCGGTTGGGTCCGAGTTGAACCAACGGTTAGGCCGAGCCCTAAGCAGTAGCCACCCGAGCACGCGCTGCGTTGGGGTTTGAACTTGCTTGAGCGGGAGCGAGGATTCATGCCGACGACCCCAAAGGGAAACCACCGGAGTTATTGCGTGAACATGAAGAGCGGAATGCTGAATTGGCTTCGATGATGGCAGAAATCCATGGGCCGAGTGGTGCTGAGCAAGCAATAACCCTATTCGGTAGAACCTGAAAGCAGAGGAACGATGGGGATCTGCCGCTGGAACGAGCTGAGACGACGAAGCTGCGCTAGAGGCCCACTACCTAGCAGATAGAAAGAGAAGGGCGAACGAGGCCTAACGACCTGGAGCTAAGCGGCCTCGCCGCATTGGAGGAGCGATGGAAAAGCTAGAAAGCACGGGCGGCGAGGTCCGACTTGAGCGACCGGTTAGGTTGCGCTGCCCGTGCGGAGCTGAGTTCGAGCGCCCGAAAGCCTACGCGGAACCACCCCGCAAGGATGTTTTGTGGCAATGGAAGATGCAGTTTTGTGACCAGTGTGTGGACGCCAAGGTGGACAAAGCCCTTGGAAGCGTGATGCCCACCGTGATCAAGGCTCTAGCAACCTAACGAATGTAGCTAACCGGCCCCGCCTGCACCGAGACGATGAGCGGAGCCGAGGAAGCGAGAAGTTGAAAGAGAGCGGAAGGCAATGCAGGCGGGGTCCGAGTTGAGCGGAGGGTTAGGCCGACGCCTGGAATCTGAACCGATAGGAGCTGGCGCATTAGTGCCCCCCGGTTCGAAGCTGATTGCACTATGGAGTTACTGGAGTGCCTGGAATCGGAGTTCCACCTGTGATTGGCAGATAGAGGCCTCCCCCCAATGGAATCGCCATGATAGGCGCACCCCCGGTAGCAGGAATGATGAGGCGTGGGGAATTGGAATCGGTCAGCGAAGCGGTCGGTTCGGAACCATGTCCTGCTCCAACTTTAGAGTTGGGTGCCGTATCTACGGGCACACAACCGACCGCCGTTATCAGCAGTGCGGGAAAAAGAAGGGGTCCGAGAAATCGCATGATAAACCTCGGTGAATTGAGAAGGAGTCGTTTGAGTGTAGGGCAGAACAGAGCCTCGGCTAGCTAGCGCGGCCTAACGAAAGTAGCTAACCGGCCCTATTGCTGCGGAACCTGGCTGCTGAGTTGTTTGAGGACACTAGCGCGCAGCGATAGGGTCTGAGTTGAGCGGAAGGTTAGGCTCGGTGGGCTTAGCTGAAAATACTGAATGATCGTCATTGAGATCTCTCGTTAATATAAAATGGCTTTCACCTGGAAAACCCAATGCATCGAAATAGGTGATTGATAAGGGAATTGGATTGATTGGCGGAGCCCCAAATTGAATGCGAGTGTTACAAGTCTCACCACGCGAAACAGAGTGAAATTCGCACGGCCCAATTACATTTGATGGCGTATCGATGAATAGACTTAATTGTGTGGCCGTGTTTCCGACATTTCTGAATCCGATGTCATAATTGCAAAGACCCATCGTGAACATCCCGCCACCGCCGGTGTAGACGAATTTTGGTTTTGCGGACTCTCGTTGCGCATTGCGTTCAGCTCGCGCAGATTCTAATTCGTTGTCGAGTTGCGTGCGGGCGATCTCAACCATCTGCTTTTGGTGCTCAACTGATTTGCTTAGCTCTTCCGATTGTAGTTCTAGCGCTTTGGTATTGAGTTGGAGTTCTTCCCCCTGTTGAAGAAATCCAAGGACCAGCCATAAAAATGCAAGTGGAGCGACACTTCCCGCAAATAAGTCGCCAAGCTCATTTAGTTTGAGATGGAAGAAATCTGCCCGGCGGTGAAAGACGATTGCACTAACCCCGCACAACCAGATCAAGCTGATAGAGGTACCGAACCAAAAGCGCTTGTCCTTCATGTGCCGGAATCCTAAAAAGAGAGCCTAACGAATGAAGCTAACCGGCCCCGCCTGCACCGAGGCGACGAACGAAGCCGAGGAAGCGAGATGAAGAGAAAGAGCGGAAGACAATGCAGGCGGGGTCCGAGTTGAGCGGAGGGTTAGGCCGACGGGAAAGGCTTATGGTTCTTTCTGGCCAAAGATGCTGACCACAATCAGCAGGACGGACATGAGGAACATTACGAAGGCAATCCAGATTGCGGAAATACG
>DASXVC010000102.1:0-14734 GCA_036504495.1 Geothrix sp.
CGACATCGTGCTCAACCAGCTCTACCAGCAGACCCAGCTCCAGAACAGCTTCCCCATCACCATGCTGGCCATCGTCAACGGCCAGCCCCGCGTCTGCACCCTCCGCGAGATCCTGCAGGAGTTCATCGGCTTCCGCCGCGAGGTGGTCACCCGCCGCACCCTGTTCCAGCTGCGGAAGGCTGAGGAGCGCCACCATGTCCTGATGGGCCTCAAGATCGCCCTGGACCACCTGGACGCGGTCATCAAGCTCATCCGGGCCGCCAAGAGCCCCGAGGAGGCCAAGGCCGGCCTCATGGCGGGGGCCTTCGCCACTGCGACGGCAATCAAGAAGGACCCTACACTCTGCCTGTCCGCCGTGCAGGCCCAAGCCATCCTGGACATGCGCCTCCAGCGCCTCACGGGCCTGGAGCGGGAGAAGATCCTCGACGAGCTGGCCGAGCTCGAGAAGGTCATCGCCAAGCTCAAGGCCATCCTGGCCGACGAGAGCCTGCTCCTGAAGGTCATCAAGGAGGAGCTGCAGCAGGTGGCCGAGCAGTTCGGCAACGACCGCCGCACCGAGATCGTGGGCTACTCTGGCGAGATCCGCATGGAGGACGTGGTGCCGGACGATCCCATGGTCGTCACCATGTCCAAGGCGGGCTACATCAAGCGGACCGATCTCAACGCCTACCGCCGCCAGCGCCGGGGCGGCAAGGGCAAGGTGGGCATGAAGACCAAGGACGAGGACTTCGTCGAGCAGCTCTTCATGACCAAGGCCCACGACACCCTCATGGCCTTCACCGACAAGGGCATCGTCTACGCCCTCAAGGTGTACGACCTGCCGGAGGCGGCCGCCTCCACCCGGGGCAAGCACATCCGCAACCTCATCTCCCTGAAGGACGGCGAGAACGTCGTCACCCTCATGGCCCTGCGGGACTTCCCCGAAGGGGAGAACCTGGTCTTCGCCACCAGCGACGGTACGGTGAAGAAATCCAGCCTGGCGGCCTACGCCAACATCCGGGCCAACGGCCTCATCGCCCTCAACATCGATGACGACAACACCCTGGTGGCCGTGCGGCGCTCCACCGGGACCCAGCAGATCGTCCTGGCCACGGCCCAGGGCAAGGCCATCCGCTTCCCCGAGGAGGATGTCCGGGCCACCGGCCGTGCCACCACGGGCGTCCGGGGCATGAAGCTGGCCAAGGGCGACCACATCGTGGACATGGAAGTGGCCGACCCCCTGCCGGACCTGCCGGAAGGCGTGGAGCCCGACGAAAGCACCGAAGACCACGGCATGCTGCTCACGGTCTGCGAAAAGGGCTATGGCAAGCGCAGCCTGGTCCAGGACTACCGGCTCCAGGGCCGGGGCGGCACGGGCGTCATCAACATCCGCGCTGGGGTCCGCAATGGCCAGGTGGTGGGCTTCAAGCTGGTCAAGCCCGGAGAGGGCTGCCTCCTCATCAGCCAGGAGGGCATGGTCATCCGCTTCCTCATCGACGAGGTCCGCAAGACCGGCCGCAACGCCCAGGGTGTCGGCCTGCTGAAGCTGGCCAGTGCCGAGGACCGGGTCGTGGGCCTCGCCAAGATCGATGCCAGCGCCATGGCCCTGGACGAAGAGGATGAACTCATCGAAGGTGAAGTCGTCGCCCACCCGGGCCCTGACGAGAGCGGCGAGCAGCCGAAGCTAGGTTTGTAGTTCCGCCGAGGAACTCGGCATACGCAGAACAGCGCGGGCTTGCCCGCGCTGTTCTGCGTTAGAGGTACGCCGCCCAGTCGCCATCGGGCAGCTCCACGGCCTCCCGCTCCAGCCGGGGCAGGCGTTCCACATGGAACACGTAGACCCAGGCCTGGTAGCGAAGGCCCCCTTCGAGGGCCACGGGCAGGATCTCCCGGCTGAAGAGGTCCTCCTCCACCCCTTCCAGGGAATCCAGGTCCGCCAAGGCTGAGTCCAGGTCCCCCTCGTCCTCGTAGCCCACAAAATCGCCCCGCACCCAGCCGGGCCCAGGCGGGGGGTCCAGGGGCGTGAGGCCGGGCACCAGGGCCGGATAGCCCGCCGGCAGGTGGAAGAGGCGTCCTGCCACCCAGGCCCGAGTCAGCCCTTCGGGGTGGGTCCGCATCAGCCAGGCGTGCTTCGACCCGCCTTCCCGCAAGGTCCCGTACACGAACAACCCATCTGCCTGAAGCATGGCCACCCCCCAAAAACATACCGCCAAAACGCGGCGCGTTTTGGCGGTGGTCTGATGGCCCGGATGGGAATGAACTATTCGGGAATGGGGAACTGGTCCGTGAGGTGGAAGACTTCCTGGCGGATGCGGGCGAAGGTGCTTTCGTCGCCGCGGTGCCGCAGGGTGACGTCGAAGAAGCGGGCGATCTGGTCCATCTCCTCCTCCTTCATGCCCCGGGTGGTGAGGGCGGGGCTGCCCAGGCGCACGCCGGAGGGCTTGAGAGGGGGGTTGGGATCGAAGGGGATGCCGTTCCTGTTGGTGGTCATGCCGGCGCGCTGCAGGCACTCCTCGGCCTCGTGGCCCAGGAGGCCGTGGTCCCGCAGGTCCACCAGGAAGAGGTGGTTGTCCGTGCCGCCGCTGACGATGCGCCAGCCGCGTTCCTGCAGGCCCTTGGCTAGGGCGTGGGCGTTGCGGATGACTTGGCCGCTGTAGGCCTTGAAGTCGGGCTGCATGATTTCGTGGTAGGCGACGGCCTTGGCGGCGATGACATGCATGAGGGGGCCACCCTGGACACCCGGAAAGACAGCGCGGTCCAAGTCTTTTGCATACTGAGACTTGCACAGAACCATGCCGCCACGGGGGCCCCGGAGTGTCTTGTGGGTGGTGGTGGTGACATAGTCCGCATGGGGGACGGGGCTGGGGTGGTGGCCGGTGGCGACGAGGCCGGCGATGTGGGCCATGTCCACCATGAGCAGGGCGCCCACTTCATCGCAGATCTCGCGGAAGAGGGGGAAGTTCCAGGTGCGGCTGTAGGCGGAGGCGCCCACCACGATCATCTTGGGCTTGTGCTGCCGGGCCAGGGTGCGGACCTCGTCCATGTCCACCCGCTCGTCCTCCTGGCGCACGTGGTAGGGCACGAACTTGTAGAGGATGCCGGAGCTGTTCAGGGGGTGGCCATGGGTGAGGTGGCCGCCGTGGGCCAGGTCCAGGCCCATGACCGTATCGCCGGGCTTCAGGGCGGCGAGGTAGACCGCCATGTTGGCCTGGGCGCCGCTGTGGGGCTGCACGTTGGCGTGCTCGGCCCCGAAGATCTGCTTGGCGCGATCGCGGGCCAGGTTCTCGACGATGTCCACCTGGCTGCAGCCGCCGTAGTAGCGCTTGCCCGGGTAGCCCTCGGCGTACTTGTTGGTGAAGTGGGAGCCCATGGTCTGCATGACGGCGCGGGAGGCGTAATTCTCCGACGCGATGAGCTCCAGGTGGTGCCGCTGGCGCTGGACCTCCAGCTCCAGGGCCTGGAACACAGCGGGATCGGAGGTTCGGATCACTTCGTACATGGCGGAGGCTCCCAGGGTGATGCCCCTATCCTAGCCGCGGTGGGCCTCGGCCAAGACCCCCTCTTCGTGAGCGGAATCACAGGTCGGGACATGGGCGGGGCCCATGCGACACTGGGGGGCCGGAGTTCTTATGCCCTTCCTCCCGCCCCATGACGGCTCTGACCTGGAGCGCTTCGAGCATCCCCTGGCGACCCGCTACGCCAGCAAGGTCATGGTGCGCCTGCTGTCGCCGCTCTACCGCCAGCGGGTGTGGCGGCGCCTGTGGATCGCCCTGGCCGAATCAGAATCGGAGCTGGGCCTGCCGGTGACGGCCGCCCAGATCGCCGAGCTGAAGGCCACCCAGGATGCGGTGGATCTTGGCGTCATCGCAAAGCACGAATCCGCCCTCCGCCACGATGTGATGGCCGCCATCCACGCTTGGGGCGAACAGGCCCCGGAAGCCCGGCCCATCATCCACCTGGGCGCCACCAGCTGCTTCGTGACGGACAACGGGGACCTGCTCATCACGCAGGAGGCCCTCGCCCTGCTGCGTTGCCGCCTGCAGGACGTGGTCGCGGCCCTGTCCATCTTCGCCGCCCAGTGGCAGGACCAGCCCACCCTGGGTTTCACCCACTTCCAGCCGGCCCAGCCCACCACCGTGGGCAAGCGTGCCACCCTCTGGATCCAGGACCTGCTTCTGGACCTGGAGGACCTGGACCACCTCATCCGCACCACCCCCGTACGCGGCGTGAAGGGCACGACGGGTACCCAGGCCAGCTTCCTGGAGTTGTTCGAAGGCGATGGTGCCAAGGTGGAGGCCCTGGAACAGCGTTTCTGCGAGAAGGTCGGATTCCCGGCCATCCCCGTCAGCGGCCAGACGGCCACGCGCAAGCTGGAGGACCGCATCGGCCAGGTGCTCTGCGGCATCGCGGCCTCGGCCTCGAAGTTCGCCTGCGACCTGCGCCTGCTCCAGCACCTGAAGGAGGTGGAAGAGCCCTTCGAATCGAAACAGATCGGCTCCAGCGCCATGCCCTACAAGCGCAACCCCATGCGTTCGGAGCGCATCAATAGCCTCGCCCGCTTCGTGCTGGGCCTCATGCCCTCCACCTACCAGACCAGCGCCAGCCAGTGGATGGAGCGCACCCTGGACGACAGCGCCCACCGGCGCCTCACCATCAGCCAGGGCCTGCTGGCCGCGGACGCCATCCTGGTGCTGTTCCGCAACGTGGCCTCGGGGCTCGTGGTCTATCCGAAGATGATCGAGGCGCGCCTGGCCCAGGAGCTGCCCTTCATGGCCGCCGAAGTGCTGCTCATGGAGGCGGTGAAACGCGGTGGCGATCGCCAGGACCTGCACGAGCGCTTCCGGGGGGCCGCTCTCGAGGCGGGACGGCGCATCAAGGCCGAGGGCCGCCCCAACGAATTGCTGCAGCTCCTGGCGACCGATCCGGCCTGGGCCATGACCGAAACCGAGCTCACCGCCCTGCTGGATGCCAGCCGTTTCACCGGCCGCGCCGGGGAGCAGGTGCGCCAGTTCCTGGCGGGCCCCGTGGCCGCCGCCCTGAAAGACCATGCCCCGGCCAACGAAGCTGCCGTGCGTGTGTGACCGCGCTTGAAATTGAAAGGTTCTCCATGCTGAAACTTGCCGTCATCGGCGCCCAGACGTTGCTGGGCCGCGAACTCGTGAATGCCCTGGAGGCCCAGGACGCGTCTGTGGTGCCCCTTTCCATCGGAGCCCTCACCGTGGAGGAGGAGGTGGGCGACCTGGTGGTCTTCGCGCCGAGCCAGCTCCTGCTGGAAGGGCTCGATGCGGTGATCCTGGCCGATACCCCCGACATGGCCCTGCTGGAGGGCTTTCCCGGCCGCATCCTGGACCTCCGCTCCGAACCTGAGGCCCGGATTGATCCCATGCCCCTGGCGGGGCCGTGGCCCAAGGGGGTGAAATCGCTGCGGGGCCGTCCGGCCCTGGAGCAGGTGCTGGCCCTTCTGCCCTCCTTGCTGGAGGGTGTGGGCGAGGTGGGCGGCACCCACCTGCGCTCCGTGGCCTGGCTGGGCGACCGCGGCCTGGATGGCCTCGTGGAGCAGACCCTGGCCGTCCTCAATGGCGAGGATCCCGACCTGGCCAAGCTGGGCTACCGCCAGGCCTTCGAGGTGGTGCCATTCACACCCGCCGCCGGCAAGGGCCGCCTCATGGAGGTCCGCGTGCCCTCCTTCCATGGCGACCTCCTGATCCTCCAGGTCCGGGCTTCGGAGGGACGGTCCCTGGTGAAGAAGGAAGCTCCGGCCGGCGTGAAGTGGGTGGAGGCGGCCCCCAGCTCCCGGGACGTGGCCATCACCTCCGACTTGCTGGCCCATGTGGATCTCACGGGTGACGGGAAAGCCGCTGTCCTCACCCTGGGCTTCGACCCCGTGCTTTGGGGCGTGCTGCGACCCACCATGCGGGTGCTGGGGCTGATGGACTGAAGGAACCATGGCGAAGAAGCTCGACGAACCCCAGGAACGCGGCGACTTCTTCAAGTCCCTGGGGACCCTCTTCGCGGGCTTTGTGGCCGACCGCGTCGAAGAGGCGGTGACGAGCCTGGGACCCAAGCTGCTGCGCCCCCCGGGGGCCCTGGATGAGCTGGAGTTCCTCACCAAGTGCACCCGCTGCGACAAGTGCGTGCGGGCCTGCCCCGAGAACGCCATCCTCAAGGCGGGGCCCCAGGCGGGATTGGGGCTGAAAACCCCCCACATCGACCCGCGGAGCATCCCCTGCTTCCTCTGCACCACGCTCCCCTGCATCGCCGAGTGCGACGACGAGGCCCTGGTGTGGCCTCAGCGCACCCGGGCGGATGGCACGGTGGTCGAAGGGCCGAAGGCCGTGCGCATGGGCACCGCCCGCGTGAAGCCCAGCCTCTGCGTCACCTGGGGCACCCTGGATCGCGAACCGCGGGCCTGCCGCGTTTGCGTGGATCGCTGCCCGTATCCCGAAGAGGCCATCCGGATCGCGGAGCCCCGGGAGGGCGAGCCCGTCGGTCACCCCGTGGTGGATGCCGACATCTGCACGGGCTGCGGGTTATGCGTCTTCGCCTGCCCGTCTGAACCCGCGGCCATCGTCGTGGAGCCGCGGCGGGGCTGAGCCACCACGGGCATTGAAAAAGACCTCCACGAAGGGCACCAAGAGACGAGGGAGGAAGGACACGAAGGAGGGCGAGGTTCTTCGTGTCCTTCTTGCGCCCGAAGGGTGTATTCGTGGCCTTCGTGGAGGGCCTTTCCTCCGGAATGCCCGAACACTTCAGACGATGCTGATCCCCTCCATCTCCGCCACTTCGTGGGCGTTGAAGCTGGAGCGCACCAGGGGGCCGGCATAGACGGTGGCGAAGCCGAAGGCCTTGGCCTTGGCGCCCAGGGCCGCGAACTCGTCGGGGTGAACGTAGTGCTTCACGGGCAGCTGGTGGCGGGTAGGGCGCAGATATTGGCCCAGGGTGAGGATGTCCACCTTCGCTTCGGCCAATGCCTGGAAGGTGGTCAAAAGCTCGGACTCGGTTTCACCGAGTCCGAGCATGAGTCCGCTCTTCGAGCGGAAGGAGGTGCCGTACAGGGCCGTCCCCAGCTCCTTCGCGTGCGCCAGCACGGAAAGGCTCCGCTCGAAGCGGCCCGCGGGTCGGACGTCTGCATACAGGCTGGGCACGGTCTCCGTGTTGTGGTTGAACACGGCGGGGCCGGCGGCCACCACCCGGGCCACGGCGTCCAGATCACCCAGGAAGTCCGGCACCAGCACCTCCACACCCACGCCGGGGTTGCGATGCTTGATGGCGAGTACGGTCTCGGCGAAGTGGGCGGCGCCGCCATCCGGCAGGTCGTCCCGGTTCACCGAGGTGAGTACCGCGAAGCGCAACCCGAGCGCGGCCACGCGCTCGGCCGTCTCGCGGGGCTCGTCCGGGTTCAGGCCCCTCGGCTTGCCGCTCTGGATGCTGCAGAAGCCGCAGGCGCGGGTGCAGACGTCACCCATGAGGAGGAAGGTGGCGGTGCCATGCGTGAAGCAGTGGGTGCGGTTGGGGCAGCGGGCCTCCTCGCAGACGGTGTGGAGGTGCGAGTCGCGCAGGTCCTTCTTCATGCCGTGCAGGTCGCGCAGCTTCACCCGGTCCTTGGTGATCCATTCGGGGAGGCGGGGGTGGCCCTCGAGGACTTCGCGGCCCACACGCTTGGAGAATCGGGCCATCTAGGGGCCTCCTGAACCTCCAGTTTCCCGTAGCATTCCCAAATGACCAAGCCACTATCCCGCCTGCTGCGGACGGAGCAGCGTGCGTTCCTGTCGCGAGACCGTGCCGCCTGGGGGGACCACCTCGACCGGGTGCGGGCCTTCCTCGGCGAGGGGCTCCAGGCGGCGGATCCATCGAAGCCCATGCTGATCCTCGGAGCCGGGTCAGGCCTGGAGATCCCCTGGGAGCTGGCACCGCGCGAAACCACCGGCTGGGATGCCGACCCCTGGAGCCGGGTCCGGACGGCCTTGCGGCACCGGCGCTGGGTGCCCTGGGTCTTCGGGGACCTGACAGGGGGTTTGGATGACCTGGCCGCCACCGCGCGCCGCGCCGTGATGGAGCCCTGGTCCCAGCGGCAGCGGCGCGTCGGGGCCGGTTCCCGGCGGCTGGCGGGTCTTCTGCCCTCTCTGCAGCCGGACCCCGTGGCGCTGCGAACCTGGATCGGGACCCACCGCCCTGGATCCATCCTGGCGGCCAATGTGATGGGCCAGTTCGGCAGCGTGGCTGAGCGGGTGGTGGAGGCCGCTTTCGGGGGCGCCTCGCCCTGGGAGGAGGATCCGGAGCGGATGGATCCCCTGGCCGAGGCCCTGGACCACTGGACCCGGCGGGCCCTGGAGGCTTTCCTGGGGGTGTTGAGGGACAGCGGGGCGGACCTCTGGCTGGTCCACGACCGGGCCGTGCTCTTCGGGGGTGGGGCGGTGGCCCTGGGACCCTGGGAGGGTTCCTGGGCGCGGCAGCTGAGGCTCGGGGGCAGGGCCTTCGAGGTGAACGATCCCCTGGCGGGTCTGGAGGTTTCGGCCCTATTGGGTGCGGAGGGACTAGCGCTCCAGCGGAAGGAGCGCTGGCTCTGGCCCCTGGCGCCTGGTCAGCATCACCTGGTGGAGGCCCTGGCTCTGAGGCGGACCGCCGGGCCGCGCTGAATTCCCTGTGGCGTCCGTCAACCCTTGTCCCCACAGGCTGCGCCAACCGCCATAATGGGTTCCCTTGGAGTGTGCTGGGTATGGCGTGGTTTGGATGGGCGTTGGCAGCGATGGTTTTCATGGGGTTTGGGAACCTGGGCATGAAAGCCGCGGGTCACAGGGGGCTCAGCCCTGCCGCCGTGCTCTTCTGGGTGGTGCTCGGTGAGCTGCCCCTGGCGCTCGCCTATTGGCTGTGGCGCGGGCGCCCTGGCGGGTCCGCAGGCGGCGCGGCCTGGGCCCTGGCGGCGGGCGCCTTCACCGCCGTGGCGCTGATCCTCGTGAACGAAAGCTTCTTCCGGGGCGCCAAGACCGCGGTGGCCATCGGCATCATGAACGCCAATTTCATCCTGGTCGCCGTCCTGGCCTTCCTCTTTTTCCGCGAGCAGCTCCAGCCCTCCAAGCTGGTGGGCCTCGCGGCCACGCTGTCCGGCCTCTGGCTGATGGCCCGCTGAACCGGGAGCACCGAAGATGCGTAATTTCCGCCGCCTCCTCCTGGGCCGCCGCCTCGCCAGCGAGGAAAGCCACGAAGCCCGGATCAGCAACCCCGTGGCCCTGGCGGTGTTCAGCTCGGACGCGCTCTCCTCGGTGGCCTACGCGACCGGTGAAATCATGGCCGTGCTGGGCCCCTACATGGCCATGGCGGCCTTCGGGCCGGCGGTGCTGTCCTGGTCCTGGCCCGTGGCCGTGGGCATCGTGCTGCTGCTGGCGATCCTGACCATCAGCTACCGGCAGACCATCTTCGCCTATCCCAGCGGGGGCGGGGCCTACATCGTGGCGAAGGAGAACCTGGGCGAGGTACCGGCCCAGGTGGCGGGGGCCTCCCTGCTGGTGGACTACGTGCTCACGGTGGCGGTGAGCGTGTCCGCAGGCGTCACGGCCATCACCAGCGCCTTCCCGGCAGCCGATGACCATCGTGTGGCCCTGGCCTTTGCCGTGGTCGCCGTCATCGGATTGATCAACCTGCGCGGGGTCAAAGAGAGCGGCGCAGTCTTCTCCGTGCCGACCTATGGCTTCGTGATCTCGATGTTCGGGATCATCGGCCTCGGCTTCTGGCGCTACTTCGCGGGCGGCGTGTCCGCCGGTGAACACCATGCCGTCGCGGCGCCGCCGCTCCCGGGCTGGCTGGCCATCTGGGTGTTCATGAAGGCCTACAGCGCGGGGTGCACGGCCCTCACGGGCGTGGAGGCCATTTCCAATGGCGTATCCGCCTTCCGGGAGCCCACCGCGCGCAACGCCGGCAAGACCATGGTCTCCATGGTGTTGATGCTCGGCGCCATGTTCCTGGGCATCACCTGGCTCTCCAACCACTTCGGCATCATCTACACCGGCGAGGGCGAGTCCCTGCTGTCCATGCTGGAACACCGGATTCTCGGGGATGGCCCCGGTCTTCCACATGTCACCTACCTGGTCATGCAGGCCTTCACAATGCTGATCCTGTGCCTGGCGGCCAACACGGCCTATGCGGACTTCCCGCGGCTGGCGGCGATGATGGCCCGGGACGGGTTCCTGCCGCGCCAGTTCGCCAGCCAGGGCGACCGGCTGGTGTTCTCCAACGGCATCTTCATTCTGTCCTTCCTGTCGGGGATCCTGCTCTGGCTCTTCAACGCCCGTGAGCATCACCTGCTGCCGCTGTATGCCGTGGGCGTGTTCCTGGGGTTCACCCTCTCCCAGACGGGCATGGTGCGCCATTGGCTCAAGCTGCGCGGGCAGCGCTGGGCCCTGAAGTCCGTCATCAACGGGGCCGGGGCCCTGACGACGCTGATCGTGATGGCGGTCATCATCGTGACGAAGTTCACCCACGGCGCCTGGGTGGTGGTCCTGGTGCTGCCCGTGATGGTCATGGGCTTCTTCAACATCCACCGCCACTACATCCGCGTGAAGTCGATCCTGGCGGGCAGCCGGGCGGACTTCATCAGCCCTCGCAAGAACCGGGTGGTGGTGCTGGTCTCCGGCATCCACTCCGGGGTGGTGCAGTCCCTGAACTACGCCAAGGTCATCGCGGACCATGGCGAGGTCGAGGCCCTCACGGTGGACTTTCCCGATGAAAATGGCCGAGACAGCGCCGCCCTGGAGCGCCTGCGATCGGACTGGCCGCGCTACTGCGAGGGCATCCCTCTCCGTTCCATCCGCAGCCCCTACCGCAAGATCGTGGAGCCCATCGTGGAGGAGCTGGACCGCATGCGGCGGGTGGAACCCGAGTACACCATCACGGTGATCCTGCCGGAATTCGTCACGGGCCACTGGTGGGCGAACCTGCTGCACAACCAGACCGCCTGGCGCATCAAGACCACCCTGCTGATGAAGCCCAAGACGGTGGTGATCTCGATCCCCTACCACCTCGAGCCCATCGTGGAGTAGCCTGCTCTCCGGGAGACCGGGATGCAGAGCTTGAGGCGGATTCTGCTGGGGCGGCGGTTGTCCAGCGATGAGACCCAGCACACCAAGATCAGCAATCCCATCGCCCTGGCGGTGTTCAGTTCCGACGCGCTCTCCTCCGTGGCCTACGCCACCCAGGAGATCATGGCCTCGCTGTCCGGGTCGCTGATCCACGCACTCGGGGGCGCGGCGCTGGCCGGGGCCGCGGGCCACGCGATCTTCGGCTGGTCCATCCCGGTGGCCCTGGGCATCGTGGGCCTGCTGGCCATCCTGGCGGTCAGCTACCGGCAGACCATCCTCGCCTACCCGGGTGGCGGCGGCGCCTACATCGTGGCCATGGAGAACCTGGGCGACATCGCCGCCCTGACGGCGGGCGCCTCCCTGCTGCTGGACTACATCCTGACGGTGGCCGTGTCCGTCTCCTCGGGCGTGGCCGCCATCACGGCGGCTCTGCCCGTGTTGGCCGGGCACAACGTGGCCCTCACCCTGCTGGCCATCGGGTTCATCGCCTTGATGAACCTGCGGGGCATGAGGGAGAGCGGCGGCCTGTTTGCCATCCCGACCTACGGGTTTGTCCTCAGCATCTTCCTGGTGATGGGCTACGGGATGTTGAAGCTGGTGTTCGGAGGGGGACCCACGGTGGCCCAGGCCCAGCAGGCCGTGGAACAGGGTTCGCACCTGGCGGGCCTCACCATGGTCTGGGTCTTCATGAGGGCCTACAGCGCCGGCTGCACGGCCCTGACCGGGGTGGAGGCCATCAGCAACGGGACGACAGCCTTTCGGGATCCCGCCGGACCCAATGCCGCCAAGACCATGCTGTGGATGGTGGGGCTACTGGGGGTCATGTTCCTGGGCATCACCCTGCTGGCGCACCGCTACGGGGTGACCTACCAGCACAGCGCGGACCCTTCGGTGGTGGCCGAGACCCTCCTGTCCAAGCTGAACAAGGCCATCCTCGGGGACGTCAGCCACGGCTTCCCCAAGCTGATCTACTACGTGGTCCAGGGCTTCACCTTCGCCATCCTGGTGGTGGCCGCGAACACGGCCTTCGCTGATTTCCCCCGGCTGGCGGCCCTCCAGGCCCGGGACGGCTTCCTGCCCCGCCAGTTCGCCAGCCAGGGCGACCGTCTGGTGTTCTCCAACGGCATCCTGATCCTCTTCTTCTTCTCGGGGGCGCTGGTCTGGGCCTTCCATGCCAACACGGATGTGCTGCTGCCCCTCTACGCGGCGGGCGTGTTCATGGGGTTCACCCTCAGCCAGACGGGCATGGTGGCCCACTGGCGGAAGGTGCGGGGCCCCCACTGGCGCGCGAAGGCCGCCGTCAACGGCCTGGGCGCCATCACGGCCTGTGTGGTGCTGCTGGACATCGCCATCACCAAGTTCATCCACGGCGCCTGGATCGTGATCCTGCTGGTGCCCGTGCTGGTGGTCATCCACTTTAACATCCGGCGCCACTACGTGGGCATGAAGGGCCGACTGGCGGCCAGCCGCACGGATGCGGTCCTGCCCTCAAAGCACCACGCCCTGGTGCTGGTGAACGGCATCCACCGGGGTGTGGTGCAGTCCCTGCTCTACGGCCGCCTCATCGCCGGGGAGCGGGTGGAGGCCATCACCGTGGATCTGGGCTCGGACGGCGCCCGGGAGAGCTCCGCCGTCGAGAAGCTCCGGGCAGACTGGACCATCTACGGCATGGGCATCCCCCTCCGGGTGCTACCCAGCCCCTACCGGAAGATGGTGGAACCGATCCTGGAGGAGGTGGACCGCATCCGGTTTGCCGAGCCGGAACTGGCGCTCACGGTCATCCTTCCGGAGTTCATCACGCCCCATTGGTGGCAGCAGTTCCTCCACAACCAGAGCGCCCTGCGCATCAAGGCCGCCCTGCTGATGAAGCCGGGGATCATCGTGACCTCCGTGCCCATGCACCTGCCCCAGTAGACGCTAGGCGCGCATCCGGCCCAGGGGGCGGGACAGCAGCTCCTGGCCGCTGAGCAGCTCGGCCAGGGTCTGGTGGCGGGGGCTCAGGACCATGCAGAGGAAGCTGAGGGGGAAACACAGCACGGACAGCATGTGGACCAGGGAGAAGGTCATGCGTCGCTCGGGGGTGTTTTCCGGCAGGGTCACGCCGAAGCGTCCCATGAGGGGGGACTGGCCCGTGAGCACCAGGGGCGCCATGAACAGGACCCAGGATACGGCCAGGAGGTAGGGAGCCACCAGGAGCCAGGCGCCCGTCAGCAGCCTCAGGGGCGCCACGCCCACCAGCCAGGCGGGCAGGGCCAGGGCCAGGGCTTGGACCAGGATGAGCAGCAGGGCCTCGGAGGCTTCCACCTTCACCAGGGGCCAGAAGCTGGCGACGGGGTCCTCGAAGCCCAGGGCGAGGTGGGCCGGGCGTCCGGCCGCCGACAGGGGGGCCTCGGCGCCCGGGCGTTCCAGTTCTTCCGGGGCCACCTCGACGGCCACCGACGCCACCCGGCCCAGAGCTGGGGCCGTCAAGGCCCTGGGGGGCGCCTCGAAGGAGGCCTGCGCCAGGGCTGAAGCCTGAAAGAGAAAGGGGCGGCCCTGCCGCGGAGGCGCCAGGGCCAGGCCACACTCCGGGCACTCCGCCGCGAGGGGGGAGAGGCGGGTCTGGCAGCTGGGACAGGTGCGCCGGTCGGAAGAAGCCATCATGTACCACTATCGACCAGGCCTTCGCCGGGGGGAAGGGAGGGCTAAAACGGCCAGCGCCCCGGCCGAGGCCAGGGCGCTGGGATGGAACGCTGGGGGCTTGTGGACTACAGGACGTTCACAGCCTTCCAGGCGGTGTTCACCGTGTTGTACTCGACGGAACCGGCGCCGTAGAGGTCCGTGGCTGCATTCAGGGTGGCCACGCGGGCGCCAGCGTAGTTGGTGCTGCTGGTCATGTAGACCGTCAGGGCGCGGTACCAGATGCGGGCGGCCTTGTCATTGCCGAGGCCGGTGACGCTGGTGACACCATTGGCCATGGGGGACTGGATGCCGTCGGAGAAGCTGTCGACCTGGCTGCCGTGGGAGAGCAGGAAGTAGAAGTGGTTGGCCACGCCGGAGCTGTAGTGGACGTCCAGGCGGCCGAGGCTCTTGGACCAGGCGTCGGGGCTCTTGCCGTCCAGGCTGGGCTTGTGCATGAAGCGCAGGGGGCGGTTGTAGCTGGCGGTGGCGAGCTGCTCCCCGATGTAGTAGTTGGCGGCGGGCACGGCCTTGGAGGTGGATGGCGTGGGGGTGGTGGCGCCGGTCCAGTAGACGTTGATGGTGGAGGTGATGTTGGTGTAGTTGGGCACGGTGGTGGTGCCGCCGCCGTGGGCCATGAACTCCACCATGGTGCCGAAGATGTCGGAATTGGCCTCGTTCAGGCCGCCGGACTCGCCGCGGTAGGTGAGGTTCGCGGTCTTGGCCATGACGCCATGGCTCATCTCGTGGCCGGCCACGTCGATGGACTCGAGGGACTTGAAGGAGGAGCCATCGCCGTAGGTCATGCAGAAGCAGCTGTCGGACCAGAAGGCGTTGTCGTAGGCGCTGCTGTAGTGCACGCGGCTGTAGGTGGCGGTGCCGAGGCCGTCGATGCCGTTGCGGCCGAAGATGTTCTTGTAGAAGTCGTAGGTGAGGCCCACGCCGTAGTGGGCGTCCACGGCCGCGGTCTGGCCGTTGGCGGAGGTGGTGGACCCGCCGTTGTAGTTGAGCCCGTCGCCCCAGGT
>DASXVC010000103.1:0-16152 GCA_036504495.1 Geothrix sp.
GTGCTGGGCCTTGAGGACCTCGGCGCCGATCTTGCCGTGCTGCCAGTCGAAGAAGCGGTGGCCGTCGGGGAACTTGTACTCGTCGTAGGTGGCCTCGATCTGCTCGACCTTCAGGCCCTTGTTCCAGGGGAAGAAGAGGGTGGTCTTGGGGCCGCAGTAGTACTCCACATGGCACTGGCCGCAGACCATGGACCGCAATTCCTGGCGGGAGGCGTCGCGGTTGGCATCGTAGGCCACGGCCTTGTCGCCCTTGCGCCACTTCTCGATGGAGGGCAGGTGCGGCACGGGCTCGGCGCTGTTGGCCAGGGCCACGATGCCGCGGATGAAGCCGGGCTTGGTGACGCGCAGGGCCATGTTCTTGGGATCGTGGCAGTCGATGCAGGCGACGGGATGCTTCACGAGCTTGGTGGCTTCGGCGTAAGGCATCTTGCAGAGGGCCTCGAAACCGGCCATCAACTGGGCCTGGGCATTGGGGCTGGTGAAGGCTTCGTCCAGGGTGCCGGGCGCGCCGCCCTGCAAGCCCAGTTCACGGAAGGCCACGGTATTGGAGGCGTGGCAGTGGAGGCAGGATCCAGGCTGCTTGCGCTCGGTGACGCGCTTGGTGGTGCGCTGGTCGTCCAGCATGTAGGCATGGCCCTGGCGCTGGTTGAAGTCGATGGCGAAGGCGTAGCCATCGAAGATCGTCACCAGGCGCGGGTCCTCCTTGATGCGGCTCTTGGGCAGGCCCTCGCTGCCGGCGCCACCGTACTTGGTGGTGTACTTCTCGGAGGTCTTCAGGTAGGCGTCGTACTGGCGGGGGAAGTTCTTCCCCCACTGGGCGGGATCGACGGTCTTCTCGTCGAGGTCCACCAGCTTGAAGCTGGTCTGCTTGGCCTCGGCCTTGCGGCTGGAGATGCTGGCGTATAGGGCCATCACAAGCACGGTCGCCAGGGCGGCGCCGGCGGCGATGAGGCCCATCCGGACCAGCGGACGGGAAAGCAGCGGAGTGGGGTTGTCGGTCATCGGGGGGTTCCTCCCGCGTGGCGGGCCACGCGCCTAGGGGTGGGATCAGGGGTTGGATGGATGGTCAGGGAATCAGCCCATGGGCCCATGGCCCACCTCCTGGTGGCAGCGCACGCAGCCATAGAGATCGGCCTTCTGCGTCGGGTCCGTGGGCACGCCCAGGGTGCCGTGGGCGGTGATCTCACCCGTCAGCTCGCCATGGCAGCGGAGGCAGTTGTCCTCCAGCACCTTGGCGTTGCCGGGCTTGATGCGGATGGGTTCGGCGAAATTCAGCAGCGTGAAGGCCTTGGAGTGGTGGTACCCGTTGCTGGCCTTCACGAAGAGCTTGTTCACGGGGTTGTCGTGGGGCAGATGGCAGTCGTTGCACACGGCCACCGCATGGTGGGACCCGTGGCGCCAGCTGTCGTACTCGGTGCGCATGATGTGGCAGTTCACGCAGACTTCGGGGTTGTTCGACAGGTACGAGGTGCCGTTGGCCGACACGAAGGTGTAAGCTCCGGACCCCAGGAACACGCCCGCGAAGACGCTGGCCAGGACGCTCAACAGGATCAGGCGACGCTTTCCGCTCACAGGGTATCCATCCAGTGTCCGGGACCGATTCCCGGACGGACACTAGGATGGAACAAAATTCGGACCTGTCAATCCGATATCAAAAGACCTGTTATTCACCTCTTATTTTTACCAATAGAAAGGGCCGGTGGCGCCGGCCCTTTCTGGGGAATGGATCGTCTTCAGTCCAGGCTGATCGCGCCGTTCACGGTCTCCAGCTCGATGTCCTGGCCGCCGCCGGGGAAGACGGCGGTGACGAGGCGCTTCTTCACCTCCACCTGCTCGGCGCCCTTGGCGTTGAAGCTGATGGCGCCGTTGAGGGTGCTGGCCCGCAGGCGGCCCTTGAGGCCCGTGGCCTGGAGGTGGATGGACCCGTTGACCGTCGAGGCCTTGAGGCCCTTCCCCAGGCCGTCCAGGTCCGTGCCCTTGATGGCGCCGTTCACCGTCTGGAGGACCAGGTTCCCCCGCACCTGCGCCAAGGTGATGGCGCCGTTCACGGTGGTGGCCTTCAGCGAATCCCCAAGATCGGTGGCGTGGACGCCGCCGTTGACGGTGGTGAGACTGGCGGCGCCCTGGGTGCCCGTGAGGGCCACCTCGCCGTTCACGCTCTCGAGGGTGGGCATCACGCGGCGCGGCACCTTCAAGGTCATCTGGCACTGGGGGCCGCGGTACGAGCCCCAGCCGCCGTTGTTCTTGGGGTACTCGCCCCGGATCTCAAGGCTCCCTTTGCCCGGCTCGATCACCACCTTCACCTGCTCGTCCTTGCTGCTGGGCTTGAACTCGCCCGTGAACTGGACCTCCTCGCGGTCCCAGGCTTCAACGCGGATGAAACCATTGACGTTCTTCACCTTGAGCGCCGATCCGGCCGCCAGGGGCACGGTGCGGGTCTCGGTGGTCTTTTCCGTCTTGGCGGGCTGGACCACCTGGGTCTGGGCGGCGAGCGGGGCCCAGAGGAGGACGGCGGCGACGGCCGCGGCGAGGGAACGGGTAAGGGACATGGAAACCTCCTGCGATGTCAGAGAACGTATGGAGTGATACGAAGGCCTTCGGAGGGCGTTTAGGGGCCGCTCCCGATCGGCCCACTCCGTATACTTGGGGCGCGCGGAGTTCCCATGCCCCAGACCATCGACCGCCCTGAGCTCAGCCCCGCCGAGTGGAAGCTCATCCAGGATCTGCGCTCCCTCCCGGATGCGGCGCTCCGGGACCGCATGCAGGCCTCCCTCGGCGAGCTCCTGTTCTTCTTCCGCACGCCCCGCTGCCAGGGCATGGGGGTCGAGGGCTTCCCCTGCGGCGATCCCCGCTCCTCCTGCGAGGACTGCCACCAGATCTGGGACATGCTCGACCGGGTGGCCGAACGCTCGCGGAAAAGCTGAAACACACTCTTAAACCTCAAGCCCCCCGCGGTTCTGGACGACGTAGGGTCTGGAGGAAGCCATGAGCCGGAGGCTGAACGTCGGGATTCTGGTGGTCGAGGAGGACCGCTCGGCGTGGCCGCGGATCGGCGCTTTCTTCGCCCATCAGCTCGCGCAGGTGGGGGCCAGCCCCGTGACGGTCTTCCGGGACCGGCTGCCCCAGCGGGCCGCGGGCTTCGACCTCGTCTCTCTCACCGACCGCACGGGCCGGCAGCGGGTGGTCGACCGGCTCCTCGATCGCCCGGAGCTGCTCGCGGACCTGCGCCGCACGCCCATCGTGAACCTCCATGCTCCAGATCCCGGCGCCATGCACCGCGACATGCGGACCCTCCTGGGCCGGGAGAGCGCCGGCCTGACACCGGATGGCCTGTGGGTCTTCAGCCGGGACTGGATGGCCCCCTGGTTCGAGAATCCCCTTGAGTTCCCGGAGCTGGGCTTGGCCCTCACACCGGCGGCCCTACCTGCCACCGCCGACCGCACCTGGGCCCGGCGCTCCAGCCTCGCCACGGATCTGCGACGGATCGGAGACTGGCTCCCCCTGCCCGCCGCGGCGCGCTGAGACGCTTTTGCGTTCAAAGCAAATGATCACCACCAAGACACCAAGACACCAAGATCGGCCAAATCAGCGCCTTTGCAGTTCTTGGTGGTCTTGGTGTCTTGGTGGTTAAACAACCCCTTCTTTCATATTGAACGCCTGCTGGTATGAGACCTACGAGGCCCGGCCCGCCAGCCAGCGGTCGCCGAAGTTCACGAGCACGGCCCCGGCGAGGATCAGCACCGCGCCCGTGAGCCGGATCCAGGACAGGCCCCGCACGGGGAGGCCGATCAAGCCGAAGCGATCGAAGGCCAGCGAGGAGCACACCTGCCCCGCCACGATGAGGGACACCATGGCGGCCAGGCCGATGCGGGGGGCCAGCAGGGTCGTCCCGAACACGAAGAAGGCCCCCAGGACCCCGCCCAGCCACTGCCACCAGACCACCCGCGGCAGGCCACCCAGCGCCGCGAAGGGCTGCCCTGCGAGGGCCGAGACCACCAGCAGCGCCAGGGTGCCCACGGCAAAGGAGACCAGGGCCGCGAGCATGGACCCGCTGCGAAGCGTCTCCCGCAGCGAGTTGTTGATGGCCGACTGCAGGGGGACGGCCAGCCCGATGGCGAACGCCATGACGATGAAGACCAGAGCCATCCATGCCTCCGCGGGGAAGGGCCGATGGTAGCCCGTGGTGGCCGGACTGTCTCCCTCTTCTAGAGCGCGTCCCAGACGTGGCGGGTATTCCCGGTGGCGCCGGCCGTGGCCGTCTTCACCCGGGTGCGCAGCGCCTCCGGCAAGCGCAGGGCCGCCTCCAGGGCCTGGATCCGGAAGGGCGCGGCCAGCCCGGGCCAGGCGGCGAGCAGGGCCTCGGTCCAGTCGGAATCCCCCAGGGCCGCCCGGGGGGCCCAGCGCCACGAAGCTCCCAGGCCGGGTTCCTTCAGGGCTTTCAGGGCCTCGGCGGTCCGGCCCGTGCGCAGGGCCAGTTCTGCGGAGGCCTCCGCCGCCTCGCGTTGCGTGTAGGGGTCCGGCAGCCAGGACAGCATGGCGGGCAGGTCCGAAGCGTCTCCGACCCGGCCCAGGGCCTTCACCAGGGCGAAGCGGGCGCCCTCGGGCCCCAGACGCAGGGCTTCCTGCAACCAGGGGGCATCACCGGGACGGGCGGCGGCGCACAGGCCCTCCGCCGCGGAACGCCGGATGCCCACCGGGCCCGTGGCCAGGGCGTCGAGGTACGGCCCCAGCCGGGCCTCCGGCCCCTGCTCCTCGCGAAACCCGGCCACCGTGGGGGTCTCCCGATCACCGGCCCGATAGCCCGGCAGGGGCTCAGAACCCCAACCGGCGGCTTCGGCGCTCTCCAGCCACAGGGACAGTTCCTGTCCAAAAGCTTCCATATCTGGCAGGCGCTTGGAGGGGTCGGGCCGAAGGGCGCGCATGATCAGGCCGGCCAGGCGGGGCGGGAAACCGGGCCGGGCGGCCGCGGGCGGCAGCTGCACCTGGGCGTAGGCCTGGCCGGTGGTGAATTCGTAGAGGATGGCCCCCAGGGCGTAGATGTCGCAGCGGCCGTCCACTCGGCGGGGATCGCCATGCTGCTCGGGGGCCATGTAGCCCAGGGTGCCGACCACCATCTGGCTGCGGGTGGCGCGGGTGTGGCCCCCGTCCCCTTCCCACAGGCAAACGCCGAAATCCGTCACCTTGAGGTGGCCATCCGCCGCGAACAACAGGTTCGAGGGCTTGAGATCCCGGTGGATCACCCCGGCGGCGTGGGCCACCCGCAAGGCGTCGCAGACGGGCACGAGGCGGCGGGCCAGGGTGGCCGGGGCCTCGCCCCAGCAGGCCTTAAGGCTGCCGCCCGGCAGCAGCTCCATCACCAGGTAGGGCCAGGCCCCGCTGCGCCCGAACGCGAAGATCTCCACCAGGTTCGGATGGGACAACCGGGTGAGGACCTCGCCTTCCCGGAGGAAGCGCCGCACCAGGCCCGCGTCTCCGTGGACTTCGGGGCGCAGCAGCTTCACCGCTGAGGACAGGCCGCGGAAGCGGTCCTCGCCGCGGTAGACCAGGGCCATGCCGCCTTCGCCCAGGGGCTCCAGCAGCCGCACACTTCCGATCTGGGCCGGGGGACGGAGGGCACTCATGCCGGAGGGTTCCCGGGGGCGCTCACGGCGCCTGGGCGACGCGGTTCCGGCCTTCGGCCTTGGCGCGATGCAGGGCCACGTCGGCCCGGGCAAGCAGCGCGCCACCGTCGCTGTCACCGGGCTTCAGCTCCGCCACGCCCAGGCTGCACGAGGCGTGGATGAAGCGCCCTTCCCCAAGGTCCACCGGATGTCCCGACAGGGCGAGCCGGAGGTCCTCGGCCGCATTGAGGGCCAGGGCGGCGGAGGTCTCCGGCAGGATGGCCATGAACTCTTCGCCTCCGAGGCGGCCCACGGGATCCGAGCCCCGGAGGCGCCGGACCAGATGGCCGCCGAAGGCCCGGATCACCTGATCCCCAGCCTCCAGGCCATGCTCGGCGTTGAGCCGTTCCATGTGATCCAGATCCATCACGATGACCGACAGGGCCCGGTCGTGCCGGCGGGCCAGCTCGAAGTGGGCCTCCAGCTGGTGCAGCACGGTGGCGCGGCTGCTGACACCGGAAAGGGCATCCAAGGTGCTGCTGGCCCCGGTTTCCTGCTGGTAGCGGCGCTCCAGGGCATCCAGCCGCTTGAGCTTGAACGCATGGGCGCCCACCCGCAGGACATCGCCCTGCCGCAGCGTGACGGGCTCCGGGCCCGCCTCGACCCGCCGGCCGTTCACGTAGAGGCCGTTGGTGGAACCCAGGTCGTACAGCCGCACGGTGCCGCCTTCGGGGGCGATTTCAAGCCGGGCGTGCCTTCGGCTCACCTCAGGCTGGGGCAGGCAGAGCCCGCAGTCCTCCGTGCGGCCGATGTCCAGGCCCTCCGGAGGCAAGGGGATCACCTGGCCCAGGGGCTGGCCGATGTAGCGGACCAGGGCCCAGGCGCGGACTTCTGGAGGGCCGGGCCGGGTGGATGGATCGGGAATCGCGGATTCGGGGGACATCGGCCCCAGTCTACATCAGCCCTCAGCCCGCGCACACGCGGTTCCGCCCTTCCATCTTGGCCCGGTAGAGGCCCGCATCGGCCCTGGCCAGCAGCTGGCCCGCATCCAGATCCCCGGGGAGCCGTTCGGCGATGCCCAGGCTGCACGTGACCACCATCTTGTCCCCGGGCAGCGGCACCGGGGTGGTTCCAATGGCTTTCAAGAGGCGCTCGGCGAAGATCCGCGAGCCGCCCAGGTCCGTCTCCGGGAGGATGATCAGGAACTCCTCGCCGCCGATGCGCCCGGCCAGATCCGCCTCGCGCAGGGTCGCCCGGAGGCGCTCGCCGAAGGTCTTGAGGACGAAGTCCCCGGCGCCGTGGCCGTAGGTGTCGTTGACCAGCTTGAAGCGGTCCAGATCGCACATCACCACAGACAGAGGCCGGCCGTACCGGACGCTCAGGCCGAAGCGGGTCTGGAATTCCCCGAGGGAGCTGCTCCGGTTGGCCAGGCCCGTGAGCGGATCCCTGGTGCTGAGGTCGAGCAGGATCTCGTGGAAGGCGCGATCAAGGGGATCCATGGCCACCAGCTTGAGCACATGGGTGCCGATGGCCAGGCGGTCCCCCGCCGCGAGGGTCACGACCGTCCCGGACCGTTCGCCGTTCACCAGGGTCCCGTTGGTGGAGCCCAGGTCCTCCAGCCGCACCAGGCACCCTTCCAGGGTGATCCGGGCGTGGTGGCGGCTGACCTCGCTGTCCAGCAACGCCACCTGGACATCCGGCGCGCGACCGATGATCGATTCGCCGGGCGGCAGGGGGAAGATGCGCCCCAGGGAGGCACCCGCATAGGCCACCAGGGCCCACTCGGCCGGTGCACCCGGCTTTTCGCCTTCATCCCTGGACCGCGTCACCGTGGGCATTTCATGGGTGGCGGGTGGCGGCGGCGCGCCGGGATGTTTGCGCGTCATGGATCCTCCACGAAACAGCTGACAAGGGCGCCATCATCCTTGCGACGGGCCAGGATGAAGGGGGCCCGGGGCGCCGAGACCGCCGAGGCCTCCAGGCGCAGGAAGATCCGGCGGCTGCGCGGATCATGGCTCAGGTCCGCCACGCCCTTGCGGGGGATCCGGAACAGACCCAGCACCTCGAGGTTCCGCACGTTCTCCCCCGTGCCGCGCACCAGCTGGAGGCTGTAGCGCATCCACAATCCCTTGGGCAGCAGGTGGACATCCTCTCCCAGGACCGGCACCGGCAGCGCGAGCATGGCCAGCATGCCCGGCCTGGCCACGGCACCGCCGAGGGCGGGGTCCAGGCGGCGGGTCCCGGGCCGGGGAATCGGCTCCGACACGCGTCTCGCCGCAGGGCGCGCTGGGGCTTCCACTCCGCCGAAGACCGCTGTCTTGCGCGGCAGGGGCGGCACCGCGACCCGCGAGGCCCGGCCCGCTTCCAGCGGCGCCATCTGGAGAACCGTGGCCCCGGCGGCCCACCGGGCCCAGCCGGCCTCATCCCGCAGTTCCGCCCGGAAGCGTTCCAGGGCGCGCCCCTCCAGGGCTTCGCGCAGCAGGGTCATGGCCTTCGAATCCGCCCGGGGCGGTTCCAGGGCTCCGTGCCCGGCCACCTGGAATCCCGGCGAGCCATGGCTGCGAAATGGGAAGCGGGCCGGCGGCACCTCCACCACCTTCAGGCCGGAGAACGCCTGGCGCAGCGTTTCCGCCGCGTCCGCCACCGCGTCCTTGACCCGTCCGAACATCACCCCTCCTTGACCACCAGGCTTTGGAGCGCCGCGCCCACCCGCTCCAGGGGCTCCGTGAGATCCATGTGGTAGCCCGCCTCCAGCAGCTTGGGGACCGCCTGTTCCTGGGCCGCCGCATCCACCGAGGCCGCGAACATCACGCGCAGGGGCGCCGCGCCTTCCGCCAGCTGGATCAGCAGATCCCGGGGCCCGGCCCGGAAGACATCGCCCACTTTCGACAGGGGCGATTCCTGGCTCTTCTGCACGGCCAGCACCGGACACTTCGCGTCACCCGACCAGCCGCCCGCCAGCTCCGCGACGCTCAGGATGAACAGGTCCGGCGCGGCCTTCAGCTCCTTGAGGAGGGTCTTCTGGATGACCTCCTCCTTCAGGTGCGGCTCCAGGGACTTGCCGTAGAGGATGCCCTGCAGGCGCGTCGGGGTGATGGGCTCCGTGTAGCGGAAATCCAGGGGGATCCCCGAGGTGTCCGTCATCAGGAGGCCCCCGAGGTAGCTCGCCCCCTCCTTGACTGCCATGAAATACGCCAACTTGACCGGTTCCGCCATAATGTCCCCTCTGCCCGGAAGGCTACATCCCCATCGGCGGAACGACCCCTTGTCTTTTGTCCCGCATCTGGTACAGTGGATCTTCCACTCATTGGGGAGTGGTCTAATGGTAGGACAACGGTTTCTGGTACCGTCAGGTGAGGGTTCAAATCCTTCCTCCCCAACCATTCACAACTTGTTCGATGGTCCCATCGTATAGCGGTTAGTACACCGCCCTCTCACGGCGGGAACAGGGGTTCGATTCCCCTTGGGACTACCAACAGCAACCCCCTGATTCGTCAGGGGGTTGTTTTTTTGGGCTGAACGAGGCGTTCTGCTTTTGTTCGCTTTGCCTCACCAATTGCCTCACTTGGGGTGCTTTCGGGCGCTTTTCGGTGTGCCAGGGTGGGGCCGTGTTTGGTGCGATTCTCTCCTCCAGCAGAGGAGGCTTCCCCATGGCGCGCATCGTAGTCGGAGCGGACCTGTGCGCGGGCTCCTGGGCGGTGATCCGCTTGGTCGATGGGCGCTTCGATGCCGGCACCGTGTTGCCAAGTCTGGCGGAGGTGGCCACCACCTTCGGCGCGGACGCCAGCGTGATCACCGTGGACATCCCATTGTCCTACCCAGCCCCAGGCACCAAGGGGCGCGTCTGCGAGCGCGAGGGGCGCAAGCTCCTGGGTCCCCGCCGGAGCAGCATGTTTGATACCTACCCCGAGGCCGTGCTGGCCGCCGAGAATCACGCTGCGGCCAATGCGCTCGCACAGGCCACGGTTGGCTGCGGAGTTCCCCAGCAGTCCTTTGCCCTTGGCCGCGCCATTCGAGAAGCCATTGCGCTAAGCGAAAGAGACCCGCGTCTGCATGAGACCCACCCTGAGCTGGTGTTCCTCCGCCTGGGTGGGACCATGGCCACCAAGAAATCATGGACGGGATTCCGACAGCGGCTGAATGCCCTGGATGCAGCAGGCGTCAAGCTTCCGGTCGAATTCTCGGAGATGGACCAGGCTGCCATGGACGATGTGCTCGATGCCGCCGCCGCTGCCCTCGCCGCCGACCAGATCGCCCTGGGCACGGGCAATCGCCTCCCGACCCAGGTGACCGAGCCAGCCATCTGGTACTAGGACAACCGCAACACCGGGTCTGGCCTACCTGCCCTTCAGACCATCCAGCAGGGTCTGGAGTGCTTCGGCGGATATCAAGGTGCGCCGCCCCAGCTTGACAGCCGGAAGATCGCCCTCCTTGATCAGCTTCCAGACGGAGGACTTGCTGACCCCGAGTGCCAGCGCCGCCTCTGGAACGCTGTAGGCCATCTGTCGGGAATGAGGCGCCGGCGCAGGAGCTGGCGCTGGTGGCTGAACCACCGCAGGCTCTGGCACGGTCTTACGAGGTCGCCCAGGGCCTCGCGCGGGCAACTCCTCCACGTCGATGGTCATCGTGACCAGGTAGCGCATGGTTCCTCCTCTTGATGGGGTTGCGTAAAGTTGCTCCAGATCCAGGCTGGACGCCATTTCGGAGCGACTCTTGCACCCAGTTTGCTCGCATCGCGCGAGGTCAAAAATGGATGCCCCGTTCGCCCCACGACACACGATTGATGCCCAGTTCTATTTGCTCTGGCACTCGTCCTGTGGCCACGTGACATGGTCCCCACGAAGTGAACCACTACCGGAGGACGGCAATCCCAAACCCGGGAGTGACGCACCACGACGTCGCCTCCCAAAGGGGATGCCGCTCTGTCCATCCTGTCGCCTAGCTCAAGATCACCCGGAGCCATCTGTGGCTCGCCTGGTGGGATCGGTGTCGCTCAAACGGATCGCGGCCATCGGGTTCCAGCGCAGCGAGAACGAGCGACTGAAGGCGCTTCGGTTCCAGTGGATCCCTCGTGATGGGCTGTGGGTGTTCCAACCCGCGGCCAACACCATCGAATCCCAGATCAGGTCCTTGGTAGCCGCCCTCGGGTGCAGCTTTGATCTCGCGGATACCCGCGTGGTGCCACCAATCCCTGGGGAGCTGCCGAACCGACCTACGCCCCCTTCTCCACCCCAAATCAAGAACAAGCACTGGGCGCTGATCTCATGCATGCCGGATGGGAAGCCCCTGAACCTTGGCAAGCTCAGCCTGGAAACCTACACCCCCATCGGGACGATCCCCTGGCCGCCAAACCCGAAGGACCTGATGAGCCTGCCCAGTCCCGTCTCATGCGGACTGCCCCCAGAGACTCCCATGAGGCTGTGCCTTCCCACCCTCCCTGAACTCCACGACCTTGGTTTCACCCGAGACAACTTCTGGGGGCTTCTGGAAGCTGCCGCCGATCTGGATCTGACCATCATGACGGTAGAAGGCGAGGTCTGCGGGGCCAACACCATGCGCCTCCTTCACCGGCTTCCCAAGGCTCCCAGCAAAGCGCCTTCGAGTCCTGTAGACCTTACGCCCAACCAAGGTGGCCGACCTCCCTCCGCACGCGTGAAGAGCCCAGATGTCCTGCGCCTCTACGCCGAAGGCCAGTCGGTTTCCACCATCGCAAACATCCTTGGCATCTCTCCCAGGTCTATCCGTCGGATCCTGGACCTGTCCAAGGACTCGGTTCCACTCGCCACCTGACGCCTGGCGCTCACTTCGGCGATACCCGGCTTCCCGATATTTTGGCCAATTCCTCCGGGGAGCACTGGACGCACACCCTTTTGCCGTTGGTATTGCCCCTGCCCAGAGGTCCCTTCCGCTCCGCGGCAAAACCAAAGGGGCAAAACCTTGCTCGGTTTTGCCCCTTCATGCGGAGACAGATTGAGCCCGACTTGAGCCTATGGCAGCCGAGGGCGGAAGGAGGGTTGCTGGCCGGAAGGGTTGGCCGCCGAGGGTGCTTTGGGGGTGTTGGCCTGGTCCTGGTTCCAGCGCTGGGAAGGCGTCGGCTCCCATCCGGGCACTCCGCCCACAACACCGGCATTCAGGCCGCCTCTTCCCCGGAGCATCCTGCGCGCATCGTATTCGGCCAGCGGAGAGTCCAGCATAGCTGTCAGCCAGCTCGGCAGGGACCCTATCCGGAGTTGCGGGCGCTCTAATACCGCTGCACGGATGTGGTAAGGGGACCGTGAACCGCTGGAATCCAGTAGCTCCCTTCCCCCAGTTGTCGCTGCGTGGAGTCTCGTGCGGCGGCGATCTCCGCCTGGGCCTGAAGCTGAAACGAGGACGCTGGTGCGGCCAGGGGAAGCACTGGCAGGCTTTCCAGAGGAACCTGAGCTAGAACCGTGAGAAAGCCCTGTACCAGGGTGAGACAGGGGCCAGGCATGAGTTCGATGACCGCCTTGGATTCCTTCTGAATGACCTTGCCAGGTTGGAGCACCAGCATCGAAGAGGCGAGCTGCTCCAGCATGGGCGTGATCTGGTGAGCAGCGACCAGGATCAGCAAGTGGTCCGGGTCTGCCTTGGAATCTGCGGTCTTCTCCCCAAAGGTCACCGGTTGCCAGGCCACGGTGTAATCCGTGCGATAGCCAGTCTTCCACCGCTGGTCGTGCATCTGGGACTGGAGTGCCCACTCCCATTCCAAGCCAGCGGCCTGGAGCTCGAGCTGATACTTCGTCACGCCGACCACCTTGGGGTCCAGGGTCGGAAGCACCGGCTTGTTGCTGACCAACTCGCCCTTCTTCCACTCTGTGAATTCGGGGACCTGAACCTCCTGCAAGCCGCGCACCCAGGCCTGAGCGCTCAGCAGCGACCAGCGATGGTCCGGCCATTGAAGCTCGCTGTAGCCTGGTTCGACCTGCGTCGGTAAGTCGGTAGCCATCTCTTTCTCCTGAGGGTTTCGGGCTGATGAATCCAGCGGTTCGGAGGTTGCGAAGCAGGACCCAGGAAGGGCGGTCTGGGTCTTGGGGGGGAGCCGGCCCAGGACGACCGGCCCATGCCAGTGCGCTGAGGTAGTCCTCGTGCCAGGTGGTAATCGCTTCCGGCGATGGACTCCTTATGGGCATGCCCAAGGCATCTAGCAGTTCGCTGCGGCGTTCCTGTATGACCTTCTGCGCCCCGACAAAGCTTCCAGGCAGGCTGGTGCACGCATCGAGGTGCACCTCAGCGACCTCCAGACGAGAAGCAACGGACGCCAGAGCCTGGCGCAAGCCGTCATCGGGAAGCAAGCGGTCGTTCTCATCGACCAACCCGAGGGTGTAGAGCTTGCTGAGAAGGGCTTTGGAAGGCTTGCCAGGAAGTGCCCCCAGTGGCTGCCCCGGGTGGCTCAGCAGCCTCCGAAGTTCGATCCTTGTTGGTGCCTGGACGCCCAGGATGGCCTTGGCGTGTTGGGCAGCAACAATCTGGGCGTGCCGCTCTGTCTTGGTTTCACCGGCAGCGATCACCAACCCTGGAACAGAGACTGTTGCACCATGGGGGGCTCGACCCATTTGGGATGCGAACCGGTAGGACAGGTCGACATCAATACCTTGGGCTCGGCAAGCCTCGACCATGCGATCCGTCAGGGCGCGTCGCCCGCTCACCTCGGCAGCTAGGTCCAAATCCAGGCGTCGCCCCTGAAGGTCCCGAAGAAAGGCTGCGCTGTCGCGTGTGCGCCACTGTCCCGCCGGATCCAGCGCTGGTGCAAAGGTCCAGTCGTGAAGGTGCACTTCTGGTTCGCCAAGGTGGTTCATAAAGTGCGGGTACCCGAGGGTCAAGCACTGTGCCTCCCGCCATTCCTGCTCACCGTGGCCAACCCGGACCCGGACAGCCTGATCATCGATGAGGCCCACGAGCTCCCGAAAGACCTCCGTCACGATTGCGTAGGCGATCTGCGGCGGTTGGCGATACAGCAACTCTGAGAGTTCGGACGGGAAGGGGATGATGATTTCCTTCCCAAGCTGGACTCCATGACCGCCAGGGCGGGGGTGCGACAACTGGTTCCCATGTAGATCCTGACCATGGAGAAGACCTCGAACCAAAGAAGGCGGCAGGGGGCCGCTTCCATCCCACCCCACTCGGCTGAACAGATCAGGATGGGAGAGCAGGGGTTTCACCTGGAATGCTTGGTCTAGGTAGCCCTCGACCTCCATGAAGGGGCCGGCCTCGGCGGTATGCGCTAGATGCCCGAATATGTATTCCACCTGGCCTGGCAAGGAGGAGGGCTTCTGTTCATTGGTTTTGGCCGGAAGAAGCATGGCGCTCCCGTTCTAGGTCGTGAGATTAGACGCTGGATCTGGCGTCACCTCACATGGGGGCGGGCAGAGCTGCCACCTCGGGGTCTTGAGACTTCAACCCAGCACCGGGAAATCGGCGAGCCTGCTTCTGGGCGAATGCCTGCCTCGCGGCTTCCTTCTCACGCGACAAGTAAGCTCGGACATCTGATGGCAGATAGCGAACGAGACCACTGTCATCGATGGCAGGTTCGAGCTTTTTCTGCCGGCGAAGCCGCCTCAGCGTTGTATCGCAAATGCCAAGCCACTCACAGACTTCCCGAATCGACATGAGTGGTTCGATTTCCGGAATCTGGTCTCCGGAGGCGAGGGCATAGGTTAGGTCGGTCATTGAGATCTCCTTGTCGCCGAATGGCCAGGCAAGAAGCATCTGTTCGGTCTTCCATTTGCGCAACTTTTGGTGTTGCACCATGTTTAAAAAAGTGCGCCAGTTGGAAAAATGAATTCTTGTTTGCTTATGCGGGGCAATTCGAATTCTTGGGTGTCGATTTCCAAAATTCCAATATATCTCATCTCTAATTATTATTGTAATTCTAAAATATTTTCATGACTGAGAACATCACTACTCTTCACGAATCTTGAAATCTTCAGTCTCTTTGAGGCGCTTCTCCGAAAACGCCTGCTGAGGATCCTCTCTTTCAGGACGACGATCGCAACACTCTCACCTGGCACATCCGATTCGTGTCAACCCTGGAACCAGGGCGGAGCCCAGCAGCGCATTCCGGCTTTAGGAGTGCCTCGACCGGCCTAAAGGACCCCTTCGTTACCATTTCGCCGAGAGTGGAGGACTTCTGATATCCGAAGCCAAGAAGCGTATGCGGCTGGCTTATTCCCCCCTGGAGGTGCGATTGATTGCGCTCTTTCACAGGCAATCCCAAGGCGAAGAAGTCGATTGCTTGCCTTGTCTCCTAACGCCACAACAAGGGCATTTGGGAACAATTTTAGTTGCTGTTCTAGATAGTGATGCCCGCACGCTTGTTCCACGGGCCTTGGTACGGGCCCCGTCGTCACCTCCGCGGAGCACAGTACCGACTCAGTCATCCACACTTTTCGTAGCTGCTTGTCGAAAGTGAGACCTGGCCAACATAGCTGAAAAAGCTTTCGTGCGTTCCGATGGAAGGTCCCCGGGCCCTCCCGAAAAGCCCAATAGGCGTGCTGAATCGACTCATCCAGTGTGGAATGATCACCTGGATGGGGATCACCGGGCTCTGCGAAAACTAGCACAAGTTCGACTTCTTCAGGTGTTCCTGTGGCTCCGAGGAATCCACGCGGGATATGGCCATTCGCCGGATCCCATCGCATCGTTCTACAAACCGAATCGAAATTTGGGCATCGGTAGGCTGGTGTCAGGATATGCATTAGATCAGAACATGGTTCGAATGTTGGGTGAGATGATGCAGGTCTCAAAGGTTGCTTTGGCGCCTGTGAAGCCTGGGGGATGTCCTCTACCACCGTGTCAACCCGAGTGATCATCCGTGGGTCTGGCTGGGGACAGTCGATGGCCCATGACAGCGAGATCTTCCTCGCCGCAGGTAAGGTAGAGCTTTCACCGGGTGGGATGAGGGTGCAATAACCGTTCGCGACCACGTACCCAAGAAGATCAGCTTCTCGGATGACAAAGGGTTCGCCATTGCCTGAAACGACGGTTTGACCAATGACATCCGCGTAGGTTGCGCCCCTCGAAGCCATTTCTTGGGCGAGAGCGACAATGGCATGGCGAGGTCCAGGTCCCGTTGGAACGACATCGTTTATTCGACCAGGGCAGAGAAGGAACCGATCAATTGTCGTATTCATGGAGGCAGCTTCCTGATGCATGGACAGGCGGAACGCCTTGGCTTCTTCGCGGGTGAGATCAGGAGGATCCTTTCGCCTTGCCATGGCCCATTTCTCCTTCAAATCTATGAAGCAAGAATCCACTTCTCCAGTTTTAGTTTCGATTGAGCTACCTAAATACCCTGAAAATAGCACCAACCAGAATAACTAAAACGACAAGATAGAAGAGCGGCTTCCAGAATCCTGCGAGGGCCAGTACCAGAATGAACATGAGCAGCCTGAACACAGAGACCCCTGATAGGTTGGTTCCATTCACATATGGAGTCCAATCTAGGGCTAATTGATGGACATTTTTTGTCCATCGGTACATCTTCGGCGTTCACTCACGGTTGAATATCGTTCCTATTTTGAGAGTCGACTTC
>DASXVC010000104.1:0-25503 GCA_036504495.1 Geothrix sp.
AGCCGGTTGCGCCATGCGCTACCGGGGGCCCGAGGCCCGGATGTCCTAAGCCGGAACGCTGGTACCTGTCTTTGTGGCCTTTGCTTGCTTCTTCGTGTTCTTCGTGGAGGCTTTTGAACCCTTTGATCAGGCTGAGATTCGCCGATAACCGGGTAACCAGAAAAATCAGGCCAGACCCATCTACCGCCCGGCCACCACCCGCGCCAGATGCGCCTTCACGTCCGCCAGGCGCTCGGGGAGGACGGCCACGAACACGGTGTCGTCTCCGGCCAGGGTGCCCATCTGGCCGGGGATGGGATCGGCATCCACGCTGAGGCCCAGGGCCTGGGCGAAACCGGGCGCCGTGTGCAGCACCAGCAGGTTGGGCGGCGCCTCGGTGATGGTCACCTCGGGCAGGATCTGGGCGGAGCCCTCCACCCGCCGGTAGCGGCCCTGGACCTTCTGCACGCCCAGCCGCTTGAGCCGGCGGGACAGGGTCGACTGGGTGAGGTCATGGCCTTCCACGGACAACCGGTCCAGCAGATCCGTCTGGTCCGCGATGGGGTGGGTCTCCAGCAGGTGGAGGATGAGTTGATCCAAGTCCATGCATGAATTTTGCATGAAAACGCATGAATACGCAAGCCATCAAACGTGATATTCAGATAAACATGCAAATACCCCTTGATTTCATGGTTTCGATGTGTGCATATTATGCAATCGATTGCATGGTTATGCGTTTCCATGCGCGCATATGCACAGGATCCCCGCATGCTTCCCAGCCCCACCGTTCCCGCCCTGCTGCCCACCTACGCCCCCTATCCCTTTCCCCTGGTACGGGGCGAAGGCGATAAGGTCTTCGACGACCAGGGCCAGGCCTGGTGGGACTTCTACGGGGGCCACTGCGTGTGCGCCACGGGCCACAGCCATCCCAAGGTCGTGAAGGCCGTGGCGGACCAGGCCGCCTCCCTGCTCTTCTACTCCGCCGCCGCGGCCCTGCCCGTGCGGGACGCCGCCGCCGCGAAGATCACCGCCTTCTCGGGCATGGATTCGGTCTTCTTCTGCAACAGCGGCGCCGAGGCCAACGAGAACGCCCTGAAGGTGGCGCTGCTCCTCACGGGCCGGAAGCAGCTGGCGGCCTTCGAGGGCGGCTGGCACGGGCGGACGATCCTCGCCCTGTCCGTCACCGATGATCCCAAGATCACCGAGCCCTTCGCGGAGAGCCTCACCCCCTGCCTGCGTCTGCCCTTCGGGGACCTGGCGGCGCTGGAAGCCGCCGACTTCTCGGACATCGCGGGCATCATCCTCGAACCCATCCAGAGCATGGCCGGCATCAAGACTGCCCCGAAGGAATGGTTCCAGGCCTTGCGCGCCAAGTGCGACGCCTCGGGCACCCTGCTCATCTTCGACGAGATCCAGACGGGCATGGGACGCCTGGGCACACCCTTCGCCGCGCAGGTCTACGGCGTGCGGCCCGACCTCATGACCTCCGCCAAGGGCCTGGCCTCGGGCGTGCCCATGGGCGCCCTGCTCATGACCGCCGCCGTGGCCTCCAAGCTCAAGGGCGGGGACCTGGGCAGCACCTTCGGCGGCGGGCCCCTGGCCTGCGCCGCCCTGCTGGCCACGGTGGAGGTGATCGAGACGGAAGGCTTGATGGGGCAGGCTTCCGAAGCCGCTGTGCGGCTTCGGAAAGAATTGAAAGGATCGGTCGTCGAAGCGGTTCAGGGTGAGGGTCTGCTCCTCGGGCTCCGTACGCCCCACGCCGCGGCCCTCAAGAAGCACCTCATGGCGCAGCACATCCTCTTGGGCGGCTCGGGCGATCCCGCGGTGCTGCGCCTCATGCCACCCCTCAACGTCAGCGACGCGGCCCTCACCGCCCTCATCACCGCCATCCACGCCTTTGTGCCGGAGCAGAAATGAAGCACTTCACCCGAATCTCCGACCTGGGGCCCGAAGGGGTCGAGAAGCTCCTCAAGGTGGCCGCCGCCTGGAAGAAGGAGCGCCCCGGCGCCATCTTCGCGGACCGCATCCTGGGCATGGTCTTCTTCAACCCAAGCCTGCGCACCCGGGCCAGCTTCGAGGCGGCCATGCTGCGCCACGGCGGCCACGCCATCGTGCTGGAAGTGGGCGCCGGCACCTGGAAGCTGGAGGACCGCGACGGCGCCGTGATGGATTCGGACCGCGCCGAGCACGTGCGCGAAGGCGTGCCCGTGCTGGGCCGCTACGTGGACGCCTTGGCCGTGCGGACCTTCTCCCATGGCGACGGCGACGCCATCGACGAGCTCGATCCCGTCATCAACGCCTTCCGGCGCTTCTCCACGGTGCCCGTGCTGAGCATGGAGAGCGCCCGGGAGCACCCCCACCAGGGCCTGGCGGACCTGCTCACCATCCAGGAGGCCCACGGCACCACGAAGGTGCCCGTGACCCTCACCTGGGCGCCCCACATGAAGCCCCTGCCCAAGGCCGTGCCCAATTCCTTCCTTTTGACCGCCGCCGCCTGCGGCGCCGAGATCCGCGTGGCCCATCCCAAGGGTTACGAGCTGGCGCCCGAAGTGCGGGCCGAGGCCGAGAAGTATGCCGCGGCCACCGGCGGGAAGATCATCTACACCACGGACCAGGATGCCGCCCTGGAGGGCAGCGCCGCCGTCTACGCCAAGGCCTGGGGGCCCTCCACCAGCTCCGGCCTCGAAGCTGCGCCCATGACCGACCTGAGCGCCTGGATGCCCACCGCCGCCCACATGCAGAAGGCCGCCAAGGAGGCCATCTTCACCCACTGCCTCCCCGTGCGCCGGAACCTCGAGGTCCACGACAGCGTCCTCGACGGCCCCTGGAGCCGCGTGGTAGACGAAGCCGAGAACCGCTTCCACGTGCAGCGGGCGACCATTCACGCCCTGCTGGCGCAGGGCTAGACCGGAGTCTGGAGTCCGGAGTCTGCAGGTTGGACCCGGATTCACAAACGGCCGCTCAAGTCACCGACACCAAACCCAAACACCGGCGCGGCCCGCCAGGCCGCCACAAGAAGCAGTACCTCCAGACTCCAGACTCCGATTTTTTTGAGGTCCCCATGCCGCTCTCCCCCAATCCCTACGCCGCCCTCAAGGAAGCCTCCCTCTACGTCCGCTTGTTCCGCGGCAAGACCTTCGTGGTGAAGGTCGGCGGCGAAGTGATTGCCGAACCCAAGCTGCGCAAGGCGCTCTGCGAGCAGATCGCCCTATTGTGGTCCTTCTCCATCAAGGTGGTGGTGGTGCATGGCGGTGGCGCGGAGCTGGACGCGGTCTGCGAGGCCATGCAGATCCCCATCCAGAAGGTGGCGGGCCGGCGGGTGACGAGCCCCGAGGTGCTGGACGCCGCCAAGATGGTGTTCGCGGGCCAGGTGCACATGGACCTGCTGGCCGAGCTGCAGGCCGCCGGGGTACCCGCCGTGGGCCTCACGGGCCTCGATGCCGGTCTGGTGAAGGCCTCCCGGCGGCCGCCGGTGGCCGTGGTGCCGGACGGCGCGACCGAGCCCCAGCTGGTGGACTACGGCCTGGTGGGCGACATCGACGCCGTGGATCCCCATGTGCTGAGCCACCTGCTGGACGGCGGCTTCCTGCCCGTGGTGGCGCCCCTCTCCGGTGGCACGGACGGGACCATCTACAACACCAACGCCGATACCATCGCCGCCAGCCTGGCCGCGGCCCTGGGTGCCGAGAAGCTGTTCTTCCTGCTGTCCGTGCCGGGCCTCCTGAAGGACGTCGCCAAGTCGTCTTCGCTTATCCCCCACGCCACCCTGGAGGAACTCGCCGCCTTCGAAGCCAAGGGCATCATCAGCGGCGGCATGCGGCCCAAGGTGGCCGCGGTGAAGACGGCCCTCCAGGGCGGTGTGCCCAGCGCCCACCTGGTGAGCGGCCTCGCGCCGGATGCCCTGCTGGCGGAGATCTTCACTAACGAAGGCAGCGGCACCATGATCGTCGCCACCCAGCCCACGGCGGTGGCCGGATGAGCCCCGCCGAGCTGCTCACGCTCCTGGTGGGCACCCCCAGCGTGTCCGGGGAGGAAGGCCCCCTGGCAGATCTGCTGCAGGACCTCCTGGCTTCCCAGGGGTTCGACCTCCAGCGCCAGGGGAACAACCTGTGGTTCTCCTTCGGAACGAAGGGCGGACCGCGCCTGCTGCTCAATTCGCACCTCGACACAGTGCCCCCCAGCGCGGGCTGGGAGGGTGATCCCTTCACCCCCATCTGGAACGGATCGCGGCTCCAGGGCCTGGGCGCCAACGATGCCAAGGGCTGCGTGGCGGCCATTCTCCTGGCGGCCCTCGAACTGTCGAAGCAGAAGCTCGACGGTGAAGTCGTGGTGGCCCTCAGCGCCGAGGAGGAGACCGGCGGCAACGGCATCGCCACCTTCCTGGACCAGCTCGGCCCCCTAGATGGCGCGGTGGTGGGTGAGCCGACGGGTCTGCGCATCTGCGCCGCCCAGCGGGGCCTGCTGGTGCTGAAGTGCACGGCCCGGGGCCAGAGCGGCCACGTGGCCCACGCCCAGATGCTGGGCGCCGAGAATGCCATCCACAAGGCCGCCCGGGACATCGCCAAGATCGCCGCCATGGACTTCCCCGCCCACCCCCTGCTGGGCATGCAAAAGGCCCAGGTCACACAGATCAGCGGCGGCCTGCGGCGCAACCAGGTCCCGGACGCCTGCGACTTTTTCATCGACCTCCGCACGGGTCCGGAGCAGGATCACGATGCGCTGGCCGCGGACTTCCAGCGGCAGCTGGAAAGTGAAGTGAGCATCCACTCCAAACGCTACTTTCCCAAGGGCACGGATCCCAACCACCCCATCGTCCGCGCCGCCCTCCAGGCCGCGAAGAAGGCGGGCCCCGTGGGCTCCGGCACCACGTCCGACTGGGCCTTCCTGGGCGATATCCCCGCCGTGAAGGCCGGTCCCGGCGACACCTTCCGCAGCCACCGGCCCAACGAGTACCTGACCCTGCCGGAACTCGAAGCCGGCGCCGCCTTCTATGCAGCCCTCGTCCCCGCCTTCTTCAAGATGCAGGTGCAGCCATGAGGCCTGAAGCCACCACCCTCTGGGCCAAGGATGTCCCTCTCGACGCGGCCATCCACCGCTTCACCGTGGGCGAGGATCCCGAGACGGATCTGACCCTGCTGGCATGGGATGCCCTGGGCAGCGCCGCCCACGCCCGCATGCTCGCCGCCACGGGCCTCATCCCCGAAGCCGATGCCGTGGCCCTGGTACGGGGCCTGCGGCGCATCGCCAACCTCGCCAAGCAGGGCGCCTTCCCCATCCCGCCCCACATGGAGGATGGCCACACCGCCATCGAGGCGGACCTCACGCGGAATCTGGGCCCCGTGGGCGGGCGCATCCACCTGGGTCGCTCTCGCAACGACCAGGTGATCCTGGCCCTGCGCCTGTATCTCCGCAACGCCCTGGTGGCCCTGGGCCTGCGGGTGGCGGATCTGGCCGAGGGCTTCCTCACGTTCGCGAAGGCGAATCAGGACACGCCCCTGCCGGGCTACACGCACCTGCGCCGCGCCATGCCCAGCACCTTCGGCCTCTGGGGTGCCGCCTTCGCCGAGGGTTTGCTGGAAGAGCTGGAGGCCCTGCAGGGCGTGTACGGCCGGCTGGACCGCTGCCCGCTGGGCTCGGCGGCGGGCTTCGGCGTGCCCCTGCCCATCGATCGGGAGCTCACGGCGAAGCTGCTTGGATTTTCGAAGGTGCAGCGCAGTCCCATCGACGTGCAGAACAGCCGGGGCCGCCACGAGGCCGCCCTGCTCCAGTGGTCCGCCTCCGTGGGCGGCGTGCTGGAGAAGTTTCTCTGGGATGTCTCCCTCTACAGCACCGAGGAGTTCGGCTTCCTCAAGCTGCCGGACGCCTTCACCACCGGGTCGAGCATCATGCCCCAGAAGAAGAATCCCGACGTCGTGGAGCTGGCTCGGGGCCGCTGCCGGGAGCTGCGCGGGGCCGCGGGCCTCGTGGAACAGGTCGCCTCGGGCCTGCCCTCCAGCTACCACCGGGATTTCCAGCTGTTGAAGCAGCCGCTCATCACCGCCCTGCGGCACGCCGACGATCTCTTCGCCGTGCTGAAGCCCCTGCTGCCCGCCCTCCAGGTGAAGGCCGAGGCCACCTCCGCGGCCTCCAGCGACGAGCTCTACGCCGCGCACCAGGCCTACGTCTTCGTGCAGAGCGGCATGCCCTTCCGCGAGGCCTACCGCAAAGTGGCCCAGCAAATCCAGGAGGGCACCTTCGCCCCCGACCGGGCCGCCCTCACCGCCACCCATCTGGGCGGTGCCGGCAACCTGGCCCTGGATGACCTCGCAGCCGACCTCGCGTCCGCCCGGAGCTGGATCGAGGCGAAGCAGAAGCTCCACACGGACGCGGAGGCAACGCTGTGGGCGAACTGACAACTGATCACCACCAAGACACCAAGACACCAAGAAAGACAGCAAGAAAGACAGCAAGAAACGGCATTTGCAGTTCCTCTCGGTATCCGCGCTGCGGATACACGAGACAAACAGAAACTTGGTGCCTTGGTGTCTTGGTGGTAAATCCTTTCGAATTTTCATTGAAGGATCTCTCATGAGCCAGCTCGCCGTTCTCGCCTTCTCGGGGGGTCTCGACACCTCTTTCTGCGTGCTCTACCTCAAGGAGCAGGGCTACGACGTGGCCACGGTGACGGTGAACACTGGCGGCTTCTCGCCCGACGAGCTGGCCCGCATCGAGGCGGCCTCGCCGAAGCTGGGCGCCATCAGCCACACCACCGTGGACGCCCGTGCCGGGCTCTTTGACAGCTACCTGCGCTACCTGGTGTACGGCAACGTGCTCCGCGGCCAGATGTATCCCCTGTCTGTGTCCGCCGAACGGGTGTGCCAGGCCCGGGCCGTGGCGGAGCTGGCCAAGTCCATGGGCGCCGCCGCCATCGCCCACGGCTCCACGGGCGCCGGCAACGATCAGGTGCGCTTCGACGTGGCCTTCCGCGCCCTGGCGCCGGAGCTTGAGATCCTTACGCCCATCCGCGATCTGGGTCTGTCCCGGGCTGAGGAAATGGCCTACTGCGCCGAACGCGGCGTGGTCTTCCCCGAGAAGACCAAGGACTACTCCATCAACGAGGGCATGTGGGGCACCAGCGTGGGCGGCCGCGAAACGCTCGATGCCTGGACCACCCTGCCCGAAGCGGCCTTCCCGGGCGGCGTCCTCGGCACCCTCGCGCCCAAGTCGCTGGTCATCAGCTTCGATGGCGGGGTGCCCGTGGCCCTGAACGGCAACGCCATGGATCCCGTCACCCTCATCGCCCAGCTCAACGCCATCGGCCGCCCCTACGGCATCGGCCGGGGCGTGCACCTGGGCGACACCATCCTGGGCATCAAGGGCCGCGTGGGCTTCGAGGCTCCCGCCGCGCACCTGCTCATCGGCGCCCACCGGGAGCTGGAGAAGCTCGTCCTCAGCGGCAAACAGCTCTTCTGGAAGGAGAGCCTCGGCAACCTCTACGGCAGCCTGCTGCACGAAGGCCACTTCTTCGACCCGCTGGCCCGGGACCTGGAGGCCTTCCTCACCTCCAGCCAGGACCGTGTGCGCGGCGAGGTGCGGCTCACCCTGCACCCTCGGGCCTTCGTGGTGGAGGGCGTCCAGTCCCCCTACTCCCTGATGGACCCCCGCATCGCCACCTACGGCGAGGCCAACAAGCTCTGGACCGGCGCCGAGGCCGCGGGCTTCGCCAAGGTCTTCGGCGTCCAGCAGGTTCTGACATTGAAAGCGAAAAGCAACTGATCACCACCAAGACACCAAGGCACCAAGAACTGCAAAAACAAACGCCTTTGTCTTTCTTGGTGTCTTGGTGCCTTGGTGGTGAATCTTTTTAGGAAGACCCCATGAGAATCCACGTCGACAAGCTCGCTTCGGTCACCCGCAACCTGCGGTTGGGCCGCACGCTCACACTCTCTCCGGAGATCCTCCTGGAGGAGGGTTCGGTCATCGCCTGCCGCGTGCGGGGCGAGAAGACCACCTACAACCAGCTGGAGGATCCCCACGGGCGCATGAGCACCCTGCATGACGGGGACATCCTCGTGGGCGCGCTGGGGCACCGCAATGCGCTCCAGGGCTACGAGGGCGTCATGCCCAAGGCCCTGAAGCCCGGCGACACCGTGAACCTCCTGAACATGGGCGGCGTCCTGGGCCAGTGCCTGTCGCACAACCCGGACGTGGGCAAGCCCTTCGAGCTGGAGGTGCTGGGCCAGGTGCTGGTGTTCCCCGAATTCCAGTCCCGGGCCGGCCAGCCGGCCCACATCCGCATGGGGGCGCTGAAGGGCACCGGCCTCTCCGCCCACTGCCCCGTGGTGTACGTCGCGGGCACCTGCATGAACGCGGGCAAGACCGCCGCGGCCTGCGCCGCCATCCGCCAGCTCAGCCGGGCCGGCTACCGCGTGGGCGCCTGCAAGCTCACGGGTGTATCGCTCATGCGCGATGCCCTGGCCATGAGGGACTACGGCGCAGAAGTCGCCCTGGACTTCACGGATGCCGGCATCGTGTGCACGGACGCGGACAGCGCCGCGGGCGTGTCCCACATCATCTTCTCGGAGCTGGCGGCTCACGGAGTGGACGTCATCGTGGCCGAGACCGGCGACGGCATCATGGGCGAGTACGGCGTCCAGGCCATCCTCGAAGACGCGGAGCTGAAGGCCCTGAGCGGCGCCTTCATCCTGTGCGCCAACGACCCCGTGGGCGCGGCCGGCGGCGTCCACCACCTGAAGTCCGCCTTCGGCATCCAGGCCGACCTCATCGCGGGGCCCGCCACGGACAACCGCGTGGGCGAACGCTTCGTGGCCACCCTGGGCCTTCCCGCCCGCAATGCCCGCGCCGACGCCGAAGCCCTCGGCAAGTTCGTGCTGGGGCTGGTCGAACCCAAGATCTCGGCCAAGGTCTAAATGCTTTTAACCGCAGAGGGCGCAGAGATCGCAGAGGATAAAGATCATGGCACCTGATGTCTCTCTCTGCGCCCTCTGCGTTCTCTGTGGTTAGACATCTTTCTCCGGAACTTCCCATGACCTCAGTCGATGTCCTCATCCTCGGCGCGTCGGGCTACGGCGGGGGCGAGCTGCTGCGGTGGCTGTCCGGCCACCCGGCGGTCGCCTCCATTCGCGGCACAGCCCGCAGCCACGCGGGTAAGCCCTTCCATGCCCAGCACCCGAACCTGCGGGGATTGGTGGAAGGCACCTTCGAGGCTGCGCCGGATTGGGCGGCCCTGGCTGCCAGCCCGCATCCCGTGGTGTTCTCGGCCCTGCCGCACGGGGAGCTGGGCAAGCTCTGGCCCGAAATCGAAGCGGCTGGACGGGACCACGGCCTCCTGGAACGCCTCATCGTCATCGACCTCTCCACGGACTTCCGTCTGGATCCCGCCTGGGTCTACGGCCTGGTGGACTGGAAGCCCGAGCGCATGAAGGGCGCCCGGCGCATCGCCAATCCCGGTTGTTTCGCCACGGCCCTGCAGCTGGCCCTGCTCCCGCTGGCCCCCTGGAAGCCCGCCTTCGTGGCCGTCACTGCCGCCACGGGTTCCTCGGGCTCGGGCGCCGCACCCTCGGACACCACCCATCATCCGGCCCGGGCCAATGATTTCCGGGCCTACAAGATGCTCAGCCACCAGCACGAGGCTGAGGTGCTGCGCACGCTGGCCAGCGAAGGCTGGGACGCGCCCCTGAGCTTCGTGCCGCAGAGCGCGCCGATGGTGCGGGGGATTTTCGCCACGGCTCAATTCCCGCTTCCAGCGGGAATCGAGCCCTCGGCCCTGCGGGCCCATTACGAGGCCTTCTACCAGGACCGCTTCTTCGTTCGGATCGTGGAGGGGTCGCCTCGGGTGGCGGCCACCACGGGCAGCGCCTTTGCCGACATCGCGGTGGCGGCCCGGCATGGCCACGGCGCCGTCATGGTGGCCCTGGACAACCTGGGCAAGGGCATGGCCGCGCAGGCCGTGCAGAACCTCAACCTGGCCCTGGGTCTGCCGGAATGGACGGGGCTGAAGGTGGCCGGCGGCTATCCGGGCTGAGGATATCGAATACCTCTAGATCCCTTAATAGACAGGACTTCCGGATGTGGGATGATGATTGACCATTTCCGGAGCGTCTATGAATCCATCCCTTCTCACCCGCGAGGCCTTGGGCCGGTTCGCCCAGGAGAGCCGCCCGGCCTTCGAGGCGGAGCTGAGAACCCTGGTGGAGATCCCTTCCATCAGCGCCGACCCGGCCCGGCAGGGCGATGTGCGGCGTGTGGCCGAGGCAGCGCGGGCGCTGTTCGAGCGGCACGGCGGCAAGGCCGAGATCCTGGAGACCAGCGGCAATCCGCTCATCCACGGCTGGTTCGGCGAGGATCCCAGCCTGCCCACCATCACGGTCTACAACCACATGGACGTGCAGCCCGCCAATGAACCCGAGTGGACGGCGGAGCCCTTCACCTTCGTGGTGGACGGCGATACCTACCGCGGCCGCGGCAGCACGGACGACAAGGGCCCGGCGGTGACGGCCTTCTTCGGCGCCCTGGCGGCCCGGCGGGCGGGCGTGCCCCTCAACATCCACTTCCTCTGGGAAACCGAGGAGGAGATCGGCTCGCCCAGCTTCGAAGGCGGCCTGAACCGGCACAAGGACCGGCTGAAGACCGACGCCATCGTGGTGAGCGACACGGTCTGGATCACCCGCGGCAAGCCCAGCACCCCGGCGGGTCTGCGGGGCCTCAAGGGCTTCCGGCTGACGTTGGAGACCGCGGATCACGACCTGCACAGCGGCGTCGTGGGCGGCGCGGCCCGCAATCCCCTGGCCGAGCTCATCAAGGTGGTCGCCGCCATGATGGACGGCGAGACCGGCAAGGTGAAGGTCCCCGGCTTCTACGACGAAGTGGTGAAGCCCTCCAAGCAGGAGCTGGAGGAGTGGGCGAACGCAGGCTTCAGCGTGGAGACCTTCAAGAAGGACCACCTGATCACCGGCATGCGCACGGAGGATCCCATCAAGGTCATGAAGCGCGTGTGGGGCCGGCCCACCATGGAAGTCCACGGCGTCGTGGGCGGCTACACGGGCCCCGGCATCAAGAGCGCCGTGCCGCCCCGGGCGGAGGTGAAGCTCTCCTGCCGCCTGGTGCCGGACATGGATGAGGCCAAGACCATGACCCGCATCCGCGACTTCGTGAACGAGCGCTTCCCCGACGTGCAGTTCCACGAGGAGCACGGCCTGGCACCCTTCAAGGGCCATGTCACCGGCCCTTACGCCGAGGCCATCAAGGACGCCTACAAGTTCGCCTTCGACGCCCCCTGCTCCTTCACCCGCGAGGGCGGCAGCATCGGCGCCGTGAAGACCATGGAGGACATCCTGGGCTGCGAGGTCTTCTTCCTGGGCCTCAGCCTCCCCAGCCACGGCTACCACGCCCCCAACGAGAACTACGACTGGGAGCAGGCCGGCGGCGGCATCGCGGCGTTCGCGCACTACTTCGAGACGGTGAGCGGAATCAAGGGCTGAGAGTTCTTCCCCTGCGCAGAAACGCCGGCCGGATGGCCGGCGTTTCTGCGTTAGAAGGTGCCTTGGACGAGGCCCCCATCCACCAGCAGGCTCTGGCCGGTGAGGTAGCTCGCCGGGGCGCTGCACAGGAAGGCGATGACGGCGCCGATCTCCTCGGGGCGGCCAATGCGGCCGGCGGGGATGCCCGCAGCGGTGCGGGTGAAGTACTCGTCCATCGTGATGCCCTCGGCGGCGGATTTCACCTCGGCGAGGTGGACCTGCCGGTCGGTCATGACGTGGCCCGGCAGGAGGGCGTTGACGGTGATGCCGGCCGCGGCGGTCTCCATGGCCAGGGTCCGGGTGAGGCCGGATAGCCCCGCCCGCAGGGTCGAACTGATGGTGAGCAGCGGATAGGGCTGCTTGGCCACCAGGCTCGTGATGTGGATGATGCGGCCCCACTGGGCGGCCCGCATGCCGGGCAGGACGAGCCGAGACATCCGCACCACGTTCATGAGGGTGGAGTCCACGCCGGCGGCCCAGTCGCCGTCGGACAGATCCGCGAAGACCGCCGCCTTGGGACCACCGGTGTTGGTCACGAGGATCTGCACGGGGCCCAGCGCCGCCTCCGTAGCCTGATGCCAGCGGGCCAGATCCTCGGCTTTGGACACGTCCGCCGCCACCGTCAGGGTGGGCACACCCAAAGCCTCCAGCTCGGCCTTCACCGCGGCCAGCGCTTCCGCATTCCGCCCGCAGACCGACACGGCACAGCCCTCGGCCGCCAAGGCCAGGGCCGCGGCCCGGCCCAGCCCCTTGCTGCCCGCCGCCACCATGGCCACCTTGCCGCGAATGCCCAGATCCATGTCGTCCTCCTGCACACCAGCATAGGCGGTCCGCCGGGTTGCTATCCTCGTCCGCGAGGACACACCCCAGGAACCATCCATGACATCGAGCCGACTCCCAGCCTCGCTCCTGCTGCTCACCTCCTTGGCGTTCCTGCTGCTGGGGTGGTCCCCCCGAGCGGACCGGTTCACCTGGTCTTCCGCGAGGTCCTGTTCCGCAAAGGCATCGTGAAGCCGGGGCCCTGGTCCGTATTCGTGCTGCTTCTCATGGTGCTGGGGCTCAGCGCGGCCTACGAGCTCCTGGAGGGGCAAACCGCTGCATGGACGGGCAGTTCGGCCGATGCCTTCCTGGGCACCCAGGGCGATCCCTGGGATACACAGTGGGACATGGCCTGCGCCCTCATCGGCGCCAGCCTGGCTTTGGTCCTTCTCTCCAGGCTTCACGACCGGCTTCTGAGGGCGGCGCAGGAATTTGGCCAACGCCAGGAAGAATGAGGGACATAATCCGGAACGTACCGCCAACCCCAGGGAGTTCCCATGTTCTTGGAGGACCCGCTCGAGAAGAAGGGGCTGGCCACCACCTACTTCGCCCCTCCCGAGCGGGCAAGCCAGGAGGAACTGCGCCTGGAAGCCGAGGCCTGCCTGGGCCACCCCGTGGCCGGCTTCCTCATGCAAGCCCTGGACGGCCTGGTGCTGATCCTGGATGTCCACCGCCAGGTGCTCGCCACCAACGACCGGATGCTGCAAGTGACGGACCTGGAGGACGGTTCGATCATGGGCCGGCGCCCGGGTGAGCTCTTCGGGTGCGTGCATGTGCCCGAGGGGCCCAGCGGCTGCGGAACCAGTCATGCCTGCGCCCACTGCGGGGCGGTGCTCACCGTGCTGGAGGCGCAGCGCACCGGGGTGCCCGTGCATGGGGAATGCCTCCTCTCCCTGAAGCACGGCGGCCTCAGCGAAAGCGCAGAGTTCGAGATCGTGGCCAGCCCTCTGGTGGTGGGCCCCCACCAGTTCGTCGCGGTGGTGCTGCACGACCTCAGCGCCGCCAAGCGGAAGGAAGCCCTCGAACGCCTCTTCTACCACGACGTGGCGAACCTCATGCAGGGCATCCGGGGATGGTCGGACCTGCTGGCCTTGGGCGCCACCGACCCGGTGTCCGTGGCCAAGAAGTTGGCCCATCTGACCGACCTGCTGGACCGGGAATTGAGAAGCCACCGGGCCATGGCCCAGGCCGAGCACGGACAGCTGAAACCCAAGACCCGCGCCACCCTGCCCTTGGAGGTTCTCCGGGACGTGGGCGACTTGATGAACCACCACGCCCTTGCCCGGGACCGCAAGATAGCCATCCTTCCAGCCCCGGAAGGTGCCATCCACACGGACCCCGAGCTGCTCTCCCGGGTGGTGCTGAACATGGCCGTCAATGCGGTGGAGGCGTCCTTCACGGGCGAAACCATCACCCTGTCCGCCGGGCTCGAGGGGCAGCACATCCGTTTCCAGGTCCACAATCCGGGGCAGATCCCGGAAGAGGTCCAGAGCCGCATCTTCCAGCGGTCCTTCAGCACCAAGGGCGCCGCCGGGCGGGGCCTGGGCACCTATGCCATGAAGCTGTTCGGGGAAAGTGTGCTCCACGGACAGGTGGGTTTCGACACCGGATCCGGGGGCACCACATTCTGGATCCGGATCGCCCGCTGAGGACCCGTCATCGCCCCTGAGCCCATCCGGGAAGCCCCGCGAAGCGCCCAAGGTAGGCAGAGGGCGGCGGTGGATCCCCGATCATCCGGGAGTCAGACCCTGGGCGTTGTCGGGGGCGACGGATGCCTTGGGTGAGGGCCGCAGGGGGGCCGCCGGGGCCAGGCAGCCCTGGGCCTGTCCCAGCCCCTTGAGGTAGGCCCTGCGGACGATGCCTGCGGCGATGGCGTCCGTGACCAGCTTGGAATACCGCTCGGCTCCGGTCAGCTTCCTCACCCAGCCCCGGAAGGGAATCAGGCCTTCGGCCGTGTGCTTCATGGCGTCAAGCGCCGCCCCGCCCGCCTCGGCCCGGCCACGCTCGGCCAGACTCGGCTTGCCGGGTGCCGGAGGGGCGTCCAGGTCCGGGCCCAGGGCGGCGTCCAGTTGCCGGACCTCGGCCATCAACCCTTCGCAGCCCGGATCCACCGGGACTCCATAAGGGACTTTCTGAGCCGCCAGCAGGGCCGCCGGGATCTTGGTCCGCACCAGGTTGAGGTCGCTCAGGGGCGTGGCCGCCGCGCCGGTCATCCGCGCCGTCTCCGGCTTGGAGCAGGCCAAAAAAGCCAGCAAAGCTAGCAATGCCAGCAAGGGCAACAGGGAGACATCGCGTGGTTTCATGGCGTCGAAGTATATCGGGATCCCGCGTCATGGATGCCCCGGGACCCACTGCTACCCTCGAAGCATGCCCGCCCTCGAACTCGTGGACCTCACCAAGCGCTTCGGCGACAAGACCGCCGTGGAAGGGCTCAGCCTGTCGCTGGAACCCGGCGCCTTCCTGGGCCTGCTGGGGCGGAATGGCGCGGGGAAGTCCACCACGCTGAAGATGGTGACGGGCCTGCTCAAGCCCACCTCGGGCCGCATCCGCGTGCTGGGGCTGGATCTGGAGGCCGACCCCCTGACGGTGAAGCGGCAGATCGGCGCCATGCCCGAGGACATGGCCCTGCTGGACATGCTCACGGGCCCCCAGTACCTGCGCTTCGTGGGCCGCATGTACGGCATGCCGGACGCCCTCATCGACGGGCGGCAGGTCGAGCTTTTCGACACGCTGGACCTGGCGCCGGGCCCCAAGACCCTCATCGCGGACTACAGCTTCGGCATGAAGAAGAAGGTGGCCCTCTGCGCGGCGCTCATCCACGGGCCGAAAATCGTCTTCCTGGATGAGCCCTTCGAAGGCATCGATCCCGTCACCAGCCGCACCATCAAGGACATCCTCCAGAGCCTGCAGCAGAGCGGCGTGACGCTGGTGCTCACCAGCCACATCCTCGAGGTGGTGGAGAAGCTCTGCCCCCTCATCGCCATCCTGGACGAGGGCCGGCTCAAGGGCTTCGGCTCCCTCGACGACCTCCGCCAGGGCGGCGAAAGCCTGGAGCAGCTCTTCGTCGGGCTCGTGGGCGGCGCGCAGAAGGGGGCGCTGTCGTGGTTGTGAGCCCCTTCCGGGCCCTGCTGGCCGCCCACGGGCAGACCACCTGGAACCGCTCAGCCCGGGAGCTGGGGCGGCAGGGGGCCTGGGCCCTGGCCCTGGTGGTGGGGATGTTCTCCCTCCTTGGCGCCTTCGCCCTGGTCCTGGGCGGCGGGGCCCTGGGCTGGCTGCTCGGCAGCCGCCTGGACCGGCCCATCACCATCACGATCCTGGGCGCCCTGCTGGCCTTCCTCGGGTTCGGGGGTGGCCTCATCGGCGGGGTGCTGGGCGGCGCCCGCGAGCTGGCCTGGGAGGCCTACCGGGGTTTCCCCTTGCGGCTGCGGACCCTCTACCTGGCGGAACTGACGGCAGGTCTGGCGGACATGCTGCCGCTGACGATGGGCCTGGCCCTGATGGGGCTCCTGCTGGGCCTCGGCGCCGCCTCACCTTGGACCCTGCCGCTGCTCCCCCTGCTCCTTCTCGAAACGCTGCTGATGCTGCTGGCCTTCCAGCTGCTGGTGGGAGGCCTGGCTTCGGCCCTGGTGAAGCGCCTCCGCACGGCCCTGGTGGGCCTCGCGATCCTGGCCTGGCTGGGCTCCACCCTGATGTCCCCCGCCCTGCCGAAGCGCGGCAGGGAACAGCCCGCCCGGTCCCTCCAGGCCGCCCAGATCGAGAAGGTCCAGGCCCTGGGCCGAGGCGTCGCTCGCGTGCTGGAAGCCCTGCCCACCCACGCCGCCGCCCGGAGCTTGGCGAAGGCACAGGCAGGACAATGGGGCCCGGCCCTGGCCCTGCACCTCTACCCGCTGGGCCTGCTGGCGCTGGTGATGGTCCTGGGCGCCCGGATCATGGCGCGGGAGACGAACGGGGCCACGGCCACGCCGCAATCCCGTGGACCCGACCGCCTGTGGAGCTTCAGCCACCCGGCGGAGGGCCTGGGCCGGCTCCATTTCCAGACCATCATGCGCAGCCACCTCGGCCGCTTCGCCTTCCTGATGCCCCTCATGACCGTGGTGCTGCTGAAGGGCCCCTTCGCCCAATTCAAGGCCAACCCCCTGTGGACCGTGCCCGCGGCCTTCGCCTATCTGTCCCTAGTGGCGAACAACTTCGTATTCAACCAGTTCGGCCTGGACCGGCACGGCGTGAAGGGCCTGCTGCTCCTGCCCGTGGGGCCCGAAGACCTGCTCAAGGGGAAGCTGCTGGGCATGGCCGCCCACCAGGGGCTCCAGGCCCTGACGCTGGCGAGCCTGCTGCTGGCTGTCGATCACGTGGGGCCCATCCCTCTCCTGGGCGGCATGCTGCTCATGGGCTGCATCTTCCTGGCTCAGACCTCCGTGGGGCAGTGGACGTCCACCTGGGCGCCGCGGCCCATGGCCATGGACAGCCTCAAGAACAACAACATGCCCTTCGCCCTGGGCCTGCTGAGCGTGGCCACCTCGGGGTTCTGGGCCAGCCTCTTCGGCGGCGCCTACGCGCTGCTGGCCTGGGCCTCACCGTGGCTGCTGGTGCCGGGCATGGCGGTCCTCTTCGGCCTGGTGCTGACCGCCCACCTGCTCCTGCTGCCCGCGGCGGCCGCGGCCCTGGACCGGCGCAGGGAGAAGCTGGTGGAGGCCCTGGGATGAACCCCCACGCCCTGCAGCTCGCGGCGGAGTTGGGCGGGTCGGTGCTGTCGGCCCCCGGCGGCAGCCTCATTCTCGTGGAACGCGTCCAAGGCCACGGCCTGCCCCAGGTCCTGGTGCTGGGCCGCGCGGCGGAGGATCTGCGGGAGCCTCTGGAGGCCGCAAAGGCGGTCCAGGCCCGGGGGGTGGCCTTGAACGTCCTCTGCCTTCTTCCCTTGGTGGGCGGGGAGCTGGCCCGGGCCCTGGAGGTCCACCGCCGCCGCCTCGGCGCCCTGGTCTGCGCCCTGGACGCGGGTCTGCCCTGGCTGGAGGGGAAGCCCATGCTCGTGCGGCGCATGCCGGGCCGCATCGCCCGGGCTGTCCCCGTGGCCTTGGCCAAGGCGCCCATGGGGCCCCTGGAGAAGGCGGACCTGAAGCTGTTCCTGGCGGACTGGGACAAGGCCCGCCGCAAGATGACCTTCCGCCGCCCGGAGTGGCGGGAGACGCCGGACCACACCGAACATGGCGGCTTCGAAACAGACCTCTGGCCCGGCGTGCCCTTGCCCGAAGGCGCCGAGCTGCGTGTGCCGCCCCTGGTGCTGCCGGAGGGCACGGCCCTCACGAACGCCCTGCGCATGGCCCTGCGCGCGGCCACGGGCCAGCCGGTCCCCTTCCTGCCCCTGCCCGGGGATCCCGCGCCGCTTCACGCGCTGCGCCCCCTCACCCTCGAAGCCACCGCCTTCCGCGGGCCCGCGCGGGCCTGGGAGCTGGCCTTCGAAGGCCTCTCCCGGCTGCCGGCCCCGCCGCATTTCTGCGCGAGATGCTGAGGGTACCTTCTGCGAAGATGGGCCTTCATTCCGGAATCCCATGCGCACCCACATCGGCAAGTTCGAGATCGTCCGCCTCCTGGGCCAGGGGGCCATGGGAGAGGTCTACCTGGGGACGGATCCCGGCATCGGGCGGGAGGTGGCCATCAAGACCATCCGCCCCGCCCTGGTGGGCCTGGATGCGGGGGTGGAGCGGGGTGCCGACCTGCGCCAGCGCTTCGCCCGCGAGGCCAAGGCCGCAGGCCTGCTCCACCACCCGAACGTGGTGACGGTCCATGAGTTCGGCCTGGACGGCGATCTCGCCTACCTGGTGATGGAGTACGTGCCGGGTGAGGACCTGGCCTCCCTGATGGCCCGGGACGCGCTCACGCCCTCCGACCTGCTCGAGATCCTGGCCCAGGTCTGCGAGGGACTCGCCCAGGCCCACAAGCACGGCATCATCCACCGCGACATCAAGCCCACCAACGTGATGGTGCAGCGCGAGGATGGGGAGCTGCGCGCCAAGGTCATGGACTTCGGTGTGGCCAAGCTGAGCGGTGGCGACCTGACCCAGTCGGGCCAGGTGGTGGGCACCCTGGCCTACATGGCACCGGAATACCTGCGCACCGGCACGGCCCAGCCCGCCTCGGACCTCTTCTCCGTGGGTGTGATGCTCCACGAGGGCCTCAGCGGCGAGAAACCCTTCAGGGGCGGCACCACGGGAGCCGTGGTCTACACCATCATCCATGACGAACCGAGCCCGCTGGAGGACGTGGTCTTCGACGGTGTGAGCCCGTCTGTCAGGGGCCTGGCCGCCCGTCTCCTGGCGAAGGATCCCGCAGCCCGCTTCGCCAGCGCCTCTGAGGCGGCCAAGGCCCTGCGCGCCGCGAAGAATCCCACCTGGGTCGCCCCCATGGACGATGCCACCGTGGCCCTTCCCGGACACAGCCGCAGCAGCGCTTCCCCGGTGCCCCGCGGGACCTCCCGCCCCCGCCTGCCCTGGGTCCTCGCCCTCCTCGGAGGCCTGGTGGCCGCGGGGGCCCTGGCCTGGATCGGGCTTCACCGAGGCCCGGCTGAACCCCTCCTCCCCCCGGTGAACACCCACATCAACGATGTGGTCCTCAACGAGGCCGCCACCCAGTTGGACGCCCGGCCGGAGCATGCCCTGAAGCTGGCCCAGGAAGTCATCGATGCCACGCCGGAGGGCGCCGCCGTGGACTCGGACGCCTATGCCCTGAAGATGGCCGCGCTCTATAAGATGAACCTCATCGAGCTGCTGGAAACCACCGCGAACGAGGCCCGCGAGAAGAAAGTGAGCGGCCTGGAGCTGCTCAAGAACGCCAAGTACCGGGCCATGCTCGACCGGGAGCGCGCCCGCCCCAACAAGAAGCTGTCCCCGGAGCTGAGGGAGCGGCTGCTGAAGGGCGCCTGAACGAGGCATCTCCGCCGGGCCATCCGGGGATGGTCCGGCGGGGATGCAAGCTCATGGGCAAAATGCCCGGAGCCTATTCGTGGATGCCGGACTTGTGCGTTTCCTTGGCGAAGTACACCGAAACGACGGTGATCGCGACCAGGCCGATCATGTAATAGGCGATGAAGGCCGGGCCCTTGCCAGCCTCGACGCCCTTGGCGAGGAGGTAGGTGGCCACCAGCGGCGAGAGGCCGCCGGCGAAGATCGAGGCCAGCTGGTAGCCGAGGGAGGCGCCGCTGTAGCGGACCCGGGCCGAGAACATCTCGGATAGGAAACTGGCCTGCGGGCCGTACATCGCCGCGTGGCCGAAGCAGACGGGAATGACGATGGCCATGGAGATGATCCAGGGCACCTTGGTTCCCAGCATCCAGAAGAAGGGGAAGGCCAGCAGGCCGCAGGCGATGGCGCCGTACATGTAGACCGGGCGGCGGCCGAGCTTGTCCGAAAGGGCGCCCCATCCGGCGCAAAAGAAGATGCCGAAGAAGGCGGCCCAGAGCAGGCCGTTGAGGCCGATCACCCGGGGGACCTTGAGGTGGGTCGAGATGTAGGTCAGCGAGAAGACCGTGAAGACGTAGAACAGGCCGTTCTCGGCGAAGCGGGCGCCCATGGCGATCAGGATGTTCTTCGGGTGCTTGGTGATGGCCTCGATGATGGGCATCTTGGCTTCCTGCTTCTGCTCCTTCAGTTTCTCGAAGATGGGCGACTCGGCGATGGTCATCCGGATCCAGACGCCCACGATCACCAGCAGGAAGCTGGCCAGGAAGGGCACGCGCCAGCCCCAGGAGAGGAAGTCGGCCTCGGGCAGCTTGGAGGCGGCCCGGAAGACCAGGGTGGAGAGCAGCAGGCCGATGAAGGCGCCGAGCTGGGGCCAGGAGCCGTAGAAGCCGCGCCGGTTCGCCGGCGCATGTTCCACCGCCATGAGCACGGCCCCGCCCCACTCGCCGCCCAGGCCAAAACCCTGGGCCAGGCGCATGGTCACCAGGAGGATGGGCGCCCAGATGCCGATGGAGGTGTAGGTGGGCAGCATGCCGATGATGGCCGTGGCGATGCCCATGATCATCAGGGTCAGGTAAAGCATCTTCTTGCGGCCGATCTTGTCGCCGTAGTGGCCGAAGACGATGCCGCCCACGGGGCGGGCGATGAAACCCACCGCGAAGGTGGCGAAGGCCAGGATGGTGCCGATGAGGGGATCGAAGTTGGGGAAGAAGAGCTTGTTGAAGACCAGCGCGGCGGCGGTGCCGTACAGGAAGTAGTCGTACCACTCGATGGAGGTGCCGATCAGGCTGGCAAAGGCCACCTTCACGATCTGCCGGTGTTCCTGGTCTGGAACGGCGAGGGATGCTGCTTGAGCCATGGGTGATCTCCTGGGATAGGGGGAGGGGTGAAAAGGAAGAAGGGCTGAATGGTCGGAGTGGAGGTCGCGTCAGGCCTTGGCCAGCAGGTCCAGGAGGCCCATGGGCTCCGCCCGGAAGATGCACTCCGGCATGAGGCTGAGATCCGGGGCGATGGCCGGTGTGAAGTCCATGTGGGCGAGGATGTCCCGGTCGAGGTTGATGCCCGGGGCGATCTCGATGAGCTCCAGCCCCTTTTCCACCAGGCGGAACACGCAGCGCTCGGTGATGTAGAGCACGCGCTGGCCCTGGCGGTAGGCCACCTCGCCGCTGAAGGTGCGGTGCTCCACTTCCTGGATGAACTTGCGCGCGCCCCCCTCCTTGACGATGGCCAGGCGGCCATCCTCCACGGCGATCTCCAGGCCTCCGGCGGTGAAGGTGCCCACGAACACCACCGTCTTGGCGGACTGGGAGATGTTGATGAAGCCACCGGCCCCGGCCAGGCGGGTGCCGAACTTGCTGACGTTCAGGTTCCCCTGGCGGTCCGCCTGGGCCAGCCCCAGATAGGCCAGGTCGAGGCCGCCCCCGTCATAGAAGTCGAACTGGGAAGGCTGGTCGATGACCGCCGCGGCATTGGATCCCGCGCCGAAGCTCAGGCCTCCGGCCGGGACCCCGCCGATGACGCCGGGCTCGGTCGAGAGGGTCATGAGGTCCGAGGCGCCTTCCTCCACGGCCACAGAGGCGATGCCCTCCGGCATGCCGATGCCGAGGTTCACCATGCTCCCCGGCCTCAGCTCCATGGCCGCGCGGCGGGCGATGAGCTTCCGCTCGCTCAGGTCCATGGGCCCCATGGAGGACATGGGGATGCGGATCTCGCCGCTGTAGGCCGGGTTGTACTGCTCCCCGAAGGTCTGCATGTGGTACTCGGGGCTTTCGGCCACCACCACGTGGTCCACCAGGACGCCCGGAACCTTGACCTGGCGGGGATGGAGCGTGCCCCGCTCCGCAATCCGCTCCACCTGGACGATGACCTTGCCGCCGCTGTTGTGCACGGCCATGGCGATGGCCAGGGCCTCCAAGGTCAGGGCCTCCCGCTCCATGGTGATGTTGCCGTCGGGGTCCGCGGTGGTGCCCCGGATGATGCCGATCTGGATGGGAAACGCCTTGTAGAACAGGTAGTCCTGCCCGTGGATGGTCATGCGTTCCACCAGGTCCTCGGTGGTGCGTCGGTTGATCTTCCCGCCCCCGAACAGGGGATCCACGAAGGTCCCCAACCCGATGCGGGAGAGTGTGCCGGGCTTCCCGGCGGCGATATCCCGAAAGAGGTGCGTGATGATGCCCTGGGGCAGGTTGTAGGCGTCGATCTCCTCCGCGAACGCCAGGGCCTGGAGCTTGGGGGCCAGGCCCCAGTGGCCGCCGATCACCCGACGCACCAGGCCCGCATGGCCGAAATGGTTCAGGCCCCGATCCTTGCCATCGCCCTGCCCGGCCGCGTAGATCAAGGACAGGCCCCGGGGACTGGCGGTCGCCAGGAAGCGGGACTCCAGGGCGCAGGCGATGTTCTCGGCGAAGCCGATCCCCACGAACCCGCCCGTGGCCACTGTGTCCCCATCCCGGATGCAGGCCACGGCCTCCGCGGCGCTGACGACCTTGCTCCGGCGCTGGAAGCGGACCGGATCCAAGGCAGCCGAGGTCGAAACCTTCGTCATGACATCTCCTGGGTGGGGCTTTCCCGACCTTGAGAGCAATAGAGATGCCATGTTCAATATGTTTAATAACTACCCATAAAACATATAAATAGAAGAACGGTCATCCATCCGGCATGTCTCTGAATCGAGATGCGACCTCGACCAATTGGACCTGCCATGCCGGTTTTGTGCCTCATCCAGTAAGCGGGGCCAGTCACTTTTCAAGCTTGTCTCCGTTTGGAGACATGTCTCTATTCGAAGACGGCCACTGCAAGGTATTCATCCGTTTATAGAAGGTGGCCCGGCCGATGCCCAGGCGGCGGGCAGCCTCCGTGACCTTGCCATCGGCCGCCTTCAGGGCCGATTGGAGGATCTGCCGTTCCGCCTCGGCCATGGCATCCACGTACCTCGAGTTCGAAGGAGGGGCCGGCAGCCCGCAGGGGGCCTTCACCAGTCCCCGGAAATCGGAAACCTCCAACCGGGCTTCGTCGGTATTCATCACCGCCCTTTCCAGGACGTTCTGCAGTTCGCGCACGTTGCCCGGCCAGGCATGGTGCCTCAGCAGGTTCATGGCCTCGGGGCTCAGCTCCCGGCTGCAGGTGCCGTTCTCGAGCACGATCTTCTCGATGAGGTGTTCGCAGAGCAGTTCCAGATCGCCCTGCCGCTCGCGCAGAGGCGGCAGCGGAATGTCCAGCACGTTCAGGCGGTAGAACAGGTCCTTGCGGAAGAGCCCCTCCTCCACCATGGCTTCCAGGTCCCGGCTGGTGGCCGCCAGGATGCGCACATCCACCCGGATGACGCGGTTGGAGCCCAGGGGCTCGCATTCGTGTTCCTGGAGGACCCGCAGCAGCTTCGACTGGAGCACCAGCGGCATGTCTCCGATCTCGTCCAGGAAGAGGGTCCCTCCCTGGGCCATCTCGAACTTCCCCGGGCGGGGCTTGCGGTCCGCCCCCGTGAAGGCCCCCGGGTCGACACCGAAGAACTCGGCTTCCATGAGCGTCTCGGGGATGGCCGCCACGTTCACCGATACGAAGGACTGACTGGCCCTGGCCCCTCCCGCGTGGATGGCCTGGGCCAGGAGTTCCTTGCCCGTGCCGGTCTCGCCGTGGAGGAGCACCGGCGCATTCAGGGCGGCGGCCCGCCGCGCGAGGCGCTTCACCTCCATGGTCGCGGGGCTGTCCCCGATGAAGGAGGAGAAGGTGTATTTGGTGCGCCGGGCCGCGGCGAGCTTCTTGCGGGTCCGGGCCAGTTCGGTCTGGAGCCTGGAGAACCGCTCGAACAGGGGCTTGAGGGACTCGTAGTGGCTGAAGAGGGCGAAGCCCACGGCGCCGACCACCTCGCCATCCTCGTCCCGGACGGGCATGCGCATGACCACGAAGGTCTGGTCCGCCGCCTCGAGCAGGTCGATGAGGATGGGCTGGCCGGTGACCACCACCTGGCGCATGAGGCTGTTGGGGATGATGGCTTCGATGTCCTGGCCGAGGGCCGCCACGGGGTCGATGTGCAATCGCTCCGCATAGCGGTCGTTGATCCAGACCACCCGGGCCGCGCGGTCGACGATCACCGTGCCTTCGCACAGCCCCTCGAAGCAATCGAACATCGATTGCATGGCCTTGTGCTGAAGCAGGGTGGGGTCCTGCAGCGGGAGGAGGTGCCTGGTCACAGGAGCGCCTGGATGGGGGAAGAAATCCATTCTACCGCATCGGAGCCGGAGGCCATCTTCCAGATGGATCCTCCGGCCGCCGGACCCGGCCGCCCCGTGCTCCCGATGGCGGGAGCGATCCCTACATGTTCAGGGCGCGTCCGTAGACGGCGCGGGCGGCCTCGGGGAAGACCTCATTGAGGCTCGGGTGCGGATACATGGTGTTGATGAGTTCGTTCACCGTGTACTCGCCGCCCATGAGGGCCACGCTGGACGCCACCAGCTCCGTGGCCTTGGGGCCCAGGATGTGGATGCCGAGGATCTCGCCGTACTTCTTGTCGGCCACGATCTTGATGAAGCCGTGGGGCTCGCCCACGATATTGGCCTTGGCCATGGGCGCGAAGGGGAAGGTGCCCACCTGCACGTCGTGGCCCTTGGCCTTGGCGGCCTTTTCGCTGAGGCCCACGGTGCCCACCTCGGGATCGCAGTAGGTGCAGGCGGGGAAGCGGTCGTAGCGCACGGGATGGGGGTGCACGTCCTTGCCCAGGCTCTGGGCGGCGTGCTCGGCGGCCACGATGCCCTCGTCGCTGGCCACATGGGCCAGCCAGGGCGTGCGCACGATGTCGCCGATGGCGTAGAGGCCGGGTTCGCCGGTCTGCATGAACTTGTCGATGACCACGCAGCCGCGGTCCACTTGGGCCTTGGTCTTCTCCAGGCCGATGCCCTCCACCATGGGCGCGCGGCCCACGGCCACCAGCAGGTGGCTGCCCACCACCTCGCCCGGTGTCTCGCCTTCGAGGAAGCAGGCCACACCGTCCGCCCGCTTCTCGATGCGGGTGATCTTGGTCTTGGTGCGGACGTCCATCTTGTAGGTCTTGCGGAAGATCTTGATCAGCTCGAGGCCGATGTCCTCGTCTTCGAGCGGCAGGATCGTGTCCATGAACTCGACGAGCGTGACCTTGGAGCCCAGGCGGCTGAAGACGGAGGCGAACTCCACGCCGATGGCGCCGGCGCCCAGGATCACGAGGTGGCTCGGCAGCTCGGTGAGGTCCAGGATGTGATCGCTGTTGATGACCCGCTGGCCATCGGTCTCCAGGCCGGGGATGTCCTTGGGGGCGGAGCCCGTGGCCAGGATGATGCGCTTGGCCTCGTGCACCTCGCCCGCCACGTCCACCTTGCCGCCGCCCAGCAGCTTGCCGAAGCCCTTCAGCACGGTCACCTTGTTCTTCTTCATGAGGAACTCGATGCCCTTGGCGTTCTTCAGGACGATGCGGCCCTTGCGCTTCACGATGGTGCCGAGGTTGGGCTTCAGGGCCTTGGCGTCCACGCCGTCGATGCCGTAGTCGTCGGCCACCTGCATCTGCTCGAAGCGATGGGCGCTCTCCAGCCAGGTCTTGGCGGGGATGCAGCCGCGGTGGAGGCAGGTGCCCCCCAGACCCGGATCCTTCTCCACCAGGGCCGTGCTCAGGCCCAGCTGGGCGGCGCGGATGGCGGCGATGTAGCCGCCGGGGCCGGAGCCGATGACGAGGAGATCGAAGGAAGCCATGCTGCGCTCCAAAGAACGGGAGT
>DASXVC010000105.1:0-16619 GCA_036504495.1 Geothrix sp.
GGCGAGGGTCAGTCCGATCATCTGCGGGACGACCGTCGACCGGCGGGACCAGGTCTTGATCACGCGCTTGTCGTTGGCCGCCTGGGCGACTTCCACCTTCTTCTGGAGGTGGGCGTCAATGAACGGGCCTTTTTTCAGGGAACGTGCCATTGTCGTGCCTCCTAGTTGATCCGCTTGACGATGAACTTGTCCGTGCGACGGTTGCCACGGGTCTTGTAGCCGCGGGTCGGCTGACCCCAGGGCGTCACAGGGTGACGGCCACCGGAAGTGCGGCCTTCACCACCGCCGTGCGGGTGATCGACGGGGTTCATGACCACACCGCGGACAGTCGGGCGGATGCCCTTCCAACGGGTGCGGCCCGCCTTGCCGATCTGGATGTTCTCGTGCTGCAGGTTGCCGACGGTGCCGATGGTCGCGTAGCACTCCAGGTGGATCTTGCGGATCTCACCCGAGGGCATGCGGAGCTGGGCGTAGTCGTCTTCCTTGGCCACGAGCTGGGCGAAGGTGCCCGCGGCGCGGGCGATCTGGCCGCCCTTGCCGGGCTTCATCTCGATGTTGTGCACCGTGTTGCCCACGGGAATGTTCCGCAGGGGGAGCGCATTGCCCACCAGGATGTCGGCGTTCTTGCCGGCCACCACGATGCGGCCCACTTCCAGGCCATCGGGGGCCAGGATGTAGCGCTTCTCACCGTCGGAATAGACCAGCAGGGCAATGCGGGCGGTGCGGTTGGGATCGTATTCGATGGTGGCCACCTTGGCGGGCACCTCGAGCTTGTTGCGCTTGAAGTCGATGATGCGGTACTGGCGCTTGTGGCCGCCGCCGATGTGGCGGGTGGTGATCCGGCCGGTGTTGGAACGGCCGCCAGTGCGGTTCTTCTTGGCAATCAGGGAACGTTCGGGAACGTCCGTGGTGATTTCCTCGAAGCCGAACTTGGACATGCCGCGCTGACCGGGGGTCGTTGGCTTGAGCTGCTTGATGCTCATGGTTGTCCTCTTGCCTCAGGGTTGAAAGGGGCGGGCGATAGTGGGCAAAGCTTTTCCGTCCGCCATGAAAGGGTTGTCGTCGCCTATTCGGACGCGGGGGCGCCCTCGGCGAGTTCGACATAGGCCTTCTTGCGGGGGCTGGAAGTCCCCACGAAACGGCCCAGCCGCTTGGTCCGGCTCGGGATCCGCACGGTGCGGATGGCCTTCACCTTGGACTGGAGCAGGAGCTCCACGGCTTCCCGGATCTGGTGCTTGCTGGCCCAGGTGGCAACTTCAAACACCTGGATGTTCTTCTCCCGCAGGAGCTGGCCCTTTTCCGTGAGGAGGGGCTTGCGGATCACGTCAAAAATCTTGGTCATGGCTTCACCACCTCTTGGAGGGCCAGGACAGCTTCCTTGGAGAAGATCACCTGGTCGTACTTGAGGAGCTCATAGACGTTCACGCCCAGGCTCTCGATGGTCCGCAGCTTCGGGTTGTTGCCGGCGGCCAGGGAGAGCTTCTCGCTGGCCTCGGTGCCCACGAGGAGCGCGGAGCCGGTGACGCCGAGCTTGCCGAGGGTCTGGATCAGGGACTTGGTCTTGTGGGACGCGACATCCCAGTTCTCGACCACCATGACCTGGCCACTCACGAACTTGGCGGACAGCGCGTTGCGCAGGGCGGCGCGCCGGGCCTTCTTGGGGAAGGCGTAATCGTAAGAGCGGGGGTGCGGACCATGGGTGGTTCCGCCGCCCTTCCACAGCGGGCTGCGGATGGAGCCCACGCGGGCGCGGCCGGTGCCCTTCTGCTTCCAGAGCTTCTTGCCGGAACCGCTGACTTCCCACTTGTCCTTGGTCTTGGCCGTGCCAGCACGGCGCTTGGCCAGGAAGTGGCGGACCGCCTCCCAGATCAGGTGGTTGTTCAGCTCTTCGAGCTTGAAGACCTCAGGCAGCAGATCGACGGTGCCGACCTGCTTGTTCTCGAGGTTGAGGACGGGGTGCTGAAACGCTGTCATCTCAGGCCTCCTGCTTGATCACGATGTACCCACCCTTGGGGCCGGGGACGGCGCCCTTGATGAGCAGCAGGTTGTTCTCGACGTCCACCTTGGCGATCTCCAGATTGCGGACAGTCACCTGGGCATCGCCCATGTGGCCGGGCATGCGGATGCCGGGGAACACGCGGCTGGGATAGCTGGACTGGCCGATGGAGCCAGGCGCGCGGTGAAACATGGAGCCGTGGGTGGCGCGGCCGCCGGCGAAGTGGTGCCGCTTGATGACGCCGGCGAAACCCTTGCCCTTGCTGGTGCCGGTGACATTGACCTTGGTCTTCGCCTCGAAGGCGCTGGCCAGGACGCTGTCGCCGGGCTTGGCTGCGTCAGAGGCATCCACCTTGATCTCGCGGAGCACGCGGACCGGGGCGACGCCGAGCTTTTCGCAGTGGCCCTTTTCAGCCTTGGAGGCGCGCTTGCCGCCATTGGGGTCCACGAAGCCGATCTGAATGGCTTCGTAGCCGTCCTTGGCGGACGTCTTGCGCTGCACGACCACGCAGGGGCCGGCCTGGATGACCGTCACGGGGACGACCTGGCCCTGCTCATTGAAGATCTGGGTCATCCCCAGCTTCTTGCCGATGATTCCTTTGGACATGTTTTCTCCCCCCTCTACCGGTTGCCCTGACGGCTGAAGACCTTGATCTCCACGTCGACGCCAGCGGGCAGGTCCAGGCGCATGAGAGTGTCCACGGTGTTCTGAGTCGGGTTCAGGATGTCGAGGAGCCGCTTGTGCGTGCGGATCTCGAACTGGTCCCGGCTCTTCTTGTCCACGTGGGGGGAACGGTTCACGGTGTACTTGTTCGTCCGGGTGGGGAGGGGGATGGGCCCAGCCACCGAGGCGCCCGTGCGCTTGGCGGTGTCCACGATTTCGCGGGTGCTCTGATCGAGCAGACGGTGGTCGAAGGCACGCAAACGGATGCGGATGTTGTCTTTCATGCTCACTCCATTGGGACGGTGACCGTCCATAGACGTGGGGCGCTGACCGCCCGTATGGATCCGTCCCGCAGACGGGGACAGGGCTGATCAGCATAACAAAAGCCGCTGGAAATTCAACGGCTATTTGAGAGAACGCACGACCTCCCGGAGGAGGAAGCGGTGGATCAAGAGGCCCGGCAACCTTTCGGTTCGGGGGACGGCCTCACCCCCGTGGGGGCTGGAGTTGCAAACAAAGCTTTTAGCTATCTCCAAAACGGGCGAAGCCCGTTTTGGAGTGGAGAAAAGAACTACTTAGCGCCTTTAACTTTGGCCACGATCTCTTCGGCCACGTTCCGGGGAGCCTCTTCGTAGTGCGAGAACTGCATGGTGTAGTTGCCGCGGCCCTGGGTCATGCCGCGCAGGGTGGTCGAGTAGGCGAACATCTCGGCCAGGGGCACCTTGGCGGTGACCACCTTGACGCCGGCCCGGTCTTCCATGTTCTCGATGCGGCCACGGCGGCTGTTCAGGTTGCCGATGACGTCACCCATGTAGTCCTCGGGGACCACGACCTCGACGGCCATGATGGGCTCGAGGATCACGGGGGAGGCCTTCTCGCAGCCCGCCTTGAAGCCCATGGAGCCGGCGATCTTGAACGCCATTTCGTTGGAGTCCACGTCGTGGTAGCTGCCGTCGTAGATGGTGATCTTGATGTCGACGCAGGGGTAGCCCGCGAGGACACCGGACTGCATGGCCTCCTGGATGCCCTGGTCGATGGGCTTGATGTATTCCTTGGGGATCACGCCGCCCTTGATGTCGTTGATGAACTCGTAGCCCTTGCCGGCTTCGTTGGGTTCGACATACATGCGCACATGGCCGTACTGGCCGCGGCCGCCGGACTGACGCACGAACTTGCCCTCGGATTCCACACGCTTCCGGATGGTCTCGCGGTAGGCCACCATGGGCTTGCCCACGTTGGCTTCGACCTTGAACTCGCGCATCATGCGATCGACGATGATCTCAAGGTGCAGCTCGCCCATGCCGGCGATGATGGTCTGGTTCGTCTCGGGGTCGGACTTCACCTTGAAGGTGGGATCTTCCTGGGCCAGGCGGCTCAGGGCGACGCCCATCTTCTCCTGGTCGGCCTTGGTCTTGGGTTCGATGGCCACCTGGATCACGGGATCCGGGAAGTCCATGGACTCGAGGATCACGGGGTGGTTCTCGTCGCAGATGGTCTGGCCGGTGAGCACGTCCTTCAGGCCCACGGCGGCGGCGATGTCGCCCGTGCGGACCTCTTCGATGTCCTCGCGCTTGTTGGCGTGCATCTGCAGCAGGCGGCCGATGCGCTCGCGGCGGCCCTTGGCGGCGTTGTAGACGCCGGAGCCCGCGGCGAGGACGCCGGAATACACGCGGATGAAGGCCAGCGAGCCCACGAAGGGATCCGCCATGATCTTGAAGATGAGGGCCGAGAAGGGCTCCTTGTCTTCGGCCTTGCGCTCCACTTCGTTGCCGTCGGAATCGACGCCCTTGATGGCGGCGATGTCCAGGGGCGAAGGCATGTAGCTCACCACCGCGTCGAGCATGGGCTGGACGCCCTTGTTCTTGAAGGCGGAGCCACACATCATCGGGGTGAAGGTCAACTCGATGCAGCCCTTGCGAATGCCGCTGCGGAGCTCTTCCTCGGTCAGCTCGACGCCACCGAGATACTTGTCCATGAGCGTGTCGTCGGTCTCGGCGACCATCTCGATCATCTTCTCGCGCCACTCCTTGGCGGTGTCCAGCAGATCCGCGGGGATCTCGCTGTAGAGCACCTTGAAGCCCTTGTCGCCTTCATCGAAGGTGAGGGCCTTCATCATGACGAGATCGATCACGCCCTTGAAATCCTCTTCGGCGCCGATGGGCACCTGGATCGGCATGGGCCGCGCCTTCAGGCGGGTCTTCATCATCTCGACCACACGGAAGAAATCGGCGCCGGGACGGTCCATCTTGTTCACGAAGGCCATGCGGGGCACGCCGTACTTGTCAGCCTGGCGCCACACGGTCTCGGACTGGGGCTCGACGCCGCCCACCGCGCAGAACACGGCGCAGGCGCCGTCCAGCACGCGCAGGGAGCGCTCCACTTCGGCCGTGAAATCCACGTGGCCGGGGGTGTCGATGATGTTGATGCGGTGCTCCACACCCTTCAGCTGGCCGGTCTGGGGCGTCCAGGCGGCCGTGATGGCGGCGGAGGTGATGGTGATGCCCCGCTCCTGCTCCTGCACCATCCAGTCAGTGGTGGCCGCACCCTCATGCACCTCGCCGATCTTGTGGATCTTGCCGGTGTAGAAGAGGATGCGCTCCGTCGTGGTGGTCTTGCCGGCATCGATGTGCGCCATGATGCCGATGTTCCGGTAGCGCTCGAGGGGAGTCTGGCGGGCCACAGCGGCCTCCTGAAAGGGTCAAAACGGAATCAGAGTCGGGGGTGCTTCTTCAAAGACCTTCGCGGAAGGAGCCGCCCAGCAGGCGGCTCCTTCCGTTCAGATGGGCTGCTACCAGCGGAAGTGCGCGAACGCCTTGTTGGCCTCGGCCATCTTGTGGACGTCGTCCTTCTTCTTGATCGCGGCGCCACGGAAGTTCATGGCATCCAGGATCTCGCCGGCCAGCTTGTCGCGCATGGTGCGCTCGCCGCGGGAGGCGGAGTAGGTCTTCAGCCAGCGCATGGCCAGGGACACGCGGCGGTTCTGGGGAACCTCCACGGGCACCTGGTAGGTGGCGCCGCCCACACGGCGGGACTTGACTTCCACCGAGGGCTTGATGTTGTTGAGGGCCTTCTGGAAGGCCTCCAGGGCCTCCTCGCCGGACTTCTTGGAGACGATCTCCAGTGCGCCGTAGAGGATGCGCTCGGCGGTGGCCTTCTTGCCGCGCTCCATGAGGATGTTCACAAACTTGGAGACGACGAGGCTGTTGTAGACGGGATCCGGGAGGATCTCACGCTTGGCGGGTGCGGAACGGCGGGCCATGGTCTACCCCCTACTTCTTCTTGGCCGGCGCGGCGCCAGCCTTGGGGCGCTTGGCGCCGTACTTGGAACGGGACTGGTTGCGGCCCGCAACGCCGGTGGCGTCCAGGGTGCCGCGCACCACGTGGTAGCGCACGCCGGGCAGGTCCTTCACACGGCCGCCGCGGATGAGCACGATGCTGTGCTCCTGCAGGTTGTGGCCGACGCCAGGAATGTAGGTCGTGCACTCGATGCCGTTGGTGAGGCGCACACGGGCCACCTTGCGGAGGGCCGAGTTCGGCTTCTTCGGCGTGGTGGTGAACACGCGGGTGCACACGCCGCGCTTCTGCGGGCAGGCGTCGAGCGCGGGGCTCTTGGTCTTGTTCTGGAAGGTTTTCCGTCCAGTGCGGATCAGCTGATTGATGGTAGGCACACCATCCTCCAAGGAAGGCGCCGGTGGATCCGGGCCTGGGCCCGAGAGGTTCGCCGCGATGGGGGCTTCGGAGAACGTCGGACGGATGAAATCCTGCGCCGGTCCACGGGACCGGAACCATCTAGGCTATCGGAAAGCCCCCGAAAGTCAACGCATCAACCGGGGACAAGAGACCGGCATCACCCCGCCAGGGGGCAGCCGCAGCCACCAGCGGCGCAGCCATGGCCGCTCTTGGGGGCTTCCGGAGTCGAAGGGGCCGAGGCGACGGGCTCGGAGGCCGCACTCTTGTACCAGCCACCCCCCGCCAGAGAAAAAGCGGCCACGGACACCTGGCGCTTCATGCCGGCCGCCGCCCCGCAGGCCGGACAGGCATGCACCTCGGGCGCGGACAGGCTCTCCAGCTTCTCTTCGGGCTGGCCGCAAGCTTCACATCGGTACTCGTAGAGGGGCATGGCAGACTTCTCCCGGGACTTCTCCCTGAACCGATCATTTTACTCCGGTCCCTTCGATGCCGTCACCGACCCGTTTCTTCCAGAGCCCTGAAGCCTTCCTGGCGGCGGTCCCCCGCCCGAAGGTGCTTTGCTTCACCAACGGCTGCTTCGACCTGATCCATCCGGGCCACGTCCAGTATCTGGCGGATGCCCGGGCCCTGGGCGATTTCCTCGTGGTGGGTCTGAACAGCGATGCCTCCGTGGCGAGGCTGAAGGGGCCGGGCCGGCCCCTCCAGGATGAGGCGGCCCGGGCCGCCATCCTGCTGGGGCTGCGCAGCGTGGATGCGGTCATCCGCTTCGACGAGGACACCCCCCTGGAACTCATCACGGCGCTCCAGCCCGACGTGCTGGTGAAAGGCGGCGACTACACGCCCGCCACCGTGGTGGGCCGCGAGATCGTGGAGGCCCGGGGTGGAAAGCTGGCGCTCATCCCCTTTCTGCCGGGGCACAGCACCTCGCGCATCGAGCAGCGCATCCGCAGCGGGCGCGGCGTCACCCTCGAATAGCCAAGGCGGGTAGATCCTTCGGATGATCCGGCCGTTACAAATCCTCGGTAGGCTGGGATTGGCCTTGTCTTGAGGCCCGTTTTTGCCGGAGGTTTCATGCGTCATCGCATTGCCCTTTCCCTCGCTCTGCTGGGCCTGCCCCTCGCCGCCCAGGACATCACTGGCGGCTTGCAGACGGGGCTTTCCCTGCCGGTCGGGGACCTGAAGGACAAGTCCGATCTCGGCACCAACCAGTTCTTCGGCGCCCACATCGGCGGCCACATCGACTTCAACCTCACCCCGCACCACCAGGTCCGCGGCCAGCTGACCTACCACAACCTCCCGGGCTCCGGCTGGGGCGGCTTCACGGACGCCCAGAACGACTACAAGATCTTCCAGGTCGGCGCTGACTGGGTCTATCACTTCCAGGGCCCCAGCCAGGGCTGGTACACCATCGCCGGCGCCTCCATCAACAGCATCAAAGACGAGTACGAGTTCACCACCGGCGGCGGCTTCCGTGTCAGCGGCAGCGCCAGCCAGAGCGGGAAGATCGGCGTCCGCGGCGGTGGCGGCTACACCTTCAACAAGACGTTCTCCCTCGAAGGCACCCTGAACCAGATCTTCGTGGACAAGAACGGCAACGACGGCTTCGGCTACGACACCGCCACCTGGGCCCAGGTGAGCGCCGTGTTCCGCTTCGGCCGGTAGGCTTTCTTCAACTCACAAAAAACGGGCCGCGATCGCGGCCCGTTTTTTGTGAGGACTGGAACAGCTAGAGCAGCGGGGACAGCAGCTGCCAGTACTTGGGCAGGGGCCAGAGGTCGGCGTCACAGGCCTCTTCCAGGTGATCGAGCACCTCGCGGAGGGCATGCTTGGCCTCGTTGACCTGCTTGCCGAAAACCTCCGTGCGGGCGTGGTTGTCTTCCATCGCCTCTGCCTTGGCCAGGGCGGCCTTCATGGCGGCGAGCCGATCCTGCGCTTCACCGGTCAGCGTGGCCTGGGACTGGAGGGCGGCCTTCAGGCTGTCCGGCACGGCGATGCCCACAGCGGCCAGCCGGCCCAGGCTCTTGGCGCGGGCGCCGAGGTCCGCCGTGATGGACGGCAGGATCTGGGTTTCCGCCATCTCGCGCAGGACCTGGGTCTCGATGGCGATGGCCTTCTGGTACTGCTCGTGGCGGATGTGGACGCGGGACTCCAGCTCCCCTTCGGAGAGGATGCCGGACTTCGTGAACACGGCCTTGGAGGCCGCGGCTTCCCAGATATGGAGGGCGGCCACCGTGTCCTTGGCGTGGGGGAGGCCGCGGCGCTCCGCCTCCACCTTCCAGTCGTCCGAATAGCCGTTGCCCTCGAAGCGGATGGCCTTGGTCTCGATGATGGCCTGGCGCACCACGGCCAGCACCGCCGCCTTGTGCTCCTTGCCCGCCTTGATCTCAGCGTCGAGCTTGGCGTTGAGGCCTTCAAGCGCTTCGGCCACGGCGGCGTTGATCACGGTCAGGGGCAGCGCGATGGGCTGGCTGGAGCCCACGGCGCGGAACTCGAACTTGTTGCCCGTGAAGGCGAAGGGGCTGGTGCGGTTCCGGTCCGTGGCGTCCTTCTCGATGCGGGGCAGGTTGCCGATGCCGAGGTCGAGGATGCGCTGGGTGGAGGCATCCGCCGCATCGCCCTTTTCGATGGCATTGAGGATGTGGCTGAGCTGGGCGCCGAGGAAGGCGGACATGATGGCCGGCGGGGCCTCATTGGCGCCCAGGCGGTGGTCGTTGCCGGCGCTGGCGATGGCGGCGCGGAGCAGGCCGCCGTGGGTGTGGATGGCCTTCAGCGTGGCGCTGAGGAAGTAGAGGAACTGCAGGTTCTCCTCGGGCGTCTGGCCGGGCTCCAGCAGGTTCTGGCCCTCATCCGTGGCCAGGCTCCAGTTCACGTGCTTGCCACTGCCGTTGACGCCGGCGAAGGGCTTCTCGTGGAGCAGGATAGCCAGGCCGTGCCGCTCACCCACGGACTTGAGCAGTTCCATGAGCAGCTGGTTGTGGTCGCTGGCGATGTTGGCGGCCTCGTAGATGGGCGCGATCTCGAACTGGTTGGGGGCCACCTCGTTGTGGCGGGTCTTGGCGGGGATGCCCAGCTTGAAGCACTCCAGCTCGACCTCCTGCATGAAGCCGAGGACGCGCTCCTTGATGCTGCCGAAGTAGTGGTCCTCCAGCTCCTGGCCCTTGGGGGGCTTGGCCCCCTGGAGGGTGCGGTTGGCAAACATGAGGTCGGGCCGCTGCTGGGCCAGCTCCAGGTCCACGGCGAAGTACTCCTGCTCGGGACCGCACTGGGCGATGACGGAATCGGTCTTCACGCCGAAGTGGGCCAGGCCCTCGACGGCCTGCCGGGACAGGACATCCATGGAGCGCAGCAGGGGCACTTTGTGGTCCAGGGCCTCGCCGTGGTACCCGACGAAGGCGGTGGGGATGCAGAGCGTCTTGCCCAGGGGCCCTTCCATGAGGAAGGCCGGGCTGGCGGGATCCCAGGCGGTGTAGCCGCGGGCCTCGAAGGTGGCGCGCAGGCCGCCGCTGGGGAAGGAGCTGGCATCGGGCTCGCCCTGGATGAGCTGGCCGCCGCTGAAGCGCTCGATGACCTGGCCTGGCTCGTCCCAGGCGATGAAGGCGTCGTGCTTCTCGGCGGTGGCGCCGGTCATGGGCAGGAACCAGTGGGTGAAGTGGGTGCAGCCCTGCTCCAGGGCCCAGTCCTTCATGGCCTGGGCCACACTCTTGGCCACTTCGGGCGACAGGGCCTCGCCGCGCTTGAGCGCCTGGCGGTAGGCCTTGTAGACATCCTTCTGCAACCGGTCGCGCATGGTGCGCTCGCTGAAGGTGTTGCAGCCGAAGTACTGGCTGATCTTGATCTGATCCAGCCGTGAGATGCTCGAAGTGTCTGGCGCCGGCGCCTTGGCCATGTGTGTCCCCCCCTCGGACGATGAAACATGAATTTAAATAAAGATGGACCGATGTCCACCCCTCAGGGGCAGCCATCGGATTCCCACATCCACTTGGATCCTGCGATCCGCCCCCAGCATAGCCGAATCCCCGGTGTGGAAACAGGATTTCCTGCCTGTGAACGGGCGCTTTTTCTGCTCGGGGATCTCCAGGCCCATCAGGAGCAGGTGCCCCGCCCGGGCGCCCTGGCCTGGGAGCGCGCCGTCTTTGCGGAAGCCTTCGACCACGAGGGCCCAGGCGAGCGCATCCGCAGCTTCCTGGAGAAGCCCTAGAATGGAGCCATGGACCTGACCGCCCCCTACGTCCCCGACCTCGAGAGCATCCCCGCGGGGATCGACCTGCCCGCCGAGATCCGGCGCCTCAAGGCCGAACGCCGGGCCGTCCTGCTGGCCCACTACTACCAGGAGCCCGAAATCCAGGACCTGGCGGACTTCGTGGGCGACAGCCTCCAGCTCAGCCAGCAGGCCGCCAAGGCGGACGCCGACGTCATCGCCTTCTGCGGCGTCCACTTCATGGCCGAGACCGCCAAGATCCTCAACCCCGGCAAGACCGTGGTCATCCCCGACATGGACGCCGGCTGCAGCCTGGCGGACCGCTGCCCGGCGGACTACTTCGCCGAGTGGCTGAAGCAGTACCCGGATCACGACGTCGTCAGCTACATCAACTGCTCCGCCGGCGTGAAGGCCCTCAGCACGGTCATCTGCACCAGCAGCAATGCCGTGCGCGTGGTGGAGAGCCTGCCGAAGGATCGCAAGATCGTCTTCGCGCCCGACCGCCACCTGGGCAAGTGGGTCATGAAGCAGACCGGCCGCGACATGGCCCTGTTCCCGGGCTTCTGCATCGTCCACGAGCAGTTCACGGCCAAGCGCCTGGCGGCTTTGAAGGCCCTGCACCCGGAGGCGAAGCTCATCGCCCACCCCGAGTGCGACGCCACCGTGAGCCAGCTGGCGGACTTCGTGGGCTCCACGGCCGCTCTGCTCAACTTCGTGGCCAAAGACAGCGCCAAGGCCTTCATCGTGGCCACCGAGGCGGGCATCCTCCACCAGATGCGCCAGCGGCGGCCGGACGCCGAGCTGATCCCCGCCCCCGCCGACAGCGGCTGCAACTGCAGCCTCTGCCCCTACATGAAGCTCAACAGCCTGGAAAAGCTCTACCTCTGCCTGCGGGACCTGAAGCCCGAGATCCGCCTGGACGAGGCCCTGCGGGTGAAGGCCCTCCAGCCCCTGGAGCGGATGCTGGCCCTCGGATGATGAAGCGCCGGGACAGGCGCTAATCTAGGGGTTCCCTTCCGCCGAGCCCCCATGTATCGCCACCGCGCCTCCCGCTTCCGCATCCTCCACCCCGGCCTGGGGCTCTCGCGCTGGCAGCGCCTGCAGCAGCGCAGCGGCATCGCCCTGCTCCTGCTGGCGGGCCTCGCGACGGCGGCCATGCTCATCGCCGCGCCCCGGTACTACCGCCTGGATCAGCTCAACAACGCCCGGCAGGCCTACATGGAAGCCCACTGGGTGGACTTCGAGGCCGTCGAACGCCACTGGAAGAGCATGCCCAGCCTCCACACCCTCCAAGGAGGAGACGAGCCCGACGTCCGCCGCTTTCTGGGAGGTCAACCCCTCGTGGTGGCCCTCCTGGACCGCTTCGAGGGCCGCCGGCTCTGGGTCCGGGACGGGGACCGGCTCGTGCAGCCGCGGGATCCAGTCCTGACCCAGCAGTACCTGGGCTGGATGGCCCACGCCGAGATGGCCCAGCGCTTCGAGTGGAACCCGCCCCGGGAACAGGATCCCGACTTCGGGAAGATCGCCACTGTCGTCCTCCTGTCCGACCGCTGGCTGGTCGTCAAGCGGTGGCGGCCGGGGTCCCCCGAAGTCGAGCGCGAGCTGGAAGCCTCCCTGGCGCCCAACCCGGCCCTGCGCATGGGCCTGGTCCGGGAGACCGACCTCGAGCGCAATGACCTGAAACCCCAGCCCTGGGGCGCCGAACCCAACATCCAGGCCGATCCCCAGCGCCTTGCCACCCTGCCCCTGGGCACGGCCACCAAAACCAATGCCTTCGGCGACGGCTGGAACCTGGGGGGCGTGGGGTTCGACGCCCAGCAGAAAGCCTTCCGGAAGACCCTGAAGCGCCAGTACTGGACTGTTTCAGGTATCGCGGCCCTGGTGGGGGTGGCCATTCTGCTGGGCCTCTGGCTGCGGCACCGGACCCGCCGCCGGGCCATGCTCGACGGGGACCGCCTGGCCTCCATGACCCACAGCCTCAAGACGCCCCTGGCCATCCTGAAGTTCCGCTGCGATTCCCTGCGCCTGGGCCGCCTGAGCCCGGATCGGGCCGACGAGGAGCTGCTGAAGATCAGCGAGGAAGTGGACCACCTCACCACCATCATCGAGACCGGCCTCCGGGTGGTCCGCGGGGGCGGAGCTTCCGGCCCCCGTGGCCAGGTCACCCGCGCCTGGTTCCAGGAACTGGCGGAGGACCTGCGGCCGGGCTTCGACATGGAGGGCCGTCCGCTGGACCTGCGCCTGGCCCCGGAGGCGGGCCACGCCCCCCTGCCCTCCCTGCGGGCCGCCGTGGTCACCCTGGTGGAGAACGCCCTGGCCCACGGGAAGGGGCGCGTCACCCTGGAAACCTGGCGGGCCCGCCGGCGCCTCTGCATCCAGGTGAGTGACGAAGGCAGCCTCGAACCCCACCAACTCAAGGTCCTCGGCAAGCCCTTCCAGCGCCTCCGGGAATCGGGGAAGGAGGGTTTCCTGCGGGAGGGGCAGGGGCTCGGGCTGAGCCTGCTCATCCTGGTGGCGGACCAGGAAGGTTGGGGGCTCACCTTCGCATCTGGCCCGGGCGAGGGATTCCTGGCGACCTTGGAAGTCCCTGTCTCCTGAAAACCTGGCTTCCCGAAGGGCCGACCTCATGACACGAAATCCGGGGAAGCCCGCTACTGAAGCAGCCCTTGCGCTTGGAAATTGCAGCCAATCATTCTTGCCCTTCCAAGGCAACGCGTGCATCTTTGGATGATCCGTTCCTTGAGTGAGATGCCGTGATCCACATCCTCGTGGTAGAGGACGAGCCCTCCCTCTGCCAGCTGCTCGTCAACAACCTGGGTTTTGAAGGCTATTCCGTCGAGGCGGTGGGGGACGGTGTGCCCGCCCTGGCAGCCCACACCGCGCGGCCGGCCGACCTCATCGTGCTCGACCTGATGCTGCCCCAGCTCGATGGCTTCGAGGTCCTGCGCACCCTGCGCCACCGCAAGGACGAGGTGCCCGTCCTGCTCCTCACCGCCCGCGGCGAGGAGGCCGACCGCCTGATGGGTCTGAGCCTGGGCGCGGACGACTACCTGGTGAAACCCTTCTCCGTGCTGGAGCTCATCGCCCGGGTGAAGGCGATCCTGCGCCGCACGCGCCCCGTGGACCGGCCGCTCCTGCTGCGTTCCGGCCCCTTCCGCTTCGACCTCCCCCGCCTGGAGGCCCGGCGGGACGGCCGGCCATTGGAGCTCACGCCCCGGGAATTCCGCCTGCTGGAGATCCTCATCACCCATGCCGGCCGCACCCACAGCCGCAGGGAACTGCTGCAGCTGGCCTGGGAACCCGATGCCCGCCCCAGCGCGCGCACGGTGGACGTCCACATCGCGAACCTGCGCCGCAAGCTCGGGGAGGAGCTGGGCTCGCCCTGGATCACCACCGTGGGCGGCGAGGGGTACCGCTGGATCACCTCGGTGGAAACGGAGCCGAGCCCCCCACCGGACAAGGCGGCTGAGCGGCTAGACTGATCGCTTCCGCGAGGTCCGATGTCGTCCTGGAATCCCCACAGCTGGCAACGCTTTCCTGCGATGCAGCAGCCGACCTATGCCGACCCTTCGGAGCTGGAGGCCGTGCTGGCCCGCCTGCGCCGCATGCCCCCCCTCGTGGTGCCGCAGGAGGTGGACCGCCTCCGGGGGCTCCTGGCCGAGGCCGCCGCGGGCCGCCGCTTCCTGCTCCAGGGCGGTGACTGCGCCGAGCAGTTCAAGGACTGCACGCCGGAATCCATCGAAGGAAAGCTGCGCGTCCTGCTCCAGATGTCCGTGGCCCTCACCCACGGCGGGCGTAAGCCCGTGGTGCGCGTGGGCCGCATCGCCGGCCAGTTCGCCAAGCCCCGCAGCAAGCCCACCGAGCTAGTGCGCGGCCGGGAGCTGCCCAGCTACCGGGGCGACCTCATCAATGGCCTGGAGGCCGACGAGGCCGTCCGCCGGCCCGATCCCGCCCGCATGCAGGAGGCCTACTTCCATGCCTCCGCGACCCTGAACCACCTGCGCGCCCTCACCGCCGGCGGCTTCGCGGACCTGCACCACCCGGAACGCTGGGAGCTGCCCGGCGGTACCGGCCAGGTGCCCGAGTACCGGCGCACCCTGGACCAGGTGCGCGAGTCCCTGGATTTCCTGGAGGCCCTGGGCGGCGTACAGCGGGACGTGCTGGAGCGCATCGACTTCTTCACCAGCCACGAGGCCCTGTTGCTGCCCTACGAAGAGGCCCTCACCCGCTGGATCGGCGAAGCCTCGGCCTACTACAACCTGGGCGCCCATACCCTCTGGGTGGGCGAGCGCACCCGCCAGCTGGACGGCGCGCACATCGAGTACCTCCGCGGCATCCGCAACCCCATCGGCGTGAAGGTCGGCCCCAGCGCCACCGCCGAGCACCTGGTGGCCCTGCTGGACCACCTGGATCCGGAGCGCGAACCGGGCCGCATCACCCTCATCTCCCGCTTCGGCGCCGCGAAGATCCAGGGGGCGCTGCCCCCCCTCCTCAAGGCCGTCCAGGCCACGGACCATCCCGTGCTCTGGAGCTGCGACCCCATGCACGGCAACGGCGTCGAAAGCGCCGGCGGCCTGAAGACCCGCGACTTCGGGGCCATCCTCTCCGAGCTGCGCCAGGCCTTCGAGATCCACCGGGCCCAGGGCTCACACCTCGGGGGCGTCCACATCGAACTCACGGGCCAGGCCGTCACCGAATGCACCGGCGGCACCGAGGGCCTGTCCGAGGCGGACCTGGCCAAGTCCTACGAGACCGGCTGCGACCCCCGCCTCAACGGCACCCAGAGCCTGGAGATGGCCTTCCTCATCGCGGAGATGATGCGGGGATAGCGCTTCAGGCGGTTTTGCGTCCCAAGAAAAAGATCACCGCCAAGACGCCAAGAGGCCAAGAACTGAAAATGGCTGCCTGATCATCAGCCCTGCTCTGCCTGACGCAGGTCTTTCAAGCTGGAGCAGGCCGAAGCGGGAGCGGCCATTCACGGCTTTCCTTGGCGCTCTTGGCGTCTTGGCGGTGACCAGTCTTCCCTACGGATCGTACGCGTCCTGACAGGGCGCGCTCACGGCCCAGGAATGGTCCGATACCCGCAGGTGGGGTCCCGCCTCGCCCGTCCGCCAGTAGGCCTCGGCCTCCTCGAACAGATCCATCAGCTGGCGCACCGGCACCTCCGGCGGCACCCGCCGGGAGCCGTGCCACAGCGCCGACAGCAGCGGCCGATCCTGCCGGAACCAGTGCCGGGTGGAGGACCCGTTGCCCCGGGGATAGAGGCGGGCGCTCTCCGTCGCGTGACTGGGGGCCGCGTCCTGGGCCGCCACGACCTCGCCCCAGCACAGGACGCCCTGGATTCCCACCTGGCCCAGGTTCACGCAGAAGCGCGGGCTGCCGTACTTCTCCCATTGGATTTCCAGGAGCTGGACGCGGTCCCCCACGGTGCGCCGGTAGTTCTGGAACTGGGGGGCGTGGCGGTTGTCGAGGACGAAGCCCCGGGCCGTCATGAACGGCACGAACGTGCGTTTCAGCTCGCGGCGGAGGTCAGTGGTGGGGCCCATGGATTTTCGACCGGTGGAGGGGAGGATATGCAGGCGGGATCCGACTTGAGCGGAGGGTCAGGCCTCGGTGGTCTCAGGATCAGTGTCCATTGGAAGACAGATTAAAGCCTCATGGGCTGCCTCTCCAAAATGGTGTTCTCGATGCAGTAACTTCCATCCATAATCGTGCACATTTGTTGTTCGAAGCTCAAATCGGTGTGGCGCAATATCGACTTTTAGAATTTTAATATGATTTCCGTTGTTGTTTTTCAAAAGTGTTATCAATGTTTTCAATTGCTGAGGATGAAATCGTGCACCAAGATAAATGGTTTTCACCGCTGAAAGGTCAAATTCAACTATCCAAACATTTTCAGAAACCTGTTTTGTCATGTTTAGTGTACGAACAAGGCGCCATTCGCGCTCGTAGTCCCATTCAATCGATTTGGTAGAAAGCACCTTAACAATGGTTTCAGGGATTGGAAGACCATAAATTTTGTTTTGTGTATAGTCGATTTTCCTAATATCGGAATATTCATCCCCTCCCCGG
>DASXVC010000106.1:0-3107 GCA_036504495.1 Geothrix sp.
GGAGCCGGGCTGGGTGGTGGTGCGGCGGTACATCTTCTGCACGCCCTTCTTGCCGGTCAGCACCGCCTTCTCGGCGTTGATGACGATGACGTGGTCGCCGGTGTCGAGGAAGGGGGTCCAGGTCGGCTTGTTCTTGCCGGACAGGACGTCCGCGACGGCGGTGCTCAGGCGGCCCACGGGAATGCCAGTGGCATCCACCAGGAACCACTGGCGCTTGAGATCATTGGCTTTCGGGAAGTACGTGCTCATGGCCTGCTCCGGAATCACGGTCGCGCTGCGAAGACACCACCCCAGGGGTGGCGAGTTCACAGAAGGAAGAGCTTATCGTTGAGAGCCCGTAGGGTCAAGCCGGGATTTCAGGGCTGGGCCAGCCGCCACAACTCCTGGGCGATGCGGGAGGCGGCCATGCCGTCCACCAGGGCCATGCCGTCCCGGACCTGTTCCTGGCGGTTGTCCTGGCCCTCGGGGCCCAGCCACTGGGCCAGGGCCTCCCGCACGATGGCGAGGTCGGCCTCGGGGCCCACACCCAGGTCGAAGCAGCCGTTGGCCAGGGCCAGATCGGCCAGGATGCCGTGCTGCCGCTCGTTCTGCCCCCAGACCGTGGCGGGAACCCCCATGCAGAGGGATTCGGCCAGGGTCACGCCCGCCGAGCACCAGATGGCGTCGTAGTCCGGGATGCGGCGGGTGAGGGCGGGAAGGCTCTTCACGACCGTGCAGCCCGGGAAGGGGTCGCCCTGGATGCCGTTGGGGGCCAGCAGCGTGCAGGCGCCCCGCCAGCGGTCCTCCACCGCCAGGCGGGCCAGGGTGTCGTAGGCCTTCTGGGCCAGGTTCGGCCCGTCGCTGCCGCCGAAGGTGACCAGGAGCTTGTGGACCGCGAGCGGCTGCAATGGCACGCGTTTGGGCCTGAGTTCCAGGGCCGCCTTGTCCACCACGATGAAGTTGGAGCCCCGCACCACGCGGCAGGCCCCGGAGGTCGTCTCGTAGGGCCGCACCTTGCGGCCATCCACCACCTTCAAGGGATGGTCCGGCCAGCGCACGCCCTCCAGGAAGGGCTGGAAGAGCTGATCCGCCGTCTCGTGGGCGTCCGTATCGTCTTCCATCACGGCCACCTTCAGGGGGCGCAGGCCCTGGAGGAAGGCGGCGCTGGTGTCCCACTGGTCCACCAGCACGACAGACCCCCGGGCCTTGAGCTCCGCCGGCAGCGGGGCATGGATCTCGGCACCCAGGTAGACGGCCTCGCAGGCCAGGGGCTGGTCCAGGAAGGGATGGGTGCCACCGCCCACGCGCCGGGCCCGGTCGTCTCCGGAAACGGCGATGCAGGCCTGGCCCCCGAGGGCGCGCCAGGTCTCCTGGAGGGCGAGCGCCCGGGCCACATGGCCCAGCCCAAGGCGCAGATCAGCGTGGACGCGGAGGATCAGCAGGGGGGACATGATCCCGAGAGTCTAGCGGTATGGGCAAGGAATGGGGAGAGGGAAGCCGAAAAGGCTTGAGGGATCTCCATCCGGCGTGAAAGGCTGGCGGAACCCATCGGAGATGACCATGTCCGCTTCCACGCTCCCGCAGGCTCCAGGCGCAGGCGCCGCCAAGGTTTGCGGCATCCTCGCCATCATCTTCGCCCTCACCTGTGTGGGCATTCCCGTGGCCATCATCCTCGGCATCGTGGCCCTGGTGCAGCAGGCCAAGGCCAAGCGCCTGGCCAAGGCGGATCCCCAGGCCTACGCGCCCGTGCCGGCCACGGGCCTGGTGACGGGAATCATCGGCCTGGTGCTGCCGGTGCTGATGCTGCCCATCCTGGGCATCGCAGCCGCCCTCTCCATGCCGGCCCTCCTGTCCAGCCGGGAACATGTCCGGGCCATGGCCGTCCAACACAACCTTGACCTGACGCAGGCCAAGGCCGAGGCCGCCGTGTCCGCCTGGCAGACCCGGAATCCCGGCCAGCCCACGCCCCTGGACGCCACCATCCAGGCGTTGCTGAAGGAGCCCGAACTGCTGGCCCTCAAGAACCCCATGGATCCAAAGGCTCCGGCGGTCGCGGCGGGACGGGCCGGCGCCCTGGGCACCACCATGATCTTCGCCGACCGGGAGGAAGAAGGCGGCGTCACCACCTGGTCCATCAAGCTCCAGGCGCGGGTTCGCCGCGGGGGAGCCGAGAAGGTCCTCGAGCGCCAGGTGATCACCCACACGCAGGAGCAGGTGCATGGCCGCACCGAGGACGGGTGGGAGGTCGTGAACCCGCCGGTGGAGGCGCCAGCCCCTCAGCGCTGAGGTTCAAGGAAACGGATGCCCCTCGGCGAAACCGGGCCGGGGGGATTCAATGATGGGGGCTTCGGCGATGGGCCAGCCATCGGCGAAGTAGGCCTCCTTGTAGCGCACATAGCGGGTCCAGACACTGGCCACCAGGTGGCGCTGCTTCTCGCTGAGGGGCCCCTTCACGGTGGCGGGCCAGCCGGCCACGAGGCTGTGGGCCGGGGCCTGGAGGCCCTCGCGCACTAGGCTGCCCGCGGCCACGAGGCAGCCCTCGCCGATCTCGGCGCCGTCCATGATGGTGGTGCTCATGCCGATGAGGGCGTTCTTCCGGATGGTGCAGCCATGCAGCATCACGTTGTGGGCGATGCTCACCTCGTCTTCGATGAGGAGCGGCCACTTCTCGTTGGTGACATGCAGGCAGCAGGCATCCTGGATGTTGGTGCGGGCCCCGATGCGGATCCAGTTCACGTCGCCGCGGATGGCGCAGTTGAACCAGATGCTGGCGTCGTCGCCGATGGTCACGTCGCCCAGCACCAGCGCGCTGTCTGGCACGAACACGCGGCTTCCGATCTTGGGGACCATGCCTTGGAAGGGACGGATCATGCACACCTCGAAAAGCCAGACCTGCATTATCGGGCCCACCTGAATGGATGGAAGGTCGGAACCGCGAAAGGCGCGAATCATCCATTGGACGCGCGAAAGGAGCTTCCAATGCCTACACGAAGGGCACGAAGAGAAATGAAAAGACCACGAAGGCCGAACTCAGCGCGCCGACGTGGGTCATCCGGGCCTTTGGCCCCCGGTCGCGCATGGCGCGACTGGCTTTGCCGGCGGCGATGCTGACGGCCCCTGGAAACCGT
>DASXVC010000107.1:0-34632 GCA_036504495.1 Geothrix sp.
TCCCCCTGCGCAACCCAGTCGGGATGCGCCTTGAGGAAGGCCTCCATGGCGTCAGGGCTCACCAGATCCTTGGACATGTTTCCCCCCATGAGGCATCCTAATCCGTTGGATTCGAGTTGTCCCATGCCCTTCAACCAGCCACCCCTGCTCGGCCGCATCGCCTTCGTCACCGGCTCCTCCCGGGGCATCGGGCGGGCCATCGCCGTGGAATTCGCCCGCTGGGGGGCGGACGTGGTGGTCCATGCCCACAAGAATCAGGACCTGGCCGAAGCCGTGGCCGCCGAAATCCGCGGCATGGGCCGCCGGTCCATGGCCGTGCTGGCGGATGTGCGCGTGAAGGCCGAGCTCGAGGCCGCCGCCGACCGCGTGAAGGCCGAACTGGGGCCGGTGGACATCCTCGTGAACAACGCCGGCACCCGCCAGGACGGCCCCTTCATCCTCATGGGCGACGAGAAGTGGGAGGAGGTCATGAACGTGAACCTCCGCGGCACCGTGTACGCCACCAAGGCCTTTGTGCGCGGCATGATGGCCCGCAAGTGGGGCCGCATCGTCAACATCGTGAGCCCCACGGGCATCATCGGGAAGGCGGGCCAGACCAACTACGGCGCCAGCAAGGGCGCCGTCATCGCCCTCACCCGCAGCCTGGCCCGGGAGATGGCCCCCTTCGGCGTGCTGGTGAACGCGGTGAATCCGGGTCTCATCCACACGGAGCTCACCCAGGACGTGCCCGAAGAGGTGCGCCGCCAGATGCTCGCGCCCACCATCCTCAAACGCGAAGGCGAGCCCGAGGAAGTGGCCGGTGTGGTGGCCTTCCTCTGCTCGGACTGGGCCAGCTACATGAGCGGCCAGATCATCAATGTGGACGGCGGGCTCTGTCCCTGACCGGCCCGCGGGACGATCAGGCGAGGAAGCTAGGCCACAGGAACGGTGGACGGCTTGAGCTGGTGAACCGGAATTTCCACCACGCAGGTGGCCCCCTGGCCCGGCTCGCTTTCGATCCACACCTGGCCGCCGTGCAGTTCGACCATCTGCTTGACGATGGAAAGGCCCAGGCCCGTGCTGTACTCCCCGCCGGTGGGGCGCGCTGACAGGCGCTGGAAGGGGGCGAAGGCCTGTTCCAGGTCCTCCTCCGTGAAACCCGGCCCCTGGTCCCGCACTTCGATGCGGGCCAGATCGGGAGCGGCCCCGTCCTGGAGGGTGAGTTCCACCCAGACCTCGCGGCCGCAGGGGGAGTACTTGATGGCGTTATTCACTAGGTTGTCGAGGGCCTGGGTGAGCCGCAGGCGATCCAGCACGCTCCGGCAGGGCCCGGCGAGGGTTTCCCGGTAGTGGAGGCGGATGTCTTTGCTGACCGCGTACAGCTCGTTCTCGTGCACCACACAACGAACCAGAGTCCCCAGGTCCGAAAGCTCGAAGCAGGGCGTCACCTCTCCCCCCTCCTGGACGGTGGCATCCAGCAGGCCGTTGATGATGTGGACCATCCTCTCGACCACCTCGTGGACCTTGGCCGCCTGGGTGGCGATGCGGGCATGGGGGCCCCCCGCCTCAGCCTCCGCGCGGATGCGCTCGGAGAGCAGCATGATCCCCCCCAGGGGGTTCTTCAGGTCATGGGCGGCGGTGGCAAGGAACCGGCTCTTGAGCTGGTTCGCGTGCCGGAGCCGCTCGTTGGCCAGCTGGAGCTGGGCGCTCATGGTTTCCACTTGCTGGGTGTAATTCCGCTCCAGGTCCTGGTGCCGCTTCCACTCGATGCAGGCCGCGATGCGGGCCTTGAGCAGCTGTTGGTTGATGGGCTTGGGCAGGTAATCCTGGGCCCCGAACTGGATGCACTTCAGGACCGTCTCCTGCTCGTGGAGGGCCGAGAGCATGACCACCGGGATGCGCTTCAGGCGTTCATCGCCATGCATGGCCTGGATCACCTGGATGCCGTCCACCCCGGGCATCATCACGTCCAGCAGCACCAGGTCGTAGGCCCCGCCGCGCAGCTTCTCCAGGCCATCGGCGCCATCCACGGCCGTCACCACTTGGTGGCCTTCGCGCTCCAGGATGCGGGTCATCACCTCGCGGTTGGAATCCGCATCGTCGACGACGAGGATCCGGGCCGGGTTTCCATGGATCATGGCGCCACCCCCTCATCTCCCAGCAACCGCCGGATCTTCCCCACCAGCCGGGGCAGGTCCACGGGCTTGGTGTCGTAGTCGTCGCACCCGGCCTCAAGGGCGGCCTCCCGGTCGGACGTCAGGGCCCGGGCGGTGAGGGCCACCACGGGGATCCCCCGCGTGGTGGCCCCGGCCTTGATGCGGCGGGTGGCCTCGAATCCGTCGATGCCGGGAAGGCCCAGGTCCATGAGCACCAGGTCCGGCAGGTGCTCCTCGCAGGCCTTGACCCCCTGGAGGCCGTCCTCCGCCGTGAGCAGGGTGAACCCCCGCCGCTCCAGGAGGCGGGAGATCGCGTCCCGGTTCATTTCGTTGTCCTCAACCAGCAGGATCCGGTTCATGGTCGCTCTCCCTCCGCCGCTTGGCCCGCGCCTGGCCGGATGGCCGGTTGGATCTCATCGATCAGCACGTCCCCGGCAGAGAGGCCCTTCTGGAGCTCGTTTGCCAGTTGAGCCCCGTTGATGGGCTGGGACAAGGGGAGGAGCATCGTGAAGACCGAGCCCCTGCCCACCTCGCTCCGCACCCGGATGTCGCCCCCCAGGAGCTGGCAGAACTTGCGGCTGAGGGCGAGGCCCAGCCCGGTTCCCCCGAACTGGCGGCTGGTGCCCTCCTCGGCCTGGATGAACTCGCTGAAGATCCGCTGGAGCTGGTCGGGGCTGATGCCGATGCCCGTGTCCTCCACGGAGAGGTGGAGCCAGGGAGTCTCCGAGCCCTTGAGGAGCTCCAGGGAGGCCCGCACGTCGATGCGGCCATTCCGGGTGAACTTGCAGGCATTGCTCAGCAGGTTGAACAGGGACTGCCGAACCTTGGTGGGGTCCGACACCACCACGCCCACGCTGGGATCGCAGCTGAAGTGCAGGGTGTTCCCGTTCTGGGCGGCAAGGGGCTCCACCGTGGCGAGCACGTCCCGGATCATGTCCTGCACATCGAAGACTTCACGGCCGACCGTCATCTTGCCGGCCTCGATCTTGGAGAGGTCGAGGATGCCGTTGATGAGGTTCAGGAGGTGGCGGCCCGCGGACTCGATGCGGCGCACGTCCGGCAGGATCTCCGCCTGGCCCGCGGCTTCCGCGTCCTCCCGGACCAGTTCGCTGTAGAGCAGGATGGCGTTGAGGGGCGTGCGCAGCTCGTGGCTCATGTTCGCCAGGAAGGTGCTCTTGGCGCGGTTGGAGACTTCGGCCCGCTCCTTGGCTAGCAGCAGCTCGTTGTTGGTCTGGACCAGCTCAGAGGTGCGGGTGGCCACCTGCGCTTCCAGCTGGCCCCGGTGCTCCGCCAGGCGGCGGTCCTGCCCCTGGATGCGCTCCAGCATCCCGTTGAAGGCGTCGACCAGGAAGCCCAGCTCATCGTCGGCAAAGGACTGGGCCCGCAGGCTGTAGTCGCGGCTGAGGGACACCCGGGAGGCCACCTCCGCGAGATCGAGGACGGGATCCGTGATCACCCGGGCCCACCGCCTGATGAACATCCAGGCAACCAGGCTGATCAACAGCAGCATCCCCCCGAGGAACAGGCTGAGCAGGAGCATCCGTTCAGACATCTGGGTCTGGTCGGAGGAGAGGTACACCACGCCCGCAGGAATCCCTTCAGGGCTGCGGATCAGCTTCGTCACCTCCATCTGCCCATCCGCGATCCACACCCGATCCTGGGTTGTGGCCACGGGCCGGAGGTCGATGGGCCCCGTGTCCGGGGGATAGGCTGCCAGGACCTCCCCGGTGGCCAGGTGGACCCTGGCCCGGGTGATGTGGCCATGGACCTTCAGGCCCTCCAGCATCTGGGCCGCCGCCCCGGCGTCGTGGAAGGCCACCGTGGGGGCCGTGTTGTAGGCAATGATCTCCCCCAGAGCGCTCAGATCCTGGGCTTCGTCGCGCCGCAGGGCGTAGGCCTCGTACCCGAGGGAGGCCAGGGCCGCCAGGGCGAGCGATGAGACCGTCGCGGTGAGCACCAGCGTGATCACCTTGCGGCGGATGGAAGTGGTGGGTATCAGGGGCAAGCATGGCTCCGGCGGAGGGATCAGGAGGCGGTGTGGCTCGAGGGGAGGATGCGGGCATTCCGGAGCAGGCGGGAGCTCAGCGTCAGCCCCGCGGCCGATACGGAGCCGGGGTTCACCGCCAGGCGGACGTAGTTCCGCTCCATGACGAGATGCACCATCACGTCCCGGCGCAAGAGGGCCTCGTCATCGGCCACCGTCAGGACATGGTGGTGCCGGGCCCAGACCGAGACGCCCTCGGACCGGCCCGCCTCTGAGCGGCACAGGAAGACCAGGGAGCAGGGACTCAGGTCCCCCCCCCTGGCCAAGTAGCGGACACGGATCGGGCGCTGATGGAAGGTGCGGGTCCGGGCGTAGTCATCCAGATAGGTGCCAAAGGGGGACTTCCCCACCACCACGATGTCGAAGGCACGGCCATCGGGATCCACGCCCACCGGCCACTGGACATAAGAAAGCAGCTCGACCAGGATCTGGGCCTTGAGGGCGTATTCGGGCATGGCGGCCCGGGCATCGCTCGCCGCCGTCCCGCCCAGGAGGGCCGCCAGGGCCACGAGAGCCGGGACGCGCCTCATGACCCCGTCCGCGCACGGTCAAGCTTCAGGCACATGGGATCCCTGGGCGCATTGGATGGGCTCTGAAATAGAGGGTGGAGAGGATTGTCTGAGACCGGATCGCAGGATCAAACCTGCTGGGTTCCGGGCAACCTGGTCTCCCCCCATTTCGGTTGGCCAGGCTCCAACCTTTATTGTCGCCCCCCTGATCCGGATTCATGTCTTGGGACATGGAGTGCCGAAAGGGACCGATATGCTCCCCTTGACTGGAGGCCTGGTGTCCCGCTCGATCGCCCATCTGCTCCTCCTCTCCTCGGTGCCGCTGCTGGCCCAGGACCCGGTCCAGCCCAGCGGCCCGCCGGATGAGATGGCCCGGCTGCTGAACACGCCCGTCATCATCGCCAGCCGCCTCCAGCAGAGCCAGGAGGAGGCGCCCTCCGCGGTCTTCGTGGTCACCCGCACCGACATCGAACGCTACGGATGGCGCGAGCTGGCCGACATCCTCCGCACCCTGCCGGGCTTCGATTTCGGCAATGACGGGACGGCCCTCATCGGGTTGTCCGAACGGGGCATCTGGGCCCACGAGGGCAAGGCCCTCCTCATGGTCAACGGCATCCAGGTGAGCCCCCTCCACAACGGGAACGTGAACTACTACGGGAACTACCCTGCGGAGCTCATCGAGCGGGTGGAGGTCATCCGGGGTCCGGGCAGCGCCATCTACGGCCAGTTCGCCGGGGCCGCGGTCATCAACCTGATCACCCGCTCGGCAGAGGATCCCGAGGCCGGGCGGTTCACCCTGCGAGGCACCACCCTGGGCGCTGGAAACAATGGCGGCGGCGGGTTCCTGGTCACCAACGGGCAGTTCTCCAATGGCGCGGCCATCTCCCTGAACGTGGGCTACCAGTCCAGCCCCTTCAGCCGCCAGCCCTACGTGGACACCTTCTTCACCGGGCAGAGCTTCAGCCAGGACAAGGGGAACAGCCGGCGGGAGGTCACCAACCTGTTCGGCGAGGTGCGGGCCCTGGGGACCTCCGTGAACCTGGTGCGGGTGGCCTTCCAGGAGGCCCAGGTGGACGGGGGCGGATCCGGGAATGGCAACCCCGTGCTGCCGGGCCTGCCTCCGGGAACCCTGGGCACGGCTTCGCGCATCGTCCAGGGACTGCGCGCCCAGCGCAGCTTCGCCTTCGACCACGGCCTCACCCTCGAGACCCGCGCCGAACTCATCGAGAACACGGGCGGATCGGTCTTCCCCCAGGACCACTATTCCAATGGCGTGAACCACTCCGGCACCGAGCGGAGCCGCTTCGTCGTGGACGCGGGCCTGCGCTGGAACCTGCCCTATCCGGGCGTGCTCGTGGTGGGGGGCGGCACCATCCAGGACCGCGAGCGCAGCGTGGACCTCCAGAATCAGGGCGCCCTCCGCGATCCCAAGGACCCCGCCAACCTCCTGGTCCAGCAGACCCTCCAGACCCGGTACGGCTACCTCCAGTACACCCAGCAGGCCGGGGCCTTCGGCCTGACCGCCGGGGGCCGTTACGAGGACAGCGATCTATCGAACGCCTTCGCCCCCCGGCTGGGGCTCACCTTCGTGGCGGGGCGTTTCAACGCGAAGCTGCTCTATGGCGAGGCCTTCCGGAGTCCGACGCTCTTCCAGACCTACAGCACCTTCTTCGCCTTCAAGGGCTATCTGCGGCCAGAGATCATCCGCAGCCGTGAGCTGGAGCTGGGCTGGCGCTTCACGCCCGCCATCATTGGCCGCCTGAACCTCTACCGCATGAGCGTGACGCGCTGCATCTCATTCGGCCTGGACGGCTCCAACATCTACTACGTGAACGCCGGCGACATCCACTCAAAGGGCCTGGAGGGCACCTTGGAGGTGCGGAACCAGGACTGGGGCGGCTATGCGAACTTCAGCTACACGCGGCCCGACGGGCATGTGGATCCCTTCTTCCTCGGCAGCACCGGGAACGCCTTCCTCGGCATCTCTCCCCTGAAGGTGAACGTGGGGGCCTACCTGCGTCTCGGCCCCGTCCAGGTGGCCCCTAGCCTGATGTACGCCTCGGCCCGGGAGGGCCAGACGGCCTTCTCCGCCCTGTCGGGCATTGAGCCGGACCAGCTCCTGCCCAACCAGATCGAAAGTTCCCCCCAGCCGGGGCGGATCCTCGTGAGCCTGGCCGTGACCTGGAAGGACTGGATCGGCGCTGGCACCGAAGCCCGTCTCTCCGGCAGCAACCTCGGGGCGGCCAGCTATCCCCTCCTTCAGCCCTACTACGGCGCCCACGCCCCCCTGCCGGCCAATGACCGGATGGTGAACCTGGACCTGGTCTGGCGGTTCTAGACCCTAGCCGTTCGCGGCCTGCAGGGTATTGGTCAGCAGCCCCGCGATGGTGAGGGGCCCCACGCCGCCGGGGACGGGCGTCACCGCCGAGGCCACCTGCATGGCCTCACCGTAGCGAACGTCGCCACAGAGGACCGCGCCCTTGGCTTGAAATGTCTCCAGCTTTTTCGGTTCAGACGCGAAGATCCTGGCCGCCAGGACCGGATCTTCGACCCGGTTGATGCCCACGTCCACCACCACGGCGCCGGGTTTGATCCAGGAACCCTCCACCAGGCCGGGCCTTCCCACGGCGGCCACCAGCAGGTCCGCCTCCCGGCAGACCGCGGGCAGGTCCTTGGTGCGGCTGTGGGCGATGGTGACGGTGGCGTGCTGCTCCAGCAGCATCAGGGCCATGGGCTTGCCCACGATCTCGCTGCGGCCCAGCACCACGGCCCGCAGGCCCTTCAGGTCGACGCCATGGTGGGTCAGCAGCGACATGCAGGCGCTGGGGGTGCAGGGACGCAGGCCCGGCAGGCCCTCCAGCAGCAGGCCCTGGTTCATGGGGTGGAAGCCGTCCACGTCCTTGGCGGGGTCGATCCGGTGCAGGGCCCGCTTGGAGTCCAGGCCCTTGGGGAGGGGCAGCTGCACCAGGATGCCGTCCACCGCCGGGTCGGCATTCAGTCGGTCGATGAGGGCATCCAGGTCCCCCTGGGGCGTGTCCGCCGCCAGCCGGAACTCCAGGGAGGTGATGCCCACCTTGGTGCAGGCGGCGGCCTTGTTGCGGACGTAGACGTGGCTGGCCGGATCATCGCCCACCAGCACCACCGCCAGGGCCGGAGCCCGCAGTCTTTTGGCCAGACGGTCCTCCACCCCCTGCCGCACCGCCTCCAGCATGCGGTCCGCGTGCGCCTTGCCGTCCAGGATCGTGGTCATGAGTCCCCCAATCTCCATTGAATCGCAGGGCGGCTGTGGCCCCCATCAAGATTCTCTTTCATTGAGATTCCTGGGAATGAGCGCTAGACTTGCTATTCAATTCGGCCATGGTGTCCCGGTCTCGGGTGCCAAGACTGGGTGGGTTCGGCCCACCTTTTTTGTTGTTAGCCCGGAGTCTCCTTGGATCTGAAGAAAGCGCAGCCCACCCTCGAGCGTCAGCTGGCCCTGCTGGGCTACGAACTGGTGCACCTGGAGGTCGTCCGCGAGGGCCGGGACGAGATGCTGCGCCTCTACATCGATCACCTGGACGCCGAGACCAGCCGGCGCAAGGTCACCCTGGACGACTGCACCGCCGCCCACGAGGGCCTGCTCCTGTGGATGGATGTGGAATTCCCCGACCTGCGGGAAAAGCTCGGTGTCGAGGTCAGCAGCCCCGGCATGGAGCGCCCCCTGGTCAAGGCCGATCACTTCCGCCGCTTTGCGGGCCGCCTCTGCCGCGTGCAGACCGCCGCCCCCATCAACGGCCAGAAACGCTTCAAGGGCTGGATCGGGCCCATGGAAGGCGAGAGCATCACCCTCGAAGAGGACGGTGTCCTGAAGACCGTGCCCCTCGAGGCGATCCAGAAGGCGCGATTGGCGCCGTTCGACGAAGACAAGACTCCGCCGCCCAAGCACCTGACCGGGCGCTTTGCGGAATTACCTGATGCCGACGGCGTAGAGACAAGCGCCGCCGAAGACGAGGAGGCCTGAGATGGCGAATGTGGCAACGACCTTTTTCGACAGCGTGAAGATGATCGCCGCTGAAAAGGGCATCCCCGAAGAAGATGTCTTTGCAGCGGTGGAAGAAGCCCTGGCCAAGGCCGCGGACAAGTATTTCAATGCCCAGGATTTCTACGGCAACTTCCAGGCCCAGATGGACCGGGAGACCGGCGAATTCCATGTCTACGCCCTGAAGCAGGTCGTGGCCGAAGTGGAAGAAGAGGATCTCGAAATCAGCCTGGCCGAGGCTCAGACCCTGAACCCCGACGCGGCCGAGGGTGACACCCTCTGGCTGCCCCAGGACACCAGCCAGCTGGGCCGCATCGCCGCCCAGGCCGCCAAGCAGGTGCTGGTGCAGAAGGTCCGCGAGGCCGAGCGCGAGCGCATCTTCACCGAGTTCGCCGACCGCATCGGCGAGGTGGTGGTGGCCGAGGTCAAGCGCTTCGAGAAGAGCGCCATCATCCTCGAGATCGACCGCGTCGAGTCCATGCTGCGCCGCAGCGAGGCGCTCCGCGGCGACCGCTTCGACAAGGGCCAGCGCATCAAGGTCGTCATCGTGAGCGTGGACCGCAGCGCCAAGGATCCCCAGGTGCAGGTCAGCCGCACCGATCCGCGGCTGCTCATCAAGCTCTTCGAAAATGAAGTCCCCGAGATCCATGACGGCACCGTGGTCATCCGCAACTGCGTCCGCGAAGCCGGCGACCGCGCCAAGGTGGCCGTCCACAGCCTCGATCCCGACGTGGATCCCGTGGGCGCCTGCGTGGGCCTCAAGGGCAGCCGCGTGCAGGCCATCATCCGCGAGCTGAAGAACGAGAAGATCGACATCGTCCGCTACTCGGATGACGCGGCCCAGTTCATCGCCAACGCCCTGAACCCCGCCAAGGCCATCCGCGTGAACCTCGGCGATCCCGAGAGCCGCCGGGTGGAAGTCATCGTGGACGACGAGCAGCTCAGCGTCGCCATCGGCAAGCGTGGTCAGAACGTCCGTCTGGCCGCCAAGCTGACGGGCTGGAACATCGACGTCCGCAGCGAGGCCGACAAGCGCCGCGAGGCGGAGGTCGCCATGGGCCTGGCCCTCCCAGCCGTGAGTGACGAGGAGGCCGCCGCCCCCGAAGCCACCACGCCCGCCTCCACCCTTCTGGATGAGATCCAGATCGAGGGGCTGGATGCAGCACTCGCGGACCGGCTTGCCGCCGCGGGCTTCCCCAACGCCAAATCCCTTTACACTGTCACTGCCGAGCAGCTCATGCAGGTGGAAGGCATGGATCAGGATCTGGTCTTCCGTCTCATCGATGCCGTGCAGGCTCACTTCGGGGAGTAGGCTGTAGTCCTGCAGCCCTTCCCGTTTCCCACCCCCAGGCCGAGGTAGTCCGCTTACATGCTGCGTATCAACCAACTCGCCAAAGAGCTCGGAGTCGCCAATCAGGAGGTCATCGAGGCCTGCGAGAAGCGTCTGGGCCTCCAAGGGAAGAGCCATAGCTCCAACCTCACCGATGACCAGGCGGACCAGCTGCGCCGGGCCCTGCAGGGCAAGCTCAAGGGGGAGAGTGACGCTCCCCCCCTCGCGCTGCACAAGCCCTCCGCGGCCGTGAAAGTGGTGAAGGCCCCCAACCTGCCACCGCCCCCGCCGGTCAAGGCCGAACCCCAGCCCGAGGCGCCCAAGCCGGCGCCCGCCGTGCTGGTGAAGAAGCCCGAGACCAGGCCGGAACCTCAGCCCGAACCCTCAGCCCCGGCCGCGCCTCCCGCCCCGGCGGTCCAGGCGAGGACGGCGGAACCCGCCGCGCCAGCCACGGAGCCTGCGCCCTCCACGCCAGCCCCAGCCCAGGCGGCGCCAGCCCCCGTGCCGGCTAGCGCGCCCGAGGCCCCACAGGAGACCTTCTCCCGCCTGAAGGTGTCCACGGGAGCCGCCCCGGCCCCCCGGGAGGACAAGCCCGCCCGCTACATCCAGCTGCCCCCGGCCCGCCCGGCTGGTGGCCAGGCCCAGCAGCGCCCGCCTCAGCCGTCCGCCTCCGGCCCGCGCCCCGAAGCTGGCGCCCGGCCCATCGTGCAGCGCCCCGGCCAGTCCCCTGTGCCCAGCAATGTGCAGCGTTCCGGCATGCCCCAGAAGGAAAAGGCCGTGCTCCAGATGGCCACCAACACGGGCCGCGGCGAAGTGCGCCATGAAGCCCCCCTGCCGGTCGCCCCCACCCGGCGACCCTACATTCCGCCCGCCATCACGGAGATGCGGCCCGAGCAGGGCTACACCCGCATCAAGACCTCGGACGCCCCTGCCCCCGTGCAACGGTCCCAGGAACCGGCCCGCTACATCCAGCTGCCCCAGGCCCGCCCTGCGCCCGGCAGTCGGCCCAGCGGCCCTGGTAGCCGCCCCAGCGGCCCCGGCAGTCGTCCCGGCGGTCCCGGCATGGGCTCCCGCCCCGGCGGCCCCGGCCGTCCCGGCATGGGTTCCCGTCCCGGCGGTCCTGGCGGCCGTCCCGGCGGCCCCGGTCGTGGTCCCTCCATCCCGGCCTCCGGCCCCATTGATCCCAACAGCCAGAAGGGCCCCGGCCGCGGCGCCCATGTGGGCGGCAAGAAGAAGAAGGGCGGCTACGTCCGGAGCAAGGAAGAGGAACTCGACCTCAAGCTCCGCCAGCCCCGCTCCCGCGCCCAGCAGGTGGCCAGCGAGTACATCGAAGAGGAAATCGGCATCGTCATGCTCTCCGAGGGCGTCACGGTCAAGGAACTCGCCGAGAAGTGCAACCGTCCCGCCAAGGACGTGGTCGCCAAGCTGCTCCACCGCGGCGTCTTCGCCACCATCAACCAGCCCCTCGACACCGAGATGGCCAAGGACATCGCCCGTGAATTCGGGTTCCTGGCCGACATCGTCACCTTCGAAGAGGATGTGCAGATCGCCTCGGACGAGTCCGGCGAGGTGCAGGGCGAGAAGCTGGCCCGTCCCCCGGTCGTCACCATCATGGGCCATGTGGACCACGGCAAGACCTCGCTGCTGGACGCCATCCGCAAGACCAAGGTGGCCGCAGGCGAAGCCGGCGGCATCACGCAGCACGTGGGCGCCTACCACGTGGACGTGAAGGATCCGAACACCGGCGAGATGCGCAAGGTGGTCTTCCTTGACACGCCGGGCCACGAGGCGTTCACCAAGATGCGCGCCCGCGGCGCCAAGGTCACGGACATCGCCGTCCTGGTGGTGGCCGCCGATGACGGCGTCATGCCCCAGACCGTGGAGTCCATCAACCACGCCAAGGCCGCGGACGTGCCGCTCGTGATCGCCATCAACAAGGTCGACAAGCCCGGCGCCAACCCGGACAAGGTCCAGCAGGGCCTGCTCCAGTACAGCGTCCAGACCGAGGCCTATGGCGGCGATGTGCCCGCCGTCCTCGTCAGCGCCAAGACCAAGCAGGGCCTCGATGAGCTCCTGGAAACGCTGCTCCTCGTGGCGGACCTGAAGGAACTGAAGGCGGTCTACGACTGTCCCGCCGCCGGGTCCATCATCGAAGGCCGCCTGGACCGGGGCCGTGGTCCCGTGGCCACGGTGCTTGTGCAGCGCGGCACCCTGCGGGCCGGCGACATCTTCGTGGCCGGCGCCACCATGGGCCGCGTCCGCGCCATGTTCGACTACCTCGGCCAGCGCGTCACCGAAGTCGGTCCCTCCAGCGCCGTGCAGATCCTCGGTTTCGAGGAAGTGCCCAGCGCCGGCGACAACTTCCAGGTGGTGGAGGACGAGCCCAAGGCCCGCACCATCGTCTCCTTCCGCCAGGAGAAGGCCAAGCTGGCCGCGCAGCAGAAGCAGCGCGCCACCCTGGAGACCCTCTTCAGCACCCTCAAGGACGGCCAGGTCAAGGAACTGGCGCTCATCATCAAGGCCGACACCCAGGGTTCCGTCGAATCCCTGGTGGGCCAGCTGGAGCGCCTCAGCACCGACAAGGTCCGCGTGCGCATCATCCACAGCGCCGCCGGCACCGTCACCGAGAACGACGTGCTGCTCGCCGAAGCCTCCAAGGCCACCATCATCGGCTTCCACACCAAGGCCGAGAAGAAGACCGAGGAACTCGCCCGCGAAGAGGGTGTGGACCTGCGCTTCCACGACATCATCTACAAGGTCACGGAGGAGATCGAGCAGGCCATGGTCGGCATGCTGGACGCCACCGACAAGGAGACCATCCACGGCCAGGCTGAAGTGCGCCAGCTCTTCAAGATCGGCAAGACGGTCATCGCCGGTTCCTTCGTCACCGAGGGCAAGGTCCAGAAGGCGAACAAGGTCCGCGTGAAGCGCGGCGAGGAGGTCCTCTTCGAGGGCGGCCTCAAGAACCTCAAGCGCTTCAAGGAGGACGTGACCGAGGTGAAGAACGGCCTCGATTGCGGCATCTCCCTCGACGGCTATGACGAGCTGAAGGAAGGGGACATCCTCGAGTTCTTCAGCAAGGAAAAGGTCATCGCCACCAGCCTCAGTTAGCCTCGATCTGCGCGAAGCGCAGATCGCCCATGGGCCCGCTTTGCGGGCCCGTTTTTTATTGATTTCGATAATTGACTCAATGGTGTTTAAATATTGATTACAATGAAGTAATCATAACTCATGTGATTCGCGTCACGGCATTCCGGTCCCAGACTGGGGATCGCCCCCGACGAGGATTCCATGTCCACCCCCAGCTTCGCCCTCACCGCCCCCACGCATCAGAAGCCCGCCAGCAATCCCATGGGCCTGCTCCGCATCGACCACTTCCAGCTCACGGGTCCCATCGACCGCCTGGAGCCCCTCTACCGGCGCCTGGGCTTCGCCCGGATCGCCAGCGGAAACCACCCCTGGGGGCGCCTGGTCCACCTGCGCCAGCAGCGCATGGACATCCTCATCTTCGAGGCGGACGCCAGCCACGCGGCAGGCCGCTACTTCCAGGCCCACGGCGAGGGCGTCTGCGCCCTCAACTTCGAAGTCGAGAACCTGGATGCCGCCATCGCCCAGGCCCGGACCCAGGGCGCCCGCGTGATGCTGGAGCCCCAGACCCACGCCCTGGGGGACGGAACCCTGAGTTTCGCGGCCATCCAGGGCCTGGGCGACGTCTGGAACTTCCTGGTGGAGCGGAAGGGCACCCTGGCCGCCTTCTGGCCGGGCCTGACGCCGGATCCCGCCCCGGCCCTCTGCGACCCGGGCCTGGTGCGCGTGGATCACCTCACCAACAACGTGGGCCCCGCCGAGATGGACGCCCTGGTGGATTTCTACGAGCGGGTCTACGGCTTCGTCGTCACCCGCGAATTCCACATCCGCGGCGCCCTGGGCACGGGCCTCGATTCCAAGGTGGTCCAGAGCGCCAACAACCAGGTGATCATCCCCATCAACCAGCCCACGGACGAGAAGAGCCAGGTGCAGGAGTACGTCAACCGGCACAAGGGCCAGGGCGTGCAGCACATCGCCCTGTCCACCAACGACATCTTCCACACCCTGCGCACCCTCCAGGATCAGGGCTTCAAGTTCCTGCGCGTTCCCGACACCTACTACGAGCTGCTGCCCGGCCGCATCGCCAAGGGCGGCTACACCGTGCGTGAAAGCCTCGACGAAGCGAAGGCACTGGGCATCCAGATCGACGGCGACGAGACCGGCTACCTACTTCAGATTTTCACGGAAGACCAGCTGGGGCCGCTCTTCTTCGAGATCATCCAGCGGCGGGGGAACATGGGCTTCGGCGAGGGCAACTTCCAGGCCCTGTACGACTCCATTGAGCTGGATCAGAAGAAGAGGGGCGTGCTCTGATGCAGGTTGGAGGCTGGGCTACTGCTCCCTAATGCAGTCCTGCGACCCCTGTTGATGTCTACCCAAAAGCCCCTTGGTCTTCGTTTGAGAGACCAGCGCACCCCGCATGCCGTGCCATCAACCTTGCCTTCCATATGAACTTTGCCGACCGGACCTCCTTGTTGCAGGACTGTGTTGTGACGAATTTTATTGGAGATCGAGCTACCATGCCCGTGTGCCTTCCGATCGTTTAATTACGTTGAAGATTGATGGCGAGATCGCCAAAGGCGGTCGTGTACCTCTGGATCTTCTGGCTGAGAAGATCAAGGCGATGCAGGAACTGATCCTGTCTGCGGCTCAAGTGGTACGTCCCATCTTCCCGAAGGCGAAGAGTAAGAAGAATGAGCCAGCCCAAGCCAAAGTAACGGCCAAAGACGCTTGCCGCCTTGTCTTTGTAAATATCCGGAAGAACTGTCTGACTCTGGAAGCGGAACTGCCAATCACAGAAGCCCTCTTTCCCGAGCATGTTGAATGGGGACTTCAGAGTGCTGATCGCGCAGGCGCGGTCCTGTGGGCCATCCAGCAACGAGATGAGCGCCGTCTTGCGGATCTGGTACCCGATCCTGCTCGGAGACTCAACCTTGTCCGAAAAGCAGAAAACCTCGTACCGCGTGGAGGGGACTACACGATCTCGCTGACAACAGCAAACCAGTTCATTGAACTGACACCGCAAATCGACGCATACATTGACCAGCTGGAAGCACAACTCTCCGTAGAGCGGAGATCTGATACACGGACTATTACCGGAGAGGTGTATCTGCTGGATTCCCATTATGGCGAACATGGCCGTGTCGGAATCAAGGTGAAGGGCCATTACATCGTCTGTGATCTTGGTCCAGATGCCCGCGGCCAAATTCGCGATCTCAGCCCGGGCATTATTGCTGAAATCACGGGCAAAGCCGACCTCACTAAAACTTCGAAAGTCCGCAAAATCACAGAGGCTCAGTATTTACGGGCCTTAGGAATGGAACCACTCCAATGGACTCGGATCGTTATCGGAGAGAAGGATTTTCAACTCACCCGCCCGCTGGAAGTGAAGGTCCATTTTGATAACGAGGGTTGGACCTATGAGGCCAAGGAATTCGGAATCCGCGGCTATGGCCCGTTGCGACGTGACGCAGCCCACTCCTTCCAAGAGGATTTCTCCTCCTATTGGGAGAGCATCGCACAAGCACCTAATGAAACCCTCACGCTAGATGCCCAGGAATTAAAGGCTGCTCTCCATTCCCTGGTTAGAACTGTCGGGAGAGCAGAATGAAACCTCGCCCCACACGTGAAATACGAGCCTCTCTGCTTAGAAAAGGGTTCGAAGAATCAAACACTCATCATCACTATTTCTGGCTCATCGTTGACGGGAAGAGATCGCTTGTCCGAACCCGGTACAGCAATGGTGCCAAGGAATGCGATGGATGGATTCAACACCAGATGGCCAAGGATCTCAGCCTAGAACCAAAGGAGTTTGATGATCTGATCAAATGCCCGCTTCAGCACAAAACGTTGGTTGAGATTCTTGAGCAGCGGCAAGTCATCAAGCGAAGTTGAAGCCCCCCAGCCGCTTGATCAACTGGATCTGCCCGCCGTGATGCAGGTCGTGGGCGGCGACGCCTAGGATCAGGTCCCGGACCTGGTAGGTTGCCCTGGTGGAGGGCCGGTCCAGGTCGGCGGGCTTCAGGGCGGCCACCGCCGCCCGCAGATTTCGGTACATCTGGTTCAGCAGGGCCTGGTCGGCCTTCCACTGGGCGGCATCGGATTTCTCCCTGGGAAACCAGTTCGAGCCCTTCAGGGGAAAGGCGCCCCTGGGCAGGTCCACCAGCTGGCGCAGCACCGCGTATTTCCAGTAGGCCAGGTGGACCACCAGCTCGTGGATCGAGGGCCGTCCAGGCCCTGGGCGGCGGGCCGCCTCCTCCGCCGTCAGGCCTTTCAAGGCGCCCTTCAGGTTGGCGCCATGCCAGGATCTCCGGTCGTAGGCCTGGTCCAGGGTCAGGAGAATCAGGTCGATCTCACGGGGCATGGGACCTCCGGGGAGGGCCCCAGAATGCCAGCTTCCGGAACCAGGGCGCGGCAGTCCGCATCCCATTCAGGTAAGGTGATTTCATGCGCCCTTCTTCTCCCCGCCAGCGCGGGTTCACCCTGATGGAACTGCTCGTCGTCATGACCATCCTGGCCCTCCTGACGACGGTGGGGCTGGTGGGCTACCGGTACAAGACCCAGGTCGCGCGGGAGGCCGTCCTCAAGGAGAACCTCTTCCAGATCAACCATGCCCTCGAGCAGTACCGGGCGGACCGCGGGAAGTATCCCTCCGGTCTGCAACCCCTCCGGGAGCTGGGCTACCTGCGGGACATCCCCTGGGATCCCATCACCCAGTCCCGGGACACCTGGCAGCTGGAACTGGAGTCCCCCGATCCTGACAGCCCGGACGCCGAAGTGGGGGTCTGGCGGGTGCGGAGCGGCTCCACGGACAAGAGCCCCTTCAACGGCATCCCCTACAACGAGTGGTAAGACCCTCTGCGGCCTTCAGTCTCCAGCCTCCAGGACTCCATGAGCCCCAGCACCCTCCGCCGTCTTGATTGTGTCTCCACCGCCCTCCTGCTGCTGTGGGCGGGGGCGGCCCTGGGCTTCGGCGTGTTCGCCGCGCCGGTCTTCTTCCGGGAGCTGCCCAGCCGCGATGTGGCGGGCCGGATCGCCGGGCTGATCCTCGGCCGCCTGGACTGGGCGGCCTGGGCCGCCTTCGGCCTCGCGGGCCTCAGCTGGGGCGCCCGGTGGCTGGCCGAGGTGAAGGATGACCTCATCGGCCCCATCCGCCTCTGGAGCGCGGGCTGGCTGGTGGCCATGCTCATGTGCCTGGCCAGCGCCTTCGTGGTGGCGCCCAAGGTGCAGGCCATCCGCGCCCGCATCGGCGCGCCCATCGAGACACTCGCGCCGGAGCACGCGGACCGCGTGGCCTACAACAAGGCCCATAGCCTCAGCCGCAACCTGTTCTTCCTGCGGATCCTCCTGGCCCTGGGCCTGGCGGCCACCGTGGGAATGATGCCGAGGAACAATCAGGGGTAGATGGCCTCCGGCCGGGGATCAGGCAACTCCCAGTCCTCCATTTCCCGGGGCTTCGGCGGCCCGGGGATCAATTCCCTCAACCAGCTGCGGATTTCCGGCACTCCCACCCCCTTGAGGGCGCAGGCCTGGACAGCCCCCGGGTGGCGCTTCTTGAGGTCCAGCTTCTGGGGCCGGTGGAGCCGATCCACCTGGTTCAACACCAGGAGGCGGGGCTGGGCGCCATCGTCTTCGGGAGCGCAGCCGATCTCGCGCAGGGTGGCCCCCACGACCTTGAGGTGGTCCTCCAGATCCGGGTGGGCCGCATCGGCCACCACCAGCAGGGCGTCGGCGGTGCGGACCTCGCCCAGGGTGCTGCGGAAGGCCGCCACCAGCTGGTGGGGCAGCTTCCGGATGAAGCCCACGGTGTCGGCCACCAGGCAGTGCTTGGGCTCCAGGCCACATTCCCCGGTCTCGGGGTCGAAGTCCTGGCCCAGCCAGGCCTTGCGGGTGGTGGTGTCCAGGGTGGCGAAGAGCAGATCCCGGGGCTCGCCTTCACCCGTGAGGGCCTTCAGGAGGCTCGTCTTCCCCGCGTTGGTGTAGCCCACCAGGACCACCCGCGGCAGGCCCTTGGGCCGGCCCTGGCGCTGGGTCTCCCGCACCTGTTCCAGGTGGGTCAGCTCGCGCTTGAGCTGGCTGATGCGGGTGCGGACCATGCGGCGGTCCACCTCGATCTGGGTTTCGCCGGGCCCACCGCGCAAGCCCACGCCGCCGCCCTGGCGCTCCAGGTGGGTCCAGGCGCCCTTGAGGCGGGGCAGTTCGTACTCGAGCCGGGCCAGTTCCACCTGGGCCTTGGCCTCCCGGCTCTGGGCCCGCTGTTCGAAGATGCTGAGGATGAGCCCGGTGCGATCCAGGCAGATGAGGTTCGTGAGCTTCACGATGGCGTTCACCTGGCTGCCGCTCAGCTCGTCATCGCAGATGAGGTGCCGCACCCCCTGCCTGGCCGCCTCCTCCGCCAGCGCCGACAGCTGACCGGAGCCGTAGAAGGTCCGGGTGGCGATCTGGGACCGCTTCAAGATCCGCCGGGTCAGCACCTCGAACCCGCAGCTGCGGGCCAGTTCGGCCAGTTCCAGGAGGTGGTCCTGGATCAGGTCCTCCCGGTCCTCGGGGCCCTGGCGGGCGATGAGCAGACAGCGCGGAGGGGTTTCGGTCATACGGCAAAGCTGCCGTGCCGGGCAACAATAATCAAGCCCTCAGGGCACTGGACGATGGAGTGGGCGGGAGCCGGATCCACATGGCCATGTTCGGGCTGAAAAAATCCAAGCCTTCGGAGGGATCCGAGTTGGTCCTGGCCTACCTGGAGGATGCCCAGCGCGTGCGGGCGGCCTTCACGCTGGTGGATGGCAAGGGCCGGGAAGTGACGGGCACTCTGGCCTCGGTCGCCGAGGACCGGATCAGCCTGTCCACCCAGGGGTCCCTGGCCACGGAAAAAGGGGCCAGGCTGAGCCTGATCTTCATTCTCGACGGGTTGCGGTTCAAGGCCGAGGCCCACGTCCTGGAAGTGAAGCCGGGATCGGTGGCCCTGGACCTTCCCGCCGCCATCACCCTGGCCGAGCGCCGGCGGAAGCCCCGCGCCCGCCTGAACGCCCGGGAGGGGGCCACCGCCATCGCTCTCACGGGCCTTTTCGACGGCGTGGGCATCAACGGCAGCATCGAAAACGTATCTGAGAGCGGGGTGTGCATCAGGGTGGACCGCGCCATGGAAGTCAAGACCCAGCGGAAGATGCACATGGGGCCCAACCTCATGCCCGTGGGGCAGCCCCTGATGCTGGTGAAGCTCTCCAAGCTGCCGAAGTGCCCGACCATCGAACTGGCGGGCACCGTGGCCTATGTGGATGCCCGCCAGGGCCTCCTGGTCGGCATCGCCTTCGAGCCGGGGAAGGAGGCCCTCCTGGCCCCCGTTCGCGCCCTCGTGGCCAGCCGGACCGGCGCCATTCCCACCAGCGTGCCGCACAAGGCCCGCCGCCAGCCGGATGCCGCCCGGGAGGCCGAGGAGGAATCCGCCCCCCACCCCGCCCCGAAGAAGGAACCCGAACCGGCCCCGCAAGCCCCCGCTCCCATCGCCGCACCGCCCACCCCCGTCCTGCCCATGCCCGTGGCGGAGCCGGAACCCGCCCCCCATCTGGACGAACGCTCCCAGGCCCTGCTCCGCGTCAAGAAGCGCACCCGCAGCATCCTCCTGGCCATGCCCGAGGGCGGGGACCGCGATGAACTGGCCGCAGCCATCGGTGAGGACGGCTATGGACGGGTGGTGTGCGCAGGCACCCTCACCGAACTTCTGGAATGCCTGGACGGGCCTCCGGTCCACCTGATCCTGGTGGACGGCGGTGTGGCCGAACTCCAGGGGCTGGCCCTGGCCACCCTGCTCCAGCACCGCCTGGGCGACGAGATGCCACCGGTGATCCTGGCCGAAACATCCGTGGATGCAGACCTGGTGCTGGGCGCCCAGGAGGCCGGCGTGGCCCAGATCCTGGTGAAGCCCTACGAACCGGATGCGGACTTCGCACACATGCTGGAAGAGCACCTGGGCATCGCCTAGCGGCCCCTCCGGCTACTCTGGTGCCATGCCCTTGTTCGAACGCACCATCGCCGAGCGCTACCTAAAGACCCACCGCAAGGGGGCCTTCGTGCGAACCATGGTGCGTTTCGCCCGGGGCGGCACGGCCCTGGGCGTCTTCGCCATGGTGGTGACGCTGGCAGTGATGAACGGTTTCCGCGAGGAGATCCAGGCCACCCTCTTCAGCGCCACGGCCCACTTCACGGTGTTCCACCTGGCCGGCGACATCCCCGATACCGAAGGCGCTCTGAAGACGATCCGGGCCGTGCCCGGCGTGCAGGCCGCCTCACCCATCCGCCTGGAGAAGGGCCTGCTCCGCCGCCCCGACAGCGAGATGCCACCGGAGACCGTGGTGGTGAAGGCGGTGGATCCCGCCACGGCCCACGGCACATCGAGCATCTTCGATTCCATGCAGCCCGCCCCCATCGAGCAGCTGAAGGAGGGGGAGATCATCCTGGGCAAGGAGCTGGCCCAGCGCCTCAGCCTCCACGTGGGCGACACCGTGGCCCTGGCGGTCTTCCGGCTGGAGCTGGGATTGGGCGGACAGCAACCCAAGGTGGCCGCCTACCGGGTGGCTGGAACCTTCCACAGCCACAGCTCCGAGTACGACAAGGCCTGGGCCTTCATCCACCTGGCGGATGCCATGCGGCTGGCCCGGTCCGACGGCCGGGCCGAGATGATCGAGGTCCGCGCCAGCAGCATCGACGCCATCGCCGAGGTGAAGCCCCGGGTCCTCAAGGCCCTCGGTCCCGTCTACCAGGCCACGGATCTGCGCGAATCCAACAAGGCCCTCTTCGCGGCGCTGATGGTGGAGAAATGGGCCTTCGCCGCCATCCTCAGCCTCATCGTGCTGGTGGCCGCCTTCAACATCGTGGCATCCCTGGTGCTCCTGGTGACGGAGAAGCGCCGGGACCTGGGCGTGCTGCTGGCCTTGGGGGCCACTCCCCGGCAGATTCAGCGGCTCTTCGAGCTGCAGGGCCTGCGCATCGGCGCCGTGGGTACGGCCTGGGGTCTGGGCGTCAGCGTGCCGCTCTGCCTCATCCTCGATCACTGGAAGCTCCTGAAGCTCCCCGCCGCCGTCTACGACTTCATCACCTACATGCCCTTCCGGCTCAAGCTGCTGGACATCGTCCTGGTGGCCGTCTTCCCCCTGCTGGTCTCCTGGCTGGCGGCCCGCTACCCCGCCAAGAAGGCCGCCGCCCTGGATCCCGTCGACGCGCTGAGGGCCGAATGATCGGACAGCCGCTTTCCATCCAGGGCCTGCACAAGACCTACCCCGGCAACGCCCATCCGGTCTTCGACGGTTTCGACCTTGAAGTCGAAGCGGGCAGCCTCTGCGCCATCGTGGGGGTATCAGGCGTGGGCAAGACCACCCTGCTGAACTGCGTGGCGGGCCTCGATCATTGGGAAGCCGGCGGCATCGCGGTGGGCGGAGATCCCGTGCCCGAAGGCGCGGAGGCCCGGGCCCTCTACCGGCGGCGCCGCGTGGGCCTGGCCTTCCAGCAGCCCCACCTGCTGCCCGAATTTACTGTGCGCGAAAACCTGCGCATGCCTCTGCTCATCGAGGGCGATGTGCGGCCGGAAGCCGAGGCCTGGATCAGCCAGCTGCTGTCCACTGTGGGCCTGGGCGAACTCGGCGAGCGCCTGCCCAACCAGCTCTCCGGCGGCCAGGCCGCCCGGGCGGGCCTGGCCCGCGCGCTGGTGCGCAAGCCCGCCCTCTGGCTGCTGGACGAGCCCACCGGCAACCTCGATCCCGCCACCGCCGAAGAAGTGTTCGGCTTCCTCCTGGGCCTCCACGCCGAGCTGCGCCCCACCACCCTGCTCGTCACCCACAACCCCGGCCTGGCCGAGCGCTGCATGCGGACCGTGCGGCTGGGCTGATCCCAGACGTCAGGCCAAGGCGTTCATTTCGATAGGAAGAACACTCACCGCCAAGACGCCAAGGGCGCCAAGTAAAGCAGTCAAAAGCCCTTCTTGCTTGTCGGCCTGCCTCAGTTTGAAAAGATCTCCACGAAGATCCCGAAGGGAAGAAAAGCAAGGGCACGAAGGCGGCCCCGACGCACCGGTGCGGGTCATCCGGGCCTTCGGCCCCCGGTCGCACCCATGCGACCGGCTTTGCGGGCGGCGGCACGGACGGCTCCCGAAAACCGTCCTGGCCGCCGCCCGCAAAGGGATGACCCAGTGTGGAGCGGCGTATTCGTGCCCTTTCTCCTCCACAGGGCGTCTTCTCGGCACCGGCTACACCGGTACGCGAGGCAACCTGGATCTTCGTGACCTTCGTGGAGATCTTGTTCGTGGAGATCTTGAAAGGCCTGCATCAGGCACGTACGGATCTGTCGCGCCACTTGCGGCTTGACCTGCCAAGGCGGGACTACCCTTGAACGCCTTCCAAGAAGCGTCCTGCGGCGCCCAGGAAGGCGGGACTCCACTCATGGCCGCCATCGAAATGGATGACCTCAGCCTGAAGGCCGCGGGCTTCGAGGACAGCGAGGTCCTTCTCGAGCTGCGGGGCCGTGTAGAAGGCATCCCGCTCGCCGCGCCCGATGAGAATGGGGGGCAGGTCGAGGGCGGGGGCCTCGGCCACATCCCGGGGCAGATCCCCGCCCAGCACGAGGAGGCCCTGGCAAGGGCGGCAGTGGGCCGCGGCGCGCCAAGCCATGGCAGCGCCTTGCGAGAATCCCGCGAACACAAGCTTGCCGTTCCCCCGGTCGGCCCTCAGCTCGGCGACCACTCGGGCCACGTAGGCCAGGTTGTCCTCGATGGCCTGCTCCCGATCCAGGCTCGTCATCCAGGAACCCACCACTTCCTGGGTCTTCGCGCTGTAGAAGCGGTGGAGGGCCTGGACGGCCACCAGGGTCCAACCCGAGGCTCCGGGGATGCGGCGCAGCTCCTGCAACAGGTGTTCCGCGTGCTGCCCATAGCCGTGGAAGCCCACCAGCAGTGGGACGCCGGGCCCTAAAGCCAGCGATGCTGGCTCCACCAGATAGCGGCCCACGGTGGGGGTGCGGAGGGTGCGGATCTCGGTCATGGCCATCCGTCCAGGCAGCCCGGCAGGATGCCCTTCGCCCGCCGGTCTTCCAGCAGCTCGTTCAGGATCACGGCGGCAGCAGCGGCGTCGAGCAGGAGCTTGCGCTTGTCCGGCTTCACGCCGCGTTCGCGCAGCAGGCGTTCCGCCTCGGCGCTGCTGAGGTGCTCGTTCACGAAGCGCAGGGGCAGACCGGTGCGGGTCGCCAGGGCATCGCCGAAGGCCCGGGCCGCGGGCGCCGTGGCGCTCTCGGCGCCGTCCTTGTGGCGGGGCAGGCCCACCGCCAGGGCCTGCACGCCTTCTTCTTTGCAGAGCCGGGCCAGGCGGTCCAGGGTGCGTTCGTCCTCCTGGGGCCACACTTCGAAGGGCGAGGCCAGGATCTCCAGCTCGTCCGAAAAGGCGAGGCCGATCTTCTTCGTGCCGTGGTCTATCGCAAGCCAGCGCATCGCCCCATCCTAGCCCCATGCCGGCCCGTACCCTCACCTTCGCCACCGCTCTCGGCCGCCTGCGCCTGGCCTGGACGGCGGAGGGCGTCTGCGCCCTGCGTTTCGTGGACGGCCCCAAGCGGGAGGAGGCCGCGCAGGCCCCGGCCTGGGTCCTGGAGGCCATTCGGCGTCTGATGGCGCACCTGGCGGGTCAGCCTCAGCGCCTCGATGGCATTCCCCTGGATCTGTCGGATCTGACGCCCTTCCAGCAGCGCGTGGCCCATGTGCTGCGTTCCACCCGACCGGGCCAGACGATCAGCTACGGCGAGGTCGCCCTGCTGGCCGGACGCCCCGGCGCGGCCCGCGCCGTGGGCCAGGCCGTGAAGGCGAACCCCATCCTCATCCTCGTGCCCTGCCACCGCGTGGTGGCCGCCAACGGCCCCGGCGGCTGGAGCGCCTTCGGGACGCCGGAGCGCAAGGCCCGGTTGCTGGAACTGGAGAACCTCACAGCCGGTTGATGTCCCGTGTCTCCAGCACGGCCTTCGGCGCTCCGTCGAGGCCTGCGTGGATCATGGCCCGCCCAAGCTGTTCCGTGGTCGTGAAGCTGTCCGGGGCCACGGCCCTCAGGGCCGGGAAGAAGGGCCCCATCATCCGGTAGAGGATGCGGTACAGCTTCGTGCTCGAGGTGATGCCGTGGAGCGGCTGGATGGCGCCGGGACGGAAGAGATGCACCACCTTGAAAGGCAGCCGGAGCAGGGCATTCTCCGTCGCACCCTTCACCCGCGCCCACATGACGCGGCCGTGCTCCGTGCTGTCGGTCCCGGCGCCGGAGACATAGCAGAACGTCATCCCGGGATTGAGGCGGGACAAGGTCCCGGCCGCGGCCAGCGTCATGTCGTAGGTCACGCGGCGATAGGCTTCTTCGGACAGACCCGCCGAAGACACCCCCAGGCAGAAGAAGCAGGCATCCACGCCGGACAGGTCGGCCTCGATCGGGCCATAGTCGAAGAAATCCGTATGGACGAGTTCCTTCAGCTTCGCGTGGGTCTGGCTCGTGGGTCGGCGCACGAGAGACACGATCTGGGCCACCCGTGGATCGAGCAGGCACTCGCGCAGGACGCCCTGGCCGATCATGCCCGTCGCACCGAAGAGAAGCACCTTCATGGGACACCTCCCTGGGGGAGCATGGGCCGTCCATCCAGCGTGGCACGGATGGGAACCTCGGCCCTGGTCTTCCAGGGGAGCACGGGCCACCAGCGCTGGTGCAGAGGCGCCTCGGGCTCGAAGCCCTCTCCGGGGCGGGGCAGCGCCACGGTGGCGCCGGCGGTGCCCGCGGCGGCCAGCACCCGCTCCACAGGTTCCGTCCAGCCGTGGGCCGCCAGGTCGAAGAGACCCCAGTGGATGGGCAGCAGCACGCGGCCCCGCACCATCCGATGGGCCGCCACCGCCTGCTCCGGGCCCAGGTGCCAGTCCGGCCAGGCCGGGTTGTAGGCGCCGGCCTCGATCATTGTGAGGTCGAAGGGCCCAAGGCGCCCGCCGATGTCCGCCAGGCCCGGGAACATGCCCGTGTCGCCGGAGAAGTAGACCCGATGGCGGGGGCCGAGGAAGGCAAAGCCGCCCCAGAGCGTCCGGTCCTTGTCCCGCAGGCCCCGGCCCGAGGCGTGCCGCGCCGGAGTGAGCACCACTTCCAGGTCGCCCACGCGCACCGACTCCCACCAGTCCAGCTCCGTGATGCGGGCCTCGGGCACGCCCCAGCGCACGAGGCGGGCCCCCACGCCCAGGGGCACCACGAAGCGCGTGTCCCAGTCCTTCAGGCGGCGCAGGGTGCCCTCGTCCAGGTGGTCGTAGTGGTCGTGGGAGATGGCCACCACCTGGGGCACGGGCACCTCCTCCAGGGGGATGAGGGGCGCGTAGAAGCGGCGCGGCCCGGCCCAGCCCACCGGCGAGGCCCGGCGACCCCACATGGGATCCGTGAGGACGCGCGTGCCGTCCACCGTCAGGTACACCGTGGAGTGGCCCAGCCAGGTGGCCCGCAGGCCCGAAGGGGCGGCCGCTTTCAGGTCAGCGCGGGTGGGGTGAACCACGGGCAGGGGCTCCCGGGGGGTGGAGTGCCGGTCCCGCCGGAAGAGGCTGCCGACGGCGCCCCAGGGATCGTTCCAGAGGGTCTGGGGATTGCGGAAGCGCCCATCGCGCCACTGAGGGGATCGGTCCATGCGGGAACTCCTGAGGAAATCGGGGGAGGAACCGGCGGCCCAGAAGCCCCCGGCCAACGCGGCGGAAAAGAGCAGGGCCACGGTTTTGCGGAGACGGTCAGATCGGATACACCACCCCCGTGCTCTGCTCGGAGTGCCGCCACATCCAGCGCTGGAGGCCCCTGTCCTGGGAGAGGGCGTTGGACCGGACCCTCACCGGGGTTCCCTTCATCTCCTGGAAGCCCGAGGGCCCGAAGTACTCGCCGCCCGTCACGGAGGCATCCGTGGCCGCCCGCAGCAGCGGCTGGGCCCCGCCGAAGGCGTCCTGGCTCAGCAGGGCCTCCAGGCCCGCGGTCCGGAGCCAGCGGATCCAGCCCGCGTGCCGTTGGAGCTCCGTCCTGGCCCAGCCGGGGTGGGCGGCCACGGAACGCGTGGTCGAACCGGCCGCTTCCAGGCGGCGCTGCAGATCATAGGCGAAGAGGAGGTTGGCCAGCTTCGACTGGCCGTAGGCGGCCCAGGCCCGGTAGCCGCCGTCGAAGTGCATGTCATCGGCATAGATGTGGCCCATCCGGTGGGCCCCGCTGCTCATGGTCACCACCCGCGAGCCCGGCGTGACCATCAGGCGCTCCAGCAGGAGTCCGGTCAGCGCGAAGGGACCAAAGTGGTTCGTGCCGATCTGCAGTTCGAAGCCGTCCTCGGTCTTCCCGTAGGGCGGGACCATCACGCCGGCATTGTTGAGGAGCAGGTCCAGGCGGTCGAAGCGGGCCAGAAGCTCCGCGGCCGCCGTCCGCACGGAGGCCAGGGAGGCCAGGTCCAGGGCCTGGATTTCCACTCGGGTCCCGGGATGGAGCGACCGGATGTGCCGCGCCGCCTCCTCGGCCTTGGGCAGGTTCCGGCAGGCCAGGACCACCGTGGCCCGGCAGGCCGCCAGGATGCGGGCCGCCTCGAAGCCGGTGCCGGAGGTGGCCCCGGTGACCACGGCCACCCGGCCGGTCTGATCGGGAATCTGGGCCCAGGTCCAATCTTCTTGAGTCATGTTGTTCTCCAGGCTTGATTTGACATAATGACGAATAATGTCAATGAGCCAATATTGACAAACTGACAAATTTTGTCAACACTCTTTTCATGGGAAACGAGAAGAAGGCCCGGGTCCTGGAGGCCGCCGAAGCCGTGTTCCTCCGCTTCGGCTACCGGCGGACCACCATGGGCGACCTCGCCGCCGCCGCGGGCATGTCCCGGCCGGCCCTCTACCTGGTCTTCTGCAACAAGGAGGAGGTCTTCGAGGCCGTCCTCCGGGCCTTCACGGCCCGCACGCTGGAGGAGATCCGGCAGGGCCTGGACGCCCACCCCACCCCCCTGGAGAAGCTCCGCTTCGCCTTCGACCTCTGGGCCGTGCGCCCCTTTGGGTTCTTCGAGGCCTCGCCGGAGCTGCGCGAGCCCCTCCACGGCGGCCTCGCCTTCGCCAAGGAGGCCATCGACCAGGCCATCGCCACCTTCGAGGCCGAGCTGGTGGGCATCCTCGCGCCCCTGAGCGCCACTGCGCCCGCGAAGGCGCTCCCGCCCGGGCAGATCGCCCGGGTCCTCACCCGCGCCGTCCACGGCTTCAAGGAATCCGCCACGAGCTCCGAGGAACTCCGCACCATGATCGACGGGCTGCTGGAGATGGTGCTGGCATCCCTTCAGCCGCCCGCCAGCGCCTGAGGCCTTCGTCCATACTGGACCCCATGCCGCGCCCCCTGCCCGATGATCTGCTGAAGGTCCCGCACCGCCGGGACGTGCCCTTTGCGCGGCTGACCACGTTGGGTGTGGGTGGCCTCTGCCACTGGCTCTTCGAGCCCACCACGGAAGCCGAGGCCCAGACCTTCGTCCGCGCCTGCGCCCGGGAGGGCCTGCCCTGGCGCGTGCTGGGGGGCGGTTCAAACCTGGTGGTGCTGGGCGACCTGGAGGTGCCGGTACTGCGTCTGGCCTTCCCGAAGGAGATCCGCCGCGAGGGCACTCGCCTCACGGCCCCCGCCAGCCATGGTCACATCGCCCTGGCCGAAGCCGCCGCCGCCGCGGGCCTGTCGGGCCTGGAGTTCGCCAGCGGCATCCCGGGCTCGCTGGGCGGCGCCATCCGCATGAACGCAGGCGCCTACGGCCGCGAGTGGGTGGACGTGCTCACGCGCTACCGCTTCCTCACCCCCGAGGGCGACCTGGTGGAGAAGGCGCCGGATCCCGGCGAGTTCACCTACCGCTGGAGCTTCCTCACCGGGGGCCGTGTGGTGCTCTCGGCCACGGCCACGCTGGCGGAGGGCGATCCCGCCGTCATCCGCGCCCAGGTGGCCGAGTACCGGGCCAAGCGCGGCACCAGCCAGCCGCTGTCGAAGCGCAATGCGGGCTGCATCTTCAAGAACCCGCCGGGCCAGAGCGCCGGCCGCCTCATCGATCAGGCGAGCCTCAAGGGCCTGCGCGTGGGCGACGCCGAGGTGAGCCCCGAGCACGCCAACTTCCTCATCAACCACGGCCACGCCACCGCCGCCGAGTTCGCCGAGCTGATGGCGCAGGTCCGGGCGAAGGTGCTGGCAGCCCATGGCGTGGACCTGGAGCCTGAAGTGGAGATCTGGCAGAGCTAGGAGCCTGCCCTCCTCCACGGGAGACCCCCTTGCGGGGACCCCGGCCCGCCTCCGACCCAACACGGGCGATTCCCTCGTAAGGGTTGGCGAAAAATCCCTGAAATTACGCCAAAAGGACTATTCGTCCGCGAAGAGAGGGGCGAGGAGTCTTCCTCGCTCGGGCCTTGTAAATATCTTTATTTTCTCATGACATGGACCTTCAAGTAGACAAGCTAGAGCTCTTTCGGGCTCGCCCAAAAACGACTACTTTGTCTATTGGTCGAATGATTTAGGTTGCAAACAAGTTCCACATGAACTACGAAAAATGCATTGAAGTGTATGAATTAATATATGAAATTTTAGACTGAAAAAATAATTTCGACAACCTGTAGATACACCTACCATCCATTAGGAAGAGAGGCATCCCGTCGACTGCCAAAGGCCACGAAGCGTGGCCAAAAAGCACGAAGAGGAGGTCTGCGGAAGCACTCGCCTGTTCCTAGGAGAAGTTGTGGAAAAAATTAAAATTACAATCGCTCCAATGCTCCTGGCCTGCCTCGTCGCCCTGAGCACGTCCCCGGTCATGGCCGATACCAAAGTCTCGGCCAGCAAGACCTACAAGGCATCGGCCGCGGCCAGCAGTTCGTACCCCGACACCAATGGGAGCGAGCTGACGGATGGCCAGTATGCCCTTTCCGCCACCTATACCGACCCGGCCTGGCAGGGGCGCACCAGCAAGTCCTATCGCCACACCATCAACCTGGGGTCGCCCCAGTCCATCAACCGAGTGAATACGGACTTCATGGCCGATGCGTCGGTGGGAATCGCCTATCCCACCTCGGTGAAGTGCGCCTACTCGACGGACGGCGTCAACTTCAAGAACCTCGGCACAGCCGCCGCCCTGGCGGAGGTCTCCAACCGGAGGCAGTACCAGTGGACCGGCACTGCCGTCACGGCCCAGTACGTCCAGGTCACGGTGGCGGGCAACGGATCGTGGATCTTCCAGGATGAGATCGAGGTCTGGTCCGCCTCCACCCTCAGCGCCCCCACCAAGCTTCAGTACCCCCAGATCACGCTCAATGCCACGGTCGGATCGCCTGTGGCCGCCGATACCCCGACCGTCACGGGCAGCGTGAGTTCCTGGAGCATCAATCCGGCGTTGCCCGCCGGCCTTTCCCTGAGCACGGCGAATGGCAGCATCTCCGGAACCCCGACGGTCGCCTCGTCGACCACGGCCTACACCGTGACCGCCGCCAACAGCTATGGATCCACCACGGCCACCGTGACGGCCACCGTGGTCGACCCGGCCATGATCCCGCCCGGGTCCCTGTCCTACCCTGCCACCAGCCTCGCGGGCGTCGTGGGTTCCCCGGTGCCCACCGACACCCCGACCTACCAGGGCACGGTGACCTTCTGGTCCGTCCTTCCGGCCCTGCCTGCGGGCCTGGCCCTGAACCCCTCCAATGGCGCCATCTCCGGGACCCCGACCACCGCCCAGGCGGCAAGTTCCTACACGGTCACGGCGGGCAGTTCGCTGGGTACGACGACGGCCACCCTCAGCATCGCCATCAAGCCCGCCACGGGGGGCATTCCCAACCCCATCCATGGTGTGACGGTGGATGACGGCTGGACGGATAACGCCACCAACCGGTCCAAGCTCATCAGCGCTCTGCAGTCCTGCCCCGTGAAGCCCACCGTCCGCATCGTCATGGACAACAACATCCAGCCAAGCAGCTACACATCCCTCTTCCAGGCCATCCACAATGTCGCTTACGTCATGGCCTGCCCTTGCGACTCGACCTACATGGCAAGCTACACGACCGTGGATGCCTACCGGAAGCGCTTCTCCGACTCCGTGGCCGCCCTGGGACCTTACGTGGACCTGTGGGAAGTGGGCAACGAGATCAACGGCGAAGGCTGGCTGGGCAACGACAAGCAGTTCGTGGCGGACAAGATGTACGCCGCCTATACCTACATCCACGGACTTGGCCTGAAGACCGTCCTGACCCCCTACGAGTTCCGGCCCGGGGACCAGTCCATGACCATGGAGGCCTGGCTGCAGACCTATGTGCCCCAGGACATGAAGCTGGGCGTCGACTATGTGATGGTCAGCTACTACGAGGATGACAACGGAGGCTACCAGCCCACCTGGAGCACCGTCTTCAGCGACCTCCAGACCCTGTTCCCCAACGCCAAGCTGGGCATCGGCGAATGCGGGAACACCGCCACCACCGCCACCACCACCAGCAAAATCAACATGGCCCAGCACTACTACGGGATGCCCAAATACCTGCCGAGCTACGTCGGGGGCTACTTCTGGTGGTACTGGGCGGAGGATTGCGTGATCTCCTCTGATCCCACAGGCGCGGCGACGATCAAGTCGGCCATCGACGCAGATATGGCAGCCCAGCCCCAGTAACTGGTTCAGGGCGGAGGTCCCTGCGGAACAGAGGGCCCGGCGATGCCGGGCCCTCTGCCTGTAGACTGGACCGGATGTCCATGCTCCCCCGCACCCGCCCCAAGCGCCCCTGGTTCCCCTGGGTGCGGGCGGGAATCACCCTGGTGGTGCTCGGCGGCGTGGCGTGGGGGCTGATGGAGATGGGCTCGCGCTATCTCGGCCTCCAGAAACTCACCATCGAACAGGTGAACGTCAGTGGCTGCCGCGGGGAGCGCCAGGCGGAGATCCAGACCCTGGCCGAGAAGCTGGTGCTGGGCAAGCCTCTGTTCTGGGTGGATGCGGAGGACCTGCGGGCCCGCATCGAGGCCAAGCGCTGGGTGAGGAGCCTCCAGATCCGCAAGGACCCCCCTGACCGGTTGAGCCTTTCCGTGGAGGAACGCCGCCCCGTCCTCTGGCTGGTGCGGAGCAACGGCGTATTCCTGGTCTCCGACGACGGGATTCTGCTGGATCGGGTGAACCAGGCGAACCTAAGCCCCATTCCCGTGGTGGTGGATCCCGCCAGCCAGACAGACCAGGGCCTGGCCCGGCTTGTGAGCACCGCACGGGCTTTGAGGGAAAAACAGGCGGGGTTTTACGATCGGGTGACGGAACTGCGATGGAGCTCCAAGGGGCCTGTGGCCTACATTGAGGGCCTTCCGGCCCCGATCTACCTTTCCCGTCAGGATGTGACGAAAAACGTGCCCAATTTTCAGGGTCTTTTCGTCGACCGCCTGTCTCAAAGGCCCGATCTGGCCCGGCTCCGCTACATCGACCTGCGCTGGGATGAAGAGGTGGCGGTGGGGGAACCCGAGGATGCCCCGCCCCCCGCCAAGACGCCACGCTGACCTGCGGGGGAAGAAAGCGGCGTTTTTTCCGCGCGCAAAGGCTCGAACCCGACACGGAACTGGTGTACACCTAGAGCAAGGAAAAGGATCTTCATGGCTCAGCGTGCCGTTCTTCTCGGGCTTGACCTCGGCGCAAGCAAAGTGGTGGCGGTGGTGGCCGTCCAAGAGGAAGACGGGACGCTTAATGTGACCGGCACCGGCCAGGCCTCGCCCCAGGGCGGCTTCACCCAGGGGCAGATCACGGACATGGACCTCTGCACCCGCGCCATCGTGCGGGCCGTGGAAGAGGCCATGAACACCGCCGGCCAGACCAAGGTGGACGGCATCCGCGTCGCCGTGGACGGCATCCAGTTCAAGGGCGAGAACCTCCGCGATTCCATCACCATCAGCAGCGGCGACAAGATCATCGCGGCTTCGGACCGGGACCGGGTGCTGGAGCAGGCCACCAACGGCTGCAAGCTGGCCAAGGAGGAACTGGTCCTCCATCGCATTCCGCAGATGTTCCACATCAAGGGCCAGCGCGACATCCGCAACCCCGTGGGCATGTTCGGCGAGTCGCTGGAGGCTGAGGTCCGCATCATCGTCGCCCCCAGCCCCGTGATCATGAACATCCAGCTGGCCCTCAAGAACGCGGGCCTGCACGGCGCGGAACTCATGTACTCCCCCCTGGCCAGCGCCGAGGCCGTGCTGAGCCGCGAAGACCGCGAGAACGGCGCGGTGGTGGTCGACATCGGCGAGCACCTCACCCACCTGGGCATCTTCCTGCACGGCACCCTCTTCCACTCGGCGGTCATCCCCATCGGCGGCATGCACTTCACCCGCGACCTGGAGATCACCAAGCACCTGGGCGGCATCGCCGCCTCCGAGCGCATCAAGATCCGCTTTGGCACCGTGCTGCACACCCATGTGCCCGTGGAGGAATCCGTCGAGCTCGAGGAGGAGGGCCGCCTGGTGTCCCGCCGCGAAATCGCCGAGGTGCTCCAGGCCCGGGCCGCGGAGCTGCTGAACCTGGTGCTGGCCGAGATGGGCCGCACGGGCCTCATGCACGAGATCCACGGCGGCGTCCATCTGGTGGGCGGCGGCGCGCTGCTCACCCACCTCGCCATCCTGGCCCAGACCATCCTGGGCCGTCCCCGCGTGGTGCTGGGCCGCATCCTCGGCGTTTCCGGCCTGCCCCAGGCCACCGGCAACCCCTACTTCGTGAATGCCCTGGGTGCCGTGAAAGCCCTCGCCCGGGACCTGGGCGAGACCCGCGGCAAGCAGGACCGGGGCGATGGCTTCCTCGGCCGATTCAAGAAGCTCTTCTAGTCATGTCCCAAGCGGGAGCCCCGATGTCTGAGACCCCCTTCCTTCCCTGCCCCCATAGCCTGCCCGGCGCCAACATCAAGGTGCTCGGCGTGGGCGGCGCGGGTTGCAACGCCATCAACCGCATGATCGAAAGCGGCGTGACGGGCGTGCAGTTCATCGCCATGAACACCGATCAGCAGAGCCTCTCCCAGAGCAAGGCCCACCTGAAGCTGCCCCTGGGACCCCAGAGCAGCCGCGGCCTGGGCGCGGGGGGCAGCGCCGAGCGGGGCGCCGTGGCCGCCGAGGAGAGCCGTGAGGAAGTGCTGGCGGCCCTCCAGGGCGCGGACATGATCTTCATCACCTCGGGCATGGGCGGCGGCACAGGCACGGGCGCGGCGCCGGTACTGGCCAGCTACGCCCGGGAGCTGGGCGCCCTCACCGTGGCCGTGGTGCTCACCCCCTTCGCCTGGGAAGGCCGCAAGAAGGGCGACCTCGCCCTGGCTGGCCTGGCCAACCTGCGGGAAACCGCCGACACCGTCATCGTGGTCAGCAACGAGCGACTGAAGACCGTCTGCGACGCCCGCGTGACCATGAAGGAGGCCTTCCGCGTGGCGGACGGCGTGCTCATCCAGGGTGTGCGCGGCATCGCGGACCTCATCCTCAAGCCCGGCATCATCAACGGCGACTTCGCGGATGTGGAGGCCGTGCTGCGCAACGGCGGCGAAGCCCTCATCGGCACCGGCGCGGGCCGCGGCGAGGAAGCCGTCATGGACGCCCTCAAGAAAGCCCTGGCCTGCCCCCTCCTGGAGCGCGCCCAGTCCGGCGCCGCCGCCAACGTCATGGTGTCCATCACCGCCGACTGGGAGGTGATGGAGGCCTCGGCCATCGAGACCGCCATGAACTACCTGCAGGATCACTACGCCGGCCGGCCTGACATCAAGGCCTGCACCGTGGAGGGCGAGGGCATGGAGGATCGCGTCCTCGTCACCGTGCTCGCCAGCGGCTTCGACCAGGAGGAGAAGCTCGACCGGGACCGCCGGAACAGCCTGCACCTGGGCGGCACTGTGGAGGCCGCCCCTGCGCCCGCACCCGCCTCCGCCACCGCCTTCCAGCCCATCGACGGCCACGCCCTCCCCGTGAACGGCGTCAGCGGCCGGGTCTATGGCGAAGTCCCCGCCAACGAACCCCAAGGCCCCACGCCCACCCGCCTCCTGCCCCAGGCCCCTACGCCCAGCGGCGAGCTGCCCGGCGGCAACGATGACCTCCACGTCCCCGCCATCATCCGGCTGGGCCAAGGGCGCCTGCCCATCGAATAGCGGCGTGGCTGCCCATCGAGCAGGAAATCTGGTCTATGGTCATGGCTGCGCCTACCCTGATGCCATGCGACGCCTCGATCCCATCCCCACGCCCGCGGAGGCCTTGGCCCTCTGCGAGCGGTTGTACCGGGAAGGCGAGGGGCTCCGGCTCATGCGCCACCTGCTCCCAGCTGGGGCCACGGAGACCGACGCGCTGAAACTGCGGAACCGCCTGAAACGCGTCCAGCGCCGTCCAAGCAAGTGCATGGCCGAACAGGACGAGGCGGAGGACTGATGCTCGATGCCCGCCTCATCGCCTACATGGAACAGCGGCGCATTCCCTTTTGCCTCATTGGTGGGCTGGCCCTCGCAGCCTGGGGCGTCGCGCGCTACACCGCAGACGCGGATCTGCTCG
>DASXVC010000108.1:0-10331 GCA_036504495.1 Geothrix sp.
GCACATCAGCTGGACCCAGGTGGAGACCGGCAGCGCCATCACCTGGAAGTACCCCAGCTGCATCCTGCTGGGCGACGACAGCATCGGCGAGTTCTACAGCGTGGCCCTCACCAACCACAAGCAGCAGGCCGACACCGGCACCAAGATGATCCACATCGGCCGCAACACGAAGAGCACCATCATCAGCAAGGGCATCAGCGCCGGCGACAGCTCCAACAGCTACCGCGGCCTGGTGAAGGTGCAACCCAAGGCCGAGGGCGCCCGCAACTTCAGCCAGTGCGACTCCATGCTCATCGGCCAGACCTGCAGCGCCAGCACCTTCCCCTACATCGAGGTGCAGAACCGCAGCGCCCGGGTGGAGCACGAAGCCACCACCAGCAAGATCGGCGAGGAGCAGCTGCTGTACTTCCAGCAGCGCGGCATCCCCGCTGAGGAAGCCATCAGCATGATCATCAACGGTTTCTGCAAGGACGTCTTCCGCGAGCTCCCCATGGAGTTCGCCGTCGAAGCCACCAAGCTGCTCTCACTCAAGCTCGAAGGGTCCGTCGGGTGAAAAATCTCACCACCAAGACACCAGATATCTTTTTGTCTCGCGCATCCGCAGAGCGGATGACGAGAAGGCACCAAGAAAAGCCTTCTTTGTCTTTTGCACTTCTTGGTGTCTTGGTGTCTTGGTGGTGATCAGTTCATGTTCTGGAGTTTCGATGCTTTCAATTAAGAACCTCACCGCCTCGATCAACGGCACGCCGGTGCTGAAGGGGATCGACCTGGAGCTCAAGGCGGGGGAGATCCACGCCATCATGGGCCCCAACGGTTCGGGCAAGTCCACCCTGGGCAAGGTGCTGGTGGGCCATCCGGCCTACGAGGTCACGGGCGGCGAGGTGATCTACGAGGGCCGGGACCTCTTCGAACTGGAACCCGATGCCCGCGCCCGCGCCGGGATCTTCATGGGCTTCCAGCACCCCATCGAGGTGCCGGGCGTGAGCAACGCCGCCTTCCTGCGCCTGGCCTACAACAAGAAGGCCGAGGCCGAGGGCCGCGACGAACTGGATCCCCTGGAGTTCGACGACTTCATCCGCGAGAAGATCAAGCTCGTCTCCATGCGCGAGGAATTCCTGGACCGCAGCCTCAACGAAGGTTTCTCAGGCGGCGAGAAGAAGCGCAACGAGATCCTCCAGATGGCCGTGCTGGAACCCAAGCTGGCCATCCTCGATGAGCTGGACAGCGGCCTGGACATCGACGCCCTGCGCGTCCTGGGCGACGCCGTGAACAAGCTCCAGCGCCCCGACCGGGCCCTGCTGATCATCACCCACTTCCCCCGCATCCTGGAGATCATCGAGCCCCAGTTCGTCCACGTGCTTTCCGGCGGGCGCATCCTCAAGAGCGCCGGCAAGGAACTGGCCACCGAGCTCGAGGACCGCGGCTACGACTGGGTTCTGGAAGAGGCGGCCGCCGGGGGCGCCCGATGACCACGGCCGCTGCTGTGGGTGCCAGCCTGCTGGCCGATCTGCTCAGCGGGCCGAGGCCCGCTGAGTGGGCTTCGCTGCGCGAAGCGGCAGAGCTGCGTCTGGCGGGCCGCGAGCTGCCCACGACCTCCGATGAGGACTGGAAATACACGGACTTGAAGACCCTCGCCGGGATCATGTTCAAACCTGCCCCGAAAGCCACGGTGGACATCAGCACCCACCTCCTCCCGGAGATGGTGGGCACCCGTCAGGTGTTCGTGAACGGGCACCACGCCCCCCATGCCAGCTGCGCCTCGGCCGTTCCCGCCGGCGTGCGCTACTTCCCCATGTCCCATGCCAGCGAGGCCTGCCACGCGCTGGGCAGCATCGGCAATGGCGCGGCGAAGGGCCTCTTCGAAGACCTGAACACGGCCCGCTTCGAGGATGGCGCCGTGATCCTGGTGCCGAAAAACCTCAAGGTGGCCCTGCCCCTGCACCTGCTCTTCATCACCAAGGCCGAGACCCCCATCGCCATCTTCCCCCGGGTCCTGATCGTGCTGGAGCGTGGTGCCGAGCTGGAACTGGTGGAAGAGCACCTTGGCGAGGGCTCCTACCTGAGCTGCCCGGTGGTCGAGATCCGCCTGGCCGAAGGGGCGATCCTCCGCCACGAGCGGGTGCAGCGCGAGGATGCCGAGGCCTTCCACCTTGGCACCCTGCGGGCCGAAGTGGCCAAGGGCGCCCAGTACCATTCCCGCACCCTCAGCTTCGGGGCGCGCCTCTCCCGGCAGCAGCCCTGGGTGCGCCTGGCCGAGGGCGCCGAGGTCACCCTGGACGGCCTGGCCCTGCTGGACGGTCATCAGGTGGCCGACACCCACAGCTACCTGCACCACGCGGAGCCCCAGGCCACCAGCCACCAGCTGCACAAGTGCATCGTGGACGGGAAGGCCCGCGCCATCTTCAACGGCCAGATCCGCGTGGCTCCCCATGCCCAGGGCACGGACGCGAAGCAGCAGAGCCGCAACCTGCTGCTGTCCGAGACTGCCCGTGTGGACACCAAGCCCCAGCTGGAGATCTACGCCGACGACGTGAAGTGCAGCCACGGCGCCGCCGTGGGCCAGCTGGATCCCGAGGAGCTGTTCTACCTCCAGAGCCGCGGCATGAACGCCGACGATGCCCGCAACCTCCTCACCTACGGCTTCGCGGCGGATGTGCTGACCCGCATTCCCGTGGCCAGCCTGCGCCGGGCCCTGCGGCAGGTCGTCATGGCCCGCACCCAGGCCACCTCCCTGGGAGACCTTGGATGACCGTCGACCTGAAGGCCCTCGACGTGGCGGCCGTCCGCAAGGACTTCCCCCTGCTCTCCCGCAGCCTGCACGGCAAGCCGGTCATCTACCTCGACAGCGCCGTGAGCGGCCAGATGCCCCTCCAGGCCATCGAGCGCATGGATAAGTACCAGCGGGACGAGCACACCAACGTGCACCGCGGCGTGAGCACCCTCAGCCAGGAGGCCACCGACTTCTACGAGGCCGCCCGTGAGAAGGTGCGGAAGTTCATCGGCGCCGGCTCCATCAAGGAGATCGTCTGGACCCGGGGCACCACGGAGGCCATCAACCTGGTGGCCCAGACCTTCGGCCGGATGACCGTGCAGGCGGGCGACGAGATCCTCCTGTCCGCCATGGAACACCACGCCAACATCGTGCCCTGGCAGATGCTGGCCCAGGAGAAGGGCGCCACCCTCAAGGTCATCCCCATGACCGACGCCGGCGAGCTGATCCTGGAGTCCCTCGACGACCTGATCACCGAGCGCACGAGGCTCCTGGGCGTGGTGCACGTCAGCAACGTCCTCGGCACGGTGAACCCGGTGAAGGAGATCATCGCGAAGGCCCACGCCAAGGGCGTCCCCGTGCTGGTGGACGGCGCCCAGGCGGTGCCCCACCTGAAGGTGGACGTGCAGGACCTCGACGCCGACTTCTACGTCTTCAGTGGCCACAAGCTGTCGGGCCCCACGGGCATCGGCGTGCTCTACGGCAAGCTCGCCCACCTGGAAGCCATGCCTCCCTGGCACGGCGGCGGCAGCATGATCCGCTCCGTCAGCTGGGAGAAGACCACCTACCTCCCGGCCCCGGGCAAGTTTGAGGCCGGCACGCCTCCCATCGCCGCGGCCATCGGCCTCGGCGCCGCCATCGACTACGTGACCGCCCTGGGCCTGGACCGCATCGCGGCCCATGAGCATGAGCTGCTGGCCTACGCCACGGAGCGCCTCTCTGCCATCCCCGGCCTGCGGATCCTGGGGACCGCGAAGGACAAGGCCAGCGTCCTCTCCTTCGTGGTGGAGGGCATCCATCCCCACGACATGGGCAGTCTGCTGGACGGCGAGGGCGTCGTGGTCCGCGCCGGCCACCACTGTGCCCAGCCCGTCATGACCCGCTTCGGCGTCCCCGCCACCACCCGCGCCTCCTTCGCCTACTTCAACACCCGCGAAGACGTGGACATCCTGGTTTCAGCAGTTCTGAAAGCCATCGAGTTGTTCAAATGAAAAGGATCTCCACGAAGGACACGAAGATGAATCAAGAACACGAAGGAAGTTCACACGGGCCGACCCTGAATCTTCGTGTCCTGTCTTTCTCCTTCGTGTCCTTCGTGGATGTCTTTTCTACGTCTGGACCTACCCAATGACCGACCCCCGCGAGCTCTACCAGCAGGTGATCCTGGAGCACAACAAGAAGCCCCGGAACTTCGGGAAGCTGGAGCCCTGCACCCATCACGCCGAGGGCCACAACCCGCTTTGCGGGGACGAGCTGAACCTGACCATGGTTGTGGAAAATGGACTGGTGCAGGAGATCAAGTTCCAGGGCAGTGGCTGCGCCATCGACGTGGCCAGTGCGAGCCTCATGACCGGTGCCGTGAAAGGCAAGTCCGTGGCCGAAGCCGAGGCCATGGCCGAGCAGTTCCGCGGCATGGTGCGCGGCGAACTGGACCCCGCCACCCAGGCGCCCCTGCTGGGCAAGCTCACCCTCTTCAGCGGCGTCAAGGACCTGCCCAGCCGCGTGAAGTGCGCCGTCCTCCCCTGGGCCACCCTCCACGCCGCGCTCAAAGGCGAGGCCGAAGCGAGCACGGAATAGCCATGCCAAAAATTGCCGAGATCGAGTACACGCCCAATCCCAACGCGGTGAAGTTCGTGTTGAAGGAATCCGTGGCCGTGGGGTTCCCCAAGTCCTTCCCCAGCGCGGAAACCGCCGAGCATGACGAACTGGCCAAGGCCCTCTTCGCCGTGGGGAACGTCACGTCGGTCTTCATGCAGGACAAGTTCCTCACCGTCACCAAGACCGACGACAAGGGCTGGCCCGAGATGCTGCCCCTGCTGGCCGCGCCCATCCGCGCCGCCGCTGGAGCGGGCGGCGGGCAGGCCGTTGCCCCTGGCGCGCCGCGGGTCTTCAGCAAGATCGAGGACGAGAATGACCCCATGCTGCGGGATATCCGCATGGTGCTCGAAAGCGCCATCCTGCCCGCCCTGGCGGCGGATGGCGGGGGCCTTGAGCTGGTGGGCCGCCACGAGAAGCAGGTGATGATCCGGTACATGGGCGCCTGCGGCAGCTGCCCCGCCAGCCTCACCGGCACCCTGGTGGCCATCGAGGGCATGCTCCAGAAGGAAGTGGACCCGGAGATCGTGGTGATCTCGGTATAGATTCCATCCATCAGGGGATTACACTGGTTATTCCAATCACGGGGAGGCCGGGATGGACGCCTTGCTGGGATGGACGCGGAGGTTGATCCCCCTTCTGCTGCTCGCCACGGCCTGCGGCCACGGCGGCCGGGAGGCCGCGCCGGTGGGTCCGGCACCCACCCCCGGCCCAGCCTGGCTCTGGGGCGTGACCTCGGACAATCCCACCGTGGGCACGGCCCAGCAGGCGGACGCCTTGAAGGCCCTGCCCCGACGCACCATGGCCCGCCTGGTCTTCGATCCCCCCTCCGGCGGCCACCCCACGGCCACGGATTACGCTCCCGCCGTCGCGGCCCTTGCCCCCATGGCGGACGTGCTGGGCCTGCCCGTGGATTCCTCGGCCATGGCCACGACGGACCTCACCACGATCCGGGCCCGCATCGCGGAGTATCTGAGCGTCCTGGGGGGCTCCGTGTCCGTCTGGGAGATCGGCAACGAGGTGAACGGAAACTGGCTGGGCTCGGGCGTCGTCCCCAAGATCGAAGCCATGTACGACGCGGTGAAGGCCGCCGGGAAGCCCACCGCCCTCACCTTCTACTACGAGAACCCGGCCACGCCCGGCTATGACCTCATCCCCTGGATCGACGCCAATCTCCCCGCGGGCCATCGCATGCACGCCGGTCTGGACTACGTGCTGGTCAGCTACTACGAAGACCAGAACGGCGGCCATCAGCTGACCCAGGCCGAACTCGACACGCTGTTCAGTGGGCTGGCCGCGCGCTTCCCGCAGGCCAAGCTCGGCTTCGGCGAGTTCGGGTGGGGCGGCGCCATCCCCTCGTCCGATGCCACCCGGGCGGACCTGCTCCGCCGCTTCTACGGCTACCGCATCCCCTCGGTACCTGCCTTTGTGGGCGGCGGCTTCTACTGGCACTTCCGGCAGACCATGGTCCCCCGGTCCAGCCCGGACTGGGCCGTCCTCAGCGCCTTGGAGGCCCAGGGGCCCTGAAGGCGCTCCCTACAGCTGCTTGCGAAGCTGGTCGAAGATGTCGCCCTTCTTCTCCTTGCGAACAGGGGGGGCCTTCGGCTTGGCCTTGGGCTTGGGCGCCTTGCTGGGTGCCACCGGCTCGGGCGCGGGTTCCGCTGCCGGTTCCGGCGTATCGGGCGCCTTGGGTTCCGGGGCCGGCGGCGGGATGGGGTCCAGCTTGAGGTTCAGCAGAGAATCCCCGTCCTTGACCGTGTACCGGGAGGGCAGATAGCCGTCGGATTCAGCCACCACCATCATGCCGGGCTTGATATCCCGGGTGGGGCCAAGGGGCGCCTTTCCCAGCAGCCGGCCATCCACGCGAACCTCGGCCCCCAGGGGTTTCACCTGGATGGTGATCGGGGCGGGCCTGCGGAGGACGATTCCACCTCCCACGACCAGGGCGGCCACCAGCACCACGGCGGCCATGATCCCGAGTCCGCGGCGTGATCCGCCCGCAGTGGACGCCGCGCTCTCCCCGGGAGGCATGGCACCGGGATCCTTCTGCGGAAACAGCTCTTCCCACTGGGCCTCGGGCGGCACCACGGCCGCGATGAGGGGGTCCTCGGCCAGGGGGGTGCCGGAGGCCATGAGTTCGAGCAGTTCGAGGCGCTGTTCCTCCGGCAGGGGGGCGGCCGCGATCAGCATGTCCATGAACGTCCGGAGCGAAGGGAAGCGCGCCTGTGGGTCCTGGTCGAGGGCCCGCTGGAAAATCGGCATCATGGACCGGTCCATGGACTTTGCGGCACCGGATTGCAGGACGGATGGATCGATCCCGTCCGCTCCATTTCCATCCATGAGGTGGCCGGAGATCAGTTCGAAGGCCCGCGCCGCAAACATGGTGCAGAGGGACTCCTCACCCTGTTCCACCTGGTCGTGGCCGCCGAAGATCGCCACCTTCACGCCTCCCGCCGGGGTGACGAGGATCTGTTCCGGGAACAAGCGCAACGGGAAGACCCCCGCCTTTCCCGCGGCGATGAGCCCGTGGCTGCTGTGGATCAGGATGCGCAAGGCAGCGGAAAGGGGAACCTTCCGGGGAACCAGGCCGCGGAGGCTGACCCCAGCGGGGCGTTCGCTCACCAAGTAGGGTCCCACCTCCGAACCCGTGGGGCTTTCAATGACCCGGGAAAGGTTCGGGTGCTGGACCCGGCAGGCCCGGTCGAACTCCTTCTGGAACCAGATGCTGAGCTCTGGCATGGTCGAGAGCCCATCCGGTGAGGTCCGGATGAAAACGTCATCCTGGTTGGCGGTATCCCAGGCGATCAGGATCTGCCCGGAAGGATCCTTCATCAGGCGGTGCTTGATGTGGAAGCGGTCGATCAGGGCGGGGAGTGCGCTCATAAGATCCAATCCTGCGGGCAGAGGCAAAAGGAAAAGACATCACATCCAAGGAATCCCGATTCTCTTTTTAGGATGGGGCGAGCCGGGACAGCCCCGCCTTGGCCACATCCGCCGGCACCGGGACCAGGCCGAACCCAGGCAGCAGGTCCTGCCCTTCCTTGGAGAGGCAGAACCTCACGAATTCTGCCGCTGCCGTGGGCAGGGGAGTACCTGGTGCCAGATCTGCATAGAGGTAGAGGTAGCGCACCAACGGGTACCGGCCAGCCCGGATGGATTCCGCATCTGGAGGGACTGGCTCCGCGCTGCCCGGAATGACCAGAGAGAGCACCTTCACCCGGGATGGAAGGCTTTGCATGGGGCCGACCGCGATGCCTCCCAGATCCGATGCCAGGGCTTCCTGCATGGCCCGGGCGTCCGCATACCGGGCCACCCCTTCCCGGACGTCGGCCTTCTGCAGCGCCTGCTCGCGGAGGGCGGCACAGCGGGCGGAGTCCGCCATGGGGGCCTGGACGGTGATCTTCCGGTTGGCCCAGGCTCCCTCCAGGCCGAGGTCCCACCATCGGTAAGGGGCATGAGTGAGGTTGTGGTGGGCGGAATACAGGCTGTTGAGCTGCTCCAGCCTGAGGCTGTCTAGTGGATTCTGGGCGTTCACGAGCACCGCCAGGGGTTCCACAGCCACCAGGATCCGCTGGGGAGAACGGCCCGTCCGCTTCTGGAACCGCGCCACTTCGTCGTTGGCGAGTTTCCGGCCCAGCACGGTCAGACCCACCCCACCCTCGACGAAGGCCTTGGCTTCCAAAGGGTCTTCCGACTGTCCCAACGTGATGGCCACGTCGGGATGGAGCTTTCTGAAGGCGAGGCTCCAGGCGCCCACGAGCGCCTTGGCGTCCGGATCTGCGCCAATATGAAGCTGCCCCCGGGCCGTCTCCCGGGGCGCGTAAGCCGGGGGCCGGGCTTCCGTCTTGGGCATCAGTACGGGAGATGTGTGGCAGCCCAGCGCCAGCAGCGCTGTGGCCAGCCACACACCCCATGTGCCTGTCGGGCGACCTTTCCCATATCGGGTCTGGCTGTTCATGCAATGCTCCGGATCACGTCATCGACCGGAACCCTGGCCGTCATCAATAGCTACTGCACCTTGGCCAGCATGCTCCGGCAGAGATCCGCGGGAATGGGAAGGTTCGTGGCGGCCACGGCGGCCTGGCCTTCCCTGGAGAGGGCGAAGCTGAGGAACGCCAGGGTGGCGGTCGGCAGCGGCTTCCCGGGCGCCTTGTTCACGTAGAGGTAGAGGAACCGGACCAGGGGATAGTCGCCCTTCAGGACGTTGTCCACGCTGGGGAGGACCTTCGGGCCCGCTCCCACACCGATGGGAAGCACGCGGACCAGGGAGTTGACTTCACCCATGGATGCGTACCCGATGGCCCCGCCATCCAGAGAGACGGATTCGAGCATGGAACTGGTATCGCTCACTGCGGAGATCCCGGGCCGGAAATCACCTTTCAGGAGAACCTTCTCCTTGAAGAAGCCGCGGGTTCCGGAAGCCTCATCGCGGCCGAAGAGGTCGATCTTCCGCGCGCCCATCTCAGGGACACCGGCGGCGGCCCAGGTGGTGATGGGGTCCTTGCCGCCCTGTTTCCGGGTGGTGGAATACATGGCATCCAGCTGCTCAAAGGTGATGCTGGACAGGCGGTTGCCCGGATGGACGAAGACCACCAGGGCATCCAGCCCCACCACCAGGCGGGTGGGGGCATAGCCGTACTTGGCTTCGAAGGCGGCGATCTCCGGCTTCGTCATTTCGCGGCTCATGCTGCCGATGAGGCTTGTCCCCTCCAGGAGGGCCAGGTGGCCGTCCGCAGACCCGGCGGCGGTGGACTTGAGCGCCACGTCAGGGTGAACCTTGCGGAACCCGGAGAACCAGGCCCGGACGATGGGATCGATGGTGTCCGAACCCATCACCGTCACCGCACCGGCCACCCCGGCGGCAGGTTTGTAGGGAGTCAAATTCGGATCCAACCTCATCCCCTGGGCGAATCCCAGGGCGTTGACGAGGATGGCAAGAGCGACGGCAGCCAAAGGACGCATGATTCCTCCTAATAAAGGGGCGGAAAGGATAAAAACAGGCATTAATTCGGATTGCCTCCGCTAGATAAATGGGCGCTGGGAGGCAGACACTGGTTCAAAACCCTGGCGACGCCAGAGAGTCTATCGGAAGATCTATCTTTTTTATTACCTATTTACAAATCATGTCTTCAAACAGGCACCGCACTTGATTCAACATGCAAATTAACGAGTTTAAACTTCGTCTCAAAATTTAATAACGATTGATATTCACAATATAAACATCGAGTGTCTCTTTCAAATTCAAAGACAACCTTGGAACCCATGCACCGAAGATCCGGGAGCAGGGTCCAATCCGCCCCTTGACATTCCCCGGGTGGACCGCACTCACAAACCTGGCTCGGCGCATTGGCCAGATGTCCCTTTCCAAGAGCGCCTGCCGGTGGCCCCGGTCTTTTCCCTGGCTCCTGGGTGGATTCCCCGATAACCTGGGCGTTCTGCCGGACTTCGTGTGCCGGGATTCCAGCGCACCACCAGAGCGTGGGCGCAACCAAACGAGGTGGACTTACATGTCCAAGTTAGAATCAATCATCAAGGGCCTAGGCTCCAAGCAGATGGGCCGTATCACCGTGCTCGACTCGGGGTATATCGAGGATGGCAGTGACGAAGGCCAGGAGTTCATGGCCGCGTTGCAGGGCGAGACCCGGGGCCTCCGCGAAGAAGAGGTCGTGCGTGGCGTCGTCGTGGAGATCCGCGGCAAGGACGTCATCGTCGACATCGGCTACAAGGGGTCGGGCACCGTCAACCT
>DASXVC010000109.1:0-62100 GCA_036504495.1 Geothrix sp.
GGCCGCCATGGCCGCCGCCCGCGAAGGGATGTCCACGGTGGGTCGAGGCCCATTCGCGCCCTTTATGCGCCCGCAGGGCGCCTTCGTGTTCTTCGTGGAGATCTTTTTGAGGCTGAGGCTCGCCGATAACGAAGAAGGAATAAAGAACGCGGAGGAAAACCGAGGAACCGAGGAGAGCAGAAGCGTTCTCCGCTTTTCTCCACCCCTCCGCTATCCTCCGCTTTCTTAATTCCTCGTTCGGAACATGAGCCGGCGCCATGGGACAGGTACACTGGGCGGATGCTTGAACTCAGGGAGGTCACCCGCGCCTACGAACTCGGCGGCGAACGCGCCGGTGTGTTCGGCGTGTCGCTGGCGGCGCCGAGGGGCTGCCTGGCCGTGCTGGCGGGTCCGAGTGGCAGCGGCAAGACCACCCTGCTCCAGCTGGCGGGCCTGTTGGACCAGCCCGACGAGGGTGCCATCCTCCTCGATGGACAGGAAGTGTCCAGCTTGTCCGAGCGGGAGCGCTGCGACTTGCGCCTGCGGCGCCTGGGCTTCGTGTTCCAGGCCTTCAACCTGGTGCCGGTACTGTCCGCCCTGGAGAACGTGATGCTGCCCCTGCAGCTCCAGGGCGTCACCGAGACCGAGGCCCGACGCCGGGCCGAAGGAGCCCTGGAGCGCGTGGGCCTCTCGGATCGCCTGCACCACCGCCCGGGCCAGCTGAGCGGCGGCCAGCAGCAGCGCGCCGCCATCGCCCGCGCCCTGGCCCCGGATCCCCTGCTGGTGCTCGCCGACGAACCCACCGCCAGCCTCGACCACGCCCACGGCGGGCCGCTCATGGATCTCATGGCCGAGCTGGCCGCCGAGCGCGGCGCCACCTTCCTCGTGGCCAGCCATGATCCCGCCGTCATCGCCCGCGCCGACCGCGTGTTCCGCCTCGCCGATGGCCGGCTGGTGGAGGCGCCGTGATCCTCGCCCGGCTCGCCCTTCGGAACCTGCTGCGCCAGCGGCGGCGCACGGCCCTCACCCTGATGGTCGTGGTAGCGGGCTTCCTGGCCCTCAGCCTGGCCGGGGGCTTCATGGCCCAGACCTTCCAGGGGCTGTCCGACGCCGCCATTCGCGGCGGCCTGGGACACCTTCAGGTGATGCCGCCAGGGGCCATGGACGGCGACGAGGCCCAGAGCCTGGAGAAGGCCCTGCCCGACGGCGAGGCCCTGGCGGCAGGGCTTCGCCAGGATCCCGCCGTGGCCGAGGTGCTGCCCCGCATCCAGTTCATGGGCCTGCTCTCCAGCGGCCCCCGCAGCGTGGCCTTCCTTGGGACCGCCGTGGATCCGGTCCTGGAGCCGAAGCACATGGCCTGCCTGGATTCGCTGAAAGATGGCGCCAGGGCCACCGGTGGCGCCGGCTCCCGATGGCTTTCCGCCGATCCCGGCGCACGGGAAGTCATCCTCGGCACAGGCCTCGCCCGCAGCCTGGGCGCCTCCGTGGGCAGCCTGCTCACCCTCATGTCCACCACCCGCGACGGGGCCCTGAACGCCGTTGACGTGGAGGTGGCGGGCCTTCAGGACCTGGGCCTGAGGGAACTGAACGACCGCGTCCTCACCGTGAGCCTGGCCACGGCGAGCCAGCTGCTGGACGCGGGCCCGGCGCGCTCCCGCCTCTCGGTGGTCCTCAAGCGTCCGCAGGACATCACTCGCGCGCAAGCGCGAGTGCAGGCCCGACTGCCTGGAACGACCGTCAAACCATGGTTCGAGCTGGCCTCCTTCTACCAGCAGGTGAAGCTGCTCTACTACGCCATCTTCGGGTTCATGGGCCTGGTGCTCTTCCTGGTGGTGCTGCTCGCCACGGCCAACACCCTGCTCATGTCCGTCATGGAGCGCGTCCGCGAGTTCGGCGTCCTGCGGGCCATGGGGCTCCAGCCCGGGCAACTGGTGGCGCTGCTCCAGTGGGAGGGCGCCCTCCTGGGCCTCATGGGCAGCGCCCTGGGCCTGGCAGCCACCCTGCTCCTCCGCGCGGGGCTCAACGCCCTGCATCTCCAGATGCCCGCCCCGCCGGGCACCAGCCACGGGTACGAATTGAACATCCACTTCGTGCCTGGCGTCTACCTCGCTGTGGCCATCGGCCTTCAGGCGACCATCCAGCTGAGCGCCCTGTTCCCGGGTTTGAAGGCCGCGCGGCTGCGCATCGTGGAGGCGCTCCGACATGTCTGAGCCCCTCGGGTGACGAAGCAGGCTGCGGGGCAGCCTGCGAAGTCGGGACCCGAGGCGGCTCAGAGTCACGCCTGTATGGGTCGAAGTGGGACGGTGCCCTACCATGGGTCCATGCGATCGATCCCACCGCACCGGCCCACTCAACGCAAGGCACCCCGTCCCGCCTGGTGGCTCGCCACGGGCTTCGGCAGCGGCTACCTGGAGCCGGCGCCGGGGACCTGGGGCAGCCTGGCGGGTCTAGCGGCCTGGCTCCTGCTGGTGTGGATCGCCCGGGGCTGGGCCCTGCCGGCATGGGCCCTCCTGGCGGCACCGCCGGTGCTGATTCTGGCGGCCGTGTGGGCCGCGGATGGCGTGGTGAAGGAGACTGGCCAAAAGGATCCCACCTTCGTGGTGGCCGACGAGTGGGCCGGCGTCTGGATCGCCCTCACCCCCCTGCTCTTCACGGCGACGGTCCAGCCCCAGCCCTGGAGCCTCTGGGCCGCACGCCTGGTGGCGCCGTTCCTGCTGTTCCGGCTCTTCGACATCTGGAAGCCGGGCGTGGTGGATCGCTCCCAGCACCTGCCCGGCGGCTGGGGCGTGGTGATGGACGACGTGCTGGCGGGCCTCCTCGCCGCGCTCATCGCCTGGCCCCTGGACCGCTGGCTGGTAGCTCACCTGAAGATCTAAAGGAGAAGATTTCAAGAAGCGGAGTTTGGCGGAGGAGCCGAGGAAAGCAGAGGAAAAGCCGATCTTTTCTCCGCTCTCCTCCGGTTCTCCGCAGTCCTCCGCTTATTGATCTTCTTTCATCAGCCCGCCTTTAAACCGCAGGGTGCCTGGGCTTCTCACGCGACATCAAGTCGCGTGAGGCGCGACGGCGCTAGCCTGCGGTTTCTTCCCGCAGCCGCTTCCACACGGCGGGTTCGCTGAGGCGGCCGGCTTCATCGAAATGGCGGCTTTCGATGAGGTAGCGGTAGCCCTGCTCGGTGAGGAACAGCTGGCGGTTCCGCGCGAACTCCTGCTCGGTGGTGTCGCGGCTGATGAGCGAATAGAAGTAGCTCACGTTGCGCTCGCCCTTGGGACGGAGGATGCGGCCCAGGCGCTGGGCCTCCTCCTGCCTGGACCCGAACGTGCCGCTCACCTGGATGGCCACGGAGGCATCCGGCAAGTCGATGGCGAAGTTGGCCACCTTGCTCACGATGAGCACGCGGAGCTGGCCCTCCCGAAACTGCCGGAAGAGCGTCTCGCGTTCCTTCTCTGGCGTCTGCCCCGTGAGCACCGGGGCGCCCAGCCGCTCGCCGATGATGCGGAGCTGCTCGAGGTACTGCCCGATGATGAGAATGTTGTCCGTGGGATGGCCCGCCAGCAACTCGTCCATCACGACCATCTTCAGGCTGTTCTCGGAGGCGATGCGGAAGCGCTGGCGCTGGTCCGCCACGGCATACTCCATGCGCTCGTCCGTGGGCAGGGGGACACGGATCTCCAGGCAGTGGGCCGTGGCGATGAAGCCGTCCTTCTCCAGCATCTTCCAGGGCACGTCCACGCGCTTGGGGCCGATGAGGCTGAAGACGTCCTCCTCCTTGCCGTCCTCCCGCACCAGCGTGGCCGTGAGGCCCAGGCGCCGCTTGGCCTGGAGCTCCGCCACGGCCCGGAACACCGGGGCGGGCAGCATGTGCACTTCGTCGTAGATCACCAGGCCCCAGTTGGCCGCCTCGAAGAGCTTGAAGTGCTCGAAGGGCCCGGTCTTGCTCTTGCGATAGGTGAGGATCTGGTAGGTGGCGATGGTGACGGGTTTGATCTCCTTGGTGTCGCCCGTGTAGAGGCCCACCTGGTCTTCCGTGAGTGTCGTCTTGTCGAGCAGCTCCTGCTTCCACTGCTTCACCGCGGTGCCGTTGGTGGTGAGCACCAGCGTGTGGGTCTGCAGGCTGCCCATGCAGCCGATGCCGATGACCGTCTTGCCCGCCCCGCAGGGCAGGACCAGGACGCCGGCGCCGCCGTCAGGCCCGCCGCCGGCGTGGAAGACGTCCACGGCGGCTTGCTGGTAGTGGCGCAGGCCGAAGGGTTTGCCATTCTGCTTCGTGGTGGGGGATAACTCGAAGGGCAGCGGATCGCCGGGCTTGTAGCCGGCCATGTCCTGTACGGGATGGCCCAGGCGGATGAGCTGCAGCTTCACCTCGCCGCGCATGCCGGTCTCGAGGAAGATGCCCTTCTCGTCGGGATAGGGTTCGGCCAGCAGGCCCTGGAGGGACTTCTGGTTCTCCAGCTCCCAGAAGAGGCCGCGGTCGTCCATCTCCAGAGCCAGCCGGTCCCCCTTGGCCACCAGGCGCAGCTTGCCGTAGCGGGTGCCGTGGTCTTCGATCTCCTGCAGCAGGTTCTGCGGCACGGGGTACTTCGACCAGGTGTTGAGGGTCTCGATCATGTCCGCGCAGGCCACGCCTGAGGCCGAGGCATTCCAGAGGCTCAGGGGCGTGATGCGGTAGGTGTGGATGTGCTCGGGGCTCTTCACCAGCTCCGCGAAGCGGGCCAGCTCATCCCGCACTTGTTCAAAGGCGGGGTTCGCCACCTCGAGCAGCAACGTGCGATCGCTCTGGACGATCAGGGGGTTGTCGGGACGGACGGCGATCACGGTGGTGGCAGACCCAAATCTTCAGCCTAGAAGCGCCCGGCGATACGGTCAACGTGAGGCTAGGACCGGCGGCCTGCCGGAGGGCAGGAAAAGCCAGCTAACACGGGCCCTCCGCGGGCGTATAGTTTGAAACCCCCCGGCCTCGACTTTATTCCCCGCTCTGGCCGGAAATCCTTCCTGGAGACGCCATGATCCGCTGGGCGACCCGATTCATTTCCCTCCTCGCCCTGCTCGCGGCCCTGCCCAGCCTCACTGCCCAGGAGGGAAACCCCGGCGAGCGCCGCCGGGAGCTGCCCTACCGCAAGACCGCCCACGCCCTCAGCGGGCACGACCGGGCGGACCTCCGGCGGGAATGGAACCTGTTCTGGTTCAACGGGAAGGCCAGCCCCGGCTATCTGGACTACAAGAACCAGCTCGCCCAGCAGGAAGCCCGCATCTGGACGCCCCGCCGACTTCAGCTCAGCAGCGGCTCCGCCCTTCCGGCCCTGCAGGCGACCGGCCCCTCTGGCGTCGGTGGCACCTGGACCAACCTCGGTCCTTTCTCGCAACTCACCAGCACCACGCCTGACATCGACAGCGGCCGTCCCGTGGCCATCGTGGCCCATCCCACGGCCACCACCCTGTACCTGGCCACCAGCGGCGGCGGCGTGTTCCGTTGTGACAACGCGGACCCCGCCCTGGCGGGGGACTGGAATTGGTACCCAGTCACGGATGCCCTGCCCACCAGCAGCAGCGGCGGCAATGTCTCCGTGGGGGCCCTGGCCATGAGTCCCGCGGATCCCAAAGTCCTCTACATGGGCGCCGGCGACTTCTTCGATACCGAAGGCCGTGGTTTCTTCAAAACCACGGACGGGGGCACCACGTGGACGGCCGCCCCCATCGCGAGCCTCGGCGCTGCCACCCGGTCCTATGCCATCCTCCCCCTGGATGCCAGCCGCATCCTCTGGGCGACGAACAGTGGCTTGAGGATCTCCACCGACGGGGGCGGCACGTTCGCGGCCGCCACCGGGGGACCCTCCACGGGCCAGGTCTGGTCCGTGCAGAAGCTCACGGCCATGGACCTCGTGTGCTCCGTCGAATCCACCAGCGGCACGATCTACTATTCCAGCAACGCGGGCGGGACCTGGACCCAGGCCACCCTGAGCGGCGTCACCTTCCCCATCGGCCGGATCACCGTGGCCGCCGCCCACGATGGGGTCACGGCCTACGCCATCCTCGAAGACACGACCTCCACCAGCAGCAAGAAGGTGGCCAAGGGAGTCCTCAGGAGCACCGACAAGGGCGTCACCTGGACCTGGGTGCCCGCCCCCACGGCCAGCGGCAGCCTCTTCCAGGGCACGGGCCCCCAGATGACCAGTGATGGCGGCCAGGGCTGGTACAACCAGGGGCTCGCCGTGGACCCCAACAACCCTGCCCGGATCTTCGTGGGTTCCAACCTCGCCCTCTACCGCTCCATGGACGGCGGCGCCTCCTGGACGCAGCTCACCCACTGGTACGGCAGCGGCCATGTCTACGCCCATGCGGACTTCCATGCCACGGCCTGGTCATCCGATGGCGCCACCCTCTACGTGGCCAATGACGGCGGCCTGGCCGTGGTGCGGGATCCCTTCCGCGCGACGATCCCGACCTTGTCCTACGACCTGACCTTCCTCGACAACCGCCGCAACAAGGGCCTGGCCTCGCACATGGCCTACAACGTGGGGTCCACCACGGCCGCCAATCCCGCGGATTCACGGCAGAGGATCTCCCTGGGCCTCCAGGACAACGGTACCCGGCTCCGCCAGCCTATCGCCACCGGGGGAACGCTCTCGGGCATTGAAGGCGTCTTTGAAGACAGGGTTGGTGGCGATGGCTTCGCGACGGCCTTCCATCCGGCGGACGGAACCCGGGTGCTCGCCAGCATCTATTACACGGACATCTACCTCAGCCTCAACGGCGGCAGCACCTTCGAAGAATCCATCGCTGGCATCGCGGAGGCGAACAACAAGGACCTGGCTCCCTTCGCCCCCAAGCTCGCTCTTGGCGACACAATCCATCCAGGGGTGGTCTACACATCCACCAATGGCAAGGTCTATCAGAGCGCCAACTTCGGGGGCAGTTGGTCGGCCATCGGCACTGATGGCCTTCCCGCGCCCCTCGACATGTCCTCGACCACCACGACCACCGAACTGTTCATCCGGAACCTGGCCGCCTCCCCCAGCGACCCCAACACCCTCGGCATCGCCGCCAACCAGTCGCGGGTCTACCTCACCTCCAGCGGAGGCGTCTCCTGGACCAAGGCTGCGGCCCTCCCGGGAAGCGGCGCCTCCCTGAGCTGCATCGCCTTCGACCCCCTGGCCCCTTCAACCATCTACGTGGGGTCGGTGGCCACCAGTGCCACCTCCAACCACCTGTGGAAGAGCACCAACAGCGGGGCTGCCTGGACCGCCATCGACGTGGCGAACGGCTTTCCCTTCGGCATTCCTGTCCATGTGGTGAAAGCCGATCCCATGACCGCCCAGAAGGTGTATGCGGGCACGGATTTCGGTGTGTATCTCAGCACCGATGGCGGCGCCACCTGGGCCCGGTTCGGCAGCAACCTGCCCCTGGTGGCCGTGCGCGACCTCTACGTCGCCCCGGACGGCAGCTTCCTCCGGGCCGCCACCTACGGCCGTGGTGTGTGGGAGCTGACACTTCCCCTGAACCCAAGCGTCAAACTCTCACCCTCTGCAGCAACCATGATCAATGGTGGCACCCAGGCTTTCTATCCGGTGGTCGCGAATGGCACCCTGAACACCGTGACCTGGAGCGCCACCTATGGGACCGTGCCCGCCGGATTCACCGCGAGCAACACGTACCAGACCTACACCGCGCCGGCCACGGGGACTTCCGATACCGTCACCGTCGCCACCGTGGATACGCCCAAGGCCACAGCCAGTGCCCCGATCACTTTCGTACCGCCCAGCCAAGTGTCCGTGGCGGTCAAACCCGCGGTGGCGGAACTGGTGGCCGGTTCGAACGCCCTGCAGTTCAGTGCCGCTGTCACCCCCCTCACGGATCAGAGCGTGGCCTGGAGCGGCACGGGCATCAACGCCAATGGGCTCTTCAGCACCACGGGCCTCAGCGTCGGAACCTACACCGTGACGGCCACCAGTGCCCAATCCCCGACGAGCGCGCCGGGCACGGCAACGATCACCCTGATCCCCCTTTCATCCATTTCTGTCACGGTCTCGCCCTCCACTGCGGTCGCCATCCTCCGCAGTTCGACCCAATTCTCCGCGACCGTGGCGGGGCCGACCCTGGCCTCCGACCAGACGGTCCAGTGGGGGGTCAGTGGAGGCGGAGCCATCAGCAGCACCGGCCTGTTCACCCCCTACGCCGTCGGCACCTACACAGTCACCGCGAGGAACTATTTCTCCGGGGTCTCCGGCACGGCCACGGTGACGGTCAAGACGCTCGATCTCAATGGCGACGGGTACGTGGATATCCGTGACCTGCTGACCTTCGCCAGGTACTACGGCACCACCAACACCGCCGGCGATCTCAACGGCGACGGGACGGTGGATGACAAGGATCTCGCCATCCTTCTCGCCGACATGTGATGGAGACGACCATGGCCTCGACCCTGAAGCAGTTCCTCTTGATTCCCGCCGGCCTGGCCCTGGTGGGCATGGCCGCCTGCGGCGGTGGAGGGGGAGGCGGCACCGCCCAATCGACTCCCCCGATTCCTCCCGCCGCCGCCACGTTGGCCTACGTCGACCCCGCTCTAGGCACCTACCTCCTGAAGAAGGACACCGCGCTCTCCAGCGGTAGCCATCTGGTGCTCGACCTGGTGGGCCCGACCACAGGCACGGCCTCGGGCGTGACCCTCACGCTCCAGACGAGCGCGAACCAGGTCACCTGGGTCGATGTCCCCGCCGGCGGCACCACCTCCACCCTGGTGCAGAACGGCACCCAGTTCAACCTGGGGACGGGGACGCCCATCCTGAAAGGAAAGACCTTCATTACGTCCACCACCGGTGTCTTCGATATCCTCCAGGCCACCGTGGCCCAGAAGGGGCTGGCGAACCCCGCCTCCTTGAACGGCGTACTGCTCCGCGTGGCCCTGGATCTCAAACCTGGCCTCGGACTTGCCCAGGGCACCACCATCAACCTGACGGCGGATGCCACGAAGTCCCAGGCCCTGGATGGCACGGGGGCCATCTCCCCCATCACGATTTCCGTGGGCACCCTCACCGCCCAATAGGCTGCGCCATCCGCACTCCCCTGCGCGGCATGCCGGGTGGTTTTTGTGCGTGAGCGTTCCGGGATTCCGTGGGACACTGGAGGATCATCTGTACCCAGGTGTCCATGGCGTTCACTCACTATCAGCTCCTCTCGAACTGCTCGGATGAGCAGCTCAGGACCATCTGTGAACGCCGCCGGCTCCCCATTCCCCTCCGCTGGGAGGACGGGGTCGATGGCCGGGTGCGCCTGCTCAAGACCATGGTCTTCCACCTGGAGGACCACAAGCGGCTGTCGGACACGCTGGCGGATCTGGACAGCGGATCGCTGGTGGCCCTCAAGCACCTCGCCGGGGAAGGGTTGATCCCCCCTCCTGAGACCATCGAGGTCCTGCGCAACCTCGGGCTGGTGCTTCCCGATGGCAAAGGCTGGACCGTGGCCGAACGCGTGGCCGATGCCCTCGATGATTTCGACGACGGCGCCCTGAACTTCCAGGCTCCCGCCGAGGTGAAGCTGCGGGACGCCGAGCCATTCCGCTTCTCCCTGGCCCTCACCAGCGTCCTCCTGCGGTGCGTCGCCGGGTTGCGCGTGCTGAAGGGCGGCCTGCCGGCCAAGAAGGAGCTGGGCCAGCTCATGCAGCGCAACGCCATGCTGCAGGAGGAGCAGGACGCCACATTGCTCTTCACCCTGCTGCATCGCCTGGGCCTCCTGTGGAACCGGGAAGGCCGCGTGGAGACTCTGCTGCCCGCCGTGACGAGCCATCCCCCGCGCTGGGTGGCCGAGCGCGCCTTCGCCAGCCTGCTGGAACACGACCTCAAGGCCTGGGGCATGCCGCCGGCCGAGGACCGCCACTTCCTCATGCAGCACCTGCTGGAACGCCGGGGCCAGACCCTCGCCGTCCAGCCCTTCCTGGCCTTCCTGAAGACCCTGCATCCCCTGGACGAGGAGCGCACCCGCGTGATGTTCCTGCCCTTCCTGGGCCGCATGGGCATCATCCAGGCCGATGCCGGGTTCACGCACCTGCGGCTCTCGGAGCACGGCGAGGCTCTGGCCCATGAATACCTGCTGCGCGATCTGAATGCCACCGCCGCCCACTGGCAGCCGCTGGACATCGACCAGTCCTTGATCCTGCAGCCCACCCTGGAGCTGCTGACGCCCCTGCTGCAGAATCCCCATCGGCTGCTCCAGCTGGCCCAATTGGCCGACGTGGAATCCCTCGACGCCATGGGCACCTTCCGGGTGAGCCACGCCACGCTGGTGCGCGCCCTGGATGCCGGCGTCCCCCTCGAGGACCTCGGCCAGCGGCTGGGAGCCAGCACCCGGTCCCTGCCCCAGCCCCTGCTCCAGCTGCTGGAGGACCTTTCCCGCCGCGTGGGCGAGGTGGAAGTGCACCAGGGCGTGCGGCTCGTGCGGGCCCGCACGGCCCACCTGGCGGACGAGCTGAAGCTGCGCCCCGAACTCGCGCCCCTGAAGCTGAACTCACTGTCCGACACCGTGCTGGAGGTGCGCGGCGACGGCAATGCCCACGCCCTCCTCAAGCAGGCGGGCTTCATGCCCAAGCCCGGCCGCTTCCTGGCCCTGAGCCTGGACTCGGAGGAGAAACTCTACCTGTGGGCGCTGGCGGCCCTGGCCTTCGTGGACGAAAAGGGCATGAACCACCACCTGGAGCCCGTGCAGCAGTTGGTGCGCTCCGCGCTCCAGCGCCTCCATGACGAAGATCCTGCTCTCTACCAGGAGGTCCAGCGCCGCATCCCCATGCTCCACCTGGGAGGCGAAGACCAGCTGGCCGAGGAAGTGCAGCGCATCCTCGAATACGCGGCGGGCCACACCCTCATGGTGGAGCTCACCTACCTGCCCCCGGCCGCCCACCGCACGCAGCTGCGGCGGGTGTCCCCGCGCACCATCCAGGAGGACCACCTGCTGGCCTTCTGCCACCTCCACCAGGAGGAGATGGCCTTCCGCCTCACCCGCATCCAGGGTGTGAAGCTCCTCAACGAGCGTGGCTGGACTCCCGCCAACCACAGCCAGGCGGGCTGAGGGGCCGCGTCAGCCCACCATCTCCTTCATCCGCTTATCCAGCACCTCGGCCAACTTCTCGACCACCTCGCGGGTGTCGTTGCGGCTGGACTGGATCTCCTTCTCGAGCTTGCGCTCGGTCTGAAGGACGGACTTCTGGAGCTGGGAGAGGATCCCCTTGATGTCGTCCAGATCGTTCACCAGGGAGTTCAGGCGGGGATCGGGCGGGCGGCTGTTGCTGAAGACCCCCATGCCCGCCAGCACCGTGGCGAGGGCTGAGAGCAGGAGGATGAGGAGGAGCAGGGGATTGCTGGCCATGGGCACACCTTGCCCCTCAGATTGCCAGGATCATGCCGACTGGGCGTCGATTACTGGGGCTTCTGCTTCACGCGCTGATAGTCGTCGCCCTGGAACTTCATGGGCTTTTCCACGGGGATGACCAGGTAGGGCTCGGCCTTCCGGCCTCCCTTTTTCGAGGCTAATTGCAGCTGTTGCTGGACCTCTTCCTTGGCCTGGCGCTCCTTGGCCACCTCGGTGGCGTGGAGGGCCGCCAGCTGGGTGAGTGCCTGCTCCTGCCGCTGGGCCTGGAGGGCCAGCCCATCGGCCCGCTGCTTCTGCTGGAAACCCCAGGTGCCCAGGCCGGCCAGGACGGCCAGCAGAGGCAGGGCTGCGGCGGCCAGCAGGCCCCAGGTGGGCCGCTTGCGCTCGGTCCGGCGGCGGCGCAGGGCCTCCCGGCGCAGATCCTCCGCCAGGGCCGTCAGTTCAGTGGTGGACTCAGGGGACACCTTCGTGACCGCGGGGCCGAGGCCCAGGAGGTCGCGGAGTTCCGCCCGCAGCTGGACATCCTCGGCGGGTTCAAATCGCCGGGCGGGATCAGACCAGGACATGCACGCCTCCTGAAGGGTTGAGCTGATCTTTGAGTTGGGCCTTGGCCCGGTGGATGCGGGTCTTCACGGTGGCCTCGGGGATGCCGAGGATGTCCGCGATCTCCCGGATGGACAGCCCCTCCACCACGAAGAGCCAGAGGGCCTCGCGGAAGGTGGGCGACAACAGCCGCATGCGCTCCCGCACTTCCTGGTTCAGCACCAGGTCGTCGGCCCCCCCGGCCAGGCCGGGCTCCGCCACGGCTTCGAGGCTGAGGTTCTGGTTCTTCATGGGGCGGCGCTCCGTGAGGGACAGGGTTCTCACCGTCCCGTAGAGGAAGGCGGTGGGATGCTCCACCCGCACTTCCCGCTGCATGAGGATGACGAAGGCCTCCTGGGCGATGTCCTCCGGAAAGGTGGCCCCATAGCGGCGGGCATAGCTCACCAGCCGGGGATAGAGCTCCGCGAAGGCGCCGTGGAAGGCCTCTTCGCTGCCGAACGGGGTTTCCTGGGGGGACTGCTCCATGCACGGGCTCCGACGCTTTAGGATGCCCGATGCGGGGCGGAAGTTCCGGGCTAGGCTGGAGGGGATGGATCATCCTCTCCGAGCCTGGCGCGACACCCTGGAAGAACTGGGGGTGATGGGTCTTGTCCGTGAACCAGTGGAAGCCGCCCCGGAGCCGGTCCTCCCTGCCCCTTCCGCCCCGCGCCCGGCTGCCCGCCCTGCCCCCGCCCCGGTGGTCCGGCCGCCCTCCAGACCGGCACCCGCCCTCCCCGCGGCCTACTCCCTCCCAACGGATCCCGTGGGCTGTCCGCCCCAGGAGGCCGTGGCCGCCGCAAGCACTCTTCCCGCCCTGGAACAGGCCATTCAAGGCTGCCTGGCCTGCCCGCTGGGGCCGGGCCGCCTGAAGTTCGTCTTCGGCGAGGGCGATCCAAAGGCCAAGCTCATGTTCGTGGGAGAGGGGCCCGGACGGGATGAGGACCAGCTGGGCCGCCCCTTCGTGGGTAAGGCCGGCGAGCTGCTGGACAAGATGATCGTCGCCATCGGCCTGCGCCGCGAGGACACCTACATCGCCAACGTGGTCAAATGCCGGCCCCCGGACAACCGCACCCCAGCCCCCGACGAGGCCCGGGCCTGCCTGGGGTACCTGCACCGCCAGATCGAGCTCATCCAGCCGGCGGTGATCGTCACCCTCGGCGCCACGCCCCTGCGCGAGCTGGTGGGCGTCAGCGAGGGCATCACGCGGGTGCGCGGCCAGTGGAAGCGCGTCCGGGTCGGCGGCCGCGAAATCCCCGTCATGCCCACTTTCCACCCCGCCTACGTCCTGCGCCAGTACACCCAGGATGTCCGCCGCGCCGTCTGGGAGGACCTCAAGGCGGCGAAAGAGTGGGTCGACAAGGCCGCAGGGGCCTAAACGCCCGTTGCTCCGGCTCCAGCGGAGGAGAGGTCTGAGCCCGCAGGGCGAAGAAGGCGGCGAAAGAGTGGGTCGACAAGACCACTGAAGACTGAGGACTGGCCATGGATATCGTGCGGCGCATGCGCCGAACGATGAAGACTGGGGCCTCTCATGTCATGCTAGGCCCAGCTTTCGAGGTCGGCCCATGCGTCTTGTAAACGTGTTTTTCTTCGTGCTCCTGGCCTTCGTGCTGTTCGTGCTGGGCAACCTGTACCTGACCAACCACGACCTGCTGGTGCGTGAAGTCGTCATCTTCGGCGAGGACATCAAGATCCAGAGCGTCATCCTCCTGGCCTTCCTGCTGGGCTTCCTGCTGAATGTGCTCTACACCGGCATCATGGAGCTGGTGCGGTTGGTGCGCGGGTTGAATGCCTCCGCCGACACGCGGCTGGTGAAGCGGATCTCAGAGCGCATGCAGGATGCCCGCGACCTGGTGGCCCACGGGCTGCCCCGCGAGGCGAAAGAGATCCTGGAGAGCATCCTCGAACAGCGCAAGGAGCACGTGCCCGCCCGCATGCTTATGGGCGAGGTCCTCATGAAGACCGGCAGCGCGGACGAAGCCGTGAAGCTGTTCAAGGCCCTGTGCGACGAGGAACCCGATCTGGTCGAAGCCTCCTATCAGCAGGCCGAGGCCCTCATGGCCGTCCGGAACCCCGAGGCCTCCACCGCGGTGTTGACCAAGCTGGCTTCCGGCCACCCCAAGAAGGCCCTCCGGGCCTGGCGGCGCCTGCGGGCCATCCACATGGACGCCCAGCGCTGGGACGAGGCCATGGAGGCCCAGAAGAAGCTGCAGGCCCACTTCGCCACCGAGCTCACCCAGGGCGAGAAGGCCCAGGGCGCCGCCCTGGCCTACCAGGTGGGTCTGGCCAAGGTGGAGGCGGATCAGTTCAAGGACGCTGCGCAGGTCTTCCAGCAGGTCATCAAGGACGAGCCGGACTTCGTGCCCGCCTACCTCAGCCTGGGCCGCTGCATGATCCTCCAGGACCAGGAGGCCCAGGGCCTCGAGATCTGGCTGGAGGGTTTCCGCAAGACCGGCGAGGGCACTTTCCTCCAGGAACTGGAGGACTACTTCATCCAGCTGGGGCGGCCCGAGGATGGCCTCGCCCTCCTGCGCCGGGTGGCCGCCACCTCCAAGCACGCCACCACCGCCAAGTTCTTCCTGGGCAAGATGCTCTACCGCCTGGAGATCCTGGACGAGGCCCTCGATCTCTTCCAGGAAGTTCGCAGCCAGGTGGTCTACAGCCCGATCCTGTTCTTCTTCATGGCCAAGATCCACAGCCGCCGTGGCCGCCTGGATGCTGCCCTGAACGAGTACCGCCAGCTGCTCCGCAACCTGGGGGTCCTCAAGCTCCGCTTCGAATGCGCCGTCTGCGGCCACCGGACCCAGGACTACGTCGACCGCTGCGACAGCTGCAGCAGCTGGAACAGCTACCATTTCCTCTTCAAGGAAAGCGACCTGCCCGAAGGTCCCGTCCGGGGAGCCGAAAGCGGGTCTTGGATGGCGATGCTCTGACGGGTGGCATTTGACGCTGCAGTGCAGCGTCAAATACCGGGCCCCGTCGAGCAGAGCATCACGTCCACTGTTGGCCCCTCACCCCAATGATTTTCGGGCCCCGTCGAGCAGAGCATCACACCCAGGTTGGCCACCCAATCCCATGTTCCGCGCTGCGCCCTTCCGGCGCAGCGATATCAAAAAAGGGCGCCGGTGGCGCCCTTTTTTGCCATTATGACGAATAGATAAAGAGTTTACATTCCTACGCAATCGCCTGTCGAATATCGAACAGGAGGCGCTTCAGCTCCAGCTCGGACAGCTGGAGGGGCACCTGCTGCTTGACCTCCTCCTTGCGGTAGAAGGCGATCCGCTTCACCACAATCCGGTTCTTGCCGATGCTGATCTCGTTGAACTGGATCTGGGTGTCGTCCTTGTAGGGGGGCAGGCTGCGCAGCTGGATGTACATCCCGCGGCGGTCATGATCCACGATCTCCAGGCGCTCCTTCAGGTAGTTCACCTGCTCGGACAGCTTCTCGGCCTTGGTCTTCAGCTTGGCGAAGCTGAGCTTCTTCGGCACGTGGCGTTCCAGGGTCATTTCGCCCAGTTGCACGCCGCCATCGCCGCGCCGGAGGAAGCCCTCCAGGGTGCCGTCCAGCTCAAGGTCGGGCTGATGAAACGATTCGAAGCCTTGGAATTCCCCTGGGAGAACGGAATCATCATAGCGCTTGGCTTTGCGGGACAGCTTCATGGGGAACCTCAGGCAGGTTGAACCTCCCTAAGAGCCAGAGCCGTGCCAGGAATTTTCTACCGAGGCAGCTTTAGCACATGCCTTGAATTGTCAGGACTTTCTCACACCTTCTGCCGAGCCGGACCTGCCCAGATGGGTTTGTCTTTCAAGGAATATGTCCACAACAGGCCATGTTGCGATTCAATTTGATCACTTTTCGACAGGCCAACGCTTTCGATAAATCATGCGGTCCAGGGCCCGATTATAGGGGCTCCAGGCGCCCTCATTCGTCTCGTCCCCCAGGGCGCGGAACATCACCTCCAGCTTGCCATCCAGGTCATCCAGGTAATGGACCAGCAGGGCTTCGGGGGTCTTGGGCAGCACCGGGGAGCCGTACTCCAGCCGGCCGTGGTGGCTGAGGACGATGTGCAGGAGCTGCAGGCGCAGGTCTTCCGGGAAACCGGGGATCCTGCCCGCGGCACGGCTGATCCAGTCGGCTTCCAGGGCGATGTGGCCCAGCAGGTTGCCCGCGTCCGTGTAGCCGAAGCTGCGCTGGTAGCTCAGCTCGGCGGTCTTGCCCACGTCGTGCAGGAAGACCCCGGCCAGCACCAGATCGCGGTTCATGCCAGGGTAGTGCCCGCAGGCACGCTCGGCCATGCCGGCCACGGACAGGGTGTGCTCGAGGAGGCCGCCCAGGTAGACGTGGTGCATGGACTTGGCGGCCGGTGCCTGGCTGAAGGCTGCGCGCAGATCCGCATCGGCCACGAACAGCGCCTCCAGCAGCTGGCGGATCCAGGGATCCTTCACCGAAGCGATGAGCCCGTCCAGCTCCGCCAGCATCTCGGAAACAGGGCGGGCGCTGACGGGGAAGAAGCGGGAGAGATCCCCCACTTCGGCGTCGGCGGCGAAGCGGACCTTGTCGAGCTTCATCTGGAGGCGGCCGTTGTAGCCCGTCACCGCCCCTTTCACCCACAGGAAGGCGTCGGCTCGGACGGCGTCCATGTCGCCTTCGATGGCCCGGACATCCCAGAGAAAAGCCTTCAGGTCCCCGGAGGCATCCGAAAGCTTCAGCTCCAGATACTCGCTGCCCTTGGCGCTGATCTTGTAGGCGGCCTCCTGGGCCAGAAGGAAACCCTGGAAGGCTCCGCCTTCTTTCAGGTTCCGGAGGATCGGCTGGTCGGACATGGAATCTCCCTGCGTCTCACCAGACCTAGGCAGTCGATGCGACAGCGGATGTCAAAGTGTTGCTAGTGGCTGCGCGGAACCTTGGGGGGCGGCGCGAAGGGGTCCTCGTCGCTGTAGCCCAGGTCCATGGGCAGCCGCTTGCCCTCCAGCACCTCGAAGAGGGACCACTGGTCCGCCTTCTTCACGTTGCCATCGGGCAGTGCCAGCACCCGCACCTTCAGCACGCGGTTGTAGAGGGGGAATTCAAGCTCGTCCTGGACCTTCAGTTCGTGGCTGGCCTTCCGGGGCGTGCCGTTCACCCGCACCATGCCCTCGTCGCAGAGCTGGTTGGCCAGCTCGCGCCGCTTGATGAGCAGGCTCTTCTTGAGGAAAGCGTCGAGACGCACGGCATCAGCCTTTCAGGATCTCGTCCTTGGGCACCAGGTAGCGGATGTTGGCGCGCATCCGGAGGTTGGACAGGTACTGCTCGATGGCGTTCTGGGCCTTGGGCTCCTGGAGCTTCTCCAGGATCTTCGCGCGGACCTCCGTGAAGTCCTTCACCGGCGCATCCTCCAGAGCGATGAGCTGGACCAGGTAGATGTCCTTGTCGGTCTCAATGGGGGCCGAGACCTGCTCGGGCTTGAGCTTCACGGCGGCCTCCTCGATGCTGGCGCGGAGGAACCCCTTGTTCATCCAGCCCAGGTCGCCGCCGGTGGCCTTGCTGGGGCTGGTGGAATTCAGCTTGGCCAATTCCTCGAAGGTCTTCCCGGCCTTGAGCGCGTCCTGGATTTCCGCCAGCTTCTTCCGGGCCTCCGCCTGCTCCTCGGCCGTGGCGCCCTTGGCCAGCACCAATTCGCGGATGCGGAAGCGGCTCGGCAGCCGGTACTCATCCTTGTGGTCCTCGTAGTAGGCGCGGAGTTCGTTGTCCTCCACCGCCACCTTGGAGAACACCTCGCGCTGGAGCACGTACTGCTGCGTGGACTGCTGCTTCTGGCGCTTCAGGAACTCCGGCAGGCCGATGCCCAGGCTGCTCCGCAGGGCCCGCTCCAGGTCGGCATCCGTGGCGAAGTTGTTCTCCTTCTTGATGCCGTCAACGCTGGCGCGGACGTACTCGTCCGTGATCGGCGACCCCAGCTCGGCGCCCTTGTCCTCCAGGAGGAAGGCGTCCACCAGACCCTGCAGGGTCTTCTCCCGGGCGCCCTTCAGCTTCTCGTCCAGCTCCTTGCCGGAGAATTGCCGGTAGAGGGCGGCATGCTGCTGTTCCACCGCCTGTGTCAGGCTGCGGCGGGTGATGATGTGCTTGTTGACGACGACGAGGATCTCTTCACGCACGTCGGTGGCCCCGAGCGTCGAGGGCGCCAGGAGGACCACCGCGGCCAGGGCCTGATTCAGCGCCTTCACTGGGCACCTCCCTTGGAAACTTCGGGGGTTTTCGGAGCTTCAGCGGGCTTGGGGGCCGGAGCCGGAGATGCGGGCTGGACCATCTCGAAGGGGATCTCCTTGCGGAGGCCGTCCATCAGCTCGTTCCAGACCGCCGCCTGCCGCTCCCGCTGGGCCGCCTGCTCGGCCACGGCCTTGGCCTCCTCGAAGGGCACCTGCCGGGGGGCCTTGCGGCCCTCGACCTTGATGATGTGATAGCCGAACGGGGTCTTCACGGGAGCCCCGACCTTCCCGATGGGCTGGGTGCGGGCGGCGGCGCCGAACTCGGGCACCCAGGTGGCGGGATCCGCGTCCTCGTAGAGTCCGCCAGTATCCTTGCTGCCGGGATCATCGCTGTACTTCTTCACCAGCGCCTCGAACTTGGCGCCCTTCTTCAGCTCGGCCTGGATCTTCGCGATCCGGGCCTTGGCCTCGGTCTCGCTCAATCCGGTGGCTTCCCCCTCGCGCTTCACGGACACCAGGATGTGGTGCACGGTGGCGAGCTCGGGCTGCTTGAAGCGGTCCTTGTGGCCCTCGTAGAAGGCCTTCACGTCGGCCTCGGAGACCTGGAGCTTCTTCTGGAGCGCCTCGCCTTCCTTCGCCAGGAACTCGCGGGCCAGGAGGTCGTCCCGGGTGCGATCCAAGGCCCGCTGGAAGCCCGGCGTCTTGTCCAGCTCCATGCGCTTGGCCTTGACCGCCAACAGCTTGCTCTCGGCCATGCGCTTGATGAACTCCTCCTTGCCACCCTGGACCATGAGGATCTGCATCTGCTCCTGCTGGCCCAGCAGGCGGAAGGCGGCCTGGAAGTCCGCCTCGGTGATGGGCTCACCGCCCACCTTGGCCAGCACCACATCCTCAGGCTTGGGGGCGGGAGGCTGGACGGGAGTCGAGGCCGGGGAGGCGGCCGGAGCCGGGGCGACGGGAGCCTTCGCCGGTTCCTGCGCAACGACACCAAGCGCGATCAACGAGATCAGAGAAGCACGGAGCATGGGATTCCTTGAGTGCTGGGAAGGCGCTAACGGCGCCGTCCACCGAGAAGGTTCATCAGGGAGATGAGGATGTTGTAGAGGCTCACGAACAGGGCCAAGGCGAAGCCGGCGGGATCGCCGAAGTCGTCCGTGCGGAGCATGGCGGAGGTATCCCAGAGCAGCTTGGCCGAGCAGGCGATGACCGCCACGCCGGAGATGATCAGGCTGAAAGTCTCCAGGTGGAAGATGGCCGCCGCCAGGCTGCCGAAGAACATCACGGCGATGCCGACGATGACGAAGTTCCGCAGGAAGCTGAAGTCCTTTTTCGACACGAAGGCCGTGACCGTCAGCGTCAGGAACACCACGCCGGTGAGGCCGAAGGCCATGAAGACGGGCTTGAACCCGGCGCCCTGCGCCAGCGCCAGAGCCACGATGCCCGCGATGACGCCCGAGATGAACGTGAACAGCACATAGGCCACCCGGTTGAGGGGCTTCCGCCGGCTCACCCGGGAGGCGAACATCAGCGACCCGAATTGGACCCCGAAGAGGACCCAGAACCAGAAGCGGCCCGCCACCGAGATCAGGGCATTCCCCACCAGGGGCGCGCTGAAGGCGCCCAGGGCAGCCACGGCAAACCCGCCCATGAGCCACAGGTAGACGTTTCGGACAAAATCGACGCGGGACTGCGCTCCACTGGAGGCTCCCTGCCACGACTGCTGATAATCCATGCCACGCTCCAAGGGGGATCCGCAGTGGATCCCCCTCAGATCCTAACATTCCCCCCACCCTTACCCTGCCTCCAAGGCCCCGGAGGTTCCGTGATCCCACCCCCCTGGCGGCAACGCCTTCAGCAGCAGGCCGAGCGCCGCCAGGCCCTCGGCCGGAACCGGACCATCCACCCGGTCGCCGGGGTGGATTTCTGCTCCAACGATTACCTGGGCCTGCGGCGCGATCCCCGCCTGGCCGAGGCCGCCGCGCAGGCCGCCCGCGACCACGGCTCCGGCGCCGGCGGCGCCCGGCTCCTGCGGGGCACCACCCCGCTGCACGACGAGCTGGAGGCCGCCCTCGCCGCCTGGAAGGGCACGGAGGCCTGCCTGCTCTTCAACACCGGCTTCCAGGCCAACGCCACCCTCCTTCCCGCCCTGGCGGGCTCCGGCGACGCCGTGTTCTCGGACGCCCTCAACCACGCCTCCCTGGTGGACGGCTGCCGCATGGCCCGGGCCGGGGGCGCCCACCTGGGCATCTACCGCCACCTGGATCTGGCGGACCTCGCCGCGCAGCTCATGGCTTGGCGGGCCTCGGCCCCGGGCGATGCCCTGGCCCTGGTGGCCACGGACGCCGTGTTCAGCATGGACGGCGACACGGCGGATCTGCCGGCCCTGCTGGAGCTCTGCGAACGGCAGGGCGCCCTGCTCCTCATCGACGAAGCCCACGCCACGGGCCTGCTGGGCACCGATGGCGCGGGCCTGGCCCAGCTCCAGGGCGTCCACGGCCGCGTGCCCCTGGTCATGGGCACCCTGGGCAAGGCCCTGGGCGCCTTCGGGGCCTTCGTCTGCTGCGACGGCCTGCTGCGCGAGCACCTGCTGAACACGGCCCGGGGCTTCATCTTCTCGACCGCCCTGCCCCCGCCCGTGGTGGGTGCGGCCCTGGAAGCCCTGCGCATCGCCCAGGCCGAACCCTGGCGCCGGGAACGGGCGCTGTCCCATGCCGATCAGCTGCGGGCCGCCCTCGGCCAGCCCAGCCAGCCCTCCGCCATCGTCCCCGTGCTCGTGGGCCCGGATGCTGAGGCGGTGCGCCTCGCCACGCGCCTCCAGGCCCGCGGCTTCGACGTGCGCGCCGTGCGCCCCCCCACGGTGCCTGAAGGTTCGGCTCGCCTGAGGATCACCACCGGCGCCCATCTGGACGAGGCCCAGGTGGAAGCTTTGGCGGTGGCCTTGACGGACAAGCTGAAACCCTGACCGATTTGCCGGCCTGCTTCTGCTTGAAAAGGCCTCCACGAATGACACGAAAACGCCCTGCGGGCGTTGGAAGTCCACGAATGCGCCTCGGCACACCGCGGGTCACCCCTTTGCGGGCGGCGGTCTGGGCGGTTTTTTGGGGCCGCCCGGGCCGCCGCCCGCAAAGCTGGTCGCGCCCTGCGCGACCAGGGGCCGAAGGCCCGGATGACCCTCCTCGGCGCGAGGGAGTTGCCTTCGTGCCCTTATCCTTTTGGTCTTCGTGTCCTTCGTGGAGATCTTGAAAGCCCTGATTCAGGCCCCCAGCGCCTTCTGCATGGCCTGCATCAGGTCCGAGTGATGGAAGGGTTTCTGAACGAAGGCCACGAGGCCCTTGCCCAGGAAATCCTGGATGGCCTCCTGCTCGTTGTAGCCGCTGGTGAGGACCACGCGGCAGTGCGGGTCCAGGCGCCGCAATTCGCGGAAGGTCTCCACGCCGTCCATGTGGGGCATGGTGAGGTCCATGAGCACGGCCCGGATGGCGCCCTTGGCAGCCTTGAACCGTTCCAGGCCGTCGAGGCCGTCCTCCGCGAGGATCACGTCGAATCCCATGGAACGGAGGAGGGCCTCGGCCACGGCGCGGACTCCTTCCTCATCGTCCACCACCAGGACAGTGCCGGATCCCGTCCACCCCTGCGGTTCGGCTGCCTCCTCCTCGATCAGCGCGAAATCGAGGCCGGCCGGGAAGATGATCTTGAAGGAGGTTCCCCTCCCGGGTTCGCTGTAGACGCGGATGCCGCCCTTGTGGCCGCGGACGATGCCCTGCATGGCCGACAGGCCCAGGCCGCGCCCCGTGAACTTGGTGGTGAAGAAGGGCTCGAAGATGCGGGCCTGGACCTCGGGGCTCATGCCCTGGCCCGTGTCCGAAACCTCCAGGGTGAGGAAGGTTCCGGGCTGGATGGCCTGGCCGGGGAAATCCCGGTTCAGGTCGGCTTCCGAATAGACCTGGGTTCCGGTCCGGATGGAGACGACGCCCTCCATGTCACCGATGGCCTCGGAGGCGTTGGTGACCAGGTTCATGACCACCTGCTGGATCTGGGAGGCCTCCGCCATGAGGGCGGGGAGCCCGGGCTGGAGCTGGAAGCGCAGCGACACCTTCTTGGAGATGGACACGCCCAGCAGGTGCGACATCTCCTCCACGGCCTGGTTCAGGTCCAGGGGAGCCACCACGAAGCGGCCCTTGCCGGAGTAGGCCAGCATCTGCCGGGTGAGCCCCGTGGCCCGATGGACGGACTTCTCCAGGTTCTCCAGGTAGGGTTGCGCCGGGGACAGCGGGGGAATGCACATCTGGGCCAGGTTGATGTTCCCCAGGATGGCCGTGAGCAGGTTGTTGAAGTCGTGGGCGATGCCCCCGGCCAGCACACCGAGGCTCTCCAGCTTCTGGCTCTGGAGCTGGGCCTGCTCAGCCCGGCGGCGCTCCGTGATGTCCGTGATGATGCCCAGCACGCTCACCACGCGCCGTTCCTCATCCATCACGGGATTGCCGGTCACGATGGTCCAGATTTCACTGCCGTCTTTCCTTTGGAACCTGAAATCGTGCTGCGCGGCGATGCCCTCCCGGCGCTGGGCCATGTTGCGCTCGGAGGTAGGCGCGTCCTCCTCGAACATGAAGTCGGTCAGAGGGCGTCCGGTCATCTCTTCGGGGGTGTACCCCAGCATTTCGGCCATGCGGCGGTTGACGAAGGTGGTTATCCCTTCCGGGTCCACCACCCACATGCCCTCCCCCATCACCTCCACCAGATGCCGGAACCGCGCCTCGCTCTCCCGCAGGGCCTCGGCGTCGCGGCGGTGGCTTTCCACCTCCCGGGCCAGTTCCTGGGTGCGGCTCTCGACCTGGGTGTGGACTTCCGCATGGCGGGCCAGCAGGGTCCGCACGTAGCCTGCCAGGAGGAGGCTGAAGGCGCATCCTCCGGCGAGGACGCCCCAGGCACGCCAGCCAGCGGTGAGGAGGTAGTGCCCCGGGGTAGGGACGACTTCCACCCGCCAGCGCCGGCCAGCCAAATCAAAGTCGCGGGCAAGCCGGAGCGGCGACTGGGCCGTTCCGTAGGGCGGAAGGAGCGACCGTTCCACATGCAGGAGGGATTCGGAAGCCGGGGCGCTCGCATCCATCAGCCTCAGCTCCACCCCGCGGGGTTCCAGGATGGCGAGGGATTTCTGGACCAGATCCCCCGCACGGAAGACCCCCTGGACCACCCCGAAGGGGCGTCCGTCGCGGCCCCGCACCGGGGCCATCACCAGAATTCCGGCCTGATCGCCCGTCTCCTGGATGAGCCGGATCCGGCCGCTGGCGGAGAGGTCTCCGGTACGGAGGGCCCGGTTCAAGGCCTCCTGGCGGGTGGGCAAGTGCTCGGCCACGAACCCGAGGGTCACTTCGTTGCCTTTGTAGGGCGTGACGAAATAGACCCCATGGAACCGCGCGTCCGGAGGCAGCGGCGAGGCCGGTCCGGAGCCCTCCCGGCGGAAGAACCGGAACCCGGGCTGGAACCTGCGGCCCTCCGCGTCCAGGGCACCGCGGTTTTCCGGGGCCGCCTCAGGCAGCCACTGGAAGGCCTGGATGTACGGGTGCATGGCAAGGGTGTGTGCCGCGAAGACATCGAAGTCAGACCGGGTCACCTCACCGCTGGATTCAAAAAAGCTGCGGAGGGTGAGGACATCCTCGAAGCCGTGCTGGACGCCCTGGACCACACTGCTGGCGCGGTCCCACGCCGCCGTGTGGAACTCGGCCTCGACCTGCCGGCGGTGGGCCCCCCTGGCCTGGAAGAATCCCGCCAGGGACAGCGCCACGCCCACCACCAGCACGGCCGAGGCCCGGAACCGGCCCGTGGCGGGGGTGCTGGTTGGCGTGGGGGTCACGAGGGCCTCGGATCCTGGGGCTTTGGGAACGATGAACCATCCTGGCAGGGAGCTTCAAGTCTCGGATACCCGGTAGGTCCTTTCTATCGACTGTTCGGCCCCGGACATGACCTGTGGGAGAATCACTGAAGACCGGAAGGTCTTCAGGAGGTGGCTTTTGAACCGGAACATCATGTTCGCCTTGATCGGGGGCCTCGCCGCAGGATTCTTGGCGGGCTATTTCGTCGGAAACAGCAGCGCCAAGGATGCCGGCCCCACCGTGGCCGCCCCCACCGCGGGCGTGGTCCTGCCCGCGCCCTCCCTGGGTGGCGGCATGGCGCCCGGCGCCGCCCAGCCGGGCCAGATCCCGCCCGGCATGGGCCTGCCCAGCGCCGAGGTGCAGACCCGCATCATCAAGATGGAAGGCCTCGTGAAGGCGGACCCGAAGAACCATGACGCCTGGGTAAGCCTCGGCAACGACTACTTCGACAGCCACCAGCCCCAGAAGGCCGTGGACGCCTACGCCAAAGCCCTGGCCCTGAAGCCCGGCAACCCCGATGTCCTCACGGACCAGGGCGTGATGTACCGCCAGCTCAACCAGTTCGACAAAGCCATCGCGAATTTCCAGAAGGCCAGCCAGCTCAACCCCTCCCACCTCCAGAGCCTCTTCAACCTCGGCATCGTCTACGCCAGTGATCTCCACCAGCCGGACGAGGCCGCCAAGGCGCTGAACAAGGTGGTGGTCCTCGCCCCCAACAGTGAACAGGCCAATCAGGCCCGCCAGCTCCTCGCCCAGCTCAAGACGATGCCGCCGCGCTGATGCCCCGACAGGCGGACCCGGCAGGACGTCCGGATCCGCCTATACTCTCCCGGACATCCCGGGACTCCATGGACACCGACCGCCGCCTGCATGACATCCTCGGCTGCATCACGGATGGCGTGGTGCGCCTGGATGCGTCTTGGCACTACACCTATGTGAACCCCCGTGCCGCGGCGATGTTCGGGCGGAAACCCGAGGATCTGCTGGGGCGCCACATCTGGACCGAGTTCCCCGAAGGCCTGGGCCAGCCCTTCCACCTGGCCTACGAGCGGGCCATGCGCGAACAGCGGGTCATCACCTTCAACGACTATTACGCGCCCTGGGACCGGTGGTTCGAGAACCGGGTGTACCCCTCGCCCGAGGGCCTGACCATCCTCTTCCAGGACATCACCGAGGCCTACCGGCGGGACAAGGCCCTCCGCCAGGCCCAGAAACTGGAGAGCCTGGGCCTCCTGGCGAGCGGCATCGCCCACGATTTCAACAACCTCCTGGGAGCCCTGGTGGCCCATCTGAACCTGCTGGAGCTGAGCCTGCCCCCGGATTCTCCGCACCGGCGCCGCACGGATGGCATGGGCGCCGTGCTGGCCCGCGCCACGGATCTGGTCCGCCAGATGCTCGCCTATGCCGGACAGGGCGAATCGAGCCCCCGCCACCTCGACCCCAACCACGCCATCCATGACATCGCCGGACTCATGGCCGTCTCCGCGCCCAAGGGCGTGGACCTCCACCTCGCCCTGGACCAGGATGCCCCCTGGATCACGGCGGACCCAGCGCAGTTCCAGCAGGTGGTGCTGAACCTCCTGACCAATGCCGCGGATGCCATCGAATCTGGGAACGGGCAGATCCGCATCGCCACCCGCAAGGAGATCCTGGACGAGGCCAGCCTGTCCCGGGACTTCCAGCATCAGGAGCTGGCTGCCGGGGACTTCCTCTGCCTGGAGGTGGCCGATTCCGGCTGTGGCATGACCGAAGAAGTGATCTCCCGCATCTTCGATCCCTTCTTCACCACCAAGACCGAGGGCCGGGGGCTCGGGCTCACGGCCATGCGCGGCATCCTCCGCGGCCACGGCGGGGGCATGGCCATCCAGAGCCGGCCCGGCCAGGGGACCACCTTCCGCATCTACTTCCCCATCTCGGACCGTCCACAGCCTCTTCCGCCAGCATCTGGCGGCGAGGCTCTCCCGCCCCTCCGGGTAGCGGGCTCCGCCCTGGTGGTGGATGACGAAGCGTCGCTGCGGGCCGCGGTGGTCGAGTATCTCCAGCTGCAGGGCCTCATGGTGCTGGAGGCCGCCGATGGGATCGAGGCCTTGGAGACTCTGATGTCCCGCGACGACCTGGCCCTGGTGGTCATGGACCTCACCATGCCCCGCATGAGCGGGCTCGAGGCCCTGGCCGCCCTCCGGCGCACCCATCCCCGCCTTCCGGTGGTGCTGGTGAGCGGCTACACCGCGGACCCGGGCCTGCGTGACCTCCAGCTGGATGCCGCCACCAGCTTCCTGGCCAAGCCATTCGACTTCCGGGCCCTCCACCGGCACATCGCAGAGCTGGTCCTTGCTGAACCTTGAGACCCTCCCCAGCCCCCTCTGGGTCCTCGGCACGGGGACCGGAGTGGGGAAGACCCATGTCGCCGGCCGCATCGCCAGGGCCTGGGCGGAACGCGGTCCCGTCGCCTACCGCAAGCCCTTCCAGACCGGCGTGGACCGGGCGGATCATCCGGAAGCCGATGCCGCCGCCATCGTGGGCCCAGGCATCACCGCCGAAAGCCACGTCCTGCTGCGGGCACCGCTGTCGCCCCTGGCGGCGGCCCTGAAGGAGGGCCGCGCCCTCGACCTGGAGGCCACCGCCCGCTGGTGCCTGCGCCCCGCCCCTCAGCCCGGCGAAGGCCGCGTGCTGCTGGAGGGCGTGGGCGGCCTCATGGTCCCGCTCGCCCCGAAAACCCACTTCCTGGCCTGGGCCACGGACCTGAAGATCCCCTGCGTGCTGGTGGCCCTGGGCGGCCTGGGCACCCTCAACCACACCCTGCTCAGCGCCGAGGCCCTCATGCTGCGGGGCTGGCGCATCGAGGCCGTGCTGCTCAATCCCGGGGCCGACGGCCCAAGCCCCGAGGCAGCGGAGGAGAACGCGGAGCTGTTGAGGGGATTCCTGCCGGTGCCGGTGGCGGTGCTGGGGTAAAGCAGCCTGGGGTCTGGAGTCCGTAGTCTGGAGGTACCGCTTTCTGCGCGGTCCTGCGGGCCCCATTGAATGTCTACCTCGGGCCGTTCATTCAGGCGGGTCGGCGCAAGCCTGAAATTGAAGCCGCGCCGCATGCGGCGCCACAGGAATTCGTACCTCCAGACTCCAGACCCCAGACTCACCCCTAAACTGTCCCCATGCCCACGCCCCTGCCCCCCGACTGGTCCGACCGCCTCGCCCTGGACCGGGCCCATGTCTGGCATCCCTTCACCCAGATGCAGGTGCACGAGGCCGACCCGCCGGTGCCCGTGGTGGGCGGGGAGGGCTGCGACCTGCTGCTGGCCAACGGCGAGCGGGTGCTGGACGGCATCTCTAGCTGGTGGACCTGCCTGCACGGCCACGGCCATCCGAGGCTGGTGAGCGCCCTGGAGCGCCAGGCCGCGAAGCTCGACCACGTGATGTTCGCGGGCTTCACCCACGAACCCGCCCTGGAACTGGTGGTGCGGCTGCGATCGAAGCTGCCCTCGAACCTCACGCGCGCCTTCTTCTCGGATGACGGCAGCACCGCTGTGGAAGTGGCACTCAAGATGGCCTTCCAGGCCCAGCTCCAGCGCGGCCAGAAGGGCCGCGACCGCTTCGGCGCCCTGCGCGGCGGCTACCACGGCGACACCCTGGGCGCCGTGGGCGTGGGCGAGCTGGAGAACTTCATGACGGGCCTCTTCCGGCCCCTGCTGCTGGCCTGCGAGCGGCTGGAGGTACCGGAGGATCCGCGACGGGAGCTGGCCCCGGACCTCACGAATTGGCCTGAGCGCCTGGAAATCGCCCGCCAGAATATCCGTGCCTTCTTCACCACGCACGGGGAACGCCTCGCCGCCTTCATCGCCGAACCCCTCATCCAGTGCGCCGGGGGCATGCGCATGTGGCCGCCGGAACTCTTACAGGAACTGCGGGCCCAATGCGATGCCCACGGCGTCTACCTCATCCTCGACGAGGTGGCCACGGGCTTCGGCCGCACCGGCACCTTCCTGGCAGGTGAACAAGCGGGGGTCGCCCCGGACCTGCTCTGCCTCTCCAAGGGCCTCACGGGCGGCACCCTGCCCCTGTCCATGACCTGGGCCACGGACGAGCTCTACAGCCACTTCTGGGGCACGCCGGCCTCGGGCCGGGCCTTCCTCCACGGCCACAGCTACACCGCCAATGCCACAGCATGCGCCGTCGCCTGCGCCAGCCTCGCCCTCTTCGACGACGAGCCCGTCATGGCGAACGCGGCGGCCATCCACGAGGCCATGCTGGCGGCCTTCACCACGCTGTCCGCCCACCCGGCCGTGCGCCAGGCCCGCGTGCTGGGCACCATCGGCGCCTGCCGCCTGGTGGATCCCACCACGGGCGCCGCCCACGATCCCGAGGCGCGGTTCAGCTGGCGCCTCCACCGCCGGGCCCTGGACCACGGCCTGCTCGTGCGTCCCATCGGCGACTGCCTCTACCTGCTGCCCCCCCTCAGCACGCCCCCCGCGCGCATCCGCGAGGCCGCGGAGACGCTGCTGGAGCTGCTCTGATTTCCAAATTTTTAAACAAGGGAACACTCTTCACCACCAAGACACCAAGAAAAACCCAACCCGGTTATCGACCTGACTCAGCCAGAAAAGCAGGCAACCGCGAATGACGCGAATCGCCCTGCGGGCGCACGAATGGCGAATGAGCGTGCTTCCGCCTCCACGCGCGGGGCGGACCTGACAGCCTTCAAGGGCCGGCATTCCCACCCCGCGTGTGGCCAGCCGCGCATCGCGCGACTTGGGGGCCGATGGCCCAGGCTGCTCATCTAGCCGCGTTTCGCGCCCATTCGCGTCATTCGCGGTTCGATCTTTCAGGCTGACGCTTCCCGATAATCAGAAAACCCAAAACTGCCTTTGCAATTCTTGGTGCCTTGGTGTCTTGGTGGTGATCTTTTTAGAACGTCCGCCTCAGAGCACCGACACCGTGTCGTAGCCCGCACCCTTCGGGATGATACGAACGATCTGCGGCAGGTGGGCGCCCGCCAGCACCGCCTTCCGGCGGGCGGCCTCGCGGAACAGCTCCTGGCGGATCTGCACGGCGCGGTCCCCATCCAGGTCGAAGGCGACGCCCACCTCCGGCCGCTGGAACTGCACCGCGCCGAAGTGGATGAGGTCACCGATGCACCAGAGCTCCTGCCCCTCGGAGGTGAACACGTAGATGGTGTGGCCGCCCGTATGGCCGTGGGCCGGGAGGGCGCGGAGGCCCGGGGCGAGCTCTTCGCCATCCTTGAAGGGGCGGAAGGCGCCGGCTTGCTCGTAGACCCCGAAGAGGGCCTTCAGCTTCGGCGCCCGGTCCCGCAGGCGCTCGGGCAGGCGCGAGGGATCCTCCGTCCAGAAGGCGTGCTCGCGGCGGGCCACCCGCAGGACTGCCTTGGGGAAGGCCCGGGTCCCATCAGCCTTCAGCAGGCCGCCGATGTGGTCGAAGTGGTCATGGGTGATGAGGATCAAGTCGATGTCCGAGGGCGCCACGCCGGCGGCGGCGAGCTGCTCCGCCAGATGGCCCGAGTCCTCCTCGGGGTCCTTGCCGATACCCGTATCCACCAGGACGGTCCGGCCCGGCATCCGCACGAGGAAGGCGTTCACCGGCGTGTCCGCGGCATCCTTCCCGCCCAGCATCCGCTTGGCCTCCGCGGCGTCGATGCCCTTGAGGAGCGAGGCGGCGAGGGAGAGTCGACCATCCTGCAGCTTCCACACCTGCAGCTGACCCAGGCGCAGGGACTCGAGGCGGGAGGCGTTCACGGGGGCGGAGGGCGTCATGGCGGCTACCGGCAGCAGGAGGGTCGTGACCAGAAGGAGGGCGCGCATGACCTAAGTGTACCTCTCCCCATCCGGCGTGAATGACGATGCAGGAGTCGTGTTTTTCCGGCATTACACTGGGTCTTTGCGGAGAATCCGATGAAGCTGGTGACGTTCCTGAAGGCCGACGCGGAGAGGATCGGCGCCGTGATGGCGGACGGCCGCATCCTCGACTTCGCCGCTGCCGAGCCCCGCTTGGCCATGGACATGCTGACCCTCATCCGCCGCCAGGACGAGCTGATGCCCCTGGCCCGGGCCCTCGCCGCAACCCCGCCGCCCCAGGCCCTGATCGAGGCAGCGTCCGTGCGCCTGCTGGCGCCCGTGCCCCGCCCCGTCTCCATGCGCGACGGCTACGCCTTCCGCCAGCACGTGGCCACGGCCCGCCGCAACCGAGGGCTGGAGATGATCCCCGAGTTCGACCTCTTCCCCGTCACCTACTTCACCAACCACCTGGCCGTCACGGGCCCCGGTGAGGTGCTGGTGCAGGACCACCATTTGGAGCGCCTGGACTTCGAGCTGGAGGTGGCCATCGTCACGGGCCGCCCCCTGAAGAACGCCACCCTGGAGGAGGCGGACGCGGCCATCTTCGGCTTCATGGTGATGAATGACTGGAGCGCCCGCATGCTCCAGATGGAGGAGATGAAGCTCTCGCTGGGCCCCTGCAAGGGCAAGGACTTCGCCACCAGCCTGGGGCCCTGGCTCGTCACCAAGGACGAGCTGAACCTGGAGCGGACCACCACCGGTGAGCTGCTCCACGCCCGCATGACCTGCGAGGTAAACGGCCACCGCCTGTCGGATGGCAACGCCGACAGCATGAATTGGACCTTCGCCCAGATCCTCCAGCGCACCAGCTACGGCATCCAGATGCATCCGGGCGAGGTCATCGGCAGCGGCACCGTGGGAACGGGCTGCCTGCTGGAGCTGAACGGCTCGAAGGTTACCGACAACCTTTGGCTCAAGGCCGGGGACGAAGTGGTGATGGAGATCGAGGGCCTGGGCCGCCTGGTGAACACCATCACCCACACCCCCGAGCGGCTGGTGGACATGCCCCCGACCCTGGTGGGCGGCACGCTCCCGGACCTCTACGCCGACACGCCCAGCGGCGAGGCCGGGGACTGACCTGGCTCAACCCTCTGCGATCCATTCCAGCTGAAGCGGTTTCCATCCCTCGAATTCAGACGGGCGCAGTCCGTAGCGGGCGTAGGTTCCTTCGTTCAGGTTCCTCAATTCCTGCGACAGCGCCGCCTGGAAGCGGATCCGATCCTCGGTGGGAACCACCGCTTCCAGGTAGCTCGCGATATGCTTCCGGATTTCCGGGACGGACTTGCTGGCGTGCACGACCTGGTGGACAGCCTCCCGCAGTTGGGCTCGGTACCGGAGACGGAAAGGATCGGGCTCGCCCATGGACCGCCGGATCACCTGGTACCGTTCGCTGGACTGCTGGTAGGCCCACAGGTACACATCCCGGAGTGCCTCCATCCTGCGGTTTTCGTAAACGGCAAGGGTGCTCGATAGGTAGGCATCCCTGGGCACATCCGAGAAGGAGAGGGGCTGGAGGTTCCGCTTCAGCAGAGGCAGGTTGGCGGCCAATCGTGAGGTCCGCTTGTTCGCATCCGCGAAGGGCTGCAGGTAGGGCAGGTGGACCAGGATGAAGAACGACTGCTCGAAGGGATCCTGGATCGCCTGGGCCGTAAGGAGCATCTGCTCGAAGATCTCCTCGATGAGCTGCGGCGCGGCGAGTGGCACGTACATGCTGTCGCCGATGCTCACCGGCGATTGGCGGAGGCGCCCCTCGTCGGCTGGATCGGGCAGCAGGTTGTCTGAAAGCATCCCGTGCAGCGCCCGCACGGCTCCAGGCGACAGCGTGAGTTCCACCGCGCCCTCCACCAGGTACTCGATGGCCTGCTTGTGGTTCAGGATCATCTGCGTCTCTTGGGCGCTCTTGCCCTCCGGCACCCCTCCCGCCTTGAACAGCCGCTCCGTATCCAGCAGGGAGTAGGTGTTCCCTTCGAGGCGGCTCGAGTTCCAGGACAGATCGATGAGCAGCCGTTCCAACATCTGCCGGGCGTAGGTGCCTGCCGGAGCCTCCGCTTCGGGCGTGCGGCCCAGGACATGCAGCCGCGCCCGATGCGCTTCGCCCAGGTAGAAGGTTTCATTCGGGCGGTACGCATCAAGGAACGATCGCTCATAGGTGCAAGGCTGGCGCTGGCCCCTGGGCAGACCCAGCAAGGCCAAGGCCTGGGTTCCCTCGGAAGAGTGCTCCCACACCGTCACACGCACATCGGTGGGCGCAGCGGGCGCGGGAGTCCCCATTAGATAGAGCATTCCCCGGGTGACGCCCACTTTCCGAATGCGTTGTTGCCGCTCCAACGCCTCCAGCCTGCGCCGGAAGCGCCAGGGTTCTTCCTTGCCTAGGCCCACAGCCTTCTGGAGCGCCTCGCGGGCCAGCCCCTCCGCGTGTCCCGCCAGCACGGCCAGGATGGCGGTTTCCAGGTCACGGGGTCCTTTCGGGCTGGGCACGGGAGCTCCGGATTCGTTTCAAACAGTTTCAAACAGTTTCAAACAGTTTCAAACACGTCAAAAATTTAACACGAATTATTACTAAATTTAAATAATTGACCTATCTATATGCCCACCCGATAGCGATGCGGAGGTTTCTCTGGACCGGCCCATGAATCAGGGCCCTCCTGGCTCAGGGGGAGGAAGGTGCCCAGAATGATGGACCCGCCCCTGGAGCCGTCCATGCCCCGTTCCCTGATCCTGATGGTCATCCTCCTGCTCGGCGCTTTCCCGGCCGTCGCCCAGAAGGCCCCCACGCTGCGCTCCTACTTCGCAGACGCATCGGCGGTGCGCGAAGGCGGCGTGAAGGTCATCCCCATCCAGACGCCCAAGGGCACGTTCAAGGTCTGGACCAAGCGCTTCGGAAACAACCCGCGCATCAAGCTGCTGCTGCTCCACGGCGGGCCTGGCTCCACCCACGAGTACTTCGAATCGCTGGAGGGCTACCTCCCGGCCGAAGGCATCGAGTTCATCTACTACGACCAGCTGGGGTCGGCCTATTCGGACCAGCCCAAGGACCGCGACCTCTGGACCACCGAGCGCTTCGTCGAAGAAGTCGAGCAGGTGCGCGTGGCCCTGGGCCTGACCAAGGACAACTTCTACCTGCTGGGCCACTCCTGGGGCGGCATCCTCGCCGCCGAATACGCGCTGAAGTACGGCGCCAACCTCAAGGGCCTGGTCATCTCGAACATGATGATGAGCATCCCCGACTACAACCGCTACGCCGCCGAGGTGCTGGCCAAAGGGATGGACCCCGCGGTGGTGAAGGAGGTGAAGGACCTCGAAGCCAAGGGCCAGTACGAGAACCCCCGCTACATGGAGCTGCTGATCCCCCACTTCTACAACCAGCACCTCTGCCGCCTGCCGGAGTGGCCGGACGCCTTCAAGCGCTCCTCGGCGCACGCCAACAACGACATCTACGTGCTGATGCAGGGTCCCAGCGAATTCGGGGCCTCGGGCCGCCTGGAGAAGTGGGACCGCAAGGCGGACCTGCCGAAGCTGGCCATGCCCACGCTGGTCATCGGCGGCACCCACGACACCATGGACCCCGCCCACATGAAGTGGGTGGCCGGTCAGGTTCAGCACGGCAGCTTCCTGCTCTGTCCCAAGGGCAGCCACATGTCCATGTGGGATGACCAGGCCACCTACAACCAGGGCCTCATCCGCTTCCTGAAGGAGACGGACGCGGGCCGGAAGACCGTGTCTTTCGGAAAGCCATGACCCTGCGCACCATCCTCCCCGCGGATCTCTCGCCCATCGAGACCAACGCCCTGCTCTGCGGCGGCGTGGCGCCCCGGCCCATCGCCCTGGCCAGCACCATCTCGAAAGCAGGCATCCGGAACCTGTCGCCCTTCAGCTTCTTCAATGCCTTCGGTTCGAACCCGCCCACGGTGGCCTTCGCCCCCAACCGCCGGGGGCGTGACGGCACTGTGAAGCACACCTACTTGAACGCCGTGGCCACGGGCGAGTTCGTCATCGCCGCCGTGAGCCACGCCATGCTGCACCCCATGAACGTGGCCAGCGCCGAATGGCCCGATGACGTGGACGAGTTCCCCAAGAGCGGCCTCACGCCCCTGCCCGCGCGGCTCGTGCAGCCGGCCCTGGTGGCCGAGAGCCCCTTCCAGATGGAGTGCCGCCTCCAGCAGGTGGTGGAGCTCGGCACCGGCCCCGGTTCCGGCCTCATGCTCATCGGCGAGGTTCTGGCTTTCCACGTGCGGGAGGACTGCTTCGTGGACGGTCTCCTCCACCCTGACGCCCTGGACCTCATCGGCCGCAATGGCGGCGCTTTCTACACCCGTGCCAGCGGGGCCGCCGTCTTCCAGGTGCCCAAGCCCGCCGGGAAGCCCCTGGGCTACGACGCCCTGCCCGAGCCCCTGAAGCAGAGCCACATCCTCACCGCCAACGACCTGGGGCAGCTGGCCAACAGTCCGGGCCTGCCGGACCTTTCAGCCATGGCGCGGAATCCCGGCGATCCCATGGCGCCGGAAGACCTGGACCACGCCATCCACCGGGCCCTCAGTGCGGGCGAGCTTCAGGAGGCCTGGCGGCTGGTGAGCCTCCGTCTGCGATGCTGATCGCGCCTTCTGCTGCTGACTGTCCCGATTCTCCTTGCCGGGCGGCAATACTCGGCAGTAGCGTGGCACGCACGCCCACGGGAGACCGCATGTCCACTCGCATGAGAAGCACCATCCTGGCTTTCGCCCTGGGCGCTGGGCTGAGTGCCCAGACCCCGCTGACGCCCTCGGCCGAAGTTCGCCGCTTCCTCACCGTGGATGCGCCGGTCGTGGCGCTGGTGCATGCGCGGGTCGTGGACGGCACCGGCGCCCCGGCCCGCGAAGACCAGACCCTGATCCTCCAGGACGGCCGCATCAAGGCCATGGGCGCTGCGTCCGCCGTGGCGTTGCCCAAGGAGGCCCAGGTGCTGGACCTCACCGGCCATACGGTCCTTCCGGGGCTGGTGGGCATGCACAACCACCTGTTCTACACCGCCTCCATCCACAGTGACGAAAAGGGCGCCGCCGTGGCGCCGGGACGCCTCTTCGCCGAAATCGCCTTTTCGGCGCCCCGCCTCTACCTGGCCTGCGGCGTCACCACGATCCGCACCACCGGCAGCCTGGAGCCTTACACCGACCTCAACATCAAACGCCAGATCGACGCGGGCCTCATGCCGGGCCCGAAGATGGACGTGACCGGCCCCTACCTCGAAGGCCTCGAACCCGCCGTGCCGCAGATGCATGCCCTCCGGGGGCCCGAGGAGGCCCGCCGCTTCGTGGACTTCTGGACCGATGCAGGCGTCACGTCCTTCAAGGCCTACATGAACATCACCCGGGCCGACCTCGGCGCCGCCATCCAGGCCGCCCACGCCAGGGGCCTCAAGGTGACGGGGCACCTGGGTTCCGTGACCTGGCCCGAGGCCATGGCCCTGGGCATCGACAACTTCGAGCATGGCCCCGTCTTTACCGACACGGAATTCACGCCCGGAAAGGCGCCGGATGCCTGCCCGCCGGTCTCATCGTCCTGGGGTTCCTGGCTCAAGGCCGACATGGCCGGTCCCGAGGTCCAGGGCCTCATTCGCGACCTGGTGGCGAAGCGTGTGGCCATCACCTCCACGCTGCCCGTCTTCGAGCTGGGGGTGCCCGGACGGCCGCCCCTCCAGGCACGGATGCTCGCCGCCATGTCCGCGGAGTCCAAGGCCAGCTACCTCGCGGCCCGGGGCCGGGTGCGGATGGTTCCCAACGCGCCGTCCGAGGTGCTGCTCAAGAAGGAGATGGCCTTCGAACTGGCCTTCGCCAGGGCCGGTGGCCTGCTGCTGGCCGGGCCCGATCCCACAGGCATGGGCGGCGTGCTGCCAGGGTTCGGTGATCACCGGGAACTGGAACTGCTCGTCGAAGCCGGTTTCACGCCCGTGGAGGCCATCCACATCTACACGGCGAATGGCGCAGCCTTCCTGAACCGGCTCGACCGCATCGGGACCCTGGCCCCCGGCAAGCAGGCGGATCTGGTGGTGGTGAAAGGCGATCCCTCGCGGCGCATCGAGGACATCGAAGCCATCGTGACCGTCTTCAAGGATGGGCTCGGCTACGACTCCGCCAAGCTCATCGAATCCGTCCGCGCCCACGTGGGCATCCGCTGAGGGATCCCTTTCTTGACCTTCCTCCACCCCGAAACCGGATCAGTCGCCGGCTGGCTGGGAGCCCGTCATCGCCTCTCCCCGGTAGTGCACCACCCGCTGGGGGTAGGGGATCTCGATGCCGGCCTCGCGGAAGGCGAGCAGGATGCGGCGGCGCAGCTCCCGCGCCACCTCCCACTGGGCGCCAGGCGCGGTCTTGGTGAGGGTCCGGATGATGAAGCCGCTGGGACCGAGGACCTCGATGCCCTTCACCTCCAGCGGCTCGACGGCCTGGTCTGGCCAGTCCTCGTGCAGCTTCCGGCCCGCCTCCTTCAGCACCGCGAAGGCCTGGTCGGGATTGGTATCGTAGCCCACTTCCACGTCCACCAGGGCGCGGGCGAAATCCTTGGAAAGCACCACCACGCGGATGATGGACCCGTTGGGCACGAAGTGGGCACGGCCCTCGGCGTCCCGCAGCTGGGTGATGCGCAGGGTCATGCGCTCCACGGTGCCCGTGTGCTTGTCGTCCACGTTGACGATGTCCCCCACGCCGAACTGGTTCTCCATGAGCAGGAAGAACCCGCTGATGACGTCCTTCACCAGGCTCTGGGCGCCGAAGCCGAGCGCCACGCCCGCCACGCCCGCACCGGCCACCAGGGGCCCGATGTTCACGCCGAATTCCTGCAAGGTCATCAGCAGGAAGAAGCCCACCACCAGGACGCGGGCCGCGTTGGTGAGCACCGCCCCCAGGGTGTCCGCCCGCCGCTCGGCGTCCGAGGTCACGGCCTCGTTGCCGTCGTCCACCGCCCGCCGCACGGCGCGGGTGACCAGCTTGACGGCGCCCAGGAGCGCGAAGCACGCGGCCGCCACCAGCAGGAGGTGGCCCAGGCGCGACCACCCGGAGCGGCTCATCCACCCAAGGATCTCCTTCAGCCCTTCGGGGGCCTGAACCAGCCATGCCATGCCTGCAAATCGTTCCATGCCGCGTCTCCCGGTCCAGACTAGCAAACCCGCAGCGTCCCCGGCCCCAGGCGTTCGCAGACAAGGAAAGAGGCCCCGAAAGCCCCCCTCCGTTTCAACGAACCCCAGATCACTCGTCTTCGTGGGCCGCCACGGTGGCGCGCAGCAGCTTGGGCGTGATGCGCTGGACGATGGGCTCGAACACCTTGTTCACCAGCTCCTCGTCGTACTGGACCTCGGCGCCGGTGCCCGCCACCTTCACGCTGGTGTCATCCACCTTGTCCTCGTCCTTCCAGGCGCCCAGGATCTCCCCGGTCTCGACCTCGATGAGGCGGATGTCCAGGCGCCCGGTGAAGGAGGCCTTCTTGACGTTCACGCTGCCCGCCACGGCCCCGGCCATGCCGTTGCCGGTCACCTTGCCCACGAGCGCGCCCACACCCCATCCGGTGCTGAACCCGCCCTCCTTGTAGGCGAAGCGGGTGATCTTGCCGGTCATCACGTACTTCACACCCAGCAGCTTGCCGATCTTCTGGACCGAGGCGGTGTCGACCTCCCCGCTCTGCTGGAAGTTCAGCTCGGCGCGGATGTCCTGGAGGCGCTCGCGCTCGATGACGCGGATCTTGTTCTTGCCCTTCTCCATGATCTCCGTGGTGAAGAGGTCGCGGAGCTGGTTGGAGATGGTCCCCATCTGGTTGCCCCAGCCGCCATGGTGCCACCCGTGCCAGGCGTCCGGCGCCGCCTTGAACTCCAGGATGGCGACGTGGGGAAGCTTGGCCTTGTCTTCCTTGGATAGCTTCCTCTGGGCGAAGGCCGGTGCCGCGAGTGCGAACGCCGCCAGGAGAGATAGAAGCAGGGTACGAGCATGCATGGAGGCTCCATTCGGATCTGGATGGGTCGACGGTGGCCGATCTGCTAGTCCTGCTTCACCGGCATCACCTTCAGCCGTTGGCCTTCAGGGGTGGTGACAACCGTGCCCTCTGCGGCTTTCAGCTGCTCGGCGGAGGGCTTCCCCACGGCGAAGGTCTGCACGGCCATGCGGCGCTGGCCCCGGAACCGGCCCTCGATGTCCACGGCCAGTTGGGAGCGCCCAGGCCCGGGAGTGCAGTACATCTCCAGAGTCAGGATTTCACCTTTGGCGAAGGTGGCCTTCTCCTGCGGGGGCACATTGGCGACCTGGAGGCCATCCAGGCCCCGGATGCCGATGACCGCCTCCTCCACGGCCTGGTCGAAGCGAAGCTTGACCGTCGCCTTGCCTTCACCGAAGACGGCGGTGACTGTGACGGGCACCTTGGACTTGTGGATGGGCGCGGCTTTGGTCTGGGGTTTCCTGGGGGGTGTCGTGCCTCCCCAGACGGGCAGGGTCAAAGAGGCAAGGACGATTCCGGTGCGGATCATGATGGCGACTCCATGGGGAAAAGGATCTGGGGCTCAAGGCGAGGTGATGGTGACGCCGACGGTGTAGGGGCCTGGGGTGGTTCCGAAACCGGTGATCACCACCACATACTTCACGCCGGCCAGGGAATTGAACGACAGGGTCTCGTTGCCTGAGGTGGTCAGGGCCGAAGCCACCAGGGTTCCGGAACGGTAGACCTTGATGTCCACGTCCTGGGCGCAGGTGGTCTTGACGGTGATCGGGCTGCCGTTGCCCGTGCCCACGTAGTACTGGTTCTGCTGCCACTTGTTCGACTCGTAGCTCCCGTCGAACTGGATGTTCACGCTGTAGGGGACCGAAGCCACCTGGGTGTACATGTCCACCAGGCCCGGGTCGCCGTCCCCCCACTGGCTGGTGATGGGGCCGATCTGGTAGTGGGCCAGGAGCGCGTCCACCGCCGCCGCATTGACGCCCGACTGGGCCTTGAGACCCGTGATGAAGGAGGCGATGGTGGTCAGCGCGTCCGTGGTCTTCTCCGGGCCCGTCAGCACGTCGTAGATCACACCCAGACCGCTGCTGACCTGATCGAACGGTTCGTTCGTCCCGGAGTCGAAGAGGTCGTACAGCAGGCGCATCACCGTGTATTCCGAGAACGCGCCTGGTTGAGGATCATCCGTGGGGGAGGGTGCAGCCTCGGCATCGAAGCCGAAGGCCCGGAGGCTGCCACCGCTCCACACCGTGTCCACGTAGAGGGACTCGGGAAGGAGCATGGCCGCCAGGGCATTCCCGTAGCCCTCGCCGAAGGCCAGGCGGGGATCGAGGATGTCTCCGCCACTGTGGGAACCGCCGGGATTGTCCGACCGGGAGAGGTTCTTCTCGAAGTAGTGGGCCCATTCGTGGACGATCACGTGGCTATCGAACTCATCGGTGTCCGCACCCTCCTTGCCCAGGATGTAGATCTGGTTCTCCGCGGGTGAGAAGTGGGACGTGCCGATCTGGCCGGTGGCCTTGTCCCCCGCCTGGGGTGCGTTGTTCGGGCTCCAGTTCACCTTCAGGGCCGGGAAGGCCACGCTGGGCCGCACGGCCAGGAAGGCCCGGCTCGCGGTGTACATGGAATCGAGCACCGCGAAGGGGGCCGCCAGGCGGCTCGCGGCGCTGTAGGCGGAGCCGGTCCAGCCATGCGTGGCATGCAGATCCACGGTGCTGCCGGAGCCCAGGGTGGCGCTGATGCCCCAGGCGGCGCCCGAGGCGGTGTTGTCCTGCACGACGATGGACGGCGCACTGGACGACGCCAGGGCCACCACCTGGAGGGTGGCGCCGGCGGGGGGCGTGAACGTCAGGCTGTAGTGGCCTGAGGCATCGGTGTTCCCCGTGGCCACCGTGGTGGATCCGTTCATCACCACCACGATGCCGTTGCGCACGGGCTTTTGCGTGGCGCCAGCAAAATTGAGGCTGCCGGCCTGGCTGGACACATCGTAGATGGCCGGCACGAAGTCGTAGGTCACCGTGCCCGTGACCGTGCGCGGAGAGGTTCCGCTCGCCGGGGGGGCGGCCCCCCCGCCGCCTCCCCCACCACCACAGGCCACCAGGAAGCCCAGGCCCGCCAGGCATGAAAGGGAAAGGGATCGGCGAAGGGACATGGAAAGGCCTCCATACAGGCACCCACCAAGCAGGTTCATCATTGCACCTTGACGATCATGAGGACCGGCAGGCTGTCCTCGATGGTGTCGTTCACGACCAATTTGAAAACATAGGTTCCGGCAGCCGGAGCGGTGAAGGTGGGTTTGGCCACGGTTGAACTGGAGAGGGAGACCGCGGCGGGCCCGCTGAGCTGCGACCAGGCGTAGGAGAGCGCTGCCACCGGGAACGAGGGGTTGGGCGAGAGCTGGCTGCCGCTGCCATCCAGCGTCACGGAGGCCCCCACATTCACGGTCTGCCCGGGCCCTGCCACGGCCATGGGAGCCACATGGCGATCCTTGAGGAACATCCCCCGGAAGGCATAGCGGGGATCCAGCTGTTCCCCGGCGACGATGACCACGAACCGGCCGAAGGCATCCGGGCTGATGCAGGGGTCCGTATCCCCGACGAAGCCGCCGCCGGGTTGGAGCACCTCGGTCACGCCCGTGAAGATGTTCACCGCCATGGTGCTGGACTGCCCGCCGATCAGGTTGGTGGCACTGGTGTTGAACGTCACCCAGGTGCCATCGGCCGAGATCATGGCCCTCCCGCCCTGGGAACGGACGCTGTCGGCATTGCCGAAGGCCCCGGTGGCATTCTGGCTGAGCAGGGCGATGGCGCCGTCCTGCGTGTCCTTGACGAACACGTTCTGGATGCCGCCGGTGACGCCCGGAACCAGGTTGCTGGCCGTGGTGCAGAAGGTGACGTACCGGCCGTCCCGCGACAGCGAAGACTGGATGGCCCGGCTGCTGCTCTCGTTGCCCTGTTCCCGGGGGGTTCCGGTGGCGCTGGCGCTCACCAGGCTGGTGGTGGCCGTGGCCCGGTTGAAGGCGTAGATCTGCCAGGCCGTGGCCCCCAGGCTCAGATTGTCCGCGAGGGATTCATAGATCACCTTCGTCCCGTCCGCGGAGATGGCGGGGTTGGTTCCCGAGGCCCAGGCTCCGTTGGCCTTCCGGCTGACGAGGGTGGTGGTACTCGATACGGTGTCCCTCAGGTAGACCGAGGTGCTGGTCGGGAACTCCGTGGTCAGCTGGGCGTCGCAGGCGAAGACCACGTAGCGGCCATCGGCGGAGATCCGCGGCGTGAAGCTGGAGCCCCGCCCCACCAGGCCGGCGTTGTCCACGCTCACCCGGATGGTCTGGCGCGTCTGGAGGTCGTAGCGGTAGATGTCGGCATAGCTGCGGGCAGGATCTCCGCCCGCCACCAGATTCGTAGCGTGGGATTCGAACACCACGTACCGGCCGTCGGCGCTGATTTCCGGCTTATCGCTGTAGCCGTTGGCCGCGGTTCCATCCGCCGCCCGGCTGGCGCAGATGGTGGTGGCCGTCTGGCGGTCCCGCACGAAGATGTCGATGATACCGTTGGTATCCCCCGCCACGAGGGTGTTGTCCATGGACGCGAAGGCCACGTAGCGGCCGTCGGCGGAAATCGTCTGCCACCGGAGGTAGGACTGCCAGTCGGCGGGGACGCCGGTGGACCCCAGGCTCACCAGCTCGAAGGGGGGTTTCTTCACCCCGACGATGAGGGGCTGGGACACCGTGTGGGCCGAGGCATCCGTCACGGTGAGGGTGTAGGTCGTCGTCACCAGCGGTGTGACGGTCACCGCCACGCCGCTGGTGACCGCTCCCACCCCCGGGCTGACGGTCCCCGTGCCATTGGCGAAGACCGCGGTGATCTGGGTGCTGGCCCCGGCGGCCACGGCCACCTGGGTCGCGCTGAAGGTGGTGATGGTGGGTGTGGCGCTGACGGGGGGCGTCGTCGTCCCCCCCGACGATGAGGCGCTGCCGCCCCCTCCGCAACCGAAGGGCAGCAGGAGGAGCGCCGCCGCCAGGCACCAGCCCGCAGCGTTCAATCCATGGGCCGGACGAGGGGCCCCGGCTGAGTTGGGCCCACGGGAATCAGCCTGGACACCGTCGAAGGGATGCGCGGATGCGGACATGGAGTCTCCGGAAAGGGAAGGCAGGCAGGTGAATGCCGTCCCAGTCTGGAAACCCCCCTTCCGGCCTGACAGGCACACTTCCCAGAAACCGCCTGGGCCACCTCCCTGGGCAGCCATCCGCGGCGGCCATCCGCGGAGGCCATCGAGGTGGCCCAGGCAGGGCTCAGGTCAGGGCAGAGCCTCCAGCGCGGCCGCCATCCGGCGGGCCACCTCTTCCAACTCGGCTTCATCGTGATTGGCGAAGCCCAGGCGCAGGCCCGCCACGGCTCCCGCCTCGAAAGCGAACTGGCGGCCGGGCTGGAAGGCCACCCCCTGTTCGAGGGCCCGGGTGGCCCAGGCCTCCACATCCAGGTCCCCGTCCGTCCTGATCCAGAGCGCCAGTCCACCGGGCGGGAGGTCGAAGGCCACACGGCCGCCTAGCCACCGGGTGAGGGCCCCGCAGGCCGCATCCCGCCGCTTGCGGTAGACCAGGTGCATGCGGTTCAGGTGGCGCTGGATCTCGCCATCCTCCATGAGCTCGGCCATGGCCCGCTCCAGCACCATGTCCCCCTGCCGGTCGAACACCAGGCGCAGCTGCTTCATGCGCTGGATCAGGGGCTCGGGCCCGTGGACGAAACCCAGCCGCAGCCCCGGGCTGAAGATCTTGCTGAGGGTGCCCAGGTGCACCACCACACCGGCAGGGTCCTGGGCCGCCAGCGGCGCGAGGCCCCGGCCCTCGAACTGGAATTCGCTGTCCTGATCCACCTCGAGGATGGCAAAGCGGTGCGCCTCGGCCAGCTTCAGCAGCCGCGCGCGGCGCTCGGGCGCCAGGACCGCCAGGGTGGGGTACTGGCGGCGGGGGGTCACCAGCACCGCCCGGAGGGCCGTGTGTTCCAGCAGGCGCTCCAGGGCCCCGATATCCAGCCCGGAAGCATCCACGGGCAGGGGCAGGCAGCGCGCTCCCGCGTGGGTGAAGGCCTCCCAGGCCCGCCGGTCGCCCAGGGCCTCCACTGCCACCACATCTCCCGGCTGGAACAGGGCCTGGGCCGTGAGGAAGGCCGCCATCTGGCTGCCGCGGGTCACCAGGATGCGCTCGGCGGCCGAGGGAATGCCCCGGGTGCCGGTGAGCATCCGGGCCAGGGCCTCGCGGAGCTTCGGATGCCCCTGGGAGTCCTCGAGGCTGAGGGCGCTCTGCCCGTGCATGGTCAGGGCCCGCCGGTAGGCGCGTGCCAGTTCGGCCCCCGGAAGGAGGCGCGGATCGGGGATTCCCGTGCCGGCCCGGAGCAGGCCCTGGCTCGGGCTCGCAGGCCCCTGGCCGCGGGTTCCACCCAGGTCGAAGCCCATGCCCTCCTGGGGGGCCGGGCCGGCCGCCGGCCCGCCCTCACCCTGGGGCAGCAGCTCCGGCGGCACGGGGGCCACCACACTGCCCTCGCCGGCCCGGGAGACCATCCAGCCTTCCGCCTGCAGCTCGTGATAGGCGGCCATGACCGTGTTCCGGCTCACCCCCAGCTGCTCCGCCAGGGTCCGGTAGCCCGGCAGCGGATCGCCGGGCCGGAAGCGTCCCCGGTGGATCTCCTGCATCAGGGCGTGGGCGATCTGGAGGTAGACCGGCTCCCGGCTCTGCGGGTCGAGGAAGAGCGTGGGCGTCCAGCCGCTCAAGGTGGCTCCGGAAAAGGATGGGGAGTGCCTCGAGTCTAGTGCAGGCGGGAGGGAATGCCAGACGTGGGAGGCCCGGCTACTTCCAGCTCGCCCAGTAGTTGAGGTTCTCCATCAGCTCCGCCGCGGGCGTGGCCTTCAGGGGACGGGAGGTGTCCACCATGACCGCCACCTCGTCCGTGCGCTCCTTGGCGCGGCTGAGGGGGATGGCCTTGGGGTGCGGCCCGTGGTGGATGCCCTGGGGATGCCAGGTCATCATGCCGGCGCCGATGCCGTCCCGCGAGAAGAAGTGGCCCGCCGAGTAGAACAGCACCTCGTCGTAGTCGATGTTCGAATGGAAGAAGGGCACGCGCATGGCGCCCTCCTCCTCCTCGAAGGGCCGGGGCAGGAAGGAGCAGATGACGAAGTTGTTGGCGATGAAGGTGCTGTGGGCGCTGGGTGGCAGGTGGTAGCGGGCGCTGAGGACCGGCCGGATGTCCTTCACGTTGATGCGCCACACGGTGAGATCGCCCTTCCAGCCCACCACGTCCAGGGGATTGAAGGGGTAGAACACCTTGGTGATCTCATTCTCGCGCTTGATGTGGACGGCCCACTCCCTCGGGATGGCGTCGTAGGGCTCCAGGTCCGGCGTGTCGATCATGGCCGGATCGAAGATGGCGTTGGGCCCCAGCTGGTTGCGGTCTGGGATGGTGACTTCGCTGAAGCTTTCGATGAGCAGGTAGCGCTGGGCAACCTCTGATCCGCCTCCGGCGGTGGCTGAATCCGGAAGGAAGCGGTAGGTGGTGCCGCGCGGGATCACCAGGTAGTCGCCGGTGATGTAGTGGATCACACCGAAGGTGGTCGCGAGCTTCCCGCCGCCGGCGTGGATGTAGTAGACATCGTCGCCGTCCGCGTTGCGGTAGAAGAAGTCCATGGCCGCAGGCGCCACCCAGTGCAGCGCCACGTCGGCGTTATGCAGGATGCAGATGGGCGCGAAGGCGGCCTCCTGCGAACCGAACATGGAGGCCTTCACCTTGGCGTCCGCCGATTCCGCCAGGGGGTTCAGGTCATAGCTGTGGGGGCGTAGGGGGCCCTCGATGCGGGTCCAATCCGTGACCGGGTGCAGGCGGTAGAAGTGCGTGGTGCGGCCATAGAAACCCTGCCGCGCATGCTCCTCCTCGAAGGTGCCCGCGGGCAGGTCCACATGCGCCTGCCGCGTGTGCAGGCCCTTGCGCAGGGGGAATAGCGGCGTTTCCTTCTTGGGCATGGGGACCTCGGATCGAGGCCACCATTATCGCGGGAATCTGTCGACACAGGTTTTGCCAATTCCGGGAATGGCAAAAAATGCGCAATTCCAAGATCAATGACGAGGGTCTTCCAAGGAACCAGATCCCTTCGACAATTCACGGAACCGCCCGTCCGGCCGATATCTCTTGAGAGAAAGCCGGCCATGGTCCACACGGCCCACGGGCACCGGTCGACAGCCTTCATGCCCCCCCGGGGAGGTGCCATGGATCGGAACTTTTCCCAGGAACTCCTGGATGCCATCCACAGGGCGGACCGCACGGGCGCCAATGCCGTGATCGACGCCTGGGCGGTGGGCCGAACCTTCCAGCGCGTGGTCCCGGACCTGCTTTCCCCGACCCTGGAGACCTTCGGCCGGATCTGGGCCCACGGGGAGAACGGCGTCTCCCTGGCCACGGGCTACGTGGCCTCCAAGATCGCCGAGGATGTCCTGTCCCGGCTGCTGCTGGATTCCACCTCCAACGGGAGCCCCGCCCAGGCGGGCAAGGGCCCCGTGGTCCTGGGCAACGTGGAAGACGACTTCCACCCCCTGGGGCGGAAGATGGTCGCGGCTTTCCTCCGCGCCGATGGCTGGGAGGTGCACGACCTCGGCGTGGACGTAAGCCCCGCCCAGTTCCTGGACAAGGCCGAGGAGACCGGCGCCAAAGTGATCGGCGCCTCCGCGATGATGTACACCACGGCGAAGAACGTGGCCAGGCTCCGGGAGGAGCTCGACCGGCGCGGAATGACGGGCCGCATCCAGCTGGCCGTGGGTGGCGCCGTGTTCAAGCTGAGGCCGGAGCTGGTCGAGACCTTCGGTGGCGACGGCACCGCGCCCAGCGCTGTGGAGGCCCCCACCCTGTTCGAGCGCCTGTGGCAGTGCGCCTGTGGGTCTGCTGTGGAGGCGCGGCCATGAACAGCCTCGAACGGGTTCTCGCCACGCTCCAGAACCAGCCCTCCGACCGGCCCGCCTTCCTCCTCAATGCGGGGCTCTACGGGTCGAAGCTCACCGGGGCCTCCCTCAAGGACCACTACGCGGACCCGGCGGTGTTCGCCGAGGGTCAGGCGGCCATCCGCGAAACCTTCTGCCCGGACCTCCTCATCAGCCCCTTCCTGCTGGCGGGGTTCGGGGCGGCCTTCGGCAGCCGGATGAGCGTGCCCACCCACCAGGCTCCGAATGTGGCGGCCTTCGCCGCGCCCTCCGCGGAGGCGGCCCTCAGGCTTCCCCTGCCCGACGTGGACAGCCATCTGCAGATGCGGTACCTCCGGGAAAGCATCCGCCTCCTGGCGAAGCGGTACGCGGGTGAGGTGCCTGTCATCGGCCTCCTGGTGAGTCCCGTGGATCTCCCGCCCCTCATCATCGGGCTGGAGGCCTGGCTCGATGCCATCCTCTTCCAGCCCGACACGGCCCGGGCCCTCCTCGACCGGCTCACGCCGTTCTTCGTGGCGCTCGGCAAGGGCATGCTCAGCGACGGCGCCACCGCCCTCGCCCTGACGGCCAACCTGGCGAACCGCTTCATGGTGCCCGCGCCCGTGGTCGAGTCCCTCAGCCGGCCTTCGCTGGAACGCGCGCTGGCCGAGCTCCCGGGGCCCGTCATCCTGCATCACGGCGGCTGCCCCCTGCTCCCCCACCTGGCGGACTTCAAGGGGCTTCCGAATACCGTGGGATATGTCGTGGATGCCGGCGAGAACCTGGCCGCGGCCCGGGCGATTCTGGGGCCCGGCCCCCTGCTGCTGGGGAACCTCGGCGGTCCGGCCCTGGCCGACCTCCGCCCGGAGGAAGTCCGTGCCCTCTGCGGCCAGGCCCTGGCCCAGCGCGGCGCGGACCGCCAGTTCATCCTCGCCACATCCGGTGCCGACATTCCGCTGGACACGCCACCGGCCTGCATCGAGGCCATCACCGATTCTGTCTGCCGCGCCGGGGGTGTCCACGCATGAGCCCCGAGGCCCGGACGAAGCATTGCATCGCCTGCTCGATCTTCAAGAAGGAGATCGAGGCGCTGCAAGCTTCCGGGCAGCTGGACCTGCCCGTGGAATACCTCAATTCCATGCTCCACATGGTCCCCGCCAAGCTGGAGGCCCGCCTTCAGGAGTCCCTTGGCGCGGCCCGGACCCAGGACCCGGACCAGGAGGTCGTCATGGCCTTCGGGGACTGCTGCGGCCACATGGAGGACTTCGAATCCGAGCCGGGAACCAGCCGGACCGAGGGCATCAACTGCTGCGAGATCATCCTGGGCCGCGATGCCTACCGGAAGCTCCGGCGGGAGGGCGCCTTCTTCCTCATGCCGGAATGGGCCCTGTCCTGGAAGAAGATCTTCGTCGGCCAGCTGGGCCTGCTGGGTCCTTGCGCGAAGGCCTTCATGCAGGAGATGCACACCAAGCTGATCTACCTCGACACCGGCATCCTGCCGGTGCCGCACGCGGACCTGGAAGAGGCGAGCGACTTCCTCGGCCTGCCGATGGAGATCCTGCCCGTGTCCCTCGATCCCCTGCTCGCCAGCCTGAAGCAGGCTGCCCACTCCGCGAGGCGCCATGACGGGGCCTGAGTCCACCCGTCCGCCCGACAGCGCGGCCGTCCAGTTCATGATCCTCGACTTCCTCGAGGAGATCCTGAAGTTCTCGGAGAGCCCGGGCGAGATGGGGCAGTTCCTCACCCGCCAGCTGCGCGAAGTCCTGGGCACCCGGACGGTGCTGCTCCTCCAGCACGACCAGGACCGGCAGGAGGGACCCGCGCGGATCGTGGCCCTGGAACCGGAGCGGGCCCGCAGCGCCGCCCTTCTCTCGGCGCTGGAGCGCCTGGCCCGCCTCCATCCGGACCGGCAGGAGGCCGCCTTCCTCCTCCGGGCCTCGGCCACCCCTGATGAAGCGGCCCTGATGGATGAACTGGGTCTCGCCTCCCTGAGCATGACGCCCCTCCGCGTGGGCGGATGGCGGGTGGGCACCCTCTTCGCCCTGGACCATCTCGACTTCCACCGCACGGAGGACGTGGTCCGCCTCTTGAGCGTGCTGTCACCGGTCTTCGCCCTCATCCTGCGGAACACCCTGCACTTCGAGTCCCAGGAGGCCAAGGTCCTGGCGCAGGCCGAGGAGTATCAGGCCCTGCTCCGGACCAACCTGGACGGGTACCTCGTGGTGGACGGAGACGGGCGGATCCGCGATGCCAACGGGGCCTACCTCCACATGTCGGGTTACAGCCTGGAAGAAATCCGGGGCCTGCATGTCACCCACCTGGATGCGCTTGAGTCCCGCGAGGAAACGGACCGGCATTCCGAGAAAATGAAGCGGGAGGGCTCGGACCGCTTCACCTCCATCCACCGCCGCAAGGATGGAACCACCTTTCCGATAGAGGCCTCCACCACCTACGTCCCCAACCAGAACCTCATCATTGCCTTCATCCGGGATCTCACCGACCGCGTCGCCGCTGAAACCGCCCTGCGGGAAAGCGAGGCCCACCACCGGGAGCTGGTGGAGATACTGGGCGAAGGCGTGGCCATCACGGATGCCAGCGAGACCATCATCATGGCCAACCTGGAGGCTGACCGCATCTTCGGCCTGCCACGGGATCAGCTGATCGGGAAAAGCCTTCGGACCTTCCTCGATGATGCGGACTGGGCCCGGGTCATCGATCACACCCTGCGCCGCCAGGATGGCCATACGGATTCCTACCAGATCCGGATCCGGCGGACTGATGGGGCCTGGCGAACGGTCCAGATCACGGCCACCCCAAGGTGTGATGCCGGCGGACAGTTCACCGGCAGCCTCGCCGTCTTCCGGGATGTGACGGAGGAACTCAAGACCCAGGAGGCCCTCCGCCTGGCCCAGAAGATGGAAAGCCTGGGCAACCTGGCCGGCGGCCTGGCCCACGACATGAACAATGTGCTGGGGGCGATTCTCGGCCTCGCGACCACCCACCTTGACCTCCAACCCGAGGGGACCCGGCTCCACACCACCTTCGAGACCATCACCAAGGCCTGCCTGAGAGGGCGCAACATGGTGAAGGCCCTCCTGGATTTCGCCCGGAAGGACATGGCGGGGGAGCGCTCCGTGTCCATCAACAGCCTCATCCAGGACGAAGCGCGCCTCCTGGAGCGGACCATCCCCGCCAACATCCAGATCCGCCTGGACCTCGACCCCGGAGCGGGGGCCATCATGGGTGACCCGGACGCCCTCAGCCTCGTGCTCATGAACCTCTGCATGAACGCCCTCGACGCCATGCCCGATGGCGGCGGCCTCACCCTGGTCACCCGGTCCCAACCCCCGGATCAGGTGGCCTTGTCGGTCACGGACACGGGCAGCGGCATGCCCCCGGAGGTCCTCGACCACGCGCTGGAACCCTTCTTCACGACCAAGCCGCAAGGAAAGGGGACCGGCCTGGGCCTATCGCTGGTCTACAGCACCGTCAGGGCCCATCGCGGAGACCTGAAGATCCACAGCCAGCCCGGCCAGGGCACCACCATCGAGATGCGGTTCCCCTCCGCGGGGCCCGAATCCGGGCCAGGCGTTTCGACAGCCACCGAGCCAGATCGGCCCCCCGCTGCGTTGGACATCCTCCTGGTGGACGACGACGAGCTCATCCGGTCCTCGCTGGAGGCGCAACTGGAAGCCATGGGACACAAGGCCGCGCTGGCGACCTGCGGTGAGGACGCCATGGACCTGCTGGAGCAAGGCCTCCGGCCCGCCATCGTGATCCTCGACATGAACATGCCGGGATGGGGGGGCGCCCGCACTTTGCCGAAGCTGCGGGCCGCCTTGCCCGACGTTCCCATTCTCTTGTCCACGGGGCGCGCCGATCAGCAGGCCATCGACCTGGCCCACGCCCACCCCGGCGTGACCATCCTGGCGAAGCCCTTCGGCTTCCGGGAACTCCAGGCGGCCTTCGCCGCGATCCTTCCCGAACGCTGATCAGGGTTGTTTCTGGAGCCACCGGTTGCAGAACCGAAGACTCAGGGCGCTGCCAACCGGTCTGCCATCCTCCGTGCCTCGCGGGTGATGGATTCCGGATAGCCTCTGATTTCGAGCAACTGGATGGCATTCCGGCCGGTCGTCGGTCCCGATTTAATGCGGTAGTCGAAGCCGACGCCACCCTCCACGATCTGCTCGCTGAAGTGGTACATGTCGTAGCCATCTTCGAGCAGATCCTGCAACTCGAGATCGTGCGTCGTCACCATCACCAGATGAGACTCGCCCAGGTGGTGCAGCACCGCTGTGGCGGCCGAGATCCGCTCAAGGGTGTTGGTCCCCCGGAAAATCTCATCGAGTAGAAAGAGGTGGAGAGCCTCCCCCTCCGCATCCTGAATCATGTCGCGGATCCGCTCGAGTTCGACGGCATAGAGGCTCTCTCCCCGTGCCAACCGGTCCTCCTGGCGGATGGACGACCGCACCCTCGCCCGGGGCATTGTGGCCTGCTTTGCCAGGCAGAGATTCAGCGTCTGGGCCAGGATCACGTTGATGCCAACGGTACGTAGAAAGGTCGTCTTCCCAGCCATGTTGGACCCGGTGATGAGGATGGAGCGCCCATCGCACCGGATCGGATTGCCCACAGCGTCGGCCAGCAAGGGATGGTACAGACCCACAGCCTCGATGTGACGTTTCTGGGTCAAGGCTGGCGTCACCACCACGGGCAGGCCATCCATGTAGGAAGCCACCGATATCGCAGCGTCCAGGGTTCCCACGGCCTCCAGCATGTCCACCAAAGCGGCCTGATGCCGGCGCAGGGAGAGGAGCGATCCGAGGTAGATCTGGATGTCCACCAGGAAGAACAAATTGGCATAAGTGATGGCCGACATGACGAGATCGCCCAGCTTCTCCCGATCCATGGCCAGCCATCCGAGGCGCTTGCGGAGGTGGTCCCGCTCGGGCGTGGTCCGTCGAAGCGCCTCCAGCTGGGGCAGCCGATGGGCATCTGGAAGGGTGGACAAACCTTCGGCCACGCGCATCAACCGATGGATCTGGGAGAGCCCCCCCAGATAGGGCGTGATCCTCCGGCCATAGGTCTCGTTGATCACGAGATTCACGAGTCCGAGGCAGACTCCAGGGATCAGCAACACGGGCCACCAGGCCATCCCGATGAAGCAGGCCAATGGAGCTAGACCGCAAAAGTGCAGCGCCCAGGCCCATTGCGGCTTCTCCATGAAATCGTTCATCAGCAACGGTGCAAGCCAGGCCGCATCGGAGTCACCCAGGCCTGCGAGACGCGCCTGCACAGCTTCCCGAAACCCGGAATCCGAACGGAAGACCGTGTGCTGGCGAGCGCGCTCTGCAAGGACACGGTCTTCCGTTTCGTAGGTTCTCATCTGGTGATAGAGGATCTGGCGACCCGGGAAACCGGACGTCCGATCCACCTTGGCGAACACCTCATCCATGGCGAGGTCCTGCCAGGTCGTCTCGTCCACCGTGGGGCGGCCATCCGCTACGAGATCGTGGTACCTGGAAAGCTGGAAGGAGAACCGCTCCCGCACCACCTCCTTGCCCCAGGCGTTCCGCCGAGCAGTGCATGGATCCTCACGACGGTTTCGACGCGCCGTGAGGAGGTCTGCCAATCGGTAGCGGAGGAGGAAGAGCAGGTTCAGGGGGGCCCCTTGCTCAGAATCCAGTCAGTTATCTGTGGGCCTGCTTTTTTCTTAAGCCGCCTGCTTCTGCAGCCACCGGTTGTAGAACCACAGGCTCAGCGCGCTGCCCAGGCCGAAGAGGGTGAGGATGATCCAGCCCGTGGCCGCGGCCTTGGGATCCAGCTTCAGCAGGCCGTCCGCCTGCTTCACGGCGCCGGCGCACATGACTTTGTTGAAGAGCCAGGCGCCGGCGGGGCCGCCCACCAGACTGCCGATGGCCATGGGCAGGTTGGCGTAGCCGAGGAAGAGGCCCTCCTGGCCCTTGGGCGCCAGGGAGCCGATGTACTCGTAGAGGCGGCTGGAGGCGAACAGCTCGCCGAAGGCGATGAGGGCCACCGTCATCACGATGAAGAGGCTGCCCAGGGGCAGCCACAGCTTCATGGTCACCCCGCCTGCCATGTAGAGCGGCGCGACGTTGATGAGCATGGAAAGGCCGATGATCACGGTGCCCACGATGATGGATTTGATGGGCGGCAGCTTGCCGAACAGCTTGGTGATGAGCAACTGGAACAGCACGATGGTGATGGGGTTGGCCATGGTGTAGAGGTCCATGGCCGGGGTGAGTTCCACGGTCTTCTTCACGTAGAGCGGCAGCACGTTGTAGACCTGGTTGTAGATGAAGTAGAAGCCGCTGCTCACCAGCAGGAACATGGCGAAGCGGCCGCTGCCCAGCACCTTGAACATGCCGAAGAAGACCTCGGGGATGCTGCGCTTGGGCTTGGTGGGATCCACCGTGGATTCGGGATCGCGGTAGAGCAGCGCCACCACCAGGAAGGCCAGCACCGAGGCCGCCATGGACACCAGGAAGATGGTGTCGAGCTTGCCCAGCTTCGTGCGGACGAAGAAGGCCGTGAGGCGCCCGAACACACTGCCGATGTTGATCACCATGTAGAAGATGGCGAAGGCCAGCGTGGCCTTGCCCAGGTGCGTCCTCTGCACAGTGCCCGCGATGCAGGGCTTCACGAAGGAGCCGCCGATCCCGATGAGCACGATGGCCGCGGCCACGGGCGCCATCACCCCCATGCCCGCCGTGACATCTTTCCCGGCCTGCAAGGCCAGAGTCTGCCCGCCGAACCAGACCGGGTAGCCCATGAGGAAGTAGCCGCCCACCAGCAGCCCGCAGGCCAGGAACAGGCTGCGGCGGAAGCCGATCTGGTCCGCGATGGTGCCGCTGAGGATGGGCAGGAAGTAGACCAGGAACCAGAGCACCCCGTTGAGCGTGCTGGGCCAGTAGTCGCCGAGTCCCAGGCGCCCGAGGTAGATGACGATGAAGCTCGCCATGGAGTAGTAGGCGGCCCGCTCGAACAGCTCGGTGAGGTTCGCGTTCCAGTAGCTGGCAGGGAACCGGTACTTCTCGCGGAATGACAGCTCGGCATCCATCGGGGACCTCGGGGTGGAGATTCAGTGTGCCATGGACCCCGTCCCTGCCGCCCCTCAGCGGATCTCGGCCCCCCGCTCCGCCAGGAGATCCCGCAGCACCGACCGGTGGCACCGGGCCTCGTCCTCGCAGTAGCAGCCCACGGAGAAATCCGCCTGCCGGGACATCGCCACCAGCAGGTCCAGGAGGCGCACCTTGTCCGGCTGGCCCATCTCGGTGCGGTATTTCTTCCGGAAGGCCGCCCAATCCCGGTCGCTCTCGGCCCCCTGGGCCTGCTTCACCAGTTCCTCGCTCGGCGCCGCCTCCGGCAGCCACACATCGTAGAAGTCGCGGGCTGCGAACTCGGCCTTGGGCACTCCCCGGGGCGGCCGACGCACGGTGCCGATCCGCAGGCCCTCTCCGGGCAGCCTCGACGTTCCCAGTCGCACCACGCGGATGGCCATGGCATCCTCCCCGCGCAGTTGTAGCACCAACAGAGTCATCTGACCTTGCCTTCAAAAGACAAGGATCACCACTAAGGCACCAAGGCACCAAGAAAAGCCAAGACCACTGGCTTTTGCAGTTCTTGGTGGTCTTGGTGCCTTGGTGGTGAAAATGTTCTTTCCGTTCTTATTGAACGTTCACTGGGATCAATGGTCTTCCGCGAGCTCAGTAAGGTGGAGCGGAACCATCCCGCCGGGTTCCACGCGGTCCATGCCCGCAGGGATCACGGCCAGGGCGTTGGCGACGAGCATCGAAGAGAGGATGGCTGAACCCTGGGGTCCGGTGAGCCGCGCCTGGAGCTGACCGGCTTCCCGCCGGGCGATGACCCGCAGGAACGTGGTCCGGCGGTCGCCGGCCTTCCCCGTCCAGCCCCCCTCCAGCCGGGCTTCGACGAGGGGGCGGTGGAGCTTCGAGAAGCCCATCATCCGCCGCAGGGCGGGACGCACATACTCCTCCACCATCAGCATGGCGGCCACGGGATTGCCGGGAATGCCGAAGACCGGCGTCGCGCCCAGCATCCAGAAGCCCAGCGGCCCCCCCGGCTTCTGCGCCACCTTCCAGAAGATCCGCTCCGCCCCAAGCTCCTCCAGCATGGCCTTCATGAAGTCGTAGTCCCCCACGGAGATGCCGCCGGTGGTGAGGATCGCGTCCGCCTGCCTGGCCTCGCGGAGCACCGCCGTCAGCGCGGCCCGGTCGTCCCGCACCCGCGCGAAGGGGACCGGGGTCGCGCCGCAGGCGGCCACCTGGGCGCAGATGGCGTGGATATTCGCATCGCGGATCTGCCCGGGGCCGGGCTTTTCGGAGGCATCCACCAGTTCATCCCCGGTGGTGAGCACAGCTACGCGGGCCCGAGGATGCACCTTCACTGCGGGGAATCCCACGGCGGCCAGCACGCCCAGATCGCCGGGCCGCAGGCCCTGCCCCGCCCCCACGAGCGCCAGCCCCGCCTGGATGTCCTCCCCCGCCAGGCGGATGTGGATGCCCTTCCGCAGCGGCTGGCGGACCTCCACCCAGTCCCCGCCGTGCTGCGTGTCCTCCACGGGCACCACCGCATCGGCGCCTTCGGGCAGCGGCGCGCCGGTCATGATGCGCCAGGCCGTGCCCGGAACCACGGGACGGTCCGGCGTGGCCCCGGCCGCGAGGTCCCCCAGCACCCGCAGGCGGACGGGATGATCCGGCGAGGCGGCCGCGAGATCGCCGGCCTGCACCGCGTAGCCATCCATGGCGGAATTGGTGAAGGGGGGCACCTGCTCGGCGGAGACGACGGCTTCGGCCGCGGCCAGGCCCAGGGCCTCATGGAGCGGCACCGTACGGGGCGGCAGCGGCGCCACGCGGCCGAGGATCATCTGGAGGGCTTCGGCGGGGGTGGTCACGGGGCAGTCACTCCGGGTACTTCACAATCTTCCAGCGGAGGAAGGAGAAATGCCGCCAGGCTCCCGGCATGTGGGAACCGATGGATGCCACCAGGGTGGCAGCCAGGTACCAGGGCAGCCGGGCAGAAGGCTGGAGGGCCCCTGCACCCAGCAGCGCCAGCTTCACCAGCACGGCCACGCCGCTGCCCTGGGTGAGGATGGCGGCGTCCCGGGCCAGGTCGATGGCGAACAGCAGCACGCCGCTTCCCAGGGTGAGCAGGATGGGCAGGCGGAGGGCCTCGAACGTCGCGCCGAAGGGGATGGCCCCCACCACCAGGGCCATGGCCGCGATGTGCAGGCTGCGCAGGACCAGCTGCGCCGGCCGGGCCCAGGGGAAGTGTCGAGGCGCATCCGGGAAGAGGAGCGCCCCGAGGGTGCGCCGTGCCGGCCTGTCCGCGTGCGTGGGATCCATAGCCTTTGTTCTAGCAGAGTCCAGACCCCGTGCTGAAATGATCGGAGCCAGGGTGCCCCATGTCCAAGCCTGCCTCCATCCGCATCCGCATCGCCTCCGGGGAGGACATCGCCATCGGCCAGGGCAAGGCCGACCTCCTGGAGGCCATCGGCCAGACGGGTTCCATCTCGGCGGCGGCCCGGCAACTGGACATGAGCTACCGCAAGGCGTGGCTGCTGGTGGATGAGATGAACCAGTGCTTCCGGTCCCCCGTGGTGCTGTCGACCAAGGGCGGCCCCAGCGGCGGCGGCGCCCAGGTGACGGCCCTGGGCGAAGAGGCCCTGGCCCGGTTCCGCCAGATCCAGACCAAGGCCTCCGCCGCCATCGCGGCCGACGTCCGCGCCTTCCGGAAAAAGCTGCTCCGCTGAGGTGACGGACCGGAAAACCCGCAGATCCCCTGTCGCAATCGTTATATCCCTGTGAAACTATCGGTCCGGAGGCCGACATGATTCGATTCGCAGGCTTGCACTGGGGGCTGGTGCTCAGCTTGGTCTTGTCCGCGTTTTCGGCTCCCGCTGCGCCACCCCAAGGGAAGGCCGTCATCCTGGCCACCACCACCAGCACCCAGGATTCCGGCCTGCTGGACGAGCTGATCCCCCGCTTCGAGCGGCAGAGCGGCTACCAGGTGAAGACCATCGCCGTGGGCTCGGGCCAGGCCATCGCCATGGGCAAGCGCGGCGAAGCCGACGTGCTGCTGGTGCATTCCCCCGAGGCGGAAAAAGCCCTGACGGCAGAAGGTTCCGGCCTGAATCGCCGCATCGTCATGCACAACGACTTCATCCTCCTGGGCCCCGCCGCCGATCCTGCGGGCCTCCGCAAGAAGGCCGCCGCTGCGGCTCTCCGGGCCATCGCCACCTCGCGGTCCCTCTTCATCTCCCGCGGCGACAACTCCGGCACGCACGCCCAGGAGAAGAAGCTCTGGACGGCCGCGGGCGTCAACCCGGAGGCCCAGACCTGGTACCAGCAGACGGGCCTCGGCATGGGCCAGACCCTGGCCGTGGCGGCCGAGAAGCGGGCTTACACTTTGTCAGATCGCGGCACCTACCTCGCCCTGCGCAAAAAACTCGGGCTGGAGATCCTCAGCGAAGGCGATGCGGCCCTCCTGAATGTCTACCATGTCATCGAAGTGAACCCCGCCCGCCATCCCCGGGTGAATGCCCCTGGAGCCCGCGCCTTTGCTGACTTCCTGGTGTCGAAAGATGTGCAAACTTTGATTAAAGAATTCGGAATCGGTACTTATGGCTCGCCGTTATTCTTTCCTGATGCCGGCAAGCCGGAATAGGCCAGCCGGATGGAGGGGTTTCCATGTCCAACGCCATCTTCAGCCTGCCCGAGTCCCACAATGAGCCCATCAATCCCTACGCGCCCGGCTCGAAGGAGCGCGCGCTCCTGAAGGCGGAACTCGAGCGCCAGTACCACCTCGAGCTCGACATCCCGCTCATCATCGGCGGCCAGGAAATCCGCACGGGGAAGACCCAGAAGGCCGTCTGCCCCCACGACCACCAGCACGTGCTCGCCCGCTACCACGAGGCTGGCGAGGCCGAGGTCCGCATGGCCATCGACGCGGCCCTCAAGGCCAAGAAGGCCTGGGAGGCCACGCCCTGGGAGGACCGCGCCGCCATCTTCCACAAGGTGGCCAGCCTCATCTCGTCGAAGTACCGCTACATCCTGAACGCCGCCACCATGCTGGGCCAGTCGAAGAGCGCCTTCCAGGCGGAGATCGACAGCACCTGCGAGACGGCGGATTTCTTCCGCTTCAACGCGAAGTTCATGGAGGAGATCTACAAGCAGCAGCCCATCTCCGACCCCCATGTGTGGAACCGCGTCCACTACCGGGCCCTGGAGGGCTTCGTCTTCGCCGTGACCCCCTTCAACTTCACGGCCATCGCCGCCAACCTGCCCACGGCGCCCGCCGTCATGGGCAACACGGTGGTCTGGAAGCCGGCCTCCACGTCCGTGGTCTCCAACTACTACCTCATGCAGCTCTACAAGGAGGCCGGCCTGCCGGACGGCGTCATCAACTTCATCCCCGGCCGCGGTTCCATGATCGGCAAGATCGCGCTGGAGGACCGGAACTTCGCAGGCCTCCACTTCACCGGCTCCACCAACGTCTTCAACAGCATGTGGAAGACCATCAGCGGCAACCTGGAGCGCTACCGGAGCTATCCCCGCATCGTGGGCGAGACCGGCGGCAAGGACTACATCTTCATGCACGAGTCCGGCGATGTGGCTGAAGTGGCCGCCGCCATCGTCCGCGCGGGCTTCGAGTACCAGGGCCAGAAGTGCTCGGCGTGCTCCCGCGTCTACGTGCCCGCCTCCCGCTGGGCGGCCGTCAAGGACCGGCTGATGGCCCTCCTGGCCGACGTGAAGATGGGCGACGTGCGCGACTTCCGCAACTTCTTCAATGCCGTCATCGACGAAGCCGCCTTCGACAGCACGATGAAATACATCGAGCTAGCCCGCCACGCGAAGGACGCCCAGATCATCGCCGGCGGCAAGGGCGACAAGTCCAAGGGCTACTTCATCGAACCCACGGTCATCCTCACGACGGATCCCAAGTTCGTGACCATGGAGGAGGAGATCTTCGCGCCCGTGGTCACCATCTACGTCTACGACGACGCCAAGCTGGAGGAGACGCTGAAGATCCTGGATGAGACCTCACCCTACGCCCTCACCGGCGCGATCTTCGCCCGGGACCGCTACGTCATCAACCACCTCACCGAGGCCCTCGCCAACACCGCGGGGAACTTCTACATCAATGACAAGCCCACCGGCGCGGTGGTCGGCCACCAGCCCTTCGGCGGCGCCCGCGCCTCGGGCACCAACGACAAGGCCGGCAGCTTCCTGAACCTGATCCGCTGGACCTCGCCGCGCACCATCAAGGAGAGCTTCACGCCACCCCGGGACCTCAAGTTCCCGTTCCTCGAGCAAGAATAGGAGTTTATGGACCTGATCTGGGAGGGCCTGCGTAAGGCGCTGGAGCTGCTGCTCACGCTGGATCCCGAGGTCCTCCGGATCACCCTGCTCTCCCTCAAGGTCTCGGGGCTCGCCACCCTCATCAGCCTGGCGATCGGCCTCGGCGTGGCCGTGCCCGTGGCCCTCAACGAGTTCCCCGGCAAGCGCCTCGTCATCGCCCTGCTCAACACGGGCATGGGCCTGCCGCCCGTGGTGGTGGGCCTCTTCGTGACCGTGCTGCTGTGGCGGAACGGCCCTCTCGGCTTCCTGGAGATCCTCTACACACCCACGGCCATGATCCTGGCCCAGGCCGTCATCGCCTCGCCCATCATCGCGGGCATCAGCCTCGCGGCCCTCCAGCACCTGCCCCCGGGCCTCCAGCTGCAGATCCTGGCCCTGGGCGCCTCCCGGCCCCAGATGGTGTGGCTGCTGCTGAAGGAGGCCCGCCTGCCCCTGCTGGCTGCGGTCATGGCGGGCTTCGGCGGGGTCATCTCCGAGGTGGGCGCGTCCATCATGGTGGGCGGCAACATCAAGGGCCACACCCGCGTGCTCACCACCGCCACCGTCATGGAGACCGGCAAGGGCAACTTCGACGTGGCCTTCGCCCTCAGCCTCATCCTGCTGGTGATGGCCTTCTCCGTGAATGCCCTGCTCACCAACCTCCAGCAGCGGAGCCGGCGCCGATGAGCCGCGAGACTCTCCTCCAGGCCCGGAACCTCCAGGTGCACCGCGGCGGCGCCCAGGTCCTCGACGTGCCGGCCCTGGACCTCCGCGCGGGCGAGGTGCTGGCCCTCATGGGGCCCAACGGCGCCGGCAAGAGCACCCTCATGCTGGCCCTGGCCGGCCTGCTGCCCCCTTCGAAGGGGGAACTCCGCTTCAGGGATGCGGAGCTCCGGACCCGTGGCGACCGCGAGGCCTTCCGCCGCCGCATGACCATGGTGTTCCAGGATCCCCTGCTCTTCGACGCCACCGTGGCCCAGAACATCGCCTCGGGGCTGAAGCTGCGCGGGGTGCCCGCAGCGGAACGGAACGCCCAGGTGGAGGACTGGGCACGGCGGCTCGGCCTCGGGGACCTCCTGGACCGCTCGGCCCGCCACCTCTCCGGCGGCGAGGCTCAGCGCACCGCTCTGGCCCGGGCCTTCGTCCTGCGTCCGGAGATTCTCTTCCTGGATGAACCCTTCTCGGCCCTGGACGCCCAGGCGCGAGAGGGGCTCATCGACGACCTGGGCCACATCCTGGCCGGGACCGGCACCACCGCCGTGATCTCCACCCACGACCAGGCCGAGGCGGCCCGGCTTTCGCACCGTCTGGCCGTGATGCAGGAGGGGCGCATCGTCCAGATGGGGGGCCTGCGGGAGGTCATGAACCATCCGGAGGATCCCTTCGTCGCGGCCTTCGTGGGCATGGAAACGCTGCTCAAGGGGCAGGTGGTGGCCTGCCAGGAGGGTCTGCTCTCCCTGCGCCTCAGAAAGGACTCCGGAGGCCGGGAGGTGGTGGCCATGGGCGAGGCCCAGCCCGGCCAGACCGTCCTGGTGGGCGTCCGCCCCGAGCATGTGGCCCTGTCTTTACAAACCGACAAAACCAGCAGCGCCCGGAACGCCTTCCCCGGGGCTGTGACCAAGGTCATACCCCGCGGTCCGTTCTTCAAAGTCGAGCTGGATTGCGGCTTCTTCCTGGCGGCCTACGTCACGGCCCAATCCCTGGCAGAACTCGGTCTTCAGCCGGGCCGCCCGGTGATCGCCTCCTTCAAGGCCACCGCTGTCCACCTCATCCGCAGGGAGGGCCTCGACTCCGAAGTGTGACCGGCGACCATTGCGGCCCGGGGGGCCCCGGATTAGCCTCACCTGAGGGACGGCAGCGCCGTCCTCGTGTGGTTTTGCATCCCAAGAACCCCTCCGGAGGCGCCCGCGCCATGAAACAGCTGGTGATCGATTTCAAGAAGTGCGATGCAGGGCGCAACTGCAACCACGAGTGCGAGTTGGAATGCGCCATCAAGGTCTTCAAGGTGGACGATCCCGCCCAGGCGGCCCTCCAGATCAAGGCCTACGAGGATGGCGGCGGCAAGGCGGTCCTCTGCGACCAGTGCGGCGACTGCGTGGTGGTCTGCCCCACCGAGGCCCTGAAGCGCAACAAGCTGGGCGTCGTGATGATCAACAAGCAGCTCTGCGTGGGCTGCTACATGTGCATCGGCTTCTGCGAGAAGGACGCCTTCATGCGCAACCCCGACTGGATCGTCCCCCACAAGTGCACCTCCTGCGGCATCTGCGTGAAGGTCTGCCCCCATGGCGCCCTCTCCATCGTGGACGTCCCCGAGCCGGCCGTCCGGATCATCTGAGCCTTAGGAGCGACCCATGAGCCAGCTTGTATTTGACCCCTCCAAGGTGATGAACATCGACTACACCAAGCGCACGGAGTACCTCGATGGCCTCGCCGCCATCAAGGCCGCGCACAAGGTGCTGAAGGAGATCGCCTACACTCCCAGCCTGCCGGACAAGGGCTACACCAACCGCACGCTCTATGTGAACGTGGGCTCCCTGGAGATCACGGAGAAGCCCGTCACCCAGCAGATGAAGGATGTCTTCATCGGCGGCCGCGGCTTCGGCCTCTACCACCTGTGGAACGCCGTGAAACCCACCACCCGCTGGAACGATCCCGAGAACGAGATCGTCATCAGCCCCGGGCCCGTGGCCGGCATCACCCAGTACGCCGGCACCGGAAAGTCCCTGGTGGTGAGCCTCTCGCCCCAGACGGACATCCCCATCGATTCCAACGTGGGCGGCTTCTACGGCCCCCTGCTCAAGTTCTCGGGCTTTGACGCCCTCGAACTCCAGGGCAAGTCCGACAAGGACATCATCCTGTTCATCGATGGCGTGAAGGGCATCATCCGCATCGAGGAGGCACCGACGGACCCGGTCGATAGCCACGTCCTGGCGGAAATCCTCACCCACATGTATGCCGAAGACGACGCGGACCTGCCCAACATCTCCGTGGTGTCCACGGGCGCCGCCGCCGAACACAGCCTCATCGGCATGCTCAACTTCTCCTTCTACGACCGGCGCCGCGGTTGTGTCCGCTTCAAGCAGGCGGGCCGAGGCGGCATCGGCACCGTGTTCCGGAACAAGCGCATCCGGGCCCTGGTGGTGCGCGGACCCAAGGTGGCCGGTGATCTGAACCACCCGGCGGATCCCGAGACCATCGCCAAGACCGGCATCAAATACCACAAGGAGATCCGCGAGAACGACGGCACGCAGTGCATGATGCGCCGCAACGGCACGGCCCACATCGTCGAGATCATGGATGCCTACGACCTGCTGCCCGTTCACAACTTCCAGTTCGGCTCGCATCCCGACGTCCACAAGATCGACTCCAGCTACTGGCAGCAGCGCTGCACCCAGCACACCGTCGACGGCTGCTGGTACGGCTGCTCCATGGCCTGCGCCAAGGGCGCCGACGGCCTCGTGCTGAAGACCGGCCCCTACAAGGGCGACATGGTCACGGTGGACGGCCCCGAGTACGAAAACGCGGCGGGCCTGGGTTCCAACTGCGGCGTCTTCGATCCCGACGCCCTGCTCGAACTGAACTTCTACTGCGACACCTACGGCATCTGCACCATCACCTACGGCACGCTCACGGCCTTCGTCATGGAGTGCTACCAGCGCGGCATCCTCAACAAGGAGCGCACGGGCGGCCTGGAGATGACCTGGGGCAACGCCGCGGCGGACCTCGAGATGATGCACCAGATGGCCCGCGGCGAAGGCTTCGGCAAGATCGCCGGCCTGGGCGTGAAGAAGATGAAGGAGCACTTCATCAAGAACGGCTGGGGCGACCCCCAGCTCATCAACGACATCGGCATGGAGAACAAGGGCCTCGAGTACTCCCAGTACATGTCCAAGGAATCCCTGGCCCAGCAGGGCGGCTACGCGCTCACCAACAAGGGCCCCCAGCACGACGAGGCCTGGCTGATCTTCATGGACATGGTGAACAAGCAGCTGCCCACCTTCGAGGACAAGGCCGAAGCGCTCTACTACTTC
>DASXVC010000110.1:0-31543 GCA_036504495.1 Geothrix sp.
GCCGTCGCCCGGGCCTCACGGTCCGGGCGTGGATTGAAACGGCCTTCGGGACTACGGCCATGCCGGACAGATAGGTCGCCCGGGCCTCACGGTCCGGGCGTGGATTGAAACTCCGAGATCGCCATGTGGGCATCGCCTTCAAGGTGTCGCCCGGGCCTCACGGTCCGGGCGTGGATTGAAACTTCTCTGGAGGCGTGATCCGCTCGTAGTCCTGCACGTCGCCCGGGCCTCACGGTCCGGGCGTGGATTGAAACGCCGGATCCCCGACATGGGGAGCCCCGGGGCTGAGTCGCCCGGGCCTCACGGTCCGGGCGTGGATTGAAACTTCCCGGAGCCACTTGCAGAGTTGCTGCTGTGTCGTCGCCCGGGCCTCACGGTCCGGGCGTGGATTGAAACACCAACCCCGTGACCCGGACGGCGGTTCTGGAGCGTCGCCCGGGCCTCACGGTCAGGCCGTGGGTTGAAACATCAGTTTAGATGGCCATGCAATCGGCTGAGTCCCAGATTCGGAGCGGAATGACTGGGAGCGCCTGGTGCCGAGGCGCCTTTATGCCGACCTTGGGAGCCTGACCGGCCATGGCAGCGGCTATCCAGTCAGCCGTCTCCTGGCTTGCGACTGCCAGGGAACCCTCGGGGCGGAGGTTGAGGTAGGTATCTCGAATCCGCCCGAGGGAGTGGCCCAACAAGGTGTCCCCTAGGGCGACGGGATGGCCGAGTTCGACGAGGGTGGTGAGGAAGGTGTGTCGGAGATCGTGGGGGTTGAAGCCGTGAAGGCCTGAGGCACGGCGGATCCGCGCCCAAATTTTACCGAAGCCGTTGAAGGGGCCGTCGACAAGCCGGCCGGGAAAGACATAGCGGCTGATCTTCTGCTCGGAGTGGCGCTGGAGGATGGCCGCAAGGTGTGTGTTCAGAGGGAGGCGCTTGGTGCCGTCGTGGTCGGTCTTGTGATTAACGAAGGTCATGACCTTGGCCTCGAGGTCGACATCGCTCCAGGTCAGGTTGGTGGCCTCACCTCGGCGAAGGCCCGATAGGGCGATGAAACGGATCAGGTCCGCGATGGGGGCCTCGAGCTCCCCCTGGGCCACTAGGGCGGTCAACGCGGATTCGAGAGCGGCCAAGTTCGCCGCGGAGTAGATGACATCCCTTGGCTTCTCCCGCGTGCGCTCCACTTTGCGGCAAGGATTCGAGCCATCGGTTCGCAAGCCCTCGCGCTCAGCGATGTTGAAGAGTCTGGAGAGCACCGCGAGCATCCGGTTGGCCTTGACGGGCGCCTCCTGGCGGACCCGATTGTAGAGTGCCTTCAAGTCCTCGTAGGCCAGGTCACGAACCAGGCGGGAGCCCAGGGCGGGGACGATGTGGACCTTCAGGATGCTCTCGTAGCTGTCCTGGGTGGAGGCCTTGAGGCGGGGCTTGTAGTCCGTGCGCCAGGTCTGGATGAGTGCGTTCATGTCCGTGGCGGTGCGCTCATGCTTGAGGTGGGCCCGAATGTCCCGGCCTTGTTCATGGAGTTTGCGGAGCTCTCGGGCGCGCTCCCGGGCATCGTCGACGTGCCAGGCACCGAAGGTGCCGATGGTGGCAGACACCTTTTTCCCGCTGGATCGCTGGAAGGAGACGCAGAAGGCCCGGGTTCCGCTGGGCGTGACCTGGACATGGAAGCCAGGTACATGGCTGTCCCAGACCCGGTACAGATTCCCGGAGGCCTTCAAGCCCTTCACCCGCGTGTCGGTGAGGCCGACACGGGACCGGGTTCGGGTGGTGATTTCGGACTGATCCATGGAGGCGATATCCGTTCCTCTAGCGTTCCTCTACAGAACCAAAATCGCACCCCATCGCCCTCGTTCGCAAGGAATTTAAAATGGTGAAAATTTCCCTATTTTCAAGCAATCGCGAACGATCGCGAATTTTATAAAACAGGCTTGAAAATCCATGTGTCGGCGGTTCGATTCCGTCTCCAGGCACCAAAGAAGAAGGCCCCCAGTCCGGGGGCCTTCTTCTTTGGTGCGGCCATCCGCCCTTATTCGGCCGTGGCGGGGCGGTAGTCGTCGGCCATGGTCACGGGGACCTTCTGCTTCACTTCGTTCTGGATCTGATCGCTGAGGGCCTGGGTGCGCTGCTGCTTCCAGAGGTCCGGCAGCTGGCCCTTCACGGCCTCGAAGGGGGGCACGCCCTGGGCGCGGCCCTGGGCCTGGAGGGCGGCCACGCGCTCCTTGTAGAAGGCCAGGAGCTGCTCGTCGGTGGGGGTGAGTCCGGCCAGGTGCTTCTTCATGAGGGCCTGGAAGTAGACGTTTGCCTGCTGCTGCTCCAGCTGGCGCTTGACGGACGGCTCCTGGTCCAGGCCGGTCTGGGCGGCGTAGGTGGTGATGGCCCTGGCCATGGCGATGCGGTGGGCGAGCTGGGCGCGCTCATCCCGGGCGGCGGCATCCGTGAGGAAGGCCTGGGCCTCCTTGGGGTCCGGGGAGAGGCTCTTCACGATCTCCTGGAACTCAGCCTCGGTGAGCTTGCTGCCACCGATGTTGGCGATGACGCGGCTGGCGTCCGGCTTGCCCTTGCCGCAGCCCAGGGCAAGGGCCAGGAGGAGGGCGGGGCCCGCGATCAGGCTGGCTTGGATGGTCATCTTGGACACGGAATCTCCTTCGAAAACATCAAAGGGTCCAGAATGACAGCTCTGGGGGGATTCCATGAACCGAATCGGGGAACTGGCGGGCCTGGATCTGGCGGTCTACAGCGCCACCTGGTGCCCGGATTGCCGCCGCCTGGAGGCCTGGCTGGCCGAGCATGGCGTGGCCCACCAGAAGGTGGACATCGAGGTTGTGCCCGGGGCAGCGGAAAAGCTGGAGGCCGAAACCGGAAAGCGGGCGATTCCGTTCGTGCTGGTGAATGGGGGGCGCTGGGTCCGGGGCTACCACAAGGAGCTGCCCCAGCGGCTGGACGGGGACCTGCTGGTGGAGGAGCTGCTGGCGGCGGGGAAGTAACGCCGCCCCGGACACGCGCCATGATTCGCTTCGGGCGGGGCCCCGCTCAGGGCAGGCCATCAAGGCCTGCCCGTTCGCGACCCGCCATCGTCGCGAGGGTCCGGGGCTACCACAAGGAGCTGCCCCAGCGGCTGGACGGGGATTTGTTGGTCGAGGAACTGCTGGCGGCCGGGAAATAACACCGTCGGGGACGCGCACCTGATTTCATCCGTAATTCCGGGCGCGATGGCCTGGAGAGGTGGATTCATGGCACGCTAGGAGGTTCTTCGGGAGTCGCCAGTGGCCAGCCTTTTCTCCAGCCAATTCTGGTCCAACATCTTCAATTCAGACCTTGCCATTGACCTCGGCACGGCCTCGACCCTGATCCATACGAAGCAGGCGGGCCGCATTGTCATCTATGAACCCTCCATCGTGGCGGTGAATACCGTCACCCACGAAGTGGAGGCCGTGGGCGACGAGGCCAAGCAGCTGCTGGGCCGCGCCCCCCAGGGCGTCCGGACCATCCGGCCCATGAAGGACGGCATGATCTTCGAGGTGGATGCCGCCGAGAAGATGCTGGCCCAGTTCATCGCCAAGGCCCGCCCCAATCGCGGCATCGCCCGCACCCGCATCGTGGTGAGCGTGCCCCCCCGGGCCCATCAGGTGGCGCGCCGGGCCGTGAAGCAGGTCTGCTACGACGCCAAGGCCGGCGAGGTGTTCCTGGTGGATCAGACCATGGTGGCCGCCATCGGCGCCGGACTGGCCATCAACGAGAAGCGCGGCTGCATGATCGTCGATATCGGCGGCGGCACCACGGATGTGGCCGTCATCAGCTACAACGGCAAGGTGTTCTCGGATTCCATCCTCATCGCCGGTGACGAGATGGATGAGGCAGTGATCAAGTACATCCGCGAAAAATACAACGTGCTGATCTCCGAGGCCTCCGCCGAGGAAGTGAAGTGGACGCTGGGATCCGCCTTCCCCTCGGAGCTGACGCGCACCATGGAGGTGAGCGGCCGGGACCAGTTCGAAGGCCTGCCCAAGACGCTCACACTGAACGATGCGGAGATCCGCGAAGCCCTGGCCGAGCCCATCGGCGCCATCATCGACCTGGTCCGCAAGGCCCTGAACGAGACCCCGCCCCAGCTGGCGGCGGACCTCATCGACCGGGGCATCTGCCTCACGGGCGGCGGGTCCCTGATCCAGGGGCTGGATGAGCGGCTGCGCAAGGAGACCCACCTGCCGGTCTTCCGGGCCGAAGATCCCCAGACCGCCGTGGTGCGGGGCACCGCATTGCTGCTGGAGAACATCCCGCTCCTCCGCCGCATCCAGATCCTCGATTAGCCTCCGCCCGGAGGGGGCATGGTCGTCCACAGGTCCAAATGGGGATGGAGCCGCGCGGGGTGGCAGCGCCTCGTGCTGATCCTCCTCTGGTTGGGCCACGGGGGCTGGGTGCTGCTGGGGCCGGATCCCGGCCGGCACTGGACCGGCCTGACCGATGCCTTGTCGCGGCCTTCCCAGGGGTTGGCCTCCCGCTGGCAGCAGTGGCGGGCCGCCCGCCGGGACTCCGCCCGCAGCTTCGCGGACACCCGCGCCGAGAACGCCCGGCTCTCCGCGGAGCTGGCCTACCTGAAAACCCGGGCCGCCGAGGAGGCCCCCCGGCTGGCGGAGGCGGATGCAGCCGTGCGCCTACTGGGGCTGAAGCAGCAGATCCCATTGGACCTGAAGGCCGCCCGGGTGATCTTCAGCACGCGGCCCGCCACCTTCGGGGGCCTGATCCTGGACCGGGGCGAGGACCTGGGCCTGGTGCCGGACCAGGGTGTGCTGGTGCCCGAGGGCATCGTGGGCCGCCTCTGGTCCGTGGGGCCCACCCAGGCCAAGATCCTCCCGGCGGACGCCCCCAACGCCTCGGTGGCCGTGATGCTCATGCGGAGCCGGGCCACCGGTGTGCTGCAGGGGATGGGATCGGGCCGCGCCCTGATCCGCTATGTCAGCAACCAGGAAGTGGTGCAGGTGGGTGAGGCCGTGCTGACTTCGGGCCTGGACCGCGTCTTTCCCCGGGGCCTGCTGGTGGGCTATGTGGCGGAGGTGGCCAAGGGGGATCTTGAGCTGCGGGTGCTGGTGAACCTGTCGGCGCCCCTGGACCGGATTTCCACGGTGCTGCTGTTGCCCTCCCAGCCGCCCCTGGAGGTGCAGCCGCCCTTCGTGGCCCCGGAACAGAAACCTCAACGCAAGCGGGGGACGCCATGAGGATCTCGCCTCCCTCCGTCATGCGGCAGAACCTCCTGTGCGCCGCGGCCCTGGGCCTGGTGTTCCTCTGCGCGCCGTTCCCCCAGATCCAGCCCGTGTTCCACGTCCTGCTGGTGCTCGCGCTGGCCCCCCGGGCCGGGTCTCCGCTTTCCAGCGCCCTCTGGGCCGGAGCCGGAGGCTGGGCCCTGGAGGGGTCCCTGCGCCTCTACCCCCACATGGGCGGCACCGCCTGGGCCGATATGAGCATGGCCCTGCTGGCGGGTTGGATGGCGGGCCGCTGGCCCCTGGAAGGGCTGAAGGGATGGCTGGCACGCCTGGCCTCGCTGCTGGTGCTGCATGCCCTTCTGGTCCATGGCGCCGTGCGCCTGGCCTCCGGTCCCCACCCCTGGGGCTTCGGCTGGCTGTGGGCGCTCCTGAGCCTGCCCCTTTGGGGCTGGGCCTCGTGGCGCCTGATGTACCGCGGACCTTCGCCGCGGCTGGGCTGATGGATCCTCGGCAGCGTCCCCTCCTGCACCGCCGGCTCGGGGTGTTCAAGGCCATGGCCTGGTGCCTGGTGGCCACGCTGATCCTGATCTACGCCTGGCTCCAGCTGGTGCGCCACGGCGAATTCAAGCAGCTGGCCCTGCAGCAGGCCGTGAAGGTGCGCCCCATCGCCGCCCCCCGGGGACTGGTGCTGGATCGCAACGGCCACCGCCTGGTGGACAACCGGCGGGCCCTTCACCTCGTCATCCAGCGCGAGGACCTGCCCACCCGGCCCGAGGTGGTGGCGGCCCTGGCCCTGGCCCTGGAGCTGGACCCCGTGGCCCTGGCCCGGAAGATTCAGATCTACCGCGTCGCGGGCAAGGGCCGGCCGCTGGTGCTGAAGGAGAACCTGGACGATGCCGGCATCGCCCTGGCGGAGCGGGTCCGGGCGCGCTTTCCCTTCCTCAGCGTGGATGTGGCCCCCCGGCGGGTCTACCTGGGCGACGAGCTGGCGGGCCATGTGCTGGGCTACGTGGGGGAAGTGGATGAAGAGCTGATGAAGGCCAAGCCGGGCGTCTTCCGTTTGGGGGAGACCATCGGCAAGGAGGGCTTCGAGGCCAGCGGCAACGACAAGCTCAAGGGGGTGGACGGCCAGAAGCGCATCCTCGTGGACCAGTTGGGCACCGAGGTCGCCAATTTCGGCCAGGCCGACGCCACCTCGGGCCGCAGCCTCTTCCTCACCCTGGATGCGGGCCTCCAGAAGGTGATGCAGGATGCCTACGGCGAGGAGGCCGGCGCGGCCGTGGTGCTGGACCTGCGGGATGGCGGCATCCTGGCCATGTACTCCAGCCCCTCCTACGACCCGAACCTGTTCCTCAACCGGCTCAGCCAGGAGATGGTGGACCGCTACCTGAACAACCCCACGCGCCCCATGCTGAACCGGGCCATCCAGGGCATCTACGCGCCGGGCTCCACCTTCAAGCTGCTGGTGGCCCTGGCGGCGCTGGAGAAGGGTGTCGCCACGCCCCAGACGGTGATCTACTGCGCGGGCAAGAAGAACTTCTATGGCCGCGACTTCCGCTGCGACAAGCTCTCGGGCCATGGCGGCCTGTCCATGGTCCAGGCCATCGCCCAGAGCTGCGATGTGTACTTCTACGAACTGGCCTCCCGCATGGATGTGGACGACCTCTACGCCACGGCGGAGAAGTACGGGTTCACGGAGCGCACGGGGATCGATCTGCCCCAGGAGAAGCGCACCCGCATCCCCAGCCGCGCCTGGAAGCGCAAGGCCTCGCCCCGGGATCCCAAGTGGTACGCGGGCGAAACCATCAGCGTGGGCATCGGCCAGGGCGCCGTGGGGGTGACGCCCCTCGGCCTGGCGCGCTTCTATGCCCTGCTCGCCACCCGGGGGAAGCTGCTCACGCCCCACCTCTTCTACGGCTTCCGGGGCGACCAGAGCAACGAGCTGGAGCCCGCGCCCGTCCCGCCCCAGAAGGACACCCCCCTGGACCCGCGGAACTGGGCGGTCCTGGATGAGGGCCTCTTCGAGGTGATGCGGAGCGGCACCGCCCAGCGATCGGCCCTCAAGGAGATCACCATGGCCGGGAAGACGGGCACCGCGCAGGTGGCCACCTTCGTCGACCGGGCCCACTACGCCCGCCAGGCCAAGCACTTGAAGGACCATGCGCTGTTCGCGGGCTACGCGCCCCACGAGAAGCCCCAGATCGCCTTCGCGGTGGTGGTGGAGAACGCGGGCTTCGGCGCGGACATGGCCGCCCCCATCGCGAAGAAGCTGGTGCAGTACTGGTTCATCGACCGTCTGAAGAATCCGCTGCCCCCGCCCCGCGGGCGCATGGTGGATCCCTTCGCCCCCGTGCCGGAGGTGGCGGAATGAAGGACCGCGTCCGCGCCCTGGACCCCCGCCTGCTGTGGGTCATCCTGGCCCTGACGGTCCTGGGCACGCTGACCCTCTATTCCGCGGGCCGGAACACGCCCCAGGCCGCCATCTGGCTCAAGCAGAGCCTCTGGAACTTCATGGGCATGGCGCTGATGCTGCTGCTGGCCGCCACGGACCCCCGCCGCATCTTCCGCCACAGCTTCCCCATCTACCTCCTGGGCCTCGTGGCCCTGGTGGCGGTGCTGGTGGTGGGCAAGAAGATCGGCGGGGCCACGCGCTGGTTCGTCGTGGCCGGGCAGACCTTCCAGCCTTCGGAGCTCATGAAGTGGGTGACGCTGCTCTACGTGTCCCAGCGGCTGGGCTCTCGGCCCGCAGACTCGGTGGGCCGCCTGGAGCTTCTCGGCGCGGTGGGTCTGGTGGTCTTCCCCATGCTGCTCATCCAGCGCCAGCCCGACCTCGGCATGGCCCTCAGCTTCCTGCCCATCCTGCTGCTCATTCCGCTGATGAAGGGGCTGCGGGCGCGCTGGGTGATCGCACTGCTCCTGCTCGTCACCGTGGGCGGTTTCGGCGCCTGGAAGGTGGCCCTCAAGCCCTACCAGAAGCAGCGGGTGCTGATCTTCCTGGACCCCTCCAGCGACCTCCAGGGCAAGGGCTACCAGGTGAACCAGAGCCGCATCGCCATCGGCGCGGGCGGGCTCATCGGCAAGGGCTTCACCAGCGGCTCCCAGACCCAGCTGAATTTCCTCCCGGTGAAGACCACGGACTTCGCCTTCAGCGTGTGGGCGGAGGAGCGGGGCTTCCTCGGCGTGCTCCTGGTCCTGGGCCTCTTCGGCCTCCTGCTGAGCCGCATCCTGGATGCCGCCAAGGCGGCCCATACGAACGCCGAGGCCTACTTCTGCGCCGGGGCCGCGGGCATCTTCGCCCTGCATCTGATGGTGAACGTGGGCATGGTGGCCGGGGCCCTGCCGAACAAGGGCATGGTGCTGCCCTTCTTCAGCGCGGGCGGAAGCAGCACCTTGAGTTTCTTCCTGGCCCTGGGTCTCATCATGGGCATCCTGCATCGATCGAGGGTGAAGTGACGGATCTACGGCAGCGCATGAAAGATCTGGCGGACCAGGTGCGGAGGCACCGGCACCGCTACTACGTGCTGGATCAGCCCGTGATCTCCGATGCCGAATACGATGCCCTGGAGCGGGAGCTGAGGACCCTGGAGGGAGCCCATCCGGAGCTGGCGGATCCCAACAGCCCCACCCTGCGCGTGGGCGCCCCGCCCATCGACGCCTTCGAGAAGCGCCGCCACGCCACGCCCATGCTCAGCCTGGACAACGCCTACTCCGAAGCAGAGCTGCGCGAGTGGGAGGCCAAGTGGCGCCGCCTCGCCCCGGAGGCCGAACCCCGCTACGCGGCAGAACTGAAGGTGGACGGCCTGTCGCTGTCCCTGCGCTACGAGAACCGGATGCTCGTGGAGGCCCTCACCCGCGGCGATGGGGAGACGGGCGAGCTGGTGACGGAAAATGCGAAGACCATCACGGACATCCCCATGCGGCTGCCCGCGGAGGCTCCGGAATCGCTCACGGTGCGCGGGGAGGTGTTCCTGTCCCGCAAGCGCTGGGAGGAGCTGAACCGCCAGCGCGACACCCGCGGAGAGGCGCGCTTCGCCAACCCCCGCAACGCCGCCAGCGGCACCATGAAGCTCCTGGACAGCCGGGAGGTGGCGGCCCGCGGGCTGTCCTTCCTGCCCTGGCAGGCGATCTGGGAGGGCGACGCGGTGGAGGACCACGCCCAGGCCATGGCCCACCTTGGAATCTGGGGCTTCGGCGTCATGCCCGCCCATGCCAGCGGCGACCTGGAGGCCCTGCTGGCCTTCATCGCGGTCCAGGCCGAGGCCCGCCTGAAGCTGCCCTTCGACACGGACGGTGTGGTGTTGAAGATCCTGGATGCCAGCCTCCAGCAGCGCCTGGGCGCCACGGATCGCGTGCCGCGGTGGGCCATCGCGTTCAAGTTCCCGGCCACCCAGGTGACCACCACGGTGCTGGGCATCACCTGGCAGGTGGGGCGCACAGGCAAGCTCACCCCCGTGGCCGAGCTGGAGGCGGTGGAAGTCGCAGGATCCACCGTGCGCCGCGCCACCCTGCACAACGCCGACGAGCTGGCCCGGCTCGGCCTGAAGATCGGCCATCACGTATTCATCGAAAAGGGCGGCGAGGTCATCCCCAAGGTGGTGGCCCTGGTGCCCGGCGAGGAGGACCGGGACCTGCCTGCGCCTGTCATTCCGACGGCCTGTCCCGTGTGCGCGGGCGAGGTGGGCAAGGCTGACGACGCGGAAGTGGCCATCCGCTGCCTCAACCCGGAGTGCCCGGCCAAGCTGGTGGCCCGCCTGCTGCATTTCGGCGGTCGTGCCTCCCTGGACATCGAAGGCATGGGTGAGGCCCTGGTGGAGCAGCTCGTCGCCTCGGGACGCTTCGAGCAGCCCTGGGAGGTCTTCTCCCTGCTGGCTGAACCCATGCAGGGGCTGGCCTACCTCTCGGGTCTGGAGCGCATGGCGGAGAAGTCGGCGCAGAACCTCATGGAGGCCCTGGGGGCCGCCCGCGCCAAGCCCCTGTCCCGCTGGATCCACGCCCTGGGCATTCCCATGGTGGGGGCCCGCACGGCGGAGCTGCTGGCGGAGGCCTACCCGTCCCTGGAGGCCCTGTGGGCCGCCGATGAGGCCCGGCTTCAGGCCGTGGAAGAGGTGGGCCCCAAGGTGGCTGCGGCCCTCCGCGCCTTCGCGGGCCTGCATCCGGAACTACCAGGGCGGCTGGCCGCCCTGGGCGTGCGGCCGACACCGCCGGAACCCCGGGACCTCGGGGGCCTGCCCCTCTCTGGCCAGGTGGCGGTAGTCACCGGGACGCTGCCCACCCTGTCACGGGAGGACGCAGAGGCCCGGCTGAAGCAGCTGGGCGCCAAGGTCACGGGCAGCGTCAGCGCCAAAACCACGGTGCTGGTGGCCGGGGAGAAGGCCGGGTCCAAGCTGGCCAAGGCCGAAGCCCTGGGCATCGCGGTGCGGGATGAAGCCTGGCTGCTGGGGCTGGGGGGCTGACAAAGCCCTGGACGGAGGCTCCGGGCCCGCTCCATGATCAAGGTGGCATCACCTGGAAAGTCCCGTGCTGACGCGCCTTGGCAAGTTCGAAATCATCCGGCTGCTCGCCCAGGGAAGCATGGGCGACGTCTACGTGGGCCGGGATCCCATCATCGGCCGCGAGGTGGCCATCAAGGTCATCCAGACCTCCGCTGCGGCGGGTCCGGAGGCCCGGGAGCGGTTCGCCCGGGAAGCCCGGGCCGCCGGGGTGCTGAACCATCCGAACATCGTGACCATCCACGAGATGGGTGAAGAGCAGGGCGTGCTCTACCTGGCCATGGAGCTGGTCAAGGGTGAGGACCTGGGCACCCTGATCCGGGCGGGCACCCTCACGCCCCGGGACACGCTGGAGGTCCTGGCCCAGGTCTGCGACGGCCTGGCCGTGGCGCACCGGCATCAGGTGCTGCACCGGGACATCAAGCCCTCCAACATCCGCGTGGTGTGGGACGGGAAGAACCTCCAGGCCAAGGTGCTGGATTTCGGCGTGGCCAAGATCTTCAACACCGACACCACGGACGAGGGCACGGTCTTTGGCACCGTGAACTACATGGCGCCGGAATACCTCCAGAGCGGGCGTCCCGACTCCCGCAGCGACCTCTTCGCCGTGGGCGTGATCCTCTACGAGGCCCTGGTGGGCATCCCGCCCTTCGACGGCCCCAGCCCTGGCTCCGTGATCTACCGCCTGCTGCACGAGACGCCGCCGCCCCTCCCGCCCACGGCCTTCCGGGGTGTCAGCCGCGATCTGCAGAGCCTCCAGAACCGTGCCCTGGCCAAGGACCCGTCGAGCCGGTTCCAGTCGGCCGAGGAGCTGGCCGCGGCGCTGCGCTCGGCCAAGGACGCGGCCTGGCGCTGGGATCAGGAGCGCCCCACGGTGGCCATCCCGGTTTCGCGTCCCCCCCTGGGCCGGCCCGCCACCCCTCCGAGAGGCACGCCAGCGTTGAAGCCGGCGACCGAGGCCTCGGGTTCCCACCCGGTCCAGGGAACCGGCGGGTTCACCCGGCCCGCCCACGGGTCGGCTCCCTCCAAGGAAAGCTCCCTTGGCCGGGCGGAGGTCCGGAAGGACGTCCTGGAGACCACCCGGCGGCAGCTGCTCCAGGCCATCGAGATCGACCCGGACAACGCCAAGGCCCACGCGATGCTCCTGGTCACCCTCTACCACCTGGGGTGGATGGATGCCGTGATGCAGAGCCTGCGCCGGGCGCGGGATGGCGGCATTCCGGCCCCGGTCCTGCTGGAGGTGCCCCGCTGCGCGCAGCTCGTGGATGAGGAGGAGCGGGCCTGCCGCCTTCCGCTGGATCTGCACCGCGAATTCATGGAGTACCTGGCGGGCTGAGGCGCTACTGCTCCCGGATCTCCGTGATCCGCCAGGCGTCACCGGCCTTCCGCCAGCGCAGCTGGAAGGCGCGCCGGGAGGCGTCCTGGGGCAGGAGGCCGCCGCTGCGGCCCGTGAGGAGCAGATCCACGTCCTGGAAGGCCTCGTTCCCCCGGATGGACACCTCGTTCCGGACCACCGTCACCCCGACCTTCTCCTGGCGCAAGGTGCCCAGGAGGAACAGGCGCGCCGCCGCCTTGTCCATGCCCTCGGGCCCCCGGAAGGCGGGGTCCAGGGGTTCGGCAGCCGCAGCGGCATCGCCGGCCTCCACCGCCGCGCGGCAGGCCTCGAAGGCCTTCCGCACCTGATCCTCGGGCTTGTCGGATCGACAAGCCAGAAGGGCCAGGGCCATAGAAACCGAAGCGATGCTTTTCCTCATGGCGGCACCCCATCACACTGGAAGTTCACGAAGGATGGTCCCATGAACCTCGAAGGCCGTTTCGACACCCGCTGCATCCATGCCGGCCAGTCACCGGATCCGAACAACGGCGCCATCATGACGCCCGTCTACTTCACGAGCACCTACGTGCAGGAGGGCATCGGCCAGAACAAGGGCTTCGACTACGCCCGCGTGCGCAACCCCACCCGCGACGCCCTGGAAGGCAACCTGGCGGCGCTGGAGGGCGGCGCCCACGGCATGGCCTTCGGCTCCGGCATGGCTGCCGTGCAGGCCATCTTCGAGCAGCTCTCCAGCGGCGACCACGTGGTGCTGGGCGACAACGTCTACGGCGGCACCTTCCGCCTGCTGGACAAGGTGATGACCCGCTTCGGCCTCACCTACACCCAGGTGGACACGGGCGACCTGGCGGCCTTCAAGGCGGCGCTGCGGCCCAACACCAAGCTGGTGATGCTGGAGACGCCCACCAACCCCATGCTGGGGCTCACGGACATCCCCGGCGTCCGCCAGGTCATGACCCTGATGGGCTGCAAGGCCGTGCTGGCCGTGGACAACACCTTCGCCACGCCCTACAACCAGCGGCCCCTGGAGCTGGGCGCGGACCTGGTCTTCCACTCCACGACCAAGTACCTGAACGGCCACAGCGACTCCATCGGCGGCATCGCCATCACCAACCGCGAGGACATCGCCGAGGGCCTGCGCTTCCACCAGAAGGCCGCCGGCGGCATCCTCTCGCCAATGGAGTCCTGGCTCATCCTTCGGGGCACCAAGACGCTGCACCTCCGCATGGAGCGCCACAACCAGAGCGCCCTTCAGATCGCCCGCTGGTTGGAGGACCGGAAGGATCTCAAGGCCGTCTACTATCCCGGCCTGGAATCCCATCCTCAGCACGCCCTGGCCAAGCAGCAGATGAAGGGCTTCTCCGGCATCGTGAGCTTCGACACCGGCGATGCCGAGCGCACCCGGCGCATGGCGTCCTCGTTCAAGGTGTTCTCCCTGGCCGAGAGCCTGGGCGGCGTGGAGAGCCTCGTCTGCCACCCCGCCAGCATGACCCACGGCAGCGTGCCCGAGGCCGACCGCCAGCGCCTCGGCATCAACGACAACCTGCTGCGCCTCAGCGTGGGCGTGGAGGACGTCCAGGATCTGATCGAGGACCTGGAGCAGGTGTTGAAGGTCTAAAAACAAAAGCGGAACACAGAGGACACGGAGTTCGCACAGAGGACGCAGAGAAGAACTGAAAAGATTTTCTCTGTGTCTTCTGTGTTCTTCTGCGACCTCTGTGTTCCAGCATCCTTGATGCTTAACCCAGCCCGTGCGCCTGGTACAGCTCGGGGTAGCTGCGGGGCTCGGCCCGGTCGGGGGCGAGGCCCAGGCCCTCCATGGCGGCGCGGATGGCCTGGGGTTCGCCCTCCAGCTCCAGGTAGCAGCCGAAGGGCGTCTCGTCGAGACAGGCCTCCAGTTCGGCGCGTTCCCACACGGCGCGCACCTTCTCCATGCGCATGACAGGCGCATAGCCCAGGGCGCGGAGGATGGCCTCCAGGGCCTCGCCATCCTCGATGCCGGTTTCCTGTTCGGGGCGGATCTTCAGCATGGCATCGGGCACCTTGGGGCCCTTCCAGGTCAGGCGGAAGGCCCCCGCGAAGCGCCGGGTCCGCAGGGCCGAACCCGCAGCCCGCAGCTCGCCGTCCCGGTCCCAGAGCACGCTCACCTCTGGCTGGGCGGCGAGGGTTTCGCGGAATCCCAGGGCCTCCAGCAGGGGGCGGTAGGGACCCGTGGCCGGGATGCGCAGCTTGAGCTCGGTTTCCACGGCGGGTTTGTGCTTCATCGCGGCACGTCTCCAATCAGTCATGATGGTTCTGTTTCTGCGGCCACCACGTGATCCCCCAACGGTACATCATCGCCACCCTCTTCATTGCCGCCATGCTGCTGCTGTTCGCGGTGGTGCAGGCCCCGCGTCCCGTGAGCTCGGGGGGCGTCGCTTCGGTGGAGACCCCGGCGGTCATGAGCCTCGGAGGCTACGAGTCCCTGGCCGAGCTGCGGATGGAGGAGGGCTGGGCGCCTCGGTTCCAGGGCGCCCAGGATCCCGATCAGTCCGAGCCCTGGCCCTTCGAGGGCGGCTTCGGCACGCCCTGGGAACCGGCCTCCCCCTACCTCGGCGACCAGGGCCTGGCGCTGAACGGCCCCGGCGGGCGCAGCGAGGTGGTGCTGTGGAAGGGGCTGGAGTGGCGCCGCTACCGCTTCGATGCGCCCCTCTGCTCGGCGCGGCTGGATCCCCTCAAGGGCAACCGCCTGCTGGTGACACTGCAGATGGGGTCCGCGCGCTTCGAAACCCGGTTGCTGGAGGTTCCCGAAGGCCGGGTGGTCTGGTCCACGCAGTCCGGCCCCTGGAGCCGCTTCAGCTGGGACGGCAAGGCCGCGCTGCTGGGGTTCTTCGAGAAGCCCGAGCCCAAGGGCGAACCCGAGCTGTTGCTCAGCTCCCTGCCGCTGGAGTCCGACCCCGGTGAGCCGACGCTGGCCGCCTGGGATGAGCCCGGCCTTCCGCCTCCGCCCCGGGGCCTGGCCACCAAGCTGGAGGCCCTGTCGGACGATGGCCGGGACCTGCCCGGCGCCCGTCTCGAGCTGCCCTGGCATGCGGGCGACCGGCTCTGGTTCCCGCGGGCGGACCGGCTCTGGCACGGGGGCGTCCAGGGGTGGACCGCCTGGTTCCTGGAAGGCGGGCGGTGGCGCCGCAGTGCTGCGGGTCCGGGGTTGCTGACGGCCCATCCGCCTCAGCGCATGGCTCTGGTGGCTCCGCTTCCAGATGAAGGCATGGTCCGGCGCACCAGCCCGGTGGCCACGGTCGAATGGACCCCGGTGGCCGAAGACGCGCTGCCCTGGCCCGCCTGGGACGCGGCCTGGGCCTGGCGTGGCAACGGGGCCTTCGATGCCTGGGATCAGCGCTGGAATGAAAGCGTCCTCCCGCCGGAACGGCAGCGCCAGGCGCTGTTCGAGGCCTACCGCCCCGAGTGGCGCACCGCCCTGAACCTGCGCGCCTCCGTGAAAGGGTGGCTGCCGAGGGGCCCGGAGGTCGCCATGCGCGAGCCCCTGGGGGCCGCGTGGATCTGGGTGGGAGACCGTGTGCTGCTGGTGCGTCTGGTGGACGTGGAGCGGGTGCGCATCGTGAAGAAGCTCCTCCGCTGATCCATTCGCTTGCGTTGGAAGTGCACATTTCTGGTAGCGTTGTGCCCAGCCACTCTTTCTTCCTCCCGGCCTCCCGAGGTACCCAGATGCCGCGCCTCCTCCTCGTGGACGACAACCCCAGCATTCACCGCATTGCTGAATCCCTGTTGGCCCCCACGGATGTGGAACTGGTCTGCGTGGATTCCGCCGCGGCAGCGCTGGACCGGATCGAGCGGGGAGAAGCTTTCGACGTGATCCTGGTGGACACCGCCATGCCCGGCATGGATGGCTGGACGCTGCTGACCCGCCTGCGGGAGATGAAGGAGACCGCCCACCTCCCCATCGCGCTGATGGCCGGGGTGCTGGATCCCGTGGACCCAGCCAAGCTGGCCAAGGCGCCCGTGCAGGGCTTCCTGAAGAAGCCCATCGAGCTCCGGGAGCTGGGCGACCGCGTGAAGGCGCTGTTGACCATGCCGATGACGTCCGTTCCCGAGGCCTCGGCCTTCTCCCCGGACCCGTCCTTGACCTCGGGACCCTCGGCCTTCACCACCGTGCCCGCCACCCCGGCCCGGGATCTGGTGCGGATGGCCGAGACGGCCCTGCCGGAGTTCCGGCCTGAATTCGAGATGGAATCGATCCAGGACATTCCTCCGATGGTGGAGATCCAGCCTCCCGCCGCAGTTCCTGCGCCCGAGCACTCGGACCTTGAGGACGATCTGCTGATGCTTTCGGCCGAGGACCTCTGGCCCGAAGAAGCGCCGGCGGAACCCATCGAGGCGGCCGTTTCTGAACCCTCCGTGACGACCGAAGTGCATCTCGAGCTGGAGGACCTGGATCTGGAGAGCCTGCACGACCTGGCCTCCGAGCCCAGGCCCGCGGAGTCCCTGCCGATGGTGCCCGGGCTTCCCGTGGCGGAAGCAGCGGCCCCCGTGGCTGAGGCCCTGGGCGAAGAGAGCTTGATGTCCTTCACGGGGCTCGATGCCCTGGACGAGTTCCCCGGTGGGATCGAAGCGCCAGTTCTGCCCGAGCCGCCACCCGCCGAAACCATCCGTGCCTCGATGCCTCCAGCCGCCGAGGCGGCGGTGGCTGCCGCCGCCGCTGCGGCCCTCGTGGGCATCACCCCCGCGGCAGACCCCTTTTTCGGGGGGGCGCACGAGGTATTTTCCGCACCCATTGTGGACGAGCTCCCGGTGGCGCCGACCCCGATGTCCGCAGCCGACCTTTCCGGATCCTCCTGGACCATGCCAGAGGTGGAGCCCCAGGTCGATCAGGTGTCGGCTCTGGCCCCTGCCGTACCTGGGCAGGTTCCTGCCGCAGCCGGTCAGGAGCCCCTCACATCCGGGCAGATCCAAGCGCTCCTGGCGGACCCGGTGCTGGTGGATGCCCTGGTGAAGGCGGTGGTGGCGCGCATGGGCGACCAGGTGATCCGGGAGATCGCCTGGGAAGTCATGCCGGATCTGGCGGGAAAATTGCAAAAGTAGGCCCATGATGAGCCTCGCCTTCCGGTCCCCCAGGTCCCTCCCATGATCACTGGCTACAACACGGATGTCCGCCACGGGAACCGGGTCTATCACGTCCAGACTGAGGACAAGGGCCTATCCAATCCCAAGATCGAAACGCTCATCTACGTGGGCGGCGAGATCCTCGACAACTACCGATCCTCCTACGAAGACCTGCTGGCCAACCCCCCGGTGACCGAGGGCGCCATCCAGGGCCGCATGGACGAGCAGCACCGGGCCGTGATCCGGGATATCAAGAACGGCAAGTATGACCAGACACCGCCGGATCTGCTGGAGCGGCAGGCCTTCAATGAGCGGCCCCTGGATCAGGCCATCCTCGAATTCCTCCAGCAGGAGGGGGATGTGGACACCCTGGAGCTGGTGCTGGACCAGCCCCTGAAGCCGGCCTTCGGGGAGCCCTTCCGGGTGCAGGTGCGGGCGCGCCTCTGCCAGAGCCAGAGCCCTGTGGCCGATGCGGAAGTCTCGGTGAAGCTCGTGTCCAGCCTGAAGAAGGCCACCGGCCTTCTCACGGGACGCACGGCCGCCGATGGCACTTTCCTCGGCGAGGCCCAATTGCCGCCCAGCCAGCCGGGCCAGTGCGCGGTGGTGGTGAGCTGCACCTCTGATCAGGGCTTTGATGAGCTCAAGGCGGCCGTGGTCGCGCTTTAATTGCCCAGAGTTTAATCTGGACTTTTTGGTTCATCGGGTGGATCGTCCTACCGGGGCCCGGCCCCGGAGGTGAGGCCATGGCCAAGGTGGAACCCGATCTACTGAGCATCGGGGACATCTGCTCCGAAACCGGCCTCTCCGCCGATGTGGTGCGGGTGTGGGAGCGCCGCTACGGGTTTCCGGTGCCGGTCCGCCTGCCGTCGGGCCACCGGCGCTACCGGCAGGAGGACCTCCACCGCCTCAGGCTCATGGCTGAGGCCCTGGCCCAGGGGCACCGCCCCGCGGTGGTGGTGCGGTCCACGGAGGAGGCCTTGAAGCGTCTACTGGCTCCCCGGAAGGATCTCCGGCTGGATGCGCTGTTCGAGGCCGTCACCGCCATGGACACGGAGCGGATGCGGAAGCTGCTGAGAGAGGCCCTGTCGGAGCTCGAATGGAAAGCATTCCTCCAGCAGGTGGTCTCCCCGCTGCTGGACCGGGTGGGCATGGCCTGGGCGGACGGCAGCCTCGGGGTCCATCACGAACACCTGGTCACGGAGGTGCTGGAGGATTTTCTCCGGGAGCTGCGCCTGGGCTGCCAGCCCCTGTCCGGCCGGGGCGCGGTGCTGCTGGCCACCCTTCCAGGTGAGCGGCACCGGCTGGGCCTGCTCATGGCGGCCCTGGCCTACGCCGCGATGGGCACCCGCACCGAGCTACTGGGCGTGGACCTCCCCGTGGCCAGCATCGCCCAGGCCGCCCGCACGTTGAAGGTGGACCGGGTGGCGGTGGGCCTCTCCATCCAGAGCGCCGGAGAGACATCGCGGCGCCTGCTCCTGGACCTGAAGGACCGCCTGCCATCAGGATGCCGGCTGCTCATCGGCGGCCAGGGCGCGGGCCGGACCCGGCGCGTCGAGGGCGTGGACCGCATGGTGGGGCTGGAGGTGGTCTAAGAGCGCTCGGGGGGGGTGGGACCGGGTTCCTCGGGAGCCCACTGCCGCCGCAGGCGATGCAGTAGCAGGCGCATCTCCAGCAGCAGGGGGCGGGCCGCCAGGAAGCACAGGAAACCCGCGAGGGGCACCGTCACCTTGAAGCCGATGTGGCGGAAGCCCAGCGCCCCAACCAACCCGCCGCAGAGGAAGGACGCGAGGATGAGCAGCAGCAGCGACAGCTTCTGCCGGTCGGCGACGATGCGGTCCCGGCCGCGCCGGTGGTGGACATTCACGTAGGTGAGGCGGCTCAGCTCGATGCCGATGTCCGTCACCGTGCCCGTGAGGTGCGTGGTGCGCACGGCGGCGCCGGAGATGATGGAGGTGACGGTGTTGTGCATGCCCATGATGAAACAGAGCAGCATCACGGTGGTCGGAAGCGTGAACTGGATCTCCTGCTGGAGGCGGTTCCCCATGAAGCCGAACACCAGCATCAGCGCGGCCTCCAGGACCAGGGTCAGGGCATAGCGGCTGCGCATGCGCCGCCGCTGGCCGAAGCTGATGAGCGTGGTGCACACGAAGGCGCCCGCGAGGAAGCTCAGCATCATGGCCAGGGCCGCCAGGGCGGTGGTGAGGTCGCCGGCGGCCATTTCATCGGCCATGGAGGAGACCACGCCGGTCATGTGGGAGGTGTAGTGGCTCACCGCCAGGAACCCGCCGGCGTTCACCGCCCCCGCCACGAAGGCCATGGCCCAGGCCAGCTGGCGATTTAGGGTGCCCGAGCGCAGCGCCCCCTCGCGTACCAGCAGCTTCTCCTGGATGGGCAGGGTCGCCAGGGCCGTTTCCACCGCCGCCTGTAGCTGGTGGCCCGACAGACGGTTCCTCAGCAGCCGCTGGAGATAGCGGCCTGCGATCAGCTGGAGGTATCTGGGAATGCGACGCATGGAGTGGCGGGGAGCCCATTCCAGTTAACCATCCGGCGGCCGGGCTGGCCACCCGCGCACCGCCCGGGAGGCCGCGGATGGAGAAGTCCGCCCCGTTTCGATTAGGGTGGAAGCATGCGGAAGATCCTCCTCCTCCACACCGGCGGCACGCTGGGCATGGCGCCCAGCGGAGAGCCCGCGTCCCTGGCGCCGGGCCGGTTCCTGGACCACCTGACCGAGCAGGTCCCTGAGCTGAGGCAGCTGGCGGACCTGTCCGTGGAGGTACCCTTCAACCAGGACTCCTCGTGCCTGGAGCCCTCGGACATCCTGATCCTGGCCGACCGCGTGCGGGCTTCCGCCCAGGACTTCGACGGCTTCGTCATCATCCACGGCACGGACACCATGGCCTTCACGGCCTCCTGCCTGGGTTTTCTCCTGGCGGAGCTGGGGAAGCCCGTGGTGCTCACGGGCAGCCAGCGGCCCCTGGCCTTCGTGCGCAGCGATGCCCGCAGCAACCTGGTCAACGCCGTGGACCTGGCTTGCCGGGGCATCCCAGAGGTGGGGATCTGCTTCGGCAACCACTGGATCCGGGGCGTGGCCGCCGACAAGTTGAGCGTCCATCAGTTCGAGGCCTTCCAGAGTCCGAACCTGGCGCCCCTGGCCGAGATCGGCGCGGAGATCCAGCTCCACCCGGAGGTGGGCCAGTTCGTCCGCCGGGTGCCCTCGGGCCTGGGCGGCGCGCTGGACCTGGCCATCCACACGGTGACCCCCCATCCCGGCATGGCGTGGAGCCCGGCGCCCCCGAATGCCCGGGCCATGCTCATCCAGGCCTTCGGCGCCGGCAACCTGCCCATGGGCCGGGGGGATCTCCAGGCCACCCTCGAAGATGGCCGCCAGCGGCGGCTGCCCATGGTGGTGATCTCCCAGTGCCCCTACGGTGGCGTGGACCTCTCCGCCTATGAGCTCGGACAGAAGATCGAGGGGATGGGCGCCATCTCCGGAGGCCTGCACACCCGCTGGGCGGCCCTCGCCAAGCTGGGCCTGGTGCTGGGCGCCGGGGGCGGGATCGACGAGGTGAGGGAGGCGTTCGGGGTACGGTGGGCCGGAGAGCCCATGCCAGAAGGAACTTGGTCGCAGGGCTGAGTGCCGCGTGATTCCCTCCTCGCCGGGGCCCGGCTCCAGGCGCGTCCCCGGCGCGTCCTCCGCCACCCGGCGGTCGGGAGGGCCGGAGAGCCCATGCCGGAAGGGGCCTGGCCGCAGGGCTGAGCTTTTGCCGTTGATGAGCTCCAAAACGCGCCCATGGCGCGTTTTGGAGCCAGGTAAACTGATAGATAGTTAGGAACACACCATGCTTGATGCCAACCTCCTCCGCAACGATCTCGATGCCGTGGCGGCGCGCCTGTCAGAGCGGGGCTACACGCTGGACCGGGCCCGGTACCAGGAGCTGGATCAGCGCCGCCGGGCCGTGTTGCAGGAAGCCGAAGGCCTGAAGGCCGAGCGCAACCGCGTGAGCGAGGAGGTGGGCCGCCTGAAGCGGGCCAAGGAGAACGCGGACGCCCTCATCGCCCAGCAGCGGGAGGTGGGGGACCAGCTCAAGGCGCTGGAAGCCGCTGAACGGGAGATCGAAGCCACCTTCAAGGAGTTCCTGGCAGGCATCCCCAACCCGCCCCACGCCAGCGTGCCCTCGGGCCGCGACGAGCACGCCAACGTGGAGATCAAGCGCTGGGGCCAGATTCCGCAGATCGCCACGCCCCGGGATCACGTGGACCTGGGCACGGCCCTGGGCATCCTGGACCTGGACCGCGCGGCCAAGCTCAGCGGCGCGCGCTTCGCGGTGCTGAAGGGGCTGGGCGCCAAGCTGGAGCGGGCCCTCATCGCCTTCATGCTCGACCGCCAGACGGCCGCAGGCTACACCGAGGTCATCCCGCCCTACCTGGTGAACGCCGAAAGCATGTACGGCACGGGCCAGCTGCCGAAGTTCGAGCAGGACCTGTTCAAGACCTCCCGCGGAGACGGGGGCGCCCTCTACCTGATCCCCACCGCGGAAGTGCCCGTCACCAACCTCTACCGCGACGAGATCCTGCCGGCGGAGGCCCTGCCCATGCGCCACTGCGCCTTCACGCCCTGCTTCCGCAGCGAGGCGGGCAGCTATGGCCGGGACACCAAGGGCATCATCCGCCAGCACCAGTTCCACAAGGTGGAGCTGGTCACGTTCGCCGCCGCCGACCAGGCCGAAGCGGAGCTGGAGCGGCTCACGTCCGACGCGGAGGCGATCCTGGAGGCCTTGGGCCTGCCCTACCGCCGCGTGCTGCTCTGCACGGGAGACATGGGCTTCAGCAGCCAGAAGACCTACGACCTGGAGGTGTGGCTGCCCTCGCAGAACACCTACCGGGAGATCAGCTCCTGCAGCTGGTTCGGGGACTTCCAGGCCCGCCGCGCCAATATCCGATACCGAGATTATGTGGACTATGTGCCGACCGGACTCAGCGGCCTCAACACGGATGGCACCCGTCGTGATCTTTCAGCGAGTTCGAAGCCGACCAAATCAATCTTGAAATTCGCCAATACTCTGAACGGCAGCGGCCTGGCCGTGGGCCGCACCTGGGTGGCCATCCTCGAGAACTACCAGCAGCCCGACGGCAGCATCCGCGTGCCTGACGTCCTGCGGCCCTACGTGGGCGCCGAGGTGATCCGCTGAGGGCAGGGCCCGTCCTTTGCGCTGAGGGCCTGCGCCTTCAGCGCATGGGAAAGGATGTGCTCAAGGGCCTGTCTTTCTCCATCGCCCCGGGCGAAGCCCTGGGCGTGATCGGCGCCAGCGGCGCGGGGAAGACGACCCTGTTGAACCTGGTGCTGGGGCTGGAAGAACCTACCGAGGGCCGGATCCTCCTGGATGGCGAACCCTGGTCGCCCCTGCCCGAGCCGGCGAGGCGGGCCCGCCGGCCCCGGATCCAGGCGGTGTTCCAGGATGCGCTGGCGAGCCTGCCGCCCCACCGCACGGGCTGGGAGATCCTCCAGGAGCCCCTGGAGATCTGGAACCGGGGAACGCCTCAGGCCCGGCGCGAGGCCGCAGCCCGCATGGCGGCCCGCGTGAAGTTTCCGGAACCGGCGCTGGAGCAGTGCCCCGCGGCCTGGTCCGGCGGCCTGGCCCAGCGGCTCTGCCTGGGCCGGGCCCTCATGCTGGAGCCGGGCCTGCTGGTGCTGGATGAGCCGTTCTCATCCCTGGATCCGACCCTGGCCGGCCACCTGATGGCTTTGCTGCTGGAGCTGAAGGCCGAGGGCACGGCCCTGCTCCTGGTGAGCCATGACCTGCTCTCGATCCAGGCCCTCTGTGACCGCATGCTCGCGCTGAAGGACGGCCAGGCCCTATGCCAGGGACCCGTTGGACAGCTGCTGTCCGATCCACCGCATCCGCATCTGGGGGAACTGAAGGCCATCGGCCACCAGCTCTCAGTGATCGAGGGCTGATAGCCGATGGCTGGCAGCTATTCTTCGACCGGCACCTGGACGGCGTCGGCATTCACGTAGATGCCGCCGAAGTGGCCCCAGAAGCTGCTGAGGCCGGGGCGCAGGCGGCCCTGCTGGTCCAGGGACTGGAGCTCCGCGGAGAGGAGCTTCTGGGCCTCGGTGCCCTGGACTTCCTGGATGAGGCTCCGGCGGCTTTCGAAGGTGAGGGCCGGGGCGGGCTCGCGGGAGACGATGCGGGCCACCCAGAGCTTGCCGTCCTGGGTCCAGAGCAGGGGCGTGGTCTGGCCCACGGCCGTCTCCAGCAGGGCCTTGCGGATGCCGGGGTGGGCCACGAGGTCCCGCAGGCCGCTGAGGGGCGCCGCGGCCTGGTCGGACACGGGGCCCACGGCCTGAAGACCGCCGGAGGCGAGGGCTTGCTGGGCCTTGGCCAGGGCCTGCTTGCGCGATTCCTCGATGCGGTAGGCCGCCAGCACCTTGGCGCGAATCTCCTTGAAGGGCGGCACGGCCTCCGGCAGCTCTTCCTGCACACGGAAGAGCAGGTGGCGCTCGGCGAAGCGCATGGGCTTGGAGACCTCGCCCACCTTCAGGCGGAAGGCCTCGCCGGTGATCTGGGCCAGCTCGGGAAGGCCCTCTGATTGGGCGTTGGGCTCATTGCTGAAGGGCTGGCTGGCCTGGGCCTGGCTGCCCAGGCTCTTGGCGGCCGCGGCCAGGTCCCCGCCGTTGGCGCGCTTGCGGATCTGTTCGAGGCGTTCCTGGGCCCGGGAATTGAAGCGGTCGTCGGAGATCTCCTTGGCCAGCTGCCCCTTCACATCCTCGAAGCGCTTCTCGCGGCGGCCTTCCAGCTGGATGAGGTGGACGCCGTAGATGGTCCGGACGGGCTGGCTGATCTCGCCGGGCTTGAGGGCCGAGGCCGCTTCGGAGAAGGGCTTCTGCATCTGGGGGAACCGGAACCAGCCCAGGTCGCCGCCGTTGCCCTTGGCGCTGGGGTCCTCGCTGAGTTCCTCGGCGGCCTTGGCGAAGCTCTGCCCCTTCACCAGGCGCTCGCGCAGCAGCTGGGCCTTGGCGGTGGCCTCCTGGAGCTGGGTGTCGCCTTCGGCCTTGAAGAGGATGTGGCGGGCCTTGAACTCCACGAAGTCGTTCTTCCGGGCGTCGAAGGCGGCCTTGAGGGTGGCATCATCCACCTCCACGGCCTTGCCCAGGGCGGCCCGGTCGACGGCCACGAACTGGATCACCCGGCGGGGAGGCTGGAGGAACCGCTCGCCACCGGCCTTGTAGAAGGCCTCCAGCGTCGTGTCGCCGGGATCCGCCACGGTGGCGCTGTCCACGGCCAGGGTGGCCTGCTGGAAGGCGACCTTCTCGTTGCGGAGGCGGTTCTCCAGGGCCAGCCAGGGCTCGTCCACGGGCACCTGGAGGGCGGCCTGCTGGATCAGCTTGCTGCGCAGCAGCTCGCTGCGCAGGTTCCGCTCCTGGATGGCGGGATTGAAGCCCGTGTCCTGGAAGATCTGCTTCAACTCTGTGGTGGACTTCAGGTTGCCCTGGGCGTCCAGCAGGACCGGGTACTGGCGGAGGAAGGCCCGCAGGCGGGCGCCCACTTCCTCGTCCGTCACCACCACGTGGTGGCGCTCCGCCAGTTCCTCCATGAGCTTCTGGTTCATGAGGTCCCGCAGGGCCTGGGACTGGACGAAGGGCTTGAGCGCCTCCGGGCTGGCCTGCTTGCCATAGCGCTGGTAGAGCTCCTGCATGTGCTCGGCCAGGTCGCGCAGCAGGACTTCCCGGCCGTAGACCCGCGCCACCACCGTATCGGGCGTATCCACTCGGCCCGAGGGGGCCAGGTAGGCCACCAGGCCCAGGAGGACCACGATCATCACCGCCGCCATGGGCGTGCGATTGGATTTGAAAACCTGGCGGAATGAACGCAGCATGCGGGGCTCCGGACGGACCCCCCAGATTAACAAGGGATGGGTGATGGATTACACTGGAATGCTGGAGTGTTTGCATGGCCGTCTTGCCCGTACTGACCTGGGGCGATCCCCGCCTGAAGAAGAACAGTGAAGACGTGGGGGCCTGGACCCCCGAGCTGGAGCAGCTGGTGGCGGACATGTTCGAGACGGCGCTCGACGAGGAGGGCGTGGGCCTTGCCGCGCCCCAGGTCGGCGTGAACCTAAACCTGGCGGTGATCGATTGCTCCTGCGGGGAGGATCCGGCCGAGAAGCTCATCCTCATCAACCCCGAGATCATCCGGGAGGAGGGGGTCCAGGTGGGACCCGAGGGCTGCCTGTCCATCCCGGGCATCCGCGAGGTGCTGGAGCGTCCCCAGAAGGTGACCATCCGCAACCGGGCCAAGGATGGGAGCTGGCACGAACTGGAGGGTGAGGATCTGCTGGCCCGGGCCTTCTGTCATGAGATCGACCACCTGCGGGGGCGGCTCTTCGTGGAATATTTCGGCCCGGTCAAACGCCAGGTCATCCAGCGCCGGTATCAGAAACAGGTCCGGGGATGACCCGCCTCGCCTTCCTCGGGACGCCCCGCGCGGCGGTTCCGGCCCTGCGGGCGCTGGCCGAGGAGGGCGTCACGGCTGTCTTTTGCAATCCCGACCGGCCTGCGGGCCGGGGCCGGCACCTGGAGGCCCCGCCGGTGAAGGCGGCCGCCCAGGAGTTGGGCCTCCCCGTCCACCAGCCGCTGAGCTGGAAGGTGCCGGAAACACGGGAGCTGTGGGAATCCCTGGAGATCGACCTGGCCATCGTGGTGGCCTACGGCCACCTGCTGCCCCGCTGGATGCTGGACGCCTGTCCCAATGGCGTCTGGAACCTGCACTTCTCTCTGCTGCCCCGCTGGCGGGGCGCAGCGCCCGTGAACCACGCCCTCCTGGCCGGGGACGAGGAGACGGGTGTGAGCCTCATGCGCCTCACGGAAGGGCTGGACGAGGGCCCCGTGCTGGCCCAGTCCCACCGCCCCATCAGCCGCACGGATACGGCCGAAAGCCTCCTGGCGGCCCTGTCGGTGGAGGCCGCCGACCTGCTCATGGACCAGCTGCCCCTGCTGCTCTGCGGGTGCGGGCAGCCGGTGGAGCAGCACCACGAGGGGGCCACCTATGCCTCCAAGCTCCGCAAGGATATGGGCCACCTGGACTGGCGGCGCCCCGCGGCCGACCTCCACCGCCAGGTGCGGGCCCTCTGGCCCTGGCCGGGATCGGACCTGCAGCTGGAGGGCCAGGTCCTCAAGGTGTGCGGCGTGGGCGCCCTCCGGGCCTGCTACCGGGATCCGGGCCAGCTGCTCTGGGGCAAGGAGGGCGCCTGGCTCACCACCCCCGACGGCGCGCTGGAACTCACCCAGCTCCAGCGCCCCGGAAAGCCCGTCCAGCCCGCCCTCCAGGCATTGCAGCCCTGGGGGGCCACCGGGAGCCGCGCCCTCAGCTGAAAGAAAAGGCTGGGACAGGATTAACAGGATCAAAGCACTGGCTTTTGAATCCTGTTAATCCTCCAGAATCCTGTTAATCCTGTCCCCGCATTTCCGTTCGGCTACGCCAGCCGCGCCGCCACGTCGCGGTAGTCGGGATCCATCTCGTAGACGGCCTTGAACTCCTCGGCGGCGATGCCGGTGTGCCCTTGCTGGAGGTAGATCTCAGCCAGGTCGTAGCGGAGGCCGATGCTGTCCTCGGGCGGGAAGCCCGGGGCCAGGATGCCCTGCCGGAGCCACTCCACGGCGGCATTGAGGTCGCCCCGGGCCTGCTCGCAGATGCTGAGCATGGAACAGCACTCCAGGGTTCGCTCCGGGTCGCCCATGGCGATCTTGAACTCCTCGATGGCGGGATCGATGAGCATCATCTCCTTGTAGGCGATGCCCAGGTTGTAGTGCGTGTCGTAGTCGTCGCCCTTGACCTGCTTCTCCACGCCCTCCCGGAATGCGCTGAACAATTCGTCCACGCTCTGGATCTTCTCCACCACGTGGGTGGCATCGTGCATCTCCTCGCCCTCACCTGTATCCATGAGGGCGGTGCCCAGCACATCGGTGAGGTCGAAGAAGGAGTTGGCAAAATCGCTTTCGTCGAGGGCGCTGGCCTTGGCGGTGAGCCCCAGCTTCTGGAGGGCGCTCGTGGCGCGCTCCAGCCGGATCTCCAGCTCGGGGTGGCCCGGGAACTGCTTGAGGGCGGTTTCGATTTCGGCCTTGGCCTCGTCGGGGCTGCCGTAGTCCAGCTGGAAATCAATGTCGCCCAGGAGGCTGACCAGCTCTTCCGGCACGGCCGGGGCCGCTTCGGCGGCGGAAAGGGGCGGCAGGGCCGCGATGACGTCCGGTGACAGGATGCCCGTGGGCATGGGCGGAACCGGCGTCGTGGGGGCCGAGAAGGGGACCAGCTCGGATTCCAGCTCCGAAAGGGTGTCTTCCATCCAGCCCAGGTCGGAGGCGTCCAGGGCGGCTGGCTCCCTCTGGGACGGCATCTGCGTTCCCAGCGGGGCGGGGGTTTCCGGCAGGACCGGCAGGCCATCGCCCAGGGGGATGGGTTCCATGGCAGGGAGCTGGTAGGGCGTCTTGGCAGGGGGCGGTGGCTCGAACCCGGGCAGATCTAGCCCGATGAGCACGTCGAGGTCGCTGGGGGGCGGGGGCAGGGCGATCGAGGCAGCGGCCGACGCGGCCGGAGGAGCCTGAGCCGCGGGTTCGGCGGGACGGGCCCCAAGTTCCGGCAGGCCCATGGACCGGCGGTAGATGCGGGTGGAGCCGGGGAAGAGCTGCTCGGCCATGTCCAGCAACTGCGAGGCCTCGCGCTTCTTGCCGAGCTGGGCCAGGGCCTGGGCGCTCTGCGCGTACTGCATCTGCACCTTGGTCAGGTGGCCGGTGGTGCGATGCACGGCGACGATGGCCTCGATGATGGCCATGTCCGCGGGGTCCAGCTCCAGGGCCTTCTTGTAGGTCTCCACGGCGCGGTCGGGGCTGCCGCCCCGGACCAGGGCCTCGGCCTCCCGGGAGAACTGCTCGATGCGGAGCCTCCGGACGGGGTCCAGTTCGGTCTCCCCGCCATGCCGGGTGGTCTCCTGGATCGAGGGGGCCTGGAACCCGCCGGAGAACCCGGCCTGGGGAACGTCCGGGGGTGGCCCCGAGGCATCGGGGACGGCCCCCAGGGTGCGGAGCTGGCCGGAAAGATGCCCGATCAGGGCCTGGTCATTGCTGTGGTGGGCCAGGCTGTAGGCGCTCTGGAGGGCGTGGATCTGGTCGGCCCGGTTGCCGCTCTGGTGGGCGATCTCCGCGAGCAGGACCCAGGCCTCGACGCTCATGTGGTTCTGGAGAGCCGTGCGCAGGCTCCGGCCCACGGTGTCGCCGGAACCCCGGCGGGCGAGCTCGCGGCCGATGGGCGCGAAGAGGCGCAGGCCTTCCTCGGCCCGGTCCGAGTTCACCAGGTTGCGGAGGGCCTTTTCGCAGAGGGGCAGTGACTTCTCCGGGATCTGGGCGATCTCGGCCAGGGCCTCCAGGGCGCGTTCCGGGTGGCCGCTGCGGAGTTCGATTTCCGCCAGGGCCTCCAGCAGCTCCATATCCCTGGGATTGCTGGCCAAGCCTTCACGCAGGTGCTGGGCCGCCGTGGCGTAGTCGCCCTGGATCACCCCCAGCCGGCTCTGGGTGAGGAAGACGTGGGGCGTGGAGATCATCGCCTTGGCGCGCTCGAGGATCTGGTTCGCCTCGCCGTGCATCTGCTCCATGGCCAGAGATTCGGCCACCTCGAGGTAGATGCCGGCGGCGCGGTCCTTCATGCCCTCCTTGTTGTAGAGGTCCGCCAGCTTGACCTTCATCTTCAGGTTCTTGGGATCGAGGTCCACGACCTTGTTGAACTCTTCCAGGGCCCGCTTGATGAGGCCCTTCTTCTGGAAGTGCTCGGCCACCTGCATGTGGACCTTCACCGCGTCGGTGACCTTGTTCATCTGGCGGTAGAGGTCCGCCAGGCGCTGGGCCGCGTCGATGTCCTCGGGCGCGTTGCGCACCACCTTCTGGAAGATGGCGGCGGCGCGGGCGTGGAACCCGTCCCGTTCATACGCGCCGCCCAGGCGCTTGTGGATCTCCACGCCCTCCCGGTTCCGGCCGATCTGCACGTAGAGATCGCCGATCTGGTTCAGGGTGGAGTAGTCCTTGGGATTGTCATCGACGAGCTTGTGGAACTCTTCAATGGCCCGCTCAACCTTGCCCGACGTCAGCAGTTTGTCGGCTTCCTTCTTGACTTTGATGCGATCAATGGCCATTCACTGCCTCGGGATGCCTGGCGGGTTCGGAAAGTGTAGGCGGGGGCGGCCCGGCTTGGATAGGGCTACTGGAAGTTGCGGCCGGTGAAGCTGTGGGGCAGCAGTTCCTCCAGCTGGTGCAACTCGCGGGCATCCCGGTTGGCGAGCAGCACGGGCAACCCCTCCGCGAACTCCGCCAGGGCCTGGCGGCAGGCGCCGCAGGGTGGGGTCAGCAGCGGCACATCGGTCACCACCACGGCGGCCACCAGCCCGCCCGGGCGCAGCCCGCCCGCCACGGCCGCGCTGAGGGCGCCCCGCTCGGCGCAAAGGGTGACGGGATAGGCGGCGTTCTCCACGTTGCAGCCCCCCACGATGTCGCCGCCGGCCGTGAGCAGGGCGGCGCCCACCTGGAAGTGGGAGTAGGGGGCGTGGGCGTTCGCACGGGCGCTCCAGGCCGCCTCCAACAGGGGCGTCCAGGCGGGGGAGTGGGGATCGTCGAACACCTGCACCTCCTGTGGGGGTCTCAGCTTAGCGGAGCTTCCGTGGCCCCAGGCCGATCCGCCGTCCCCTCCGCCTGGGCCAGGGCCAGGGCCCGCCAGCAGGGGGTGTGGCCCCGCACTTCGTGGGCCTCCGTGGTTCCGTGGAAAGCCAGGCTGACCTCCCGCTTCTGGAGCCGGGCCTGGAGCACCGCGCCGGAGAGCCGTTCCAGTTCACGCTCGAAAGGGCGCCCCGGAGCCCAGGCCGTCAGATCGAGACGAAGGTGGAGCCCCAGAGGCCGTTCCTCCTGGAAGGTGCGCACCCAGAGTTGGTTCCGCTGGGCCGTCCGCTTCCAGTGGACCCGGCTGGGCGGATCGCCCGCCCGTAGGGGCCGGGCGCCTTCGGGGCTGCTGGCCCCCTCCAGGGCCACGGTGCGGTGGCCCTCGCCGCGCCAGCCTGCGGGGGGAGCCGGCGGGGTGCGCGGATGGGGCAGCACCAGCAGCAACTGGTCCAGGTCGATGAAGTGGGACTTCTCCACCAGGCCGAAGGGGTAGCGGGTGCGGAGCTCCAGGCGGCGCAGCCGGGCCCACCCCCGCCGGCCCGCCCGGGCCTGGAGCACCACGAGGGTCTCGCCCTCGCGGCTGGCCTGGCTGAGGAACCCGGGTTCCACCTGGCCATCCTCCAGGGTGAGGTGCAGTTCCAGGCCGCGGATCCGGCCCTTGCCCGTGTCCAGGAGGCGGAGCCGGAGGCCCCCCCGCACCCGGGCGAAGAGGTTGCCCTCCTCCACACCGGCCACCCGGAGGCCCTGGATGGCCCGGCGGCTCAGGGCCCCCGATACCAGGAACAGGCCCAACATCAGGGAGAAGACCAGGTAGAGCAGGTTGTTGCCCGTATTCACGGAAAAGGCCCCCACGGCCAGCAGGACCAGCAGGCATTGGACCCCGAGCCCCGTGAGGGACAGGCGCAGGCGGCGGTCGCTCCACAGTCGCATGGCTTCCAGCCTACCCTCCTGAGACTGCCTGCTAGCATGGACCTTCTCCCCAAGGCTCCCATGTCGACCCGACTCTTCCGCACGAAGTCCCTGGAACAGCTGCGCGCGAGCGCCGATGAGCCGGAGCACCAGCTCAAGAAGAACCTCACGGCCTTCGACCTCACCATGTTCGGCATCGGCGCCATCATCGGCGCGGGCATCTTCTCCAGCATCGGCACCGCGGCCGCGGGGAACATGGTCGACGGCCGGCTGCCCGCCGGACCCGGCCTGGTGCTCAGCATCCTCATCGTGGCCCTCATCTGCGGCTTCACGGCCCTGGCCTATGCCGAGCTGGCCTCCATGATCCCTGTGTCCGGCAGCGCCTACACCTACGCCTACGCCACCCTGGGCGAACTCATGGCCTGGATCATCGGGTGGGACCTGCTGCTCGAGTACGCCATCTCCAACGTGGCCGTGGCCATCTCCTGGGGCGACTACGCCCGCAGCTTCCTGTCCACGGTGCTGCACGTGGACATCCCCGGCTGGCTGGGCATGGATCCCCGCTCCGCCTTGAAGCTCGTGGAAGGCGCCCCGGCCATGGACCTCGGCGCCAAGCTGCACGTCCTGGCCCAGGCCAAGGCGGGCCTCGCGAATGGCGCGGCGACCTTCCTCAACTGGGAGGTGGTGAAGGCCGCCCCCACCGTGGCCGGCTTCCCCATCACCATCAACCTCCTCGCGGTGATCATCACCGTCCTGATCACCTGGCTCTGCTACATCGGCATCAAGGAGAGCGCCCGGGTGAACAGCGTCATGGTGGTGATCAAGGTGATCA
>DASXVC010000111.1:0-10753 GCA_036504495.1 Geothrix sp.
CTGGACATCGACCGCTTCTGCCAGGTGGTGAAGGCGCTGGAACCCACCTTCGGCGGCGTGAACCTCGAGGACATCAAGGCCCCCGAGTGCTTCGAGATCGAGACCCGCCTGAAGAAGGAGATGAACATCCCCGTCTTCCACGACGATCAGCACGGCACGGCCATCATCAGCACCGCGGCGCTGATGAACGCCTCCGAGATCGTCAAGAAGAAGCTGAGCGACATGAAGGTGGTGTTCAGCGGCGCCGGCGCCTCCGCCATCGCCTGCGCGAACATGATGATCCGCGCCGGCGTCAAGCTGGAGAACCTCTGGCTCTGCGACACCAAGGGCCTGGTCTACACGGGCCGCGCCGAGGGCATGAACAAGTACAAGGATACGTTCGCCAAACCCAGTGCCTGGCGCACCCTGGCGGACACCATCAAGGATGCCGACGTGTTCGTGGGCTGCTCCAGCAAGGGCGCGCTGACGCCCGAGATGCTGCTGAGCATGGCCAAGAACCCCATCGTCTTCGCCCTGGCCAACCCCGATCCCGAGATCGACTACCCCACGGCCAAGGCCACCCGTGACGACATCATCCTGGCCACGGGCCGCAGCGACTACCCGAACCAGGTGAACAATGTCCTGGGCTTCCCCTTCATCTTCCGCGGGGCCCTGGATGTGCGCGCCTCGGAGATCAACGAGGAGATGAAGCTGGCGGCCGCCAAGGCCCTGGCCGCCCTGGCGAAGGAGGAAGTGCCCGATGCCGTGGTGAAGGCCTACTCGGGCCAGAAGTTCACCTTCGGTCCCGAATACATCATCCCCAAGCCCTTCGATCCCCGGGTGCTCCTGTGGGTGGCTCCGGCCGTCGCCAAGGCCGCCATGGACACCGGCGTGGCCAAGCAGCCCATCGCAGACATGCAGGCCTACAAGGAGCGCCTTGAGGGGCTCCAGGGCCGCAGCAAGGACGTGATCCGCAGCGTCATCCACCGCGCCAAGACCAACCCCAAGCGCGTGGTCTTCCCCGAGGGCGACCATCCGCTGATTCTCCAGGCCGTGTCCCAGATGGTGGAAGAGGGCATCTGCATTCCCATCCTCCTGGGCGATCCCGCCAAGATCAAGGCCGTCGCGGCCGATCACGGCATCTCGCTGGAAGGCATCGAGGTCCTGGATCCCAGCGCCGTCAGCTGGCGCAAGGAGGCCGAAGAGGTCTTCTACGAGCTGCGGAAGCGCCGTGGCATCACCAGCTTCGAGGCCAGCCGCAAGGTGCAGGAGCGCATCTACTTCGGCGCGCTCATGTGCCGCATGGGCAAGGCCGACGGCCTCATCGCCGGTCTGACGATGTACTACCCCGAGACCATCCGGCCCTGCCTCGAAGTCATCGGCACCCGCAAGGGCGTCAAGCGCGTGTGCGGCGTCTACACCATGGTGCTGAAGAACCGCGTGCTGTTCTTCGCCGACACCACCATGAACATCGAGCCCAACAGCGAGGAACTGGCTGAGATCGCCCTGCTCACCGCGGACCTGGCGAAGGACACCTTCAACATGGAGCCTCAGGTCGCCATGCTCTCCTTCTCCGACTTCGGCAGCGTGGAGCATCCCCTGGTCCGCAAGGTCCAGAAGGCCGTGGAGATCGTGAAGGCGCAGCGCCCCGGCCTCAAGTGCGACGGCGAGATGCAGGCGGATACCGCCCTGGGCGACGGCATCCTGGCCGAGAGCTACCCCTGGGTGGACCTGCCGGGCGGCCCGAACGTGCTGATCTTCCCCGACCTCACCAGCGGCAACATCGGCTACAAGCTGGTGCAGCGGCTGGCGGGCGCCGAGGTCATCGGTCCCATCACCTGTGGCATGGCCGCTCCGGTCCACGTGCTCCAGCGGCACGCCGACATGAACGACATCATCCACCTCACGGCCCTCACCGTCGTGGAAGCGCAGCAGAAGTAGCTTTCACTTAGCAGTTGCCAGTCGCGGGGGCCTTCGGGCCCCCGCGTTGTGTTAGGGTTTCCTCCCGGAAGCCGGCGGTTTCGGAGCCGCCGGGGAAGCCGCTGGAGGTGGAAGATGTACTACATCGTCGAATCCGGTAAACCGTTCGAGCAGGCTTCGGCTGATCTGGAGGCCGTGGTGGTGGCAGGGGGCTTCGGGGTGCTCCATGTCCACGACCTGGGGAACACGCTGCGCAGCAAGGGTTTCCCCTTTGCCGAGGCGTGCCGAGTCTTTGAAGTGTGCAATCCGGGCCAGGCCGCCAAGGTCCTCGGCCTCGACCTGCGCCTGAACATGGCGCTCCCTTGTCGCATCTCCGTCTACACGGAGCAGGGGCGCACGAAAATCGGGCTGATCCCGCCATCCGACCTGCTGGCGGGACTTTCGCAGGATCCCGCGCTGCTCCCCATCGCCAAGGAAGTCGAGGTGGCCTTGATCCAGATGGTGGACGCGGCCCGGTGACCGGGAACTCAGCTGCCGCAGGCGGTAGGGCCGATGCGTTCCCGCTGCTATGCTGGGCGCACTTCGGCAGACTGGAGCTGCGATGGCGGATGTGCTGTGTGCCTGGTGCGGAGCCCTGATCGGGCAGAGCGCGGCTGAACACTCGCACGGCATATGCCGCACATGCAGCCAGCAACTGCGTGGTCTCCCGGAGCTCTCGGAGACGGAACTGGATGAACTCCCCTTCGGCGTGATCGTCCTGGCGGAAGATGGGACGGTGCTCACCTACAACCGGGCCGAGGGCGAGCTCGCCGGCCGGCGCCCCCAGGAGGTGGTCGGCCACAACTTCTTCACGGAGGTTGCCCCATGCACCTCGGTCCAAGCTTTTCTCGGCGGCTTCCGCGAGTTCTGCCGGGGCGATGAACCTTCGAAGACGTTCAAGTTCACCTTCCGTTTTCCGGGAGGTCCCGTCCGGGTCCAGATCGTCTTCCTCCGCAAAGGGCAGGAAGTCGCCGTGGCCGTCCGCAAGCTCTCCTGAGCGCTTCGCGCGCGCCCCGGATCACCGCTCCAGCTGCTGGAGCCAGGCCTGGATCTCGGGGTCGAAATCGGAACTGAGCCGCAGGGCTTCGCGAAGGTCGGCCAGGGCTGGGCCGGGTTCATTCCTCTGGAGGTGGATGAAGGCGCGGTCCTTGTGGGGCCTTGAATGGTCTGGGTCGAGCAGGATGAGGTGGGTGCTGGTCCACAGGGCCTCATCCCAGTCCTCGGCGTGCATGAAGCGCAGGTGCAGGTTCCGCACGAGGCGCACGAGGGTCTGGCGATCGGTGGCGGGGCGCAGCATGTCGCGGTGGAAGGCGATCCGGCCGGCACTGGCGGCCTTCACCAGCTTGGCGCCGCTCTCTTCACCCACGGGGCGCCCCTGGTTGAAGGGGTCGAAGCAGAGCAGGCCGAAGTCTGTGCGCAGGGCGGCGATAAAGTGTCCGGGCAACGCCACGCCCACGGCATCGAAGCCCAGGCGCCGGGCCAGGTCCACCCAGAGGATCGAAAGGGCGATGGGCAGGCCCTTCCGCCGCGCCACCACGGAGGGGAGCAGGGCATTCAGGGGATCATCGTAGGTTTCGCGATCCCCCTCGAAGCCGAGCTCCGCGAAAAGCAGGTGGTTCAGGGCATCGATGGCCTTGTGGGTGTTCCAGGGCAGCGGCATGCGGCCCGCCAGCGTGAAGGCCCAGTCGTCCAGCTGCAGGAGCAGCGGTGCAGGATCGGGATCCTCCAGGGCCGGTGCCACGGCATGGATGGCGCCTTCGGCCAGGTTCCGGCAGGCCGGATCTGCGCGGAGGTAATCAAGGAGTGACATCAGCCCCGCCGGCGGATCACCGAGCGGGCCACCAGGGCCAACGCCACGAGGCCCATGGCGCCCCAGGCCCAGTTCATCCAAGAAATGGTGGCGGTCTGGACCTTCCGGGCCTCCTCGGCCTTGCGGGCGTTCTCCTCGAAGGAGAGCTTGGACTGGGCCTCGCGGGCGTCCTTCACGGCCTTCTGGGCGGATTCACGGGACGCCTGCATGTCCTTGGAGGCGGCTTCCTGCTCCTCCTGGATGCCGAGGACGGCGACTTTCTTCTGGGGCGCAGGCTTGGGCAGGAATCCCACGGGCACCGCGCTGGCCTCCCCCTCGCTGGAGGCGGGGCCCTGGCTGTTGTTGGTATCCAGGGATTCCGTGAGGGCCTGGATGTCCTCGCGCAGGCCCTGGAGCACCTGGTTCTGGCGGTGGAGCTGGGCCCCCTGGAGCCAGAGCATGGCCAGCTGAAGCGCCAGCAGGGAAGGGATGGTCCATCGGAGGGCGGGGCGGGTCATGGGTGCTCCCTACCCAGGATAAACAGAGTCCGGTCATCCCGGTTCTGGGTATCGAATGCCGCTACATCCTGGAAGACCGCCTCGCAGGCGGCCCGGGGGCTCCCCGTGCCCCAGAGGCGGCGGAGCTGGCTGCACAAACGGGCCGTGCCGTAGAGCTCGCCCTCCCGGTTCATGGCCTCGGACAGGCCGTCGCTGTAGAGCACCATCCAGCCCTTGGGGGGGAGGACGCCCTCGACCACCTCCCAGTCGCCGGGACCCGCCGGGCGCAGGCCCAGACCACGGCCGTGAGGCACCATCTCGGTGGAGCAGTCCTCGGCGACCCCCTGGAGCATCAGGGCCCCGGGATGCCCGGCCCGGGCCAGCTTGTAGTGGCCCTGCTCGTCCCACTCCAGCAGCACCAGGGTGAGGAACCCCCGCTGTCCCAGCAATTGACGCAGCGTGTGATCCAGGCAACCCAGCATCTCCTCCAGGCTCTGATCCTCCCGCTGGACCGCCTGTTCGAGCAGGGCCGTGGCCTGGGCCATGTAGAGGGCGGCGGCGAGGCCCTTGCCGCAGATGTCACCCACGGCCGCCAGCCAGGTGCCGCTGGGCCGCCGCTTGACGAAGAGCAGGTCGCCGCCGGTCTCCAGGGCGGGCTCCAGCCGCAGGGCCACCTGGAAGCCCGGAATGGGCGGCAGGTGCGAGGTGATGAGCCCCTCCTGGATGCGCCGGGCGGTCTCCAGCTCCTGGCTCAGGCGCTCCTGGGCCAGGAGGCGCTGGTGCATCATGGCCGTTTCCAGCACCTGTCCGGCGGTCAGGGCCACCTCGCGCAGCAGCTCCCGGTCCTCGCGGCCGTAGTTCAGTTCGGCGTACTTGCCCCCCAGCAGGACGGCGCTGTGGGCGTGGTCCCCGGCGAGGATCAGCAGCAGCAGCTGGGCCTCCAGGGCATCCACATGGGCGCGGAGCCCTTCGCCCTGCTCCCGGATCCAGTCGGCCTCTTCACTGCCCAGGCCCAGCACCAGTTCGCGGTTCTCCCGGGCCAGGCGGAGCAGGCCCGGCGGCAGCCGGAGGGGCTGGGGCGGGAAGTGCACGCGCCGGTCATCCCGGTCCGTGGTCTCGGCGGCGGGCAGCAGGATGTGGCGCGCCTCGATGGGCAGCACCTCCAGGAGCTGGGGCTGGAAGGCTTCACCCAGGGCGCGGCGCAGCGACTTCAGCAGGGCTTCTTCGCTGAACCGCTTCCGGGGTTCGCGCACGGCGCTCAGGGCGATCTCGCGGGTGCTGGAGAAGTCCCTCCGGAACCGCCTCCGGATGCTCTTCAGCACGCGGCGCAGGGTCCAGCCCAGGGGCAGGGCCAGCAGGCCGATGAGGGCCCCGGCCCAGCCCGGCGGGATGGAGGACAGGTGGGAGAAGGCCCAGGCCAGGCCGCCCAGGTAGGCCGCCACCGTGAGGGCCAGGACGGCCATGTAGCTCACCCACCGCAGCAGCACCTTCCGCACATCGAAGAGCCCATGGCGGAAGATGGCGAAGGCGAAGGCGAGGGGCAGCAGGGGTGCCGGCAGCATGAAGATGAAGATCTGGCGGCGGAAGAGGAGGCTGCTCCCGTACTGGGAGCGGAGCACGGTCCAGGCCAGCAGGTCGAGGCAGAGCACCGCCGCCACGAGGAGCGAGGGCAGGAGGGCCCGGCGCAGGCGCTCATGGGTCCGGAAAGTGCCGATCAGGAAGAAGCCCAGGCCCGCCAGGGCCGCCCCGGCGTAGAGCGGGATGGGGAGGACGCGGAAGGCGTTCAGCGCGGCCTTGAGGACCCCCTCCGGGGCCGTGCCGGCGGGGGTTCGGAGCGCGCCGTCGCTGAAGACGAACCAGAGCCGCATGAGGAGCTGCACCAGGGCCATCAGGGCGAAGGTCCCGTAGATGGCCAGGAGGAAGCGACGGTTCCGGCGGAGCGCGAAGGGGTGGGGGAAGCGCAGGAAGAAGTGGACCCACAGCGGCGGAAGCAGGGCCGCCGTGAGGAAGGCCATGAGGCTCACGCCGATCTGCATGGCCGTGGGCGCGTTGCCCGACACCGTGGCCCCGGACATCAGGAGCGCCGCGGCCGCCAGGTAGAAGAAGTGGCGCGAGGTCTTGCGCTCGGGCGCCGACAGCACCACCAGCAGGCTGATGGCCCAGGCGAGGATGCCGTTGGCCAGCAGGGCCAGCTGCTCCAGGTCCAGGGGCTTCACCAGGCGCAGGGGCAGCAGGATCTGGCGGCCCTGCCGCTTCACGGTGTAGATGAGGATCGAGCCTTCCGTCTTGGCGTTGATGAACCGCTGGGCCTTGAGCGTGCCTTCCGGCGTGGGCTCAAAGGCGCGGCCCTGGATCTTCACCAGCTCGTCGCCCTCCAGCAGGCCCGCCTCTTCCGCCACGCCCTCGGGCAGGATCTCCCGGATGACGATCTTGCCGTTCTCCACCACCCAGGAGCACTGGTCGTCCGAGGCCGCATAGACCCACTGGTTCAGCCCGAAGGATCCCAGGGCCAGCACCAGGCAGGCGAAGCTGATCCACAGCAGGCGCCAGCGGATGCGTTTAAGGTAGGGGTTCATGGCGCCTTTGTGGAAGAATGCCCCGATGGAGCGGATCGCGCGGAACGGCAGGGCCTGCTGGGTGCTGGTGGGCGGAAGGCAGCGGCTGGGCCGGGCCCTGGCGGAGGATCTGGCCCGGGATCACGACCTGGTGCTGACCAGTTCAAAGCCCTGGGATGGCGAAACCTGGGTGGATGGCTTGTCGAAGACGGCGCGGATCCGGACGCTTCAGTGGGATGCGGAGAACCCGGAACTGATGTCCCGCATGATGGCAGATCTGGGCGGGTTGGAGGCGGACGGCTGGGTCTTTTCCGGCGCCGTGCTGCTGGCCGGGACCTTCCCCGAGATGCCCCTCGGCGCCTGGACGCCAGAGCTGCTCGAGGTCACCTGGCGGGTCAACCTGGGCTTCCCTTTCCTTTGTGCCCAGGCCCTGGCGCCGCACCTCGCGGAGGGCGCCTGCCTCCAGATCATGCTGGACACCTCGATCCATCGCCCCTGGCTCAAGCGGCTGCCCTACAGCGCCGCCAAGGCCGGCCTGGCGGCCCTGGTGCCAGGTCTCGCCCAGCTGCTGGCCCCCAAGGTGCGGGTGGTGGGCCACGCCCTGGGCACCCTGCTGCCCGCCGAAGGCAGCGATGCCGCCTTCCTGGCGGACCGCACGCTCCTGAAGCGCATCGGAGAGCCCGCCGACCTCGCCCGCGCCGTGCGCTACGCCGCCGACAGCCCCTTCCTGACCGGCGAGATCCTCACCTTGGATGGCGGGCGGCGGTGGGTGGACCGATGAAGTTCAAGGTCAATGAGGTATTCCACAGCATCCAGGGGGAGGGCGCCCGCATTGGGCGGCCCTGCCTCTTCATCCGCCTCACGGGCTGCCCCCTGCGCTGCACCTACTGCGACACCGAGTACGCCTTCTACGAGGGCGGCATGCGGGAACTGGAGGATCTGCTGGCGGAGGTGCAACAGCGCCTCGGGCCGCCCCGGAAGGGCCCCAGCTCCCCCTTTGTGGAGCTCACGGGCGGCGAGCCCCTGGCCCATCCCCAGGCGCCGGAGCTGCTGCGGGCCCTGCTGGATCTCGGCTACGAAGTGGCCCTGGAGACCGCGGGCAGCCACGATCTGGCCCCCGTGCCCCGTGACGTGATCAAAATCGTGGACCGCAAGACCCCCGGCAGCGGCGAGGTCCACCGCTGGCTGGAATCGAACCTCGACCACATGGTGCCTGGCCAGGACGAGCTGAAGTTCGTGCTATGCGACCAGGCCGACTACGCCTGGGCCAAGGACTGGTGCGCCGAGCGGCAGGTGTGGGATCGCCTGGAAGTGCTCTTCAGTCCCGTGTGGGGCAGCCTCGACCCCGCCTGGCTTGCCGAGCAGGTCGTGGCCGATGGGCTGCCCGTGCGGGTCCAGGTGCAGCTGCACAAGGTGATCTGGGGGGCGGAGCAGAAAGGCGTCTAGGGGGTGGTCGGGGGCCCGGATTATCGGAAGTCGGAGGTGCCGGGACCATCGGGGCTGCTTCGTTCCGATCCGCTTTGATCAGGAAGTTGAAATCCTGATGGCAGTCGAATCGGGCTTGAACGGGGGGCTAATCTCCGAGAAGAGCCATTTCGCGCCCTGCCTCCGCCAGCTTTTTTGATCGGCTGCATGAATCGATCCGGAATATCTGGTGGTCGCCATCTTCGCCAGTGGCGAAAACCAGGTACGTTTCTCCAACCTCGAAGGTAACGCCCTTGTAGGCCACAACGCCCCTCCACATCTCGGCCGTGTGGGTATCCATGCCTTTCCACGACTGTGTGACTTCGAACGTGATCACGTCATGAACGTGAGCCAGCATGATCTTCACCACTTTGCCGGAGAAGACCGCCTTGTGCGGGCTAAGCAATTCCGCCTTCGTCGAAGGGAGGGGAGGGTCAAGGCACGTAGTCTCGCGGCCGTAGCCTGTCCCGGAACCCAATAGCAGGATGGCAATCAAGGCCACCGAATAATCCCTGATTCTTGACATGCAGAACCTCCCTTGGGGCCGAATTCCAGGACTAACGAATGAATCCAACCGGCCCTGCCTGCACCGATGCGACGAGCGAAGCCGAGAAAGCAGGGAGTGGAGAGAGATTCTGGATGTGGGAAAGCATACAAGAGCGAAAGGCAATGTAGGCAGGATCCGAGTTGAGCCGAGGGTTAGGCCTCGAATATCTACTTTCTAAACGAGACCTCATAGATTCTCCAGGACCCTGCGTATGAGGTGAAAACGATTTCTTTGAGAAGTGGGCTCTTTGGGTACTTGATGACATGAAATATCTGTTTGTCTTCGGTGATACGCATCTGCGGATCTTCTTCTGCGTTCTTACCCGCCAGGGCGGCCTTCAACCCCATCGGTCCAAACAGAGCATCTCGAATTTCAACATTCGTACCAATGTCATCTGAAGCAGGGCCTTCATATCGAATGATTTTGCCGTCGCGATAAATTTCAAAGTCTGGAGCCAATAAGGGACTGAAGGCTCTGGCTTCACCAGAGGTTAAGGCTCTGATTACAGTCTCAGATGTGGGGAGATCACCGGGTCCCTTGGGGAAGCCATTGAACCCATACAGTTTGATGCTAACGACCAGCCCATCCTTGTTCAGTTCAACTGTATAGTTTTTTCCATTGAATTCGAGCCTGGTGTATTCCTTGCCTTCGTCCTCATACACCTTTCGTACGCTTGGTGCACCGAACGCCTTGATTACATCTGATTCGCTTGAACCCAGAGAAATGCCACCAATGCCCGGATCACCTGGAGTGGGTTTTCCAAATAGCTGGATAGATGTGATCCGGTCATTTCTGGGGGGAGCCGACTCGAAGATCATTAAATGTTCATGTTTGTCTGAGGTCCAGAATGCGTTGATCAGCCAATCATCGGGGCTTGTTCGGACCACATATGGTTTGCCAAACTTTTTTTCGGTGAGTCTGATCACCTGGCCAAGTTGGAATCCACCCATGTTCAATTGGCTTGGAACCCCTTGCGCGATTGCAAGCGAACAAACACAAGCAAGGGAAGAATGTGTCAGGAATCGAACCACGAGATTTCTCCGAGAGACCTAACGAACGGAGCCAACCGGCCCCGCCTGCACCGAGGCGCTGAGCGGAGCCGAGGAAGCGGAATGTTGAGAGAGAGCGGAAGGCAATGCAGGCGGGGTCCGAGTTGAGCGCAGGGTTAGGCGCATGGGGGATTGGCTAAGATGATGTGAGAGATAGGGTAATAGTAACATAGTTAGAATCGATTGTATTATCCATTTTAATATCAATGCGTTTCAATATAATTATAAGATGTCCCCAAAGATAACTTTCAAATTCATCAAGAGTCACTCCGAGAATCGGCCCGTCATTAAAATACTGACGGTACGGGCGATTTGATCGGAATTGAACTGATTTCACATTCGAAAAAATAATTTCTAGTTTTCCACCCGGATAACTCTTCATGAAAAAGTTGAAAAATTTTACCAATGAAGCGAGACCTTTGTTTCTAAACGTGTCTAGCGTATGTCGATCAGCCACGAAATTTGTGAAATCTTGAACGGATTTTCCTTGTGATTTTGCATAAGCAAGCCCGGTGCAAATGTAATAGTCAGTGCGCCAGACGGCATATTTCGCGGTTGTCTCAATTTTAGGGGTCGCTAAATTAATAGAAACGACAGCGGCATCCTGCCCCGATAATGCGAATGACAGAACTGACATCAAAGCTATTACCGAAACACTACGATCTGATCTCATGTCGTTCCTCCTTCCACAAGTTGGATGCGCGTTATGCGCCTAACGATTCGAGCTAACCGGCCCGGCCTGCACCGAGGCGCTGGACGAAGCCGAGATAGCGAGAATTTGAGAGAGAGCGGAAGGCAATGCAGGCGGGGTCCGACTTGAGCGGAGGGTTAGGCCGCCTTGGATGATTTGGGGAGTTAATTAGCCATATAAGCCGACATAAAATTTGATCCAGTAATGTTCATGTAGGTTTTGT
>DASXVC010000112.1:0-15917 GCA_036504495.1 Geothrix sp.
CTGCTTCTGGCTGTTGCCGCAGGCGCACCAATGGTAGGTCTTGCCCGCTTCGACCTCCACCTGGTAAGGGCCCTTCTGGGCGATGTGGGGGGTGGGATCCGTCATGGCAATCCTCCTGGTCGGGCGCCTTAGGTTGGATAACGGAATCCACTATAACCCCGCCCTCCAGTCCTGGCTCAATCACCCCCACCGCGCCGCTCTTCCGCCTCTTCCCACTCCAACTCGGTCCACCACTCGTATTCGAGGCCATCGCAGGTGACGCCGAAGGACGGACAGGCGACACAGCCGTCCCCACGGTGGACCTCGGCATCATGCAGGGGCGGATAGACCTGGAGCAGGGCGAGGGCGCCTTCCCGGGCGGCGGCCTCGGCCTCGGTCATGGGACGCGAGGGCAGGTCCCGCACGTGGAAGCGGCGCAGGCGCTCCTCGCTTTCGGGGTACATGACGGAGTTCTCGGCATCGATATGCCGCCACAGGGACCGGCTGTAGTCCACGGCCAGGGCCTCCACCTGCTGGCGGGCCTCCGCGGTGGCGAGGTCGGAACCGAGCAGCCCCTCCAGGCCGTCCAGCAGGCCGGCCATGCGCCGGTGCTCGCCGGTGAGGGCCGCGATGGGGCCGCGGTGGGCGGGCAGCTCGGCCCGTTCCGCCAGGGCCCTGAACAGGACCTCCTCCTCCTTGTGGTGGTGGAAGTCGCCGGCGTAGCGCCGGAAGAAGGCCATGAAGCGGGCGCCGTCCGCGGGATCCCCCTGGCCGGTCAGACGTGCCATCACGAAGGCCCGCAGGGAGCCCAGCACCTGCTCGATGAGCTCGTGTTCCGTGCGAAGGTCTTCGATCAGTTGCATGGTGCCTATACCTTTACTGGGGCGCCCTCCACCCGCATGCCCAGGGCGTTCAGCAGCCAGTGGTCGTGGTTGCCGCCGGGGTTGGGGGTGGTGAGGAGCTTCTCGCCCGTGAAGATGCTGTTGGCGCCCGCGAAGAAACAGAGGGCCTGCAGCTCGTCGCTCATCTGCGTGCGGCCGGCGCTGAGGCGGATGCGGCTCTTGGGGAACAGGATGCGGGCCGTGGCGATCATGCGCACCAGTTCGAGCGGGGGTAGGGGATCCACATTGGCCAGCGGCGTGCCGTCCACGGCCACAAACTGGTTGATGGGGATGCTCTCGGGGGCGGGTTCCAGCTCCGTCAGTTCCTGGAGGAAGTGGATGCGCTGGTCCACCGTTTCGCCCATGCCCACGATGCCGCCAGAGCATACTTCCAGGCCCGCGGCGCGCACGGCGGCGATGGTCTCCAAGCGCTCGTCGAACTTGCGGGTGTGGATGATGGTCTCGTAGAAGTCGCGGCTGGAGTCGAGGTTGTGGTTGTAGACCTGGCAGCCGGCGCCCTTGAGGCGCTTCGCCTGGGCCTCGTTGAGCATGCCCAGGGTGACGCAGACCTCCATGCCCATGCCCGAAACACCCTGCACCATGTCCAGCACGGCGTCGAAGTTGGCGTCATCCTTCACCTCGCGCCAGGCGGCGCCCATGCAGTAGCGGGTGGAGCCGTTGGCCTTGGCCTCGGCGGCCCCCGCCAGCACCTTCGCCACGTCCTTGAGGGGTTCCACCTTCAGGTCGGTCTGGTAGCGGGCACTCTGGGGGCAGTAGGCGCAGTCCTCGGGGCAGGCTCCGGTCTTGATGGAATCCAGGGTGCAGAACTGGATCTCCTCGGCGTTCCAGTGCTGCCGGTGGGCCGTGACCGCCCGGTAGAGCAGCTCGGGCACGGGCAGATCATGGATGGCGCGGATCTCGGTAGGGGACAAAGACATCGGCGAGCTCGCAAAGATGCGATTGTACCGGAATTCTGGATCAATGCCTGGATCCTGGATCAGTGCGTGGGATCATCCAGGTTCAAGCGGTAGCCCACGTTCGGCTCGGTGATGAAATGCTTGGGCCGGGTGGGATCCGCCTCCAATTTTTTGCGGAGCATGGCCATGTAGATGCGGAGGTAGTGGGTGTTGCCCTCGCCTCCGGGGCCCCATACCTCTGACAGAAGCTGGCCATGGGTGGCCACCTTCCCGTTGCGGCGCACCAATGCCTCCAGCAGGCGGTATTCCAGGGCGGTCAGTTTCACGATCCGTCCATCCAGGCTGATCTCCCGCCGTTCGAGGTCGATCCTGAACCCGCCGGAGCAGACAACAGGTTCGGCCACGTCGGCCTGAAGGGTATGGCGCAGGGCCACGCGGATCCGCGCCAGCAGCTCGCCAGCGCCGAAGGGTTTGGCCAGGTAGTCATCCGCGCCCTGGTCGAGGGCCTGCACCTTGTCGCGTTCCTGGTTGCGGGCGCTGAGGATCACCACCGGTTTGCGGCTCCAGTTCCGGATCTCCTTCAGCACCGCCATGCCATCCATGTCGGGCAACCCGAGGTCCAGCAGCACCAGATCGGGGTTGTGGCTGCGCGCCATGGCCAGGCCTTCGGCGGCGGTGGCCGCGCTCAGCACCTGGAAATGCTGGCCGGACAGGGTGGGGATCAGGAAGCGGCGGAGGGCCTCTTCATCCTCGATGATGAGGATCAGCGGCTGGCTCACAGGGCACCTTCCGGGGGCCTGGGCGGGGCGCCATCGAGGGGCAGGGCGAAGCGGAAGCTCGAACCGCCGCCGGCCCGCTCCTCTACGTGGATCTTTCCCCCGTGGGCCTGGACGATGGCCCGGCAGATGGCGAGGCCCAGACCCACGCCGCCTTCACCGGCCTGGGGCAGCCGGAAGAACTTGTCGAAGATCCGGTCCCGCAATCCCGCCGGGATGCCTGGGCCCCGGTCGGCCACCTCCAGATGCACCCAGCCTGCTTCGTCCCAGGCCCGAAGCTCCATCTCCAGGCCAGGGGCATGCCGCTGGGCGTTCGTCAGGAGGTTGACAAGCACCTGCTCGATGAGAGCTGCATCGAATGGGGCCTGAGGCAGGCCTTCGGGCAGGTCCACGTGGACGGGCACGGGTCCCTGGCGGCGTTCCAGCCGCCCCAGGGCGGAACCGATGACCTCTTCAAGGGGTTGCCATTCCTTCTGGACCTGGACGGCCCCACTCTCCCATCGCGTGAGGTCGAGAAGATTCCCCAGCAGGTGGGCCAGCCGCTCGCTTTCGTCCTGGATCATGGTGAGCAGATCCCGTCGCGTGGGCTCGCTCAGGACGCCGGGCAGCAGGAGGCTTCCGGCCGCGCCATGGATGGCGGCGAGGGGGGTCCGGAGATCATGGCCGATGGCCCCCAGAAGGGTGCTCCTCAGGCGCTCCGTCTCGCTCTCCACCTGGGACCTGCGGGCCTCCTCCAGCCAGCGAAGACGCTCGAGGGCCAGCGCGATCTGGACGGCGAAGGCCTTCAGCAGCTCCCAGGTGCCGGGCGGAAGACCCACCGATTCCCGCGGGAGGACCTGGAGGACGCCCTCGCTGCGGTCGGTCCCCGTGAGCGAAAGGCAGTAGGTCCGGCCGATGGAGAGCGGTTCCAGCGGGTCCCCGAGGCGTTCCCCGACGTCCAGCCGGGGCAGCAGTTCTTCGGGCGGGGGCAGGCCCGGGTCGAGGGAGGGAGGGGGCAACGCCCTCCAGCCGGATCCTTCGGGAAAGAGCAGGCAGGCCTCGGCCTTGAAGATGCGGCGGATATGTTCCGCGGCGGTATCCGCCACTTGCCCGGGAGCCAGGCTGCGCGCCAGGGCCCGACCCAGAAGGTACAGCGAGGCGGTCTGCACCTCCCGGCGCTGCACCTCGCGGGCCTGCTGGCGGAGGCGGTGGAGGAGCCCCACCACGGCCTGGGCGGCCAGGAGCATGGCGAGGAAGAAGAGCAGGTTGGGCCAGTGGGTGGCGGCCTGGCTGAAGCGGGGGGTCTCCAGCAGAAAGCTGTACAGCAGTGAGCTGAGGACCGACGCCAGCACGGCGAGCCCCTGGCCCCAGCGGTGGGCGATGAAGGTCACCGCGGCCAGGTAGACCGGCAGCACCAGGGAGATGTTTCCTTCGCGGGGTACCAGCCAGGCCACGCCGGAGCAGGCCGCCAGGACACTGAGGGTGCCCACCATGGCGCCGAAGCCGGTTTCCGGGCGTTCGGGGCCGGCGGAATCCCTCTGATCGTCCAGCACCTCGATGCCGGTGTCGAGGCCCCGGCGCTGGAGCTCATCGGCGGTGGAATGGCCCACCCGGGCCCAGGGCCACCGGTCCCGCGAGCGGCCCAACAACAGGGCCTGGGCGCGGGTGCCGCGGGTCACCTCGGACAGTCCCTGGGCCAGGGTCGGCGCCTGGACGATCCGGATCTCGGCGCCCAGGCGCTGGGCCTCCTGGAGCCAGACCTGGACCTGTTCACCATCCTCCGCGAGCTGGGCGCCTCCCGTTTCCACGTGGACGGCGATCCAGGGCGCGGACCGTTCCCGGGCCAGGCGGAACCCGGCCTGGATGAGGCGGAGGGCGCGCGCCTCGGATCCGAGGGCCACCAGGATGGGCCGGGGCGGTGCTTCCATGAAGGCTTCAGGGTAAGCGGGAGTCCCGCATAAAAAGCGCGTAAAAAGTCGGACCGGCGGACCCGCATCACAGGTCCTCCTCCGCATACTTCCGGCATCTGGCGAATCCGGATGAGGAGGTTCCTTTTATGGCACCCATGCCACTGAATGTCGGAAACACAGCATTCATGCTTCTTTGCGCGAGCCTCGTCATGCTCATGACGCCGGGTCTGGCCTTCTTCTACGGCGGGCTGGTGGGCCGCAAGAACGTGCTGACGATCATGACCCAGAGCTTCGTCTCCCTGGGCTGGACCACCGTGCTGTGGTTCGCCTTCGGTTATTCCATGTGCTTCGGTCCCACCTGGCACGGCATCGTGGGCAATCCCACCCACTACGCCTTCCTGAAGGGCATCACCCTGAACACCATGTTCACCGGCAATGACGCGGGCATCCCGCTGGTCGTCCACGTGGCCTACCAGATGATGTTCGCCATCATCACGCCGGCGCTCATCACGGGAGCCTTTGCGAACCGCGTGACCTTCAAGGCCTACTTCCTCTTCCTGACGGGCTGGCTGGTCTTCGTCTACTTCCCCTTCGTCCACATGGTGTGGAGCCCGGAGGGCATTCTGGCCAAGTGGGGTGTGCTCGACTTCGCCGGCGGCATCGTGGTGCACAACACCGCGGGATTCGCCGCCCTGGCCTCCATCCTCTACGTGGGCCGCCGCAAGGTGGTGGAGAACGTGCCGCACAACATCCCCCTGATCGCCCTGGGCACCGGCCTTCTGTGGTTCGGCTGGTACGGCTTCAATGCGGGTTCGGAATTGCGCGTCGATTCAGTCACCGCAAGCGCCTTCCTGAACACCGATGTGGCGGCCTCATTCGCTGCCGCCACCTGGATGCTGGTGGAGTGGATGAACGCCAAGCAGCCCAAGCTCGTGGGCCTGCTCACCGGCGCTGTGGCCGGCCTGGCCACGATCACGCCCGCCGCTGGCTATGTCTCCCTCAGCACGGCCGCCCTCATCGGCATCCTGGCGGGCGTGATCTGCTACTACGCGGTGGCCCTGAAGAACAAGCTGGGCTGGGACGATGCGCTGGATGTCTGGGGCGTGCACGGTGTGGGCGGCCTCATCGGCGTGATCTTCCTCGGCATCTTCGCCTCCAAGGCCTGGAACCCCGCCGGCACCGACGGACTGCTCCTGGGCAACGTGGGGTTCTTCGGCAAGCAGATGGCGGCCGTGGCGATATCTTCCGTGTGGGCCTTCGGCTTCACCTACGGAATGCTTTGGATCATCGATCGCATCACGCCGGTCCGCGTGGGGGCCACGGCGGAAGAGAAGGGGCTCGATACCGAACTGCACGGTGAAGAGGCCTATCCCCAGGGGTTATGAACGCTGCGCCGCCCCGGCGGCAAGGCAGGCGTTTTTAAGGATCGTGGGTTGGGCGGCTCTCCGGGGCCGCCCCTCCCTTGTGTCGCGGAGACATGCATGCGGACCCATTCCAAGATGTTCCTGTTCGCGGCTCTGGGGGCCGTCCTGCAGGCCCAGACGCCGGCGGCCCCCACGCTCAAATGGCGCGGTTCCCTGTGGGCTTCGGCAGTGACGCAGAACCGCGAAACGCCGGATGGTTCCCTGGTCTTCCGGCCCCTTGAGGCAGGCCAGAGCCAGTTCTCCCTCGATGGGCTCATGCTCGGCGTCGACGCAGCTTTCGCCAAGGGCTGGTCCGCCAAGGCCACCCTGCTCGCCGGGCAGGCGGGCCGGACCGTCCAGGCCGCCACCGGAGAGACGGGCAGCATCGCCGCCGTGGAGGCCATGCTGGTGTGGACGGGCGAGCACGACACCTTCCGCGCCGGGCGGATGATCACCTTCATCGGCATGGAATTCCTGGACGGCTCGCAGAACGTCACCGCCAGCCGGGGGTTGCTCTTCAGTTTCGTGGACCCCTTCGGCCAGGTTGGGATCCACTGGCATCACACCTTCAGCCCGGTCTGGAGCTCGGATCTCTGGGTGTTCAACGGGGAGGACCGGCTCAAGGACAACAACCACGGCAAAACATTAGGGCTCGGAGTCACCTACAACCACAAGGGATCGCCCGACAACTACCTGTCGCTCCATGCCTACTCCGGGCCGGAACAGGACGGCCTCGGGACCAGCGCCAACAGCGGTGCCGAAGGGCGGAAACGCGAGCGCATCTGCCTCATGGGTCAGTGGGTCAGCGGCTCGTCCACCCTCCAGGGGGAAGTCTCGCTGGGACGCGAGTCTTTCGCGGAGGGCAGCCTCCTCGGTGCCACGGCCCCGGTCACGGCCACTTTCCGGGGCTACGGACTCATCTACAAGCATGAGGTGGTGCCAACCCTCAGCCTCTTCGCCCGGACGGAATGGCTGTCCGATGACTCTGGCGTGCGCCTTTCCGCGGATCCCACGATCCGGACAGGCCTTGGATTCGATGGTGCCGTGGGTTCCACGGTCCCCTATGCGGGCCGGCTTGGCGCGGGGCTCCGTGCCCAGTCCGCCAGCCTTGGTGTGGAGAAGAAGCACGGGCCGGCCTTTGCCCGCCTGGAACTCCGCCGGGACCAGCTCAACCGGGATCTGAAGGATGCCCAGGGACGCCCCTTCCAGGTGGGGGTATCCGGCACCGTGAGTCTGGGAGCGAGTTTCTAGACCTTTTCGTCATGAATTGATCTGCGGCGGTCTGTGTCGCATGAACAAAATGCATCGAAAAAACGGATAGTCTGTGGAAAATAAGGGAGCAAATTGGGCCCGCTCGGGCCCGTGCTAGATTTCGGAATGGATCTGGAACCCCAGCCCAAGCCAGGAGTGCCTTTGGCCGCCCACCCCGATGTGTCCGCGCCCGTCACGACCCTGACCCGTGAGCAGCGTGTCCGGCTCTTCCGTACCATCTATGCGGCGCGCCGGATCGACGACAAGGAAATCACGGGCAAGCGCCAGAACAAGGTCTTCTTCCAGATCAACGGCGTGGGCCACGAGGCTGTCCAGGCCGCGGCCGCGATGGTGTTCAAGCCGGGCCACGACTGGTTCTTCTTCTACTACCGGGACCGGGCCCTGGCTTACGGTTTGGGCTACACGGCCAAGGAGATGTTCCTGGGCTCCGTGGGGGCCGTGGCCGATCCCGCCAGCGGTGGCCGCCAGATGCCCAGCCACTGGGGGCACAAGGGCCTCAACATCTTCACCACCTCCAGCCCCACGGGCAGCCAGTTCCTTCAGGCTGTGGGGGCCGTCGAGGCGGTGCTGCGCGCCGAACAGGGTGGACTGACTGAAGAGCTTGGCATCCATTCTGACGAGGTGGCCCTCGTCACCACCGGCGATGGCACGTGCAGCCAGGGCGAATTCTGGGAGGCCGTCAGCAACGCCGTGAACCTGAAGCTGCCCGTGGTCTTCTTGGTGGAGGACAACGGCTACGCCATCAGCACCCCCAGCGAAGTCCAGTACCCCGGCGGCAACGTGGCGGCCCTGCTCAAGGGCTATGAGGCCCACGGCCTGCTGATCCTGGACGAGGTGGACGGCTGCGATCCCATCGCCAGCTACGAGGCGATGAAGGCCGCCGCGGACCACGCCCGCGCCCGCAAGGGCCCGGCCCTGGTGCGCGCCAAGGTGATCCGGCCCTACAGCCATTCGCTTTCCGATGACGAACAGCTCTACAAGTCCAAGGCCCAGCGGGAGCTGGAGGCCCTGAGGGATCCCGTGGTGGCCTACGCGGCCCAGCTGGTGGCCTCGGGCGATCTGAGTTCCGAACAGCTCGAGATGCTGAAGGAGGAAGTGCAGGCCGAGATCGACTGGGCCTGGGAGGAGGCCGAGGCTGCGCCGGGGCCCGAGCCCGGCAGCTTCTATCAGCACCTCTACAGCGAGGAGGTCGATCCGACCTCTGCCGATTTCGATACGGAGCACGCCGCCGGGGACCAGACCACCGGCGCCAAGACCATGATCGACCTCATCAACGCCACCATGAAGCACGAGATGGCGCGGGACCCGCGCATCCTCGTCTTCGGCGAGGATGTAGCCGACGCCAGCCGGGAGGAGATCCTCGGCGAGGTGAAAGGCAAGGGCGGGGTCTTCAAGGCGACCCACGGACTCCAGAAGCAGTTCGGAAGCCACCGCGTCTACAACTCGCCCCTGGCGGAAGCCACCATCATCGGCCGGGCCATCGGCCTCGCCACCCGCGGCTTCAAGCCCGTGGTGGAGATCCAGTTCTTCGACTACATCTGGCCCGCCATGCAGCAGCTGCGCGACGAGCTGGCCACCATCCGCTGGCGTTCCAACGGGGCCTTCAAGAGCCCCATGGTCGTGCGGGTGCCCATCGCGGGCTACCTCATGGGCGGCGCCACCTACCACAGCCAGTGCGGCGAGAGCACCTTCACCCACATCCCCGGCCTGCGCGTGGTCTGCCCCAGCACGGCCCTGGACGCCGCGGGCCTGCTGCGCACGGCCATCCGCTGCGACGATCCGGTGCTCTTCCTGGAGCCCAAGCACCTCTACCGCCAGACCCACAACAAGGGCAACGACCCAGGTCCGGACTTCATGATCCCTTTCGGCAAGGCCCGGATGGTGCGAGAGGGCACGAGCCTTTCCGTCATCACCTACGGCTGCACCACCCACCGGGCCGTGCAGGCGGCGCGCGAGGCGGAGAAGGAGGGCATCTCCGTGGAGATCCTCGACCTCCGCACGCTCAACCCCTACGACTGGGCGGCCATCGAGCGCACGGTGAAGAAGACCCACCGGGTGATCGTGGCCCACGAGGACACCCTCAGCTGGGGCTATGGCGCCGAGATCGCCGCCCGCATCGCGGACGAGCTGTTCTTCCACCTGGACGCCCCCGTGCGCCGGGTGGCGGCGAAGGACACCTGGGTGGCCTACTACCCGGCCCTGGAGGACGAGATCCTGCCCCAGGCGAAGGATTTCCTCGAGGCCTACCGGAAGCTTGCCGCCATCTGAGTTCTCTGGGGGTTCCGCGGAAACTCCAGGGATCGCCGCTTTCTGGCGATAGGATGGGCATCCGCTCAGGAGGCGTCATGCGTGCCCTGCCCCTCGTCCTCTCCCTTTGCACCACGGCGGCCTTCGCCCAGCTGGGCGCGCCGAACCAGGGGACCCCGGTCCCCCAGCGCACCTGGACCTTCGGCGGCCAGACCTTTGGCCCGACCCTGTCGGGGCACTTCCAGGGCGTGCAGGACGGGCAGCCCATCTCCGTGGACCTGGATGGGGACCTGGGCCTGGGCAAGGACAAGACCACCCCCGGCCTGTTCCTGGACTACCAGGGCCCCCGCTTCGCCTTCCAGATCTCCAACGGGGCCGCCGAATACCGGGGTGACCGGGTGGTGAACCGCACGGTCACGGTGAATGGCACCTCGTACACCGCTGGCACCCGCGTCCTGTCCCACGTGAAGCTGGCCAGTGTGGACGGCATCTGGACCATCAAGTTCGTGCGCGAGTCCGATGCCTGGCTGGGGCTCGACCTGGGGGTGCAGGCCTGGACCCTGGATCTGGACGCCAGCAGCGCGCCCCCGGTGGGATCCCCGGTGGCCTCGAGCACCCGGGTGACCGCCCCCATCCCCCAGATCGGCCTTTCCGGCGGATCCCGCGGGTTCAACGGGGCGGTGGAGGCCAAGGCCTACGTGCACTACCTGGGCTACAAGAGTGCCAAATACACCCTCTACGGGGCGGACCTGCGGGTCTATCCCGTGAGCTGGTTCGGGCTCCGGGCCTTCTATGAGGGCGGCTCCTTCGATGTTCCCAAGGGTTCGGTGAAGGATGACCTGGAGTTGAAGCTGGACCGCAAGGGGGTCGGTTTCGGGGCTGTGGTTCGATTCTAATAATCGCGGCCACCCGCAGAAAAAAGAGGTGGACGCTGGCAATCCTGTCATGCTGTTTGGCGTGAGCCGCCAGGGGCGGAATTCACATCAACGCAATGACGGCCTTGTCTGGGGAAAGTCATCGCTACATCATCACCAGACATCATGCAGGAAACAGTCATGGCACAAGGCACCGTCAAGTGGTTCAACGCCGAGAAGGGCTTCGGCTTCATCACCCCCGATGAGGGCGGCGCTGACCTCTTCGTCCACCACACCGCCATCCAGGGCGGCGGCTTCCGCACGCTGGACGAGAATCAGCGTGTCAGCTTCGAAGTCGCCCAGGGCCAGAAGGGCCCCCAGGCCACCAACGTCCAGAAGATCTAGTTCTTCTTACCGTTCCAAAGAAAAGGCGGCCCATTGGGCCGCCTTTTCGCGTCTACCGGGCCGGCCTAGTGGTGCCCGTGGCCGTGATCGTCGGCCACGGCGGCTTTGCCCATGAACTCGGGCTTGCGGCCCAGAAAGATGACCCAGAGGCCGTAGAGGGCGAGGACGCCGAGGCCCGCATAGAAGAGGGCCGGGCGGACGGCCACCAGGCCGGTCCAGCGGAAGCTCAGCAGGCCGACGATGGCGCCCAGGAGGCCCACGCCGATGAGCAGGATGCCCCAGCGGGCTGAAACCACCGGCGCCTGGCCCACTTCCTCGGGCAGGGTGCCGAGGGGGGTCTTGATCTCACCGGCCACATGGGTGCCCTGAAAGGTCAGCACCGCGAAGAGAAGGAAATAGAAGACCAGGAAGAGCATGGCAACTCCAGACGAGAAGGCCCCCAGGATCGCACAAAGACGCGCGGGCTGGCGAAAAGGCCAAGAGATTTTGGTGAGAGGTTGACAGAATCAAACGATTGATTAATCTGGTTGGATCGGATTGATCATTCGATTGATTTAACCCCTTCGAGGCGCGCCATGACTCATCCAGCTCTGCCCCAGGACACCCGGACGCGGCTCATCGAATCGGCCATCCTCCAGTTCGCGGCCAAAGGTTTCGATGGGGCCGGTATCCGGGAGATCGCCAAGGGGGCCAATGCCAACTCGGCCCTGGTGACCTACCACTTCTGCGGGAAGGAGGGGCTCTACCTGGAGGCCCTCCGCTACATCTTCGCCCGGAAGGCCTGCCACGTGGCGGCGCTCGCCCTGCGGCCCCGGGTCGAGGGCCCGGGCGCGCGCGAAGATGCCCTCCAGGGACTGAAGGAGCACATCCGGGCCTTCATGGAGGACCTGATGGCCTGCGACCACCGGACCGACCCGGTGGAGGAGGCGGCCATGGCGCTCATGGCCAGGGAGATGCAAGCGCCCCGGCCGGCCTCCTCCGCCCTGCTCATGGAGCAGATCCGGCCTCACGTCGAACACCTGATGCACTGCCTCCAGGTGCTCCGTCCGGACCTGTCCACTGACGAACTCATGAACATGGGCTTGAGCATCCAAGGGCAGATGCTCTATTTCCGCAATTCCCTCGGGATCGTCCGGCTCATCCGCGGGAACCCCAACTATCCGGAAGACCTCTCGGTACTCATCCAGCACTTCACCGATTTCAGCCTCCGGGGACTCGGCGTCCCTGAAGCCTGCCTGCAGCCAAGGAACTGACATGCTCTTGATCTCCCCTCCCGCCCTCCAGGCGCCAGCACCCGCCCAAACCCCGCGCGCCCCCCTCGCGCTGGATCTCTCCGGCGCCCTGTCCCGCGCCCGGTCCGAGAACGCCATGCTGCGCGCCGCCAAAGCCCGCGTGGAGGAACGCCGCGGCCTCATCACCACCACCCGCGCCGACGCCCTGCCGCAGGTCACCCTCATCGGGGATTTCACCCGGGCGCGGGATGTCTCCATCCTCAACAGCGGCTTCGCGGACAGCGCCGCAGCCTTCGGCCTGTCGCCCTCCTCCCTGGTGGGCGCCCGGAGCATCTACACCAGCCAGGCCAACCTGACCCAGCCCCTCTTCTACTGGGGCAAGCTCGGCACGGCCATCGACATCGCCAAGATGGGCGAGCAGGAAGCCGCCCTGGCTTTCACCACCTCCGAGCTGGATGTCCTGCACGGCGTCGCCAAGGCCTACCTCGGCGTGCTGTCGGCCCAGGCGGAGCAGGAGGTCATCGAGACCCGGCGGAAAACGGCGGAGCAGTTCGTCTCCGACGTGAAGGCCCGGCTGGAGGCCCAGTCCGCCACGGAACTGGACCGGCTGCGGGCCGAGAGCGAGCTGCTGGCCGTGATTCCCGAGGCACTCCAGGCGGAGGCCAATGTGAAGCGGGCCACGGAAGTGCTGAACGGTCAGCTGGGCCTGGATCCCAAGGCCCCGCTGGCGCTGGCGGACCTGGGCCAGCCGGAGGCCGGAGCGCGGCCAGCGGGCGCGGAACGCAGCGAGCTGGCCCAGCTGAAGCAGCAGGAGGCCATGTACCGGGCCAATGAAAAGATCATCACCTCCGACCTGCGGCCCAAGTTCGACCTCAGCGCCAGCTACGGCTACCAGGCGGGCAAGACGGACAACCTCTTCAAGGAGCCCTACGACACCTGGAAGGTGAGCGTCACCATGAAGTTCCCCATCTTCGACGGGCTGCGCAGCTCCGGCAAGCGGGCCCAGAACACGGCCCAGCTGGAGCAGGTGAAGCAGATGCGCGTGGACCGGGAACGGTCCATCGCCATCGAACAGAGCAGCGCGGACCGCGAACTGGAAAAGGCCATCGCCCTGGCCGAGGCCTCCCGCAAGGCCCATGACGCCACGCTGGAGGCCCTGCGCATGAGCCGCGAGTCCTTCGACCAGGGGCTCATCACCTCCCTCGACCTCCTCCAGGCGGAACGCGCCGAACGCCAGGCCGAAAGCCAGCGGCGCCGCGCCGAACTGGGCCTCTGGGCCGCGCGCTTCGACCAGCGCCGGGCCCTGGGCCTGCCGCCTCTTTGACATCGACGACCTTCTTGGAGCTGACCATGAACCGCAAATCCCTTCTCCTCTACATCGTCCTGCCCGTCGTCGTGATCGCCGGAGCCGCGAGCTACCACCGCGGCAAGCGCAACACTGAACTCGACCACCAGGCCACGGTGAAGTCCTCCGGCGAGGTGGCCGTCACCCTGGTGCCCGTCCAGGAACGCAGCTTCCGTCCCGCCGTGGCCTTCACCGGCACCCTGCTGGCCGTGAACCGCGCCGAGCTGAAGGCCGAGGTGACCGGCCGCGTGACCCGGGTGGCGGTGCAGGAGGGCGACACCGTGGCCGCCGGTGCCCTGCTGGGCGCCCAGGATGAGGACGACTACCTGCTGGGGGTCCAGGCCTCTGAGGCCCAGCTGGCCCAGGCCAAGGCCCAGGCGCTCCAGGCCCAGCGCGACAACGACCGCGCCGTCGCGCTGCTGGAGAAGCGCAGCATCACCCGCCAGGCCGCCCAGCAGGCGGAAACGGTGTACAACGCCACCAAAGCCGCGGCCCAGGCCGCAGAGAGCAACCTGGGCCTGGCCCGGCTGCGGCTGAGAAAGGCCCGCCTCGTGGCGCCCTTCGCCGGCCAGGTGGCCCGGCGCGCGGTCCAGCCTGGCGAGATGTTGAACCCCGGCCAGACCGCCTTCGAGGTCGTGGACAACCGCAAGCTGGAGATCCGCGCCGACCTTCCCACCGAAGCCATGGCCCGAGTGAAAGCTGGCCAGCGGGCGACCTTCCGGGCCATCGGCCTGGACCGTCCGGTGGAAGGCCGCGTGGCCCAGGTGAGCCCCAGCCTCTCCCAGGATGGCCGCACCCTGCGCGTGCGGGTCGAGGTCCCGAATCCGGATGGCCTCCTCAAGGGTGGCCTCTTCGTGGAGGGCGTCATCCTCGGTGAGGGCGAATCCAAGAGCCCGGCCCTTCCGGCCACCTTGCTGAAGGCCCAGGACCGCGATGCGGAGATCTTCATCTCCGAAGAGGGCGTGGCCCGCCGCCGGAAGGTGGCCCTGGGGCCGGAACAGGATGGCTACCGGCCGGTCAGCGGGCTGGGCCTTGGCGCCCAGGTCGTCGACAGCGGCAAGGATCTGGTGAGCGAGGGCAGCCGCCTCCGCGTGATCAGCGGCGCCGCCCCGACCAGCGCGAATGGCGGCTCCGCCGCAGGGGGGAAGTGACCCATGTTCCTGTCTGATTTCTCCATCCGCAGGCCCGTCTTCACCGTCTGCATCATGCTGGCCCTGGTGGTGCTCGGCCTCTTCTCGGTGAAGACCCTGGGCATCGACCAGTACCCCAACACCGACATTCCCACCGTCACCGTCTCCGTCATCTACCCCGGCGCCAGCCCCGAGTCCGTCAAGCAGGACGTCGTCCGGAAGATCGAGGAGGCCGTCAATCCCATTGAGAAGATCAAGGAGATCAGCTCCACCAGCCAGGAGGGACTGGGTACGCTGGTGATCCAGTTCCACCTGGGCCGCAACGTGGACAACGCCCTCAACGACGTCCGCACCAAGATCGGCCAGATCCGCCGGAACCTCCCCAGCAACATCGAGGAGCCCGTCATCTCCAAGTTCGATCCGGCGCAGCTCCCGGTGCTCTCCCTGGTGGTGCAGCCAGACGCCAAGTACCCGGGCATGAACGACCGGGAACTCACCCGCATCGCCGAGGACTTCCTCAAGCGGCGCATCGAGAACATCTCCGGCGTGGGCAAGGTGGATCCTGTGGGCGGCAGCACCCGCGAGATCCTCATCCAGATCGATCCCCAGAAGCTGGAATCCCAGGGGCTGTCGCTATCGGCCGTGAAGAACGCCCTGGCTGGCGACACCATGGCCATCCCCAGCGGCAACCTGCTCCAGGGTGGCCGTGAGGTGTCCGTGAAGGTGGATGCCAAGGCCAAGTCCGTGGAGGATTTCAACCACGTCATCGTGGGCAACAAGGAAGGCCGCCCCATCGAGCTGCAGGAAGTCGCCACGATCGTGGACGGCATCAAGGAGCGGCGGAGCCTGGCCCGCCTGGGCGGCAAGGATGTGGTGGCCCTGGAGATCCAGCGGCAGACCGGGGGCAACACCGTGGCCATGGTGACCGCGGTGGAGAAGGCCCTGGAGGAGCTGAAGCCCGAACTGCAGAAGCAGGGCGTCGAAGTGGTCACGGCCAAGGACAATGCCCGCTTCATCATCAACAACGTGGAGGACGTGAACATCTCCATCTACGTGGGCGGCCTGCTCACGGTGATCATCGTGTTCTTCTTCCTGAAGAGCTGGCGGTCCACGCTCATCACCAGCCTCACGCTGCCCGTGAGCGTGATCTCCACCTTCATCATCATGCGGGCCCTGGACTTCACCCTGAACACCATGACGCTCATGGGCCTCAGCCTGGCCATCGGCATCCTCATCGATGACGCCATCGTGGTCCGGGAGAACATCACGCGGCACGCGGAGATGGGCAAAGACCACGTCACCGCCGCCCGCGAGGGCACGGCTGAGATCGGACCCGCGGTGATCGCCACGACCCTGTCGATCCTGGCGGTGTTCGTGCCCGTGGCCTTCATGGGCGGCATCGTGGGCAAGTTCTTCTTCCCCTTCGGCATCGTGGTGGCTTTCGCTGTGGCGATCTCGCTGTTCGTGAGCTTCACGCTGGATCCCATGCTCAGCGCCGTCTGGCCGGATCCCGAGCACGAGAAGAGCGCCGACGGCCACGTGCACTACCAGGGCCGGAACCCCATCATGCGGAGCGTCGAGGCCTTC